>NZ_JAGGOZ010000053.1 GCF_018614075.1 Streptomyces sp. ISL-94 | reverse complement strand
ACAAAAGCATTAGGAGGTGAGGTGGCCGGCGCGGGCGAGGGCGCCGAGCCAGTGGGCGCTGGGTTCGGGAGTGCGGGCGAAGGTGTGGCGGTCGACGGCGACGAGGCCGAAGGTGGGCTTGTAGCCGGCGACCCATTCGAAGTTGTCGAGCAGTGACCAGTGGATGTAGCCGCGTACGTCGATGCCGTCGTCCATGGCGGCGCGCAGGCCGTGCAGGGCGGTGCGGGTGTAGTCGCTGCGGCGGGTGTCGTCGGTGGTGGCGATGCCGTTCTCGGTCACCAGGATCGGTACGCCGCCGGTGGTCTGCCAGGTGTAACGTACGGCTTGTTCCAGGGCCTGGGGGTAGTACTCCCAGTCGGTCAGGGTCTGAAGGGGCCCTGCGCACTGCGCGCGCGCCGACCCGCGTCCGCTGCGACGGCGAGATTCTCGGCCGCGCCGTCGGCCCGCCTTTACCGATCACGTTTGAGGTGACCGGTTCGCTCGTTGGTAGTGGGTTTCAGGGCGAGACGTTCGCTTTCACCGAGCTTGGTAAGCCTCTACACCACTGAGGGGTGTGAGAAAGGGCGACCCGGCGCAGGGCGGCCTCGCCTCCAGGGTCCCCTCCCCCGGCTCCCCGCTCCCTCCCGGGCAACGAACTTCCATGCCCACCCCGACCGGCAGTCACCACGCTCCGCTGGTGTGTCGGTGGCCAGTCGGGATTCCCCGCCGGCCGCCAGTTGGTGGGGAGCCATCTGGCCGCCGACGGTTGCGGTGCGTCCTGTCAGTGCCTTTGGTTCCGTGCGAGGAAGTCGCTGATGAGCTTCAGCCATTCCTGCGGGCGTTCGACGAACGGCAGGTGCCCGGTGGCGAGTTCGGCGACCTCGGCGGTGGGGATGGCGGCGGCGACCTCCCGCTGGAGGGTCGGGGAGATGAGCGGGTCGGCGGTGGTGACGACGACGAGTGTCGGTGCCGCGATGCCGGCGAGGTCGCCGCGGACGTCAGCCCTTCGGACCAGGTCGACCTGCTCTGCGGTGCCGACGGGCAGGGCGGGCGCGAGCTGCTCGGCGGCGTCGTGGACCTGGAGCGGGGTGAGGGAGTTCAGGACCGGTTCACTCAGCGCCATCAAGTTCAGGTATTGGGCAAGCACGGTGTGCTGACCAGATTCGAACAGCTGGTGCCAGATGGAGGCGGCGAGGGAGGTACGGGTGTCGGCGTGCGCGAACGTCGCACTCAGCACGAGTGAGCTGACCCGTTCAGGGTGACGCGAGGCGAGGCGAATCGCGACGGGTCCACCGAGCGAGTACCCGCTGACCGCGAAGGTGTCGAGCCCCTCTGCGTCGGCCGCCGCCACCAGCTGTTCCACCAAGTCGTCGATTTCCAGGGGCCCCTGGGCCTTCGGAGTGGCGCCGGCGCCGGGGTAGTCGACTCCGACGACCTTGTGCCGTGCGGCGATCCCCTCCATGCGCCCCCACCACAGCCCCCGCAGGGCCGCGACCCGCCCTGCCGGCAGGACTGGAGAGGTGCCTGAGGTCACCGATCCGGCCCAACGGCCGTAACCGGCTACTTGCTCGCGCGTTGGGTCGGGAGCACGTGCCGTACTCCCTGCGGCAGGTCCACTTCTCTAGGAGATCTTGATGTCCCGTATCGCAAAGGCCGTAGCGGTTACCGTCTCATCCGCTGCCATCCTCGCCGGCGGCGCCGGCATGGCCGCCGCGGACGCCACCGCCGAGGGCGCTGCCATCGGCTCCCCCGGCGTCCTGTCCGGCAACGTCATCCAGGTGCCCATCCACATCCCGATCAACATCTGCGGCAACACCGTCAACATCGTCGGCCTCCTCAACCCGGCCGCCGGCAACGTCTGCATCAACGACGGCGGCGGTGACAAGACCTACCACCACGAGGGCGACCACCACGAGGGCGACCACCACGGCGAGTAAGAGCATCACAGGCCGCTGACCTGCGAGCAGCCACAGTGCCGAAGCCGACAGATCACGCCATCCTCTGAACCAGCCGCAAGGCACACGCCTTGAGCGCTCCGGCCTCCCCCACCTCCGAGGGAGGCCGGAGCGCCACCCGACACCGCGAAGGCCCCGGACAGTCCCACGGTCATGCGCTGCCGCGTGATCGTAGATCCTCGGGAGGCCTGCCTTCGGGTATACCTGCCAGCTGGCACCGGCTTTGTTCACGAGAGAGAACGAGCATTAGACAGTTGTTCACCACTCCGGGAGGCGCTCTGTCGGTGATGGCTGAAAAGTGGTTCTGGATCACAGTTGCCGTGCGCCGGCTCCGCGAAACCTTCCCGCATGCCGATCCGCCCCGCAGGAAACCGTCGGTCAGGGACGTGACTGGCTGGATCACCCACCACCCCGACAGCCTCGACGAAGACAAGACCCAGCGGCTCAAGGAAATCCTGGACCGCTGCCCCGCACTCGACCCCACAGCCCGGCACGTGCGGAGCTTCGCCGAGCTGATGAACAACCGCCGCGGACAAGAACTCAAGGACTGGATCACACGCGTCCGGGCCGATCGTCTGCCCGCCCTGCACACCTTCGCCACCGGCCTGGAGCAGCACCTCGATGCCGTTGTCGCCAGCCTGAGCCTGCGCTACAGCTCCGGCGCCGTCGAAGGACACAACAACAAGATCAAGATGCTGAAGCGGCAGATGTCCGGCCGCGCCAACCTCGACCTCCTGCGCAAACGCGTCCTCCACGCCGCATGAGACCGGTCGTGGTGGCGGCTTGGATGGTCACCAGGTCACCGCGGATGTCCACGATGTCGAGTTCCACGTCGTCGGCCCGGTGAAACCAGAGGTCTGGGAGAAGCTCGTCTGTCACGACCGCTCATGAGCGCGACTTCCGTAACGCTCCGTGGCTCTGGCACGCAATGTGATCCAGAATCACTTTTTCACCCGTCACCGACAGCGCACCGAAGGATCCGATAGAGGGGCGCAACGGGGTGCCCCCTCGGGGTACCGGACCGGCCGGTGTCGGCCGAGGGGTCCCTGTCGGGCGGAGCCGTCTACGCGATGGCGGATAGATCCGGCAGCGCAGCGGCCTTCGAACCGGCCCGTGTCCGGCTGACACTGCGCGCCGCGCACGACAGTCTCGGCCGCCGACCCCTGCGCACCTTCACCTCCCGGTTCGGGCAAGGCCTGATCGGCGGATCCGTCATGGGCATCGGATGTGCCTGCGCTCTCACCCTCCAACGCGCGCTGGTCTCCGGGACACGGCTCACCGACCCGCACGTCGTGGAAGGCACCCTGATCAACATGCTTGTCCTCGGGCTGATCTTCGGCTCGGCCGCCGGTCTCGTGTTCGGGCTCATGGCCGCGCTCGAAGCACCCGTGGACGTCACCGCGGCGGCCACCCCTGTCAGTCTGCTGTCCTCGAACCGTACGACGGCCGGCCGGCAATTCCTCATCCTGGCTCCGGCGTTCACCCTGGCCATCGCCTTCGGCGGGTACCTGATCGTCCATCTGCTCCAAGGCGCGATGGGACCACTCAACTGGGGAGTCCAGGACAGCCTGTTCATCAGCGCGGTCGGCGGCCTGGGCGGCGCGGCCTCCTATGTGCTCGCCTTCACGGCTTGGGGCCAATGGATCGTGCTGGCACGTGTCTGGCTGCCCTTGGCCGGGCGACTCCCCTGGGACCCCGCCGCGTTCCTGGACGACGCCTACCACCGAGGGGTGCTGCGCCAGGCCGGAGCCGTGTACCGGTTCCGCCACGTCCGGCTGCAGCACCACCTCGGACACACCTTCCGTGGCCGGCACCGGGACTTCGCACCGGCCACGTTCAAGCCCCCCTCGATGGGCACCCCCTGACCGCGGGAACTTGACGGCGGGTGACCTCGGGACCGGCACGGACCGCGGGCCTCCCGGACGGCCGGTCACCAATGACCGGTCGCTTGGCCTGTTGGCCGGACGGTACGGGGCACCAGCATCGGGACGTCCGGCTCGCGGCAGCTCACCGCGCCGCGAGCCTTTTCGATGAGGGGTTCCCGATGACGTCCCTGCGCCTCACCGCACTCGGCGCCACACTCGCGCTCACCGCCCTGATGGGCGCCGGCGCCGCGCACGCCGCGGCACCGACTGCCACGCCGGCGGTCACCGTCTCCACCCCCTCGGCTTCCGCCGAAGTCCCCACCTTCAGTAACGGCTACGGTCTGGCTTTCGCCGACTACGTCCCACGCCTCGAAGCCGCCTTCGCCGCGGCGGGCTGACCGGCCGGCAGGGCGCCGGGCCGCACGCGGTGCCCCCGCCGCCCGCATACCCCGCCTCCTGTCTCGCTGCGGAGGAACAACCATGCTGGAAGCGTCCTACACCGACCACCGCCCCGCCTGGGGCCGTCCAGCGCGGCATCCCCTGTGCGACGAGCCCGGCGAGCACATCGCAGCAATGACGAACGCCCACCTCACCACCAACCCAGCTGCCCAGCGGTTGACCACGCTGCTGGACACGGCCCCTCACAGCGTGAGAACCGGACCTGAACTCACAACGCATCCAGAGCGGGAGACGGGGCTTGTCCAGGTCGCGACGCGACAGCCTTTCGTCACTCGAAGAGGGTGCTGCTCTGACGATTCGCCAATGTGCAATGCCAGGAGGAGACATGGAAGAGAAGGACACCTACGAGCAGCCGACCAGCGAGGCCGGTGCGCTGGCGGCCGAACGCGGTCTTGGGCAGTGGTTGCGGACCTTCCGGAGCAAGCAGAGCCGCCTGGTCAGCAAACACAACGCGTCGCGGCTCTACATCCACGCCAATGGCGCGGTGGTGACGGGACCCGAGGGATTCCGGGCCGCGTACGACTGGGAAACGGTGCGGCTACTGCGGTACATGAGCACGCGCAACGGCGTCCCGGGGAACGCCCGGTACACACTGCTGGACCCGCACGGCGCTGCGGTGAACTGGGCCAGCGCTTCAAGGGCTGACGGGACATGGCGACGCCACCGCCCGACCCGCAGCAGCGCACCAAGGCCGGCGCCAGGTACGGCAGTCCGCAGGCCGGCGACCACCGCAGCCGAGCAGGAGCCCCGTGCCGGGCAATCCGTACGTCGATGGGGGCAATCCGTACACCGACAACGGACCGCCCCAGGCACCTGTGGCCGCGCATCATCCGGGGCCGCCGCTCGTCAGCGCCCCCCTGTCCGCGCCGCCCTCGGGGCCGGTGGCGTCCCCGCCGCCGACCCCACAGAGAGCATCCAGGCCGGAAACGTTACCAACCGCCCGTAACCAGGTTCATTTGACAGACCCGGCCGTAGTCCGACCGGGCGACCTGCGACGCGGCGCCCCGCGACTGCGCGTTCCGGGACTTCGCGGGATCAGTTGAGGTCGTCCGAGCCTTCCCTGGCCGAGGCCAGTTCACCCTCCGGTACACCCTCCTCGGCCCCCAGGGCCAGCCCGCGCACCTGAGACAGCGCCAGCGGCACCACCGCGGCGAGCGCGACCAGCAGCGCCCCGGCCGCCAGCGTGAACCGCACGCCGAACATGTCCGATAGCGGGCCGGCGCGAGATATCCCGGCGGCACCGGAAGGATCTGGCCGAGCGTCGAGTATGACATCGTCCGGCCCAACCGGCCCGCCGGGATCCGCCCCTGCACCAAGGACATCAAAACCGAAGCGAGAACACCGTGACTGAACGAGTACGCGCCGTCCTCATCACCCCCGCCACCACGCTCCTCCTGATCAAGCGCGTCAAGCCGGGCATCCCCGCGTACTGGGTCGTCCCCGGGGGCGGAGTCGAGCCCACCGACCGCGACCACGAAGACGCCCTCCGGCGCGAGATCCGGGAAGAGATCGCGGGCGAGATCGGCACTCCGCGCCTCCTTTGCACCCTGACCGACGGCGAGGAGAGCCAGCACTTCTACATCGCCGACATCAAGATGTGGTCCTTCGAGGACCGCGCCGGCCCCGAGTTCAGCCAGGAAGGCCGCGGCGAGTACCTCCTCGATGAGATCCCCCTCACGGCCGAAGCCCTGCGGCAGGTGAACCTCAAGCCCGACGAGATCACCGCCGTGCTTATCGACGCGCTCGCCACCGGGCAGATCCCCGCCGCTGTCTGACCACGCCACCGACTGCGCCGCGTTCGGGGCGCATGGAGCGGGCGGGACGGAGGAGCTGCGCGTCGCGGTCGTCCCCGCCGGGCCGCAGCCCGGACGCCGGCCGGCTCGGCGCGTTCGTGGCCCGGCTGGGGGCCTGTACGAACCGGCCCGCGTCCACCTCGTGGGACCGCCTCGCTCTCACTTGGGCCGGGCAACTTCCCCTCGGGCGCCACGGGGTGACCGCTCCGCCGTGAGAGCTCCGCCCAGCACAGGCGGCGCCAGCGCGGTCCGGGGACGGTGCCGGCGAGTACGTCCGCGGGTCAAGGGCCGGGACGATCTCGGGCCCGGTGTCTGCGGCCGTCGGCACGGCCTGCCGGTACGCGAGGTACGACATGCCGGCCGGTCCCCGAGCTCGTGTTCGTACATGGAGTGGTGGGCCCACGCCGCGTCGGGCAGTGCGGGCCGCAAAATCCGGTGAGCCCATCGTCGGCGGCCGGTTTCCGCAGCCAATCAGCCTCGTCGGACGGGGCGAGCGGCCACCGGGCGGCCGCCCTGAGCGGCAGAGGTCTGGCGCATCCGCTCATGATCTCGCCGCACGGTGGCGAGTCCACAGATTCCGCTCGGGGAGCGGCAATTCCTGTCTTCGGGGCGAGGAGGGCGGAAAAACCTCGTACGCTGCGGGCGTGGGGGGGGAGTCGCGAAGGGGGGACCCACATGGGCTTGCAAAAGGGTGCCAACGTCCCGGTGGAAAGTCCCGGAGTCCGGGTGGAGCTGGGATGGCAGGCGCATCCCGGAGCCCCGGACGTGGACGTGTCGGCCCTGCTGCTGACGGCAGTCGGCAAGGTGCGGTCGGACGACGACTTCGTGTTCTACAACCAGCCCACGCATCGCAGCGGCGCCGTCCGCCATGAGGGCAGGCGTCAGGACGGCACGGGTACTGTCGAGACGATCGGTGTGACGTTGTCGGCGGTGGAGCAGGACATCGGGACCGTGGTGGTCGCGGCTTCCACCGACGGCACGTTCGGCCAGGTGTCCGGCCTGTTCGTGCGCGTGCTGGACGCGGAGAGCGGCGCCGAGGCGGCGCGGTTCGACGCCACGGATGCCACGACTGAGACAGCGTTCGTGCTCGGCGAGCTGTACCGGCGCAACGGTGCGTGGAAGTTCCGCGCGGTGGGCCAGGGCTACGCCTCCGGTCTCGCCGGGCTGGCGACCGACTTCGGCATCACCGTCGACGAGCCCGCCACCACACCTCCACCGGTACGACAGACGCCGACTGCGCCGGTCCCCCCACCGGCACCCCAGCCAGTGCGGCTGTCGAAGATCACCTTGACGAAGGCCTCGCCCGCGGTGTCGCTGACCAAGCAGGGCGCCACCTCAGGGGCCATGCGGGTCAACCTCTCGTGGAGCGCGCCCAAGCCGCCGCGCGGCTGGATGAACAAGGGTAAGGACGCCGTCCGGCTGGAGGACGTCGATCTGGACCTCTCCTGCCTGTGGGAGCTGCAGAACGGAACGAAGGGCATCGTCCACCCCATCAACAACCAGTTCGGCTCGTTCGACCAGCCGCCGTACGTCCTGCTGGACCAGGACGACCGGACCGGCGGCAGCGAGAACGGCGAGAACCTCATGATCAATCTTGATCACACGGCCGAGATCAAACGCCTCCTCGTGTTCGTGGTCATCTACGACGGAGCGTCCAGCTTCGCGGGACTGCACGGTGTCGCCACGCTGTATCCGCCCGCCGGTCCCCCGATCGAGGTGCGTCTGGACGAATGCACCGTTCCCTCGCCGGTCGCCGCGATCGCGCTGATCGAGAACGTGGGCGGGGAACTGATCGTACGGCGAGAGGCGAAGTACCTGGTGCTGGCGCCGGGCATCTTCAAGCAGCAGGCCGCGGACCTCGAGTACGACTGGGGGATGAACTGGCACACCGCCGGCAAGGACTGACCGAAGCGCTCCGACTGTCCGGGTGGGGCGTTCCACGCCTGTGCGACCTGAGGTGTCAGGCGAAGCGAGTCGATGCCTGGATTGTGGATCTCCAGGTCGCGCCAGAACAGCCTGCATAGGTTGCGGGCCATGGAACACAGCGAGAGGGGGTCGAGTTCGGGAGCCCGCTCGGTGAAGTACTCGACCAGCGGATCACGGACGGGCCGGCACTCGATGCCGTAGCCGTCCCCGATCTGCTCAACGCTGCGACGGCACTCGATACGAAGCACCCGAAGCCGCAACGGCGCGCTGGCCGGCAGCACGCCGGCCTCCTTGAGCAGGGCGTAGAAGGGTGGGCGCCCCGCGCTGCCCCGGAAGTGGTGTTCCTCCAGCGCTGCCGTGAGCTCGATGCAGTCGCCGACGATGATGTCGCTGACCCGGCCGCCCTTGCGAATCACGATCCATGTGAGCTTGTTCAGGGTGTCGGACGTGGCCGCGGCCGTCGCGTGCCGAGCCAGTCGGTCGAGCCGCTGGAAAGCCTTGGGATCGCTGACCGCCCGGGTCTCGGCGAGCATCACCGTCACGCGTTGCCGCGGCAGCCACGGGTAGCGGGGCCGGATCGCCTGCCCGGCGACCGGGAGCACCAGCCCCGTGGCCAGCCCATCGCGCTGGTGGCGCTTGATTGCGCCGCGTCCCGTCAGGGGCACATCGGTCCACTCGAAACCGGCGGTGTCCGCTCCGCTGGCCATCCAGCTGTCGGTCGGCGTACACGTGAACGGACTCTGTCACTGGTCTTGTGACGGTGTCGGCGTCAGCTTCTGAGCTGGATCAGTGTGGGGAGGAGGTCGCGCTTGGCTCGGCCGTAGCCCGCTCGCTTGATCAGTTTGACTCTGGTGACTTGCCCTTCGCCCTTCCCTGAGCTCCAGGTCGAGGTGAGGCCGGCGATGACGGCGTCCTGGTCGTGGAGGAGTCCGCGGGCGAACTGTTGCAGCGAGGGTAGATCGCTGTTGTGGGGCGCGGGTGCGGTGCATGGCGGTCCTGCTGCTGCTGAACAGCACGGCCAGAGGTTCCGCGGCCAGGGCGACCCGCAGGTGGAGCACGGTGGCCAGGAGCTGTTCGGGGAATGAGAGCCGGGGTGGGCGGCCGCGCTGGGGGTCCCCGTGCGGGGCCAGGGTTGCTGTGAGTTGGTCCAGTTGCCCGTGGGTCACCCGGTCAGCTCGGGATCGGACAGCAGGGCCCGGTCCCACTGCCGGGGCGGGTGCCTGCGGGGTCCAGGCGGCCGGGGCGGTCGGGGCGGGCTGGGGATGCAGGGCATAGTTCCAGTCGCCGTGGAACGTGTGGCCAGCCAGCCGGCCGCGCTCGCCCAGCTCGGCATCGACTGGGCGCGGTAGGCGGGGGGCGTACTGGATGGAGGTCATGCGAGGCGGCGACGCACCACCACACCCCGCGCCAGCCGCAACTCCTCGCCCTACCCGGCAGCACACCCCGGAACCGACACCGTGCACAGAGGAATGAGCAAACCCACAGCAGCCACCCACCACCCTGATAACCGACTGACAGCAGCTGCGTGGTCACTCCATGGCAGCCGAGATCAGAACCCGTGCCCGGAAGAGAACCGACACAACCAATCCCATCCCGGCTGACGCCCAACCAGCGCCGCTTTGGCATCCATGCACAGACTGCTCAGCGTGGAGGCCGAAGCTCGCGTAGGCCGTAGTCGGGTGGCAGCCGCGCGGGCAGCGGCCGGTTCCCGTGCGGGTGTAGGCGGTCAGTGAGGAACGCGAGGATCTCGTCGCGGGCCTGGACCGTGGGGTGGCCGGTCTCGTCCACGAGATGGGCGGTGACGACGCTGTGCGGGGTGCCGACCAGGTCGGCGAAGAAGGGCGGCGGGGCCGGGTTTGCGGCCGTGTCCGGCAGGACACGGCCGTCGAAAGCATCACCGAGCAGCGCGCGGTAGGCGGCGAAGCGCTGCCCCGTGCACCAGCGGTCGCCCTCGAAGCGATAGGCGAGGACGGTGAGTGCGTCACGGTGGAGCCGGTCGCGCACCGCGCGCGCGTCCGACGCGTCGAGTTCAAGTCCGCCGGGGTCGTCGAGCGGCAGCGACGGGTGGTTGACCACCGAGGCGATCACCGCTGGCTCCAGGGCCATGGTGAGGGCGAAGTTGCCGGTGAAGCACAGGCCGATCGCGCCTACCCCGGGCCCACCGCACGCGGCGTGGGCCTGGCGCGCCAGGCCGCGCAGCCAGAGCGTCACCGGGCTGGTGCCGCCCCCGGCGAAGGCGCGGAACTCCGCGCTGACACAGGCGCGGCGGACGACCTCCCGGCCGCCCTCGACCGTGGGGAAGGCGCCGTCCGTCCCGAAGAGGGAGGGCACATGGACGGTGAAACCCGCCTCCCGCACCCAGCGCGCGAGCCGCAGGACGTCGGGGCTGATGCCCGGCATCTCGGGCAGCACTACGACCGCGGGCCCGGCCCCGGCCACGTACACCGTCTTCTCCACCCCCTCCACGGCCATGCTCCGGCGGGTGAAGTCGGTGATCGGATCGTCGTCGCTCATGGGGGCCAGCCTGGTCCCGGGACCGGTCGCCGGGTGAGGGGCGGGATCGCCGAGGCCAGGGGTAATCTCGCCACACGCGAGGGAGGCGAGCGGTATGCGATCGGCGACATGGGACCAGGGACACCGGGGGGCGGGAGTGGTGGCGGAGGCGGCGCCGCAGGCGAAGGACGGTGTGGGTTCGGGCGCCGGGCAGGGTGCGCTGCGGATCGGGGTCCTGGCGTACCCGGGCTGCTTCGCGTCCGAAGTGTTCGGTGTTCCCGACCTGTTGACGATGGCCGGGCACGTCGCCGGACCGGACGCGCCCGGCTACCGGGTGTCGGTCGTCTCGCCCCGCCGCCGGGTCACCGCATCGGGCGGCGCGATCCTGGACGTGTGTCCCTTGCGCGAGGTCGACGTCCTCGTGGTCCCCGGCTTCGAACTGCACCCGGACACGGACCTCGACGCACGGCTCGCCCGACTCGCCCCCGAGATCGCGGCGATCCGCGCGCAGGCCGCCGCCGGCACCGCCGTCGTCTCCCTCTGCGTCGGCGCGTTCCTGCTCGCCGAGGCGGGCCTGCTCGACCGGCGCAGAGCCACCACCTCCTGGCTGCACGCCGGTGAACTGGCCAGACGCTGCCCGGACGCCGACGTGCGGCCCGAGCACCTGGTCGTCACCGACGCGGGGGTGACGACCACGGCCGCCTTCAGCGCCATGTACGACTTCGCGCTGGACCTGATCCGCCGGCACAACGGATCCCGGGTAGCACGGACCACTGCCCGAGTGGCGCTCGTCGACGACGCGCGGACCTCCCAGACCCCGTACGTCGATCCGCGGCTCCTCCCCCAGCCCGGTCGGGATTTCTCCCAACGGGTCATGCGGCATCTCGACCAGAACCTAGCCGAGCGCTACGACCTCACCGCGCTCTCGGACGCATTTCACGTCAGCAGCCGCACGCTGCTGCGCCGCTTCGCCGAAGAGACCGGACGCAGCCCGCTGGCCCATCTGCAGATCTCGCGGATCCGCCGCGCCCGCCATCTCCTTGAGACCACCGACCGCACCGTCGCCGCCGTCGCCACGGCCGTCGGCTACCAGGACCCCGGCACCTTCGCCGCCCTCTTCGCCCGCCACACGGGCCACCGCCCGAGCGCCCACCGAGCCGCCTTCCGCCGCACGGACCGGTCTTACACCCCGGACAACGGCGTCTGAGCCCTGTTGCGGAAGGTCCGTTCGGGCCGGCAGAAGTGGTGCTTGACCTGCTGTCTTCATCCGGCGAGGGCGAGGTTGCGCAATGATGGCGACGGCCTGGACGGCGCGATGGACCCCTCGGCGTACAGGTCGAGCATGTCGACGGTGTACCCGTCGGCCGCGAGGCGCTAGCGGCTGCGCCGTGCGATCTGCGCGGTGAGGGAGTCGCCGCGCGGGTGGGCGAAGACCAGCAGCGCGTGCCCGGCCACGGCTGTCGTCATGCCCGTCGTCCTCTCCGTCGTCCTCCCTGTCGTCATGGCCGTCACCCGTCCAGCCGGACGAGCATCTTGCCGGTGTTGGCGCCGCGCATCATGCCGAGGAAGGCGGCCGGGGCCCGGTCGATGCCTTCGAACACGGTCTGCTCGGTGTGCATCGTGCCGTCGGCGAGCCATCCGGCTGCCCGGCCGATCCACTCGGGGAAGAGGTGGAAGCAGACAGCAGCCCATTGCCGGTCGTCTAGATCATCGGCTTCGTTCACACCAATGAGCCCCGCCTTCAGCCGCTCCCGCAGGCCCTGCTCGCCCTCCGGGCCGCAGGCGACGTTCGCCATGCCGACGGCGGGCAGGGGCCATTGGCGGGCGCTCACCAGCAGGCCGGTCTCCCGCTCCGAGCCGGTGTAGTCCCGCGCCACCGACACCAGCCGGTTGCTCGCCGCCTCGCCGAAGCCGAGCTGGGCCAGGGCCTCCCGCCGGCCGGACAGGTTCAGGTCGTTGGGCACTGCCAGGCCTTCGGTCAACGCCCCCCACATGTTGCGCGCGTCCGCGCTCACAGCCGACCCCGGCTCCGGCTGCGCGGCGGGCGAGATGACCGTTCTGCCGACGAAGTCGAATATCGTCGCAGTCCTCCCTAGGCGGGCAGGTCCGATGAGCACTGCGAGTCGGCAGGCTCGGCGGGCCGATGCAATTCGGTGGAGATTTCGTGAAACGTCGGGTGCCGGGTCCATGAGGGGCGGAGCGTACCGAGCACGGCTTGGACGAACCGGGTCGACGGCATCTGACCACCAGGAGATGCGGATGAAGCGGTTGAAGAAGCGGTTACACAAACCGCAGCTGTTGGGCGTCGGCGTCATGGCGCTGCTGCTCGGTCTGGTTGTCTCCCCCACCGCCCAGGCGGCGCCGGCCGCTGCCCCTGCCGCCGAGCAGTGCACCGGCAGCTGGGACGGCATCACGTACTGGGCCAAGAGTCCGGCGGGGCGCAACGGGGGCGGCTACGCGCGCACCTACTGGAACAGTTCGACCAAACAGAACTGCGTGAAGTTCTGGTCCAGCCCCTACGACGGCCTCGCCTCACACATCACCCTGGCCATCTTCGACGAGAGCGGCGACTACTCCATCGACCCGCCGAAGGAGCATCCGGCCAACCACCGCTACTACGCCGGGCCGCTGTACACCTGGTTCGACTCGACGGGGCAATGCATCAGCGTGAGCGGCTCGCTGGTCCGGGGCGGAGTGACCTACCGCCTCAACACCGGGCCGATCCGGTGCGGCTGATCCGTCGCCTCCGAACGTAGGGGCTGGAGCACGTCCCGGCCCCGGCGCACGGCCGCGCCCGGCACGTCGGGCAGCTCGTCGACCAGCCTGCCGGTCGACGAGACCCGGCGGGCCCGCTTCATGCGCCGTGCCGTCGACCAGCGTGGCGGGCTTAGTGGTTCGGGGTGTCGGCGGCGATCCGGTCGATCGGCAGCGGGTCCCGATCTTTCGCTGCCGGGCACGGAGCCGCGTGGTCAGGAAGCGCAGGGTGCCGCTGGACAGATCGATCGACGAGGGTAGACAAGCACGCGAAGCTCCTGGCGGACACGGGTGATCTTGGTCGAGAACCCGTCTACCAGGAGCTTCGTCGTTCCGTACAGCTGGCCACCTCCAGCGCCTCACCGCCGCAGTCAGGCTGGAAAGGGCTCCGTGCCTTCAGGCCTGGGAGACCCGTGACCAGGTGGCCATGATCGACCAGATCGTCGCTCGCGCCGGTGAGACACAGGAACCATGGCATCCCCGCGTTGAACCCTGCACGCTCGCAGGACCGCCCCGCCTTGGCGCGGGCCTGCTCGCTCTCCGTCCGCCCCTGCCAGGAGGGCCGTACGCGCGGCGCTACCGGCGGTGCCGCTCGATCTCCCCGGCGGCCGCCAGGGCGAAACCCGCCACGTTGCGCGGGCAGCGCCAGCCGGATGCCGGGTCGGGATTTCCGCCCTTCGCTTCGAGGCCCTCCCACGTGGAGTCGGAGCCCCCGGCCAGCAGCGACAACAGCATCTCGAAGGACTCCAGGTGCACGCTCAGGTCGTCATCGCACGGATGACCCGCGTGGTGGCACGCGGCCTGCGCGACGGTGGAGTCCAAGGCGGCTGCCGACAGCGCTGCCACGACCCGCCGCGCCACCTCGGGATCCGCGTCGTACACGGCATGGCCGTGCGTCCACACCAGGCCCAGCGTGTAGAACGCCGTGACATCCGGATCACGCGGCCGGGCAGCCCGCGCGCCGTTGAGCCGCTCCACGCACTCCAGAAGGGTCTCGTCGTGCTCCCCGAGGAAGTACCCCTGCCAAATCGAATCCCAGTCGTCGATCATCTCGTCCGCATCACCAATCATGATCACTGAAGACGTCCGGCAGGATGCCCCGGTTCCACGGACCCGCATCGACCGACCGGCGTCGGCGAAGACTTGAGAGGTATCGACAGCGCACCCCAGGCGGCCCCCACCCGGTCTGGCGTCGTGCCTCCGGCCCCGCGGAGCGCTGTTGACGCGGCAGCGGTGGAAGAGAAAGTGCCCCGCCCGCGCGACATCCTGACCTCTCACGTAGTCATGAGGGGTATGCACGGGGGTCACAGAACAGGGTGGAAGCGCTGGACGACCCGATCGCGCCGCGCGGACGCACGCAGTGAGCAACACGCAGGTACGCCTACCGTGGACGCTGTACCGCGGCATGTGCCGGCCATTCCCAGCACCGGCGACGGGCAACACCTCGCCGTCAACGTGGCTGTGGGCGCACTGCACTTCTCCGGCGACGAACCGGCTGCTCTGGACGCCCTCCACCAGCGGAACCCGTACGACGTCGGGCTGCCGCCGGGAGTCGCGGGTCACGTCTGTTCTTCGTAGCTGATGTGGTACTTGCCGGCGATGGGGTTGATCTTCGCGGGGTCCAACTGCCCCTCGGTGAACACCGCGGGACCAGCCTCGATCAGGTCCTCGACATAGTGCTCCCAGCCTCCGGGCGAGGAGATCTGCAGGACGCGCGGCGGCGGGTCGGAGGCGCGGCGCAGGGCGTGCGGAACTCCGCGCGGCAGGAGGGCGAACACTGATCTACCAGGGGCGGGCCGCGGCCACCCTTCGGGCGGACCTCACCGTTGCGGACGTCTACATGCTCGTCGGGGGCCTCTCCGGGATCATCCGGGCCGGCAGCGGCGACTGGCGCCGCTTCCTCGACCTCGCCTTCGAAGGACTGGGCCCCCGCGGGGACGGCCCGGCCTCCGCGGCTCCTACCGCGCATCCGTGACCAGAGCCGCCCGCAGGGCGTTCCTGTCGGGCTTGCCGGCCGCCGTGCGGGGCAGTTGGCGTACCAAGTGAACCGCGGCCGGGGCGTACATCGAGCCCATCCGCTCGGTGACGAACCCGCGGAGCATCTCGCGGTCCGGACGGTGTCCTGGCGCCGGGACGACCGCGACGTGGAGTTCCTCCCGCTCGTCCGCGTCCCGGGTGCCGAACGCCGCGCACTGGGCGACCGCGGGGTGGGTGAGCAGCACCTGCTCCAGCTCCGCCGGATACACGTGGCCCCCCACGACAACGACCGCGTCCTTCAGCCGGTCGACGATGTGCAGGTACCCGTCGGCATCCAAGAGGCCCACGTCCCCGGTGCCCACCCAGCCGTCGCGCAGCACCCGCGCGGTCAGGTCGGGCCGGAGCCAGTAGCCGGCCATGACCATGGGCGTACGGACGTGGACCTCACCGGTCGATCCGGCCGGCAGGACCGTCCCCGCCGGATCGCGGATCTCGATCTCCACCCCGGGGTCCGGGCGACCTGCCGTGATCCGCCCGTCGGGGCCGGTCACCGTGTGCTCGTGCGGCAGGACTTCGGAGACGGTGCCGGTCTCCGTCTGTCCGTACCAGCCGTGCAGCACGGGGCCGAACACCTCCGCGGCCCGGCGGAGCCGCCCGGCCGACGCCGCCGTGCCCCCGTAGAAGAGGCGGCGCAGGCTCGACACGTCTGTGCCGGGCAGGGCCGGGTGGTCCAGTAGCTCGTACAGCAGCGGCGGCAGCAGCCACAGGTCGGAGATGCGTTCCCGGCCGAGGGCGGCCAGGACGTTCTGCGGGTCGAAGGAGTGCCGCAGGACGACGGTGCCCGCGGCCAGCAGTGTGACGTCGGCGAGGATGCCGGCCATGTGCGCGAGCGAAGTGCAGGCCAGGAGACGGGGCCGCTCATCGGCGGGGATGCGCTCGACGAGCCGGGCCAGCATGCTCCGGTAGGGCCCGTGCGCCATCGGGACGCCCTTGGGGGCGCCGGTGCTGCCTCCCGTGAAGCGGATGCACCAGTCGTCCGTGGACCGCGCGGCGCCGTGTACGCGGGAAGGCTCCTGCGGGTCACCGGCTGGGGATTCGGCGCCGAGTGTCAGCACGGGGGGCGCGGCCGGCGCGGAGGCCATGGCGAGCAGGGCCTCGGCCGCGGCGCGCGCCTCGGGATCGACGATCAGGGCGGTGGCGCCCGTGCTCTCCACGATCGCCGCCTGCGTCCCGGCGGCCGTGGCCCGGTCGAGGTGGACCACGCGGGCTCCCAGGAGATTGGCCGCGTAGCGGGCGACGAGCGCTTCCGGCCGGTTGCCGGTGAGGAGGCAGACGGTGGCCGCCCGGCCGACGCCGTGGGCCGCCAGCGCCGCAGCCGCGCCGTGGACCCGGTCGGCGAACTCCCCGGCCGAGACCGTACGGCCCTCCGCGGAGACGATCGCGGCGCGGCCTGGAGCACGTGCAAGGACAGCCAGTACAGCGTCGACGTAACTCTCGTACGGGTGAGACGGGTTCTCGGGCATGTGAGCGCCTCCTGGTATGTGACGGGGAGCGGTTTTCCCGGTGTCTCCTGGAGGCTAGAGGCGGTGCACTCATCCAATCCAAGACCAGTTCCGAGATGAGAAAATGCCTCGGAGGTTATGAGGGGGGGCGGATGGACCTGCTGTCGCTGCGCTGTTTCCAGATCGTCGCGCGCCACGAGCACATCAGCCGCGCCGCCGATGAACTGCGGGTCGCCCAGCCCTCGGTGAGCCGGACGATCGCCCGGCTGGAGGCGGAGCTGGGCGTACCGCTCTTCGACCGCCGGGGCCGCCGGATCCGGCTCAACCGGCACGGCGCGGCCTTCCTGCGCCGGGTGGAGCGGGCGCTGGGTGAACTCGACGACGGGCGCCGCGAGCTGGCGGACGCGGCGCGCGGGGACGGCGGGAGTGTGACCTTGGCCGCCGAGACGCTGCTGACCCTCACCGGGGTGCTGTCGGCCTTCCGGGCCGCCCATCCCGGTGTCGACGTACGACTGCGCCAGTCGCCCGCCGAGGTGATGGTACGTCAGCTGCGGGCGCGCGAGGTGGATCTGTGCTTCGCCTCGCAGCCGCTGGCCGGAGCCGCCCTGACCTCGGTCGTGCTGCTGCGCGAGGAAGTCCTGCTCGCTGTGCCCGCCGGGCACCGGCTGGCCGGGCGGGAGGGGGTCGAGGTGGCCACGCTGGACGGGGAGCCGTTCGTCACGCCCGGCCCGGGGCACTGGCAACGGGTGCTCGCCGACCGGATCTTCGCCGCGGCCGGGGTACGGCCGCTGGTCGTCTGCGAGGGCGACGAGCCCGGTGCGGTCCTCGACCTGGTCGCCGCCGGCCTGGGGGTGGCGCTGGTCCCCGCCATGGCCCGGGAGTCCGGGACGCGGGAGATCGTGGCCTGGGCGCGGCTGGCGGCGCCGGACTGCCACCGGGAACTGAGACTGGTGCGGCACAGGGACGCCTACGAGTCCGCAGCCGCGCTCGCCTTCGCCGACTTCGCGTTGCGCCACTTCCACGAGCGCTCCGCACCCTGACTTCCGGGTGCTCACCGGCATTCGTCTGAGGCGCGCGGCTGCCGCCCATCGGCCGCGTTCCTGCTGCACGGCCGCCCGCTGCCCGGCTGTCGCGGGGGCGGCGCTGATCATCGCGAACTGCAATCCGCGGCGCCGGACAGGAGCATCCGGCGGGCGTTCGTACCGCCGGGCTCGGAGACGACCGCGAGCGCCCGTGGTCCCGGGCCCGGTGACCGTGCCGAGGTCCGAAATGACCGTGGCCGTGGCCCTGGCGGGATCGAAACCGGCCGTCCTCCTTCATCGGCCCGCCCTCCACGCGACGGGCCGGTGCTGTGGACCCGCTTCGCCAACGGCGTGCCCGGATGGCTGGTAACCCGGCATGCCGACGTCCATGCGGTCCTGACCGGCCCACACCGGTTCAGCGCCCGCATCGGGCCTCTCGGTCCGTCAGCAGCTGGGGTCCGGGTCTGCAGCCCGGTGGGCGAAGGGCAGCTCATCCCATGGCAGTGAGGCTACCTGGGCTTGCGGGGCGCGTCCCTCCAGGGTGCGTTCGGGAGCCGGGGTGATGGTGGCGTTTCCCTCACCGGCACGAGCTATCCACGCGATGAGTGCACTGCGCAAGCCATCGGTTATTTTTCGGTGAGAGATGAGCCCTATCAGATTTTCCAGTTCATAGGGGTCGCTGTGCAGGTCGTACAGTTCCGTCTCTTGGTAGTACGGGGACTGCGCCTCCCGCCACGGGTCGGCCTCTGGGGCTGCCACCGCGTACTTCCAGCGGTCGGTGCGCACGGCCCGGCCGAGGTGGGACTCGCTGATCTGGATGTAGACCTCCTGCGGCCGGTGGGAGTCCTTGCCTCCGCGGACCAATGGCAACAGTGAAGCGCCTTGCATCGTCTCGGGGACAGGCAGGCCGGCGGCGTGGATGAGAGTCGGGGCCAGGTCCACCGTGCTGACCGGCCGGGTGACGCGGCCGCCGCCGGTGAATCCAGGCCCGGTCAGTGCCAGCGGGACACGCACGGACGCGTCGTGTGCGGAGCGTTTGTACTCCTCATTGCGAGTACGGAAATGAGAACCGTGGTCGGCGGTCCAGGCGAGCACGGTCTGGTCGGCGAGGTCCAGGCTTCGCAAGGCGTCCCTCAGGCGCCCGACACCTTCGTCAACGCGTTTGATCTGGCCGAGGTAGCCGCCGAGATGGCGGTGCGCGCCGCCCTGTGGTGCGTGCGCGGAGAGTGCCGCGAGGTCCGCGGGCATCCAGCGGCCTTCGTAGCGCTCCCGGTAGCCAGCAGGAGCTGGGTAATCGTCCGTGGCGTTCTGGTGGTGGGGTTCCAGCAAGGAGATGAACAGCAGGAATGGACGGCCGTGGTGGTCTGCCACGAACCGGACAGCGGCGTCCATCAGCGCGTCCGAGCGGTAGCCGACGAGTCGCACCGGCTTGCCGGCTTCGTCCCACAGGATGGTGCGATACGCGTTCGAGGTGAACTCCAGCAGGTCGCTGGCGAGCCAATGCTGGTACCCGCCCCGGCGTGTGGCCGGAACAGGGCCGGCCTGCGCCGCATCAGCACCGCCCAGATGCCACTTTCCGATGTATCCGGTGACGTACCCGGCGTCGGCGAACACCGAGGCAAGGGTGGGCTGGCCGCCCGGCAGGGGTACGCCGTTGCGGAAGACACCGGTGGTGGTCGGCCAGCACCCCGTTTGCAGGGCGGCCCGCGCGGGGGCGCACACCGGTTGTGGAGTGATGGCCTGGACGAAGTGTGTTCCCTCGAGGGCAATGGCATCGAACTCGGGAGTGACGTCAGCCGGGTTGCCGTGCACGCCGGTAGTGTCCCATCGCTGCTGATCGGTGAGCACGACGATGACGTGAGGAGAACGGTTCACAGGCTGACACTCCCTCTGCAGAAGCCGGTCCAGTACCCGCGCTCCCCGACGAGCGTAGGGAACAGCGCTTTGTGCCTCGTAAGGATCCCAGGCCATCGAAGACCTCGTGACTTGAGTCAGGAATTCGGCGGCAGTAGACAGCGGCCTTGCCGAAGAACTGGCCACAGCACGCCGCCCTGGAGATGCCCGGCTTTCGGCCCACAGCCCCCGCCGAGATCACTCTTCCCGTTGCCGACCCGGCCCTCTCCGGGGTGGAAGACCAGCGTTCTTGCCAGTGGGAGCGGGCACCCAGTGAGGGCAGCGCTGGTAGCAGGTGGCGCCTGGGGCATCGGCCCGTGCTCGGCGCGTCATCGCGGACGTCAACATTCGACGCTGACCGCCCTCGCGAAATCGATTCATCGCCTGGTGTCGGCGTACTCGTCTGTCGGTGACGGGTGAAAAGTGGCTCTGGATCACTTTCCATGCCAGAGCCACAGAGCGTCACCGAAGCCGCGATCATGAGTGGTCGGTGACAGACGCGCTTCTCCAAGACCTCTGGTTCCACCAGGCCGACGACGTCGCACTCGACACCGTGAACATCCGCGGTGATCTCGTGGCCGTCCAGGCCGCCACCACGACCGACCGGGCCGACTGCCCCTCCAGCGGAACTATCTCGACGCGCGACCGCAGTATCGAGACCGTCTCCCGCCGGCTGGCCGGCATCCCTGCGTCGGGGTGATCTGCCGGGCCCGATCCGCCGCCTGTGCCGAGGCCGAACGGCTGACCGCGGAAGCAAGGGTGCTTCGCCATCGCGGCCGTACCGGGGTGCTGTGCGAGGTGGATGCGGAGCGGCTCGTGGGTCGAGCCCGCGGCACGGTGTCGTGCTGCGGGTCATTCCGCGGATCGGGGATTTCAGGCTGCGGCCGGTGGAGTCGAAGATCCTGCGGCGCGCCGGTATTCGGCGTTGAGGCGCTGCGCTTCCTCGAGCTGATCCTCAAGGATGACGATGCGGCAGGCCGCCTCGATGGGGGTGCCCTGGTCGACGAGTTCGCGGGCACGGGCGGCGATGCGCAGTTGGTAGCGGGAGTAGCGTCGGTGGCCGCCCGCGGAGCGCAGGGGGGTGATGAGGCGGTGTTCGCCGATGGCGCGCAGGAAGCTCTGGGTGGTGCCGAGCATTTCGGCGGCCCGGCCCATGGTGTAGGCGGGGTAGTCGTCGTCATCGAGACGGCCGTAGGAGTCGTCTGCTGTCATCGCACCTCTCTGTTGAACACGTGGAGGGGCCCGGGTGCCATGCCGGCACCCGGGCCCCGAAGGAACTGCTACACCATCTGCCGGCCCCAGTGCTGCGCCGGCCTTCTGTGTCCGCAGACCCGACCGATACGCCGTCGGGGGTGCGGGGATCGCGGATGCGTGACCGGAGACCACCTCACTATCGATGTCCTGCGGTACCCGGACTCAGTGCCTCCGTCCGGGCGATCCTGATGGTGCCTGGCTCCTCCGTTCTTCCCTCTGGACCAATCACTTGCCAAACGGGAACTGCGTACTGCTGATACTGCGAACTACCGGCAACGCGGATACTGCTGTAACGCGGGTACTGCTCTTACTGCTGCGCTGCGAACTGCCTGTACTGCTGGTGTTGCGTACTGCTGGTGGCCTGTGAGAGCGCCACTCTTCGGCAGCCAGCCCCGTCGCCCATCCTGCGTCTGCTCTGGCTTAGAACCCCACTGCCGAACCTCCCGGTGCGCGCGCCCACAGCCGACGCCTTCACCGAGGTACCACTCACTCAACTTCACTTCTGGGTACTGCGGACTGCACTTACGGGTACTGCTGCCCGGCAGTACGTCTCTGCCGGGCCCTTCTCGATCTCGACTACGAGAGAAACCATAACCACACCACCACCCAATGTCTACTCCAGCCAATGCAGATTTTCGTGTGTTCGACAGTGAGGCAGTCGCCCTCGAACGGAACACGGACAGGCGGTGGCCCCCCTGCGGCTGGGTCACCGCTCCGGCCGACGCAGCCACGTCCCGCCAGACGCCCACCGGCTCCGGGCGGGGCCCAGCTGCCGCAGGGAAGGCGCGGCGCCCGCCGACCAGTCGGAACGCTCTGACGCGGCGATATTCCGGGTGCGGGCTCAGGTGATGTGGAACAGCGGTCCCGTGATCGTGAGAACGAGGTGGTGGCCGGCGTACGAGAAGAAGGCGAGCAGAACCAGGGCGGCGCCGCCCAGACCGATGTCCTTCATGAAATGCGTCATCTCCATCTGGCGGGCCTGGGCGTCGCTCTCCCTCCAGAACGCGTGCATGATCACCGCGGTCGGGAAGAGGAACACGGCCAGGAGCAGCGCACCCAGATCCGCCCAGAGCCCGAGGGCCACCATCACCCCGCCCACCAGGATCAGCAGGCCACTGCCCACCGCAGCGCCGGCCGCGGCGGCGGACGGAATGCCGCGGCTCGTGGCGTAGCCGGCCATGGCCTTGGTGTGCGTCAGGTGGTTGAGAGCCGAGCGCAGGAACACCAGCGCGAAGAGAATGCGTCTGATGAGCACCAAGACGTCCATCGCGGCCTCCGGAAACGATGCGGCCGGTACGACGCCGGGCCGTGCCGGTGCTGCCGGCGGAGGGGATGCCGGCGAAACCCGTCGTCCCTGCACGCGGGCCGGAGACTGTGGTTTTCGCAGTTCCCTCCGGCAAGCGCGCGGTCCGGGACCGCGTCGATTCCTTCACGGCGTGGTCCCGGCGCCTTCGCCGCCGCGGCCCGACAGCCAGAGGCCGCGGTGTCACTCGTCTACCTCTGAGCCACATGCGCTCCGGCCTGGGTGAACACCGTCGGTGGCTGCCTGACTGGCGCGTACCCGAGCTACCGACCGCTACGCCCAGCCCAACGAGAATGTCGGTTTAAGCCGCTGGTGGCGGGGTTAGTCGCCGTGTACCGGAAGGCACTTTCGCTGCCCGGAATCACGAGGGAAGGTGACTGTGATGGCACTGCCGATCCGACGCCGCGCAAGCAGTCCAGGTGCGGTGCTCAGGGGGCTGGACCCCTTTGCGGACTTCGAGAAGATGTGGGACCAGATGGGCCGGTACCTGGAACAGGCCGCCGCACCCGCCGCGGGCGGCACAGCCTGGCTGCCGATGGCCGAGGAAGAGGAGAGCGACGACTCCTACACCGTGAAGGTGGAGCTGCCCGGCTACCCGGCCGAGAACATCGACATCGAGGTCGAGGGCGACGAGCTGGTCATCAGCGGCGAGCTGTCCGAGGAACACCAGGGCAACGTCCTCACCCGCAGGCACGGCAGCTTCATGTACCGCACCAGCCTGCCCGCAGGAGCTGACGCCGAACACTGCAACGCCGACCTCGACAACGGCGTCCTGACCGTGACCATTCCGAAGACGACACAGCAGCAACGCCGCAAGATCGAAATCGGAAAGGGACACCACTCCCTCGAGGGAAAGAGCTCGAGCGAACTCGCGGGCGAAAGCGGACTCACCCCCGTCGAAGCGCACAACACCTTCGTGGCCGGCAGCACCGCCGCGACCACCGGAGCACAGAGCAGCACAGAGACCACCGGCGGCACCGCGCCCACCGGAACAGCCTGAACCGGAAATCCGATCCCCGCGCTGCAGGCGGCCGGCGCGATCCGGGATGGGCGCGCGGGCAGCTCTCGCGTTCCGCGTGACCGGCGAGACCGCACCCGGTTCCCCCGCCCCTCCCGCCGGGCTTGCGGTGTTGCCTGAGCTCCTGCGGCACAGGGCTGGCGGGGGTCAACATTCGGCACACCGCCTCCCTCGTTCGCTGCGCGATCCGCGGATCGGCATGGGGGCCTGCCCCCTCGCCCTGATGTCCTTCGCCTTGTTCGGCGCCCTGTTCGTCATCACCCTCCACCTGCAAGGCGTGCTGGGGTACACGCCCTGGCAGGCGGGGATCAGGACACTTCCGCTGCCCTTCGCCCTGTCTGTCGGCGCGGTGGCCGCTCTGCCGCTGGCCGCGCGGTGGGGTGAGCGGCTGCCGGTGGTCGCCGGGCTGGTCCTCGTCACGGCGGCCTTCGGGATCCTGACCACGACCACCACCACCGACGGATACGGGCAGCTGGTGCTCTTCCAGATCGTCGCCGGCCTGGGAGCCGGAGCGACGGCGGCCGCGGGCACCGAGGCCGTGATGGGCGCCGTACCCGGCGAGCGCGCGGGCGTTGGTTCGGCGGTCAACGACGCCACCCGCCAGGTCGGTTCCTCCCTCGGAGTCGCGGTCCAAGGGTCCATCCTCAGCAGCGTCTACGGCCACCGCATGAACCGCCCTACCGCAGGCCTCGCCACACCCGACGCCGGTGACAGCATCCTCGCCGTCCGTGCCCTCGCCCCCCGGCTGCCGGACGCCCAGGCCGCACACCTCCTCGCCACGGCCAAGGAATCCTTCGTCTCCGGACTCACCCACAGCGCTGCGGTCGCAGGCACCGTCACCCTGGTCACCGCTCTGGCGGCCGCCCACTGGCTACCAGCCCCGCGGGCCCCTCCTGAAGCGCCCGTGAGCACCCCGGCCGGCCTGCGCAGGACGCCTGATGCCGCTACCGCTACCGCGACGGTCCGCCGGGCTCGACGCATTCTGCCGAAAACCCGCACCCATCCGTCGTGCAGCAGCAGACCGCCACAGTGCAGCACCACCACACCGAGATACGACCTGGTCGTCGCCTGCAGCTGAAGAAGCGATGCCCTGGCCAGGTCGCTATCGGGCGCTGGCACCCCGCCAGACACCCACCCCGCACGGAAAGTTTCCCTGAGCTGCCGCCAGGCCGGTTCTTTTCACCGCACTGCGCCGCCTCCACGCCGACAAACCACCCTCGGACACGCAGCTCGCGAAGGATCTGCACGCGAGGCTGAAGTGCGCGCTGCCCCACACCTGACGACGGCCCGCCCCTTGTCGTCTTGGGCCGTTTTCAGGTGTGGTCGGGCCAGGTCATGGTCGTGACGGCACGGGCGTGGGCGCGCAGGGCGGTGATGACTTCGGCGCGGGTCAGCGAACCCGGCGGCCGCCGGGCCGCCGGGCATTCCTGGTCAGCGGCCCCAGCGCAGCGCGGCGGTCTGCACGGGTGCGTCCCACAGCCGCAGGAGTTCTTCGTCGGCCCGGCACAGGGTCACCGAGCAGCCCGCCATGTCGAGTGAGGTGACGTAGTTCCCCACGAGCGTCCGGGCGACCGGCACGCCGCGTGCGTCCAGTACCCGTGCGACCTCGGAATGGAATCCGTAGAGCTCCAGCAGTGGTGTGGCGCCCATCCCGTTGACCAGGGCCAGCACCGGCCCGTCGGCCGGCCCCACCTCGGCCAGGTCCGCCAGTACGGCGCCCACCGCGATCTCCGCGATCTCCCGGGCGGGCATCATGGCGCGCCGCTCCCGGCCGGGTTCGCCGTGGATCCCGATCCCCAGTTCCAGGTCCCCGTCGGGCAGGTCGAAGGTGGGGCTGCCCTTGGCGGGCGTGGTGCAGGCGCTCAGCGCCACGCCGAAGCTGCGCGAGGACGCATTGACGCGGCGGGCGGTCGCCGCGACCTGCTCCAGCGGCGCGCCTTCCTCGGCGGCGGCCCCGGCGATCTTCTCGACGAAGAGGGTGGCTCCGGTGCCCCGCCGTCCGGCCGTGTAGAGGCTGTCGGTGACCGCGACGTCGTCGTTCACCAGCACGCTCTCGACCCGGACGTTGTCCTCCTGGGCGAGTTCGGCGGCCATCTCGAAGTTCAGTACGTCCCCGGTGTAGTTCTTGACGACGAACAGCACGCCCTGCCCGGAGTTCACGGCGCCGGCCGCCCGCAGCATCTGGTCGGGCACCGGCGAGGTGAACACCTCCCCGGGGCAGGCCGCCGAGAGCATGCCGTGGCCGACGAAGCCCGCGTGCAGCGGTTCGTGCCCGGAGCCGCCGCCGGACACCAGTCCGACCCGCCCACCCTCGCGCGCGTCCCGCCGTACGACCACCCGCCGCTCCACGTCGACGTCGAGCTCGGGATGGGCGGCCGCCAGGCCCCGCAGGGCATCGGCGACCACGGTCTCCGGACTGTTGATCAGCATCCTCATGCCTACCTCCCGGGTGGAACCAGCGGGTGAGCCTCTGACCAGTGTCCTCACGATGCTCAGGCGGCGCCGGTGACAGGCGGGCGCACCGCGATCGCTCGCACGCCATATGAAGAGTGTGCCGTCACGCCGTGTCCATCGGCACCCGAGCCGCCTCGCAGCGCGTTGCACTGGTCGGTCTTACGATGATTCCTGGAGGACTCGGGGCAGTCGACGGCCGGTCCCTGGGCCGGCGGGAAGCGGGCACCCATGGCTGAGCGGCTCAAGAGATCAGGGCTGGTCGGCGAGCTTTCAGCAGAATTCGCCGGCACCATGATCCTCATCCTGTTCGGGTGCGGTGTGGTGGCTCAGGTAGTCGCCGGCGGGGCCCTCACGGACCCGGCGGGCGGCCTGGGAAACCACGACAGCATCGCCTGGGCCTGGGGCCTCGGCGTCACTCTCGGCGTCTATGTCGCGGCGAGGCTGAGCGGTGCTCACCTCAACCCCGCGGTGACCGTCGCGCTGGCGGCGTTCAAGGGCTTCCCGTGGAGCAAAGTGGCTCCCTACGCGCTGGCCCAGACGGCCGGCGCCTTCGTGGCGGCCCTGATCGTCCGGTGGAACTACACCGAGGCGCTGGCGAAGGCGGACCCCACCCACACGATCAAGACACAGGGCGTCTTCTCCACGCTGCCCGCCAACGGCAACACGAACCTGCCGGTCACCGAATGGGGCGCGCTCCGCGACCAGATCATCGGCACCGCGATCCTGCTGCTGCTGATCCTTGCGGTCACCGACCTGCTCAACACGCCCCCCGGCGCCAACCTGGCGCCGTTCATCGTCGGCCTGATCGTCGTGGCCATCGGCATGGCGTGGGGCACCAACGCGGGTTACGCGATCAATCCGGCACGCGACTTCGGTCCCCGGCTGGCCAGCTTCCTCACCGGGTACGGCGGAGCGTGGCGAGATCAGTACGGGCACTTCTACTTCTGGGTGCCGATCGTCGGTCCGCTGATCGGAGGTCTGCTGGGAGCGGGCCTGTACAAGTTCTTCATCGGCCGGTTCCTGCCGACCGGTGAGCCGGAGCCCCCCGGACAGGTCCCGGGCCCGGACGAGAGCTGACACGAGAGCTGACCGGCTCCCGGGGTGGCCGTGTTCCGGCCACCCCGGGAGCCGGTCAAGGAGAGGCGGCATCCCATGGCGGACTTCGTCGGCGCGGTGGACCAGGGGACCACCAGCACCCGTTTCATGATCTTCGACCATGCAGGCAACGAGGTGGCGAGGCACCAGCTGGAGCACGAGCAGATCCTCCCGCGCTCGGGGTGGGTCGAACACGACCCGGTGGAGATCTGGGAGCGCACCAACTCCGTGATCCAGAACGCGCTCCGGCACGGAAATCTCTCGCCGGAGGACCTGGCGGCCATCGGCATCACCAACCAGCGGGAGACGACCGTCGTCTGGGACCCGCGCAACGGCCGCCCGTACTACAACGCCATCGTCTGGCAGGACACCCGTACCGACTCCATCGCGGCAGCGCTGGAACGCTCGGGCCAGGGCGACGTCATCCGCCGCAAGGCAGGGCTGCCGCCGGCCACGTACTTCTCCGGCGGCAAGATCCAGTGGATCCTGGAGAACGTCGACGGAGTCCGCGAGGCGGCCGAGCAGGGCCATGCCCTCTTCGGCAACACCGACTGCTGGGTGCTGTGGAACCTCACCGGCGGCCCCGACGGCGGTATCCACGCCACCGACGTGACCAATGCCAGCCGCACCATGCTGATGGACCTGGAGACCCTCGACTGGGACGACGAGCTGCTGGGCTTCTTCGGCGTTCCCCGGGCGATGCTGCCCACCATCAGCCCGTCCTCCCACGCGGAGGCGTTCGGACAGACCCGCACGTCCCGGCCGCTGCGGGCCGCCATCCCCATCACCGGTGTGCTCGGCGACCAGCAGGCAGCCACCGTCGGGCAGGTCTGCTACGCGCCGGGTGAAGCCAAGAACACCTACGGCACCGGCAACTTCCTGGTGCTCAACACCGGAACCGA
Organism: Streptomyces sp. ISL-94; assembly: GCF_018614075.1. GTDB lineage: Bacteria > Actinomycetota > Actinomycetes > Streptomycetales > Streptomycetaceae > Streptomyces. Next base: position 46,439 of record NZ_JAGGOZ010000053.1, on the reverse strand, counting down.
CCTGGTCCGGTCCCAGCACGGCCTCCTCACCACCGTGGCGTACCAATTCGGCGACAGCCCGGCGATCTACGCACTGGAGGGTTCCATCGCCGTCACCGGCTCCGCGGTGCAATGGCTGCGCGACCAGCTGAAGATCATCAGTGACGCCGGCGAGAGCGAACGCCTGGCCCGTACCGTCGAGGACAACGGCGGCATCTACTTCGTCCCCGCCTTCTCCGGCCTGTTCGCTCCGTACTGGCGCTCCGACGCCCGCGGCGCGATCGTCGGCCTCGCCCGGTTCAACGACAACGGCCACCTGGCGCGCGCCACCCTGGAAGCCATCTGCTACCAGAGCCGCGACGTGGTGGAGGCCATGGAGCAGGACTCCGGCGTCCACCTCGACGTGCTCAAGGTCGACGGCGGCGTGACGGCCAACGACCTGTGCATGCAGATCCAGGCCGACGTCCTGGGCGTACCGGTCAGCCGGCCGGTCGTCGCCGAGACGACCGCGCTCGGCGCCGCCTACGCAGCCGGCCTGGCCACCGGCTTCTGGCGGGACACGGACGAGCTGCGCACCCACTGGCAGGAGTCCAAGCGCTGGGAGCCCCAGTGGTCCGAGGAGCAGCGCGCGGAAGGGTACGCGGGCTGGAAGAAGGCGGTGGAGCGCACGCTCGACTGGGCCACGGTCGAATAGCTTCCGGCCGAGGGCCCGAGGGCCGAGGGCCCGAGGGTGACCGAGCGGGCCGCCACCCGTCGCGTGCGCGGCCCGTGCCCGCACCGGCAGCACGAGGAGGAGACCACGGCGCATCCGGTGGCCCTCTCGCCCGGGGCACGCGCGGAGGCCCTCGTCCGGCTGGGAGAGGGTGAACTCGACGTCCTCGTCGTCGGTGGCGGCGTCGTCGGCTCCGGGGCGGCTCTGGACGCCGCCACCCGGGGCCTGAGCGTCGGCCTCGTCGAAGCCCGGGACTGGGCCTCGGGGACGTCCAGCCGCTCCAGCAAGCTCATCCACGGCGGCCTGCGCGACCTGGAGATGCTGGACTTCCGGCTCGTCGCCGAAGCCCTCAAGGAACGCGGCCTGCTGCTCCAGCTCCTGGCGCCCCATCTGGTGCGTCCGGTGCCGTTCCTCTACCCCCTGCAACACCGGATCTGGGAGCGGCCGTACGTCGGCGCCGGCGTGCTGCTGTGCGACACCATGGCCGCGGCTTCCGGCACCTCCAGCGGCCTGCCCCACCACCGCCACCTGCTCAAGCGCCGAGCCCTGCGCGAGGCGCCCGCGCTGCGCTCCGACGCCCTGGTCGGCGCCATCCAGTACTGGGACGCCCAGGTGGACGACGCCCGGCACACCCTGTTCCTCACCCGCACGGCGGTCGCCTACGGAGCGCTGGCCGCCAACCGCACCCGCGTCAGCCGCTTCCTGCGGCAGGGCGAGCGGGTGGTGGGGGCCGTCGTCACCGATCTGGAGACCGGCGACGAGACGGAGGTGCGGGCCAAGCAGGTCATCAACGCGACCGGCGTGTGGACCGACGACACCCAGGCCATGGCCGGCACGCGCGGCCAGTTCCACGTCCGCGCCTCCAAGGGCGTACACCTGCTCGTCCCCCGGGACCGGATCAACTCCCGCACCGGGCTGATCCTCCGCACCGAGAAGAGCGTGCTGTTCGTCATCCCCTGGGGACGACACTGGATCATCGGGACCACCGACACCGACTGGACACTCGACAAGGCCCATCCCGCCCTCAGCTCCATGGACGTCACCTACCTGCTGGAACACGTCAACGGCGTCCTTGTCCACTCCCCTGGTTCCGGAGGACGTCGAGGGCGTCTACGCCGGTCTGCGCCCCCTCCTGTCCGGTGAGGCCGCGGAGACCAGCAAACTGTCACGGGAGCACCTGGTCGCACACCCGGTCCCCGGGCTCGTCGTGGTGGCCGGCGGCAAGTACACGACGTACCGGGTCATGGCCAAGGACGCGGTCGACGAGGCGGCCCGCGGCCTGGACGAGAAGGTGCCCGACTGTGTCACGCAACGCGTTCCGCTGATCGGCGCCGACGGCTACCCGGCCCTGTGGAACTCCCGGCACGGCCTCGCCGAGCGCTCCGGGCTGCACGTCGCCCGCATCGAGCACCTCCTGAACCGCTACGGCTCCCTGGTACACGAACTCCTCGCCCTGGTCGCGGCCGACCCCTCGCTCGGCGCGCCGCTGCCGAGCTCCGACGACTACCTGCGGGTCGAGGCCGTCTACGCGGTGACCCATGAGGGAGCCCGCCACCTGGAGGACGTACTCGCCCGACGTACCCGGATCTCCATCGAGTCCTGGGACCGTGGCGTGGACGCGGCGCGGACCGTCGCGGAACTGATGGCGCCCCAGCTGGGATGGGACCAGGCGCACCAGGACCGCGAGGTCAACCACTACCTGAAGCGGGTGGCCGCTGAACGCGAGGCCCAACAGCAGCCGGACGACCAGACCGCCGACGCCGTGCGGCTCGGCGCCCCCGACATCATCCCGGTGCGCTGAGGCACCCCTGTCCAGGGCCTGGGCGAGCACGTGCCGACCCCGCGACGCGTCCTACGGTGAGGCCCTGTGAAGAGCGGGATGGCCATTCTTCGTCACGGTGCTCGTCGCGGGCGGCACGGCGGCCCCGGCACGTGGCCCCCGGCCATGCCCCGGGGCACCGGCCGGGAAGGTCCGCTACGACCTACGACCTCAGGGGCCCGGTTGCCCGGGTTCTGGGCCCTCCCGACAGCGGGTGGAGGCCGGGCAGTCTGATGCTCATCCGCCCGAAGAGGTCCTGTGGCTGCCGATGGCCAGGGCACCGGCGGGCAGCGGCGAGCAGCACGTGCCGGGCCCGTCCGGAGCCGGGTCGTTCCACGTGGCGCGGTCGGCGAGCACCCGGGACGGATCGGCGCCGACCTTGCCGACGGTGCTCACGCCTTCGTGCCGGCTGACGAGCCAGTGCGCACCGGCGCACAGGAGCCATCCGTCCATCTTCCCCAGCGCCTCTGTGATACCGGGCAGGGACTCACAGCCGCGCCCCCGGCCGGCACTCGATCATTCCACTCACGTCGGTCGACATGCCGAGATCCTGCCTGCGCAGCCCGGGAGCCGGCATCTGCATTTCTCTGTCCGCGCGCTCGGGTGCGCAACCGGGGCCGCCCCGCCCTCAGGCTGGCTTCGTAGGCGAGAAGGAGCTTCTGGCACACATTTTGGGAGAGGCGGAACGGTGGGGCGGGCGGCGGCCTTGGGGGGTGTCCTTGATGTGGCGGCAATTACCTCCGGGGTAATCGCACCGCCCAACCTCCCTCGGCTACGTTCGCGGTCATCACTCACCCCCGGAACGAAGGAGCCCCGTGGTGCCCGCTTACGGCTTCGCTCATCTCCGCAGCCGCCGGAATCACCCCGACGTCATCGAGTACCTGGAGTGCATCCAGGCAACCCTCGACCCCTTCGCAGGCCGCTTCGTCATCCACGGTCCGCCGGCCGAAGTCGTAGAGGGTACGTGGCCTGGCAGCATGGTGCTGATTGAGTTCCCCAGCCTGGCCGAAGCCCGTGCCTGGTACGACTCTCCGGCCTACCGGGCCATCCTGCGTTTGCGTACCGATCACGTCGAGGGCGACTTGCTGCTGATTGAGGGCGTCGGGCCGAACTACGACCCGGCCGAGCGAGCCCGCAAGCTGCAAACGGAAGCCGGCCGAGCGGGCCAGTCGACCACGTAGTCCTGCAGCCGCCTTCTCAAGCGCCGAGCCACTTCGCGCTCGTTTTGCGGAGGAGCGGGAGTTTGGCGCGGGTTGACGCGGCCTTCGACAGGGTCGGCGTTCCAGTGACTGGTGAGGCCCTGGACGGCGGCGTCGCGGTCCTTCTCCAGTCCAGTGGCGAAGCTCTTTCCCACGGCTACTGCGTGGGAAAGAGCTGTCGGCACGCGTGACCGGCTTGCCCGCAGGGGGTGACCTGCGGAAAACGGGCGGTGCTGATTTGCCGGTCTCCCACCTCCGGATGGACGCCGTCAGGGGTCGAGTTCACCCATCCGGCCTACTCCCGCTCCCTCCGTCGCGGCTGGAAGGTCTTTACTCGAAACGAGGGGCCGGACCTGCTACGGACGGGCGTTGGTCCCAGGGACCTCGCAGGGCGACGGCACAGGCCGCTGCCGCTGTCCCGGCATCCAGCCACACCGAGAGAAGTTCACCTATCCCAGGAGGCCGAACATGGTGCACACCCACGTACGCTCGGCGGCCCTTGTCTGCGCCGGCATCCTCACAGTCACCGCAGCCCCGGCCTTGGCCGCCACTCAACCCTCGGCCGTACAGCCGGCTCCTTGCCGTACCGCGGACCTGAGTCTCGACTGGACGTCCGGCGGGACGGCGAAGCCCGGCGGCAGGAACACCGAAGAGCAGGTGAACGCCTTCGTGGCGATGAAGAACACCGGCTCCAGCGCCTGCACCCTGCAGGGCTACCCGAAGGTGACCCTGAAGATGGGCACGGAAACCCAGGGCGTGGAAACCGAGACGTTCTTCGAACAGGAGTCGGAGAAGCCGAAGACCGTCACGCTCAACGCGGGAGCCACCGCGCGGTTCACCATGACGTTCCTCTCCGGGAGGAGCGACGACAACATCATCGACCCCGGGGTCGCGTCCGTCACGCCGCCTGGCAACACCAAAGCCAAGGAGCTGCGTTGGATGTGGGGGCCGGTCCAAAGGCAGGAAGCGGCCACGCACCCGCTCAACTACGTCAGCCCCGTCCTTCCATGACCACCCCAGGCCACAGCCCAAGCTTCGCTGTCAAGCAACCGGTCCCGCTCCGCCACATCCACCGCCAGGCCCAACGGAGCTTGGTCGCGTCCACTCAGCGGTAAACCGGCACACCACCTCCCCAACGGACGGCGCAGCGAGCCCACGGGCCACTCAGCGGCTTGGGTGGTCATACCGTGGCGATCACTTGAGTCGTTTTGAGTGGTAGGGGGGAGGGGTGACCGGTCGGGGGGCGTGTGCGGGACTTACAGGTGCCCGCGGCACGTCCTCCGCGCCGTCAAGCCGGCCCAAAGATCCCGTATACAACAGAATGTGCGGGCATGAGTGATATTTCCGAACTGGTGAGACGCCTTGGACTGGAGCCGCATGCCGAGGGCGGGTGGTTCCGTAAGACTTGGCGAACCGGGACTGTTGCGGTTCCCGACGGGTACGGGGGGCCACGCCCCTTCGCGACCGGCATCTACTTCCTCCTTCACCCCGGTGAGGTCTCCCACTGGCACCGGGTGCGTTCGGACGAACTGTGGCTGTGGCACAGAGGCGGACCACTTTCTCTGCGGCTCGGCGGCAGCGGGGCCGCCCCCGACGAGGGGACCGTCGCGGCGGTGGGACCCCATGTCGAGTACGGGCAGCAGCCGCAGCTCCTCGTGCCGGCCGGCGTATGGCAGACCGCGGAACCGGCCGGCGACGAGCCGGTCTTGGTGTCGTGCGTCGTGGCTCCAGGCTTCGACTTCGAGGACATCGAGCTGCTGTGACACCTGTGCGAGCGCTCACGCGAGCGCCCGCAGGATTTCAGGTGTGCCTTTCGCGGTGAGGACCCGTCCCGCGAGAGGGGTCGGTGTGGCGGGCCAGTCGGTGCACAGGTAACGGGCGAGCAGCAACTGTGCGCCGAAGACGGGTGCGGCCTTGTCGACCTCGGCGGTGATCTCGTCCACGGACCGGCGGGTCCGCTGCTCAGGCCGCAGGTGCAGGCAGCGCACCGCCGTACCGCCCGCCAACGTGTCCCCACCGCTGCTCTTCCCGCTGCCCCCGCTCTCAGGGCGTAGAACTGGCCCAGCAGGGACCCGTACGACAGGCCGTGGTAGTTGAGCTTGTCGTCCCGATGACCGTGAGCGCGCGGGGCCGGGCGGGTCGTTCGCGGGTGAGGATGAACTCGTTGACGTAGAGGGCGATGCGGGTGTAATGGGCGGGGTCGAGGGGGTGGTGGACGACGGCGCCGCTGATCAGGCCCGCGCCGACGAAGTAGCCGACGTAGCCGAGGTAACGGGCGGCCAGGGACGACCAGCGCCGCCGCCGGCGCGCAGCTCGCGCCGCAGGTGTGGAGGCGGACTGAGGCAGCGGCAGGAGCCGTGGTTCAGCCCAGGGTGGCGAGGAGTTCATTGCAGGCCTGCTCGCAGGAGCGGCAGGCTTCGGCGCACATCCGGCAGTGCTCGTGCATGTCGGCGTGGGAGTCGCATTCGTCGGCACATGCCTTGCAGGCCGTCGCGCAGGCCTGGACGATGGCGCGGGTGATGTTGGCGTCGTAGCCGGTGTGGCGGGAGAGGACCGCCGCGGTGGCGGTGCAGATGTCGGCGCAGTCCATGTCGGTGCGGATGCACTTGGTCAGGTCGCCGACCATCCCCTCCGACAGGCAGGCGTCCGCGCACGCCGTACATGCCTGGGCACAGGCGATGCATTCCTCGATGCAGCGGGTGAGCTTGTCACGATCGACGTCGCCCAGGTCGGCCGGGTAGGTGGCGAGCATGTCCTTGACGGTGGCCATCACTCTTCGCCTCCAGTTCTGCCGGGGCCGGCGAACCGGGCCGGCCACGCCTGACTGACCCCGGACTTTCAGCGTGTGACCGTGCTGAGCCGACCGCAAGCAGGAACAGGGCGCCCTGTTCCTGCTTGGGCACCAAGGCCGCGGAGCCGCTCTGCAGTGGGAGGCGTGCACGACGGCGTGGCCCTTGCCGCGCCCGATCATCCACTTGTGGACCGGCTTCGTGATCAGGAACGCGATCAGGAAGCCGTGGACGGGCATGCCGGGTCATCCTGCTGGGCAGGCGCATCACCGTGGTGGGGACCGGCATCGGCTGCACCCCAGCCCGAACGGGGTGCATCGGCCGTCGGCCGCCTCCGTTCCGGCCGTCCGTGCGATACGAGATGAGCACACCATGACCGAGCCTGCCGAACCGCAGCCCAAGGATCCTCACGCGGAGCCCGAACCGGTCCCGCGCGATCCGCAACCCGAGCCGCCTCCGGGCGAGACCTCTGATGGCAATCCGGAGGAGCCGGTGTCGGAGCCTCCCGACTGACGGGTGGTTCCTAACCGTCAACTGTCTCCGTCCGTCGCAGCCGGATGCCGCCAAGGAGGTGAGCAACCAGCACGTTTGCAGCCGGCCGACTCAGGCGGTGATGCGGAACAGGAACCTGACGTTGAAGTGCTGGTGGTCCGGCTCGCCCTTGGCTGCGTTCGCTTCAATGGGGCGAATGAGCCGTGACGCGGTAGTTGGAACCTGGCCAAGATTGTTGGCACTACCGTGTCGATCGCGAGGCGTCGATCTTGCGCGCCAGGTCGTCGCCGACCTCGATGAGGAGCGTCCGTAGCGCCGCGTAGTGCGAGGTGCTCGCGGCACCAATGTGGAACCACATGTTGTTGCATTTCGTGGGCCATGGATGACGATCGGACTCCGTTTGACCGTGCGAGAGCACGATGGGACGGGGAGCAAATCTGGGCTCTCCTTGAGTGATGTGAGCCCAGACGAAAGCTGAGGCTCCCTGGCGGGCGTAGTCGTCCAGGCGAGGATTTCGCTCGAAACGAGGTCGAGGTAGCGCACGAAGGATCTTCTGCCATTCGCCAGGCTCCAAGCTCCAGTTGTTCAGTGCGATGCGGCGTCGCCGGTAGTCGACGGGGCTCGGGGCATCGTCAAGTTCTCGTGCAAGAGCCCGAAGAGCGGTTGTGAACCGGTCGGGAGGGTGGCTGGCGAGTTGTCGGTTGAGCGCCCGACTGATCGTGAAATTGCCCGCCTGGGTGATTCCCAGGTAGGAGGCCGCCTCGGCCTGGGCGCCACCGATCCTCCACTGGACGAGTTTGACGGCAGCCAGTCGGCGTGCGGCTCGGGTATGGGTGCCCCAGCCGAAGACGGCGAGGTGGCGTTCGAATTGGTCATGCTCCAGTGCGGCGGCGATGTGTTCCGGCTGGTAGCCAGCCGTGCGGGTCGGCGCTCGCAGGCCGGAGGCGCCTCCGTTGCGGCGGAAGGCCCGAATGGACGGTTCGGCGGCGAGCAGTAGCCTCTCCGAGCACAAACTCCTGTGCCGGTTGAGGATGTGACTCCAGGGGGCGAGGCTGGGCAGGCCGGTCCAACTGGCCCGATGGTGGCCGGCGAGGGTGAGTTCGAGATCGTCTGTGCCCAGAACGGCCTCAGCGGCGAGGAGGAGCCCCGCTGTTGCCACTGGGCTGTGAGGGGACGAGTAGAGGCTGCCGCTGCGGTTTGCTTCGTGAACATGGCGGGCCACCGCGGTGGCCAGAGCTGGTGTCAGCAGGTCCTGTCCCATGGGCCAGGACGCGCAGAGCAGAGCGGTGACGACTCGCAGGTCCGCGAATCGCTGTGTGGCCTCCTCGGCTGTCGTGTTGACGTCCAAGAGGTCCAGGAGACGCGCCTGCATCTTGGTGATTACGGGGCTGGGTTCAGGCCCGGAGCTGGAAATTCGGTCGAGGCGAACTTTGCAGGGCGTGTGGGTGAACCCCGGCGCGTGCTTGATTCCGGGTTCCGGCAAGCGGCATTCGGCGGGGTGCAGGCCGCATGCTTGGTGCCTGCGAACAGGGGGGTGACTCGGCTGATCTTGTGGTTCCTCGGGCAGCCATGGTGAAGGAAGGCCCGGTGGTCCGGGCAGAGGAAGGCAATGGGTAGCTGCCAGATCTTCTTCCAGGGACCGCCGTACTTCTGCTGGACGGTGCTGCCGTCGCCGGCCAGGCATCGCGGGCAGTAGCGGGGGCTGTCGTTGAACAGCCAGCTGTCGAAGACCTTCACCGCGGCCGGGGATCGGGAGATGGGCGGGTAGCGGTCGGCCCAGGGCCGGAGTGTCAGTTGCTCGCCCTCGGCCTCGGTCAGGCGGGTAGCGCGGGCGAAGGCGTTCGTGCGGAGATCCAGATGGAGCCGTCGGCTGACCTTGGCCTCCGGACCGCTGCCGCATCCGAGCAGTCGGGTAAGCCGGTTCGGCTCCAGGTGGAGCCGGTAGGCAAGCCGCAGGAGGTAGCCGTTCAGGGACTCGCCTGCCAGCGGTTCCAGGCTCATGCCCAACGGCCGCGCGGGCTCATCCGCCGTGTCAGCCATCGGCGGCCGGCCGTTCTCCGCGGTCGTCGAAGACCGTGTTGCGGGACCTGCGGGCGGACTTCTTTGCTGGGGTCGCCGGTGGCGGGACGTCCTGGGGGATGTCGGGGACTTCGCCGGTTTCCGCGTCGAGGTCATCGAGGTTTCCGAGCCGGATCGGCGTGCTTCTGAGCAGTTCCAGGGACAGTCGTTCCTCACCGCTGGCGATGGCCCCGGTGCAGCCGGCCTCGATCAGGCGTCGCAGCAGGCCGACGATTCCCCGTGAGCGCCGGAACAGGTATTCCGGCATGGAGCCGCTGGTGAGCATGCCCGCGGTGGCACGGAAGAGCCGGAGCTGGTCCTCGATGCCTGTCAGGTGGTCGAGGAAGGCGGCGATCCCGATCGGGGTGGTGTAGTCGAAGGGATCCAGGTCGACCAGGTCGAAGCGGCGGTCGGTCTGCGTGTCCGCGGCCTCGTTGTGGCTCTTGCCGCGTCGGATGTCGGGCAGGACGTACTGATTGGTGCGGGCATCGACATAGGCTCCGCGCAGGAGACCGGACTTCGGGATGTCGACGCCGATCAGCACGAGGGTGACGTTGAGGTCCATCAATTCGCGGATCAGGTCCAGAGTGTCCTGGTCGTCCTGCCGGTGAAGTCGGAGCCGGGTCACATCGTCGATCAGCAGCGCCGTGGTGTTGTGGTCCCGGATCGAGTCCCTGACGGCGCGTACCAAGTCGTCCAGCGTGCCGGGGTGCGGGTTGCCGTAGACGTCCAAGATGTTCTTGCACAAGGCTTTCGGTGTCGCCCGGACCGGTAGGCGGCAGTAGGCGACGGGAACGAACAGGTCACGGGTCCCCGGCATGCTGCCCGGCAGAAGTTGGCGATAGACCTCCCGCCACATGTCCTCGAAGGCCGCAGCCGCGCGGCAGGCCGTCTCGGTCTTCCCCTGGAAGCCACCTCCGTTGAGCATCAGGCCGTCCAGGGTGCCCGGCGCGAATCTGACGGCGTTGTTCTGCAGCCGGCCGAGCATCAGGTCGGCGACCTTCGTGCTCATCGGCGTCTCCTGGAGCCGCATGTTGACGTGGCTCGCGGTGCGGTGCATGTCGTGCAGCCCCTTGCGCCGGGGGCTGAGCGCGTCGTACTCGCGCAACGACAACCGCGGCGCCGGGATGAACGCGTCGCGCGTCAGGCGCCACTGCTGCCAGCCCTCGTGGCGGGTTCGGTCCGGCCTCGGCCCCAGCCGCAGGAACTGGGCGAGCGGGCTCTCATCCTGCGTTGGGCGGTCCGCCATCGGCGTCCTCCTGGTCGTCGTCCTCGGGCAGGGCGAACACGCTGCGGGTGCGGAAGCCGGCCCCCAGGGTGGGCGGGGGTTTGGGGGCGGCGGACACGGTGGCCTCCCGCCGTCGGCGGCGCTCGGCGTCGAGGCTGTCCTGGGCCTGGCGGGCGCGCTGCGGCCACTGCAGCACGGTCACTACCGCCTCCTGTCCCTGTGCGTCCTCGGACTCGGCGGGCGTCGTTGCGGGACGGTCGGCTTCGGCCGCTTTGGCCTGGGCGACCTCGCGGGCGTGCTCGGTTCGCTGCGACTTGTTCATCTGGGTGGGCCACTGGCTGACCGGGATAGCGGATCCGATCAACTCCAATAGCACCGGCAGCAGTTCTGTGTCGGATTTCGGCTTCATCCCGCAGGATGCGGCCTTCTTCAGCAGGTCGCGGACGCGGGCGTCGCCGAAGGCCGGCATCTGACCTACTGCAGGCTGACCCGTCCAGGCCAGAGGGTGCCAGGCATGAGTGATCGGGTCCTGGAAGAAGACTGTCCGCCGGTCGCGGGGGTCGCGCCGGATCAGCCACTGGCCCTTGTGTTTGCCGCCGCGTGTCGAGCGCTGGCCCCGGTAGTCGCGCAGGATCTTCTCGTCGTCGTACCAAAGTCCGCGGATCTTCACTCCGCGCCGGGCGTCGATGCGCACGTAGTGGGATGGCAGCAGTTCGTAGAACAGTTCCGGGGAAGGGATCTCCATCGCGAGGCCGGCCTGCGCGAACGAAGCCGCGAACAGAGAGTTCGGACTGTGGACCCCGTCGGGGTCCCAACTGGGGGCGTACTCGCCCAGTTGGCGCGTCTGCCAGATCTTGACGATCCAGGTAGCGATCAGGTGTTCCATCTCGTCCACGGTCAGCAAGGCATCGGCCGCCGGATCGGCCCCGCGGTCGGCGATGTCGACCCCGGTGTAGCCCGTCAGCAGCTCGAACAGCAGCTGCCTGCAGGTGCCGAACGCCCGCTCACAGGCAGCCTTGTCCTGCGGTCGAAGAACGCGGGAGGGAAGGATGTTGCAGCCCAGAACGCGCTGCACTTCGACCAGGTGGTGGTTCCGGTAGACGGCTCCGTGGTCGGTGGTCACCGTCTCCGGGGTGAAGAACGGCAGGCCGGCGACCTTGTGCCCGGCGAACTCCGAGACGACGGCCGCAGGCAGGCCCGGGTAAGGCCATTCCAGCTCATCGCCCCAGTCCGCCCGCATCGGCAGCGGCATCATCACGTCCCGCAGCAGCATCGCGACGTCCACCGCCGTGTCGGAAACCAGCGTGAGCCGGAACGCGACCAGCGAATGCGTGTAGGTATCGAGGGCGATCGTCAGATGCGGCTTGATCGGGTCGCCGAAGACGCCGTCGCGGACCATGACCGGCAGGACCGTGGTGTCCAGCGCGACGACTTGGCCCGGTCGGTGGACCACCACGTGCCCGTTCTTCACCGGCAGGTCGGCCGACCGTGCATAGCGCTGACGTGCACCGCCCGGACCGAACCACTCCTTCCAGACCCGGCAGAGCGTCCGATAACTCGGCACCTTCGTCGCGTGCTCAGGCGCCTCGCCGGTGTCCGGCTCTTTCGAGTCGAACGTCTCGCGGACGTACTGCCGGATCATGCGGTCCTTCGTGCGCATCGACACCTTCGCCCCGCGCAGGGTCTCCTCACGGACCGCGAGAATCGCCTCCCGCACCTCCTCCGTCACCGCCGGGTGGCCGCCGCTCTCCCGCAGCCAGCGGTCATCCGCGCAGCCGATCAATCCGAACCGCCGCCGCCCGGTCTCCCACCGGATCAGCGTGTGCAGGCTGACCGCGTCCAGTCCCAGCAGCTTCGCCTGCTGCCGGTCCATCGCCCGCAGTTCGGCCACCTTCGCCCGGCGGCGGCCCGTCAGCGTCGTAGCGTCCGGGTCGTACTCGGGTTTCGGCTCACCAGGCCCCGGCCTCAGCCGATCACCGCTGCGGAACCCTGTCGCCACCTCCAGAAGATGGGCCATCCTCAGCTCGACGAGCTCCAGCCGGCCCTTTTTCAAGTCCTCGACCGCCTTGGACTGGCGCCCCCGGTCAGCACCAGCCGACGCCGTTCGCGAAGACGGCCGGCAATCCGGATGGTTGGCCAGGAACCGGAAGCTCACCTGCTGACGGACCCCATCGGAGGCAACCAGCTGAACCCGCCCCAGGTGCGGCTCCCGCCGCTCGACCGTCCACTGTGTGCCGTCCAGCACCACCCCGGCCCCGGGCGACAGATCCAGCACCGCTCGTGCCGGCCTCATGCCACCACCACCGGTGAACAGTCGCCCAGAGGCTCGGCGAGGTTCACCCCGAGCCTGCGGTGCCAGAGCAGGTGCAGCAACTGGGCCCGTGCCAGGGGTTCGTAGGCAGCCGTGGCGGCGAGCTCGCCGAACGTCAGGCCCTGCCGCGCGGACTCCACAAGCCCCGGCCGCAGGCCCAGCGGGTCGGACAACGGCCGCCGCCTCGAAGAGAGAGCGTCGAGGGCCGCCAAGACATGATCGCGCCAGCGGGCCGCCACCACGTAATGCCAGCCGCAGGCGAGCGCGACCTCGGCCGCCGCGGCGAAGGACTCCCGGTCCTCCTCCTTGATCAAAGGCTCCGGGCGTACGTCGATCAGCCAGATTCCCGACCGCGTCACCGCGAGGAAATCCGGCGTGTGGTTCCGGCGCTTGTCCACCGTGCCGAACCGCAGCCTCAGCGGCTGCGAGACGACGTCGACCAGGTCCCCGGCGAAGTCCAGGGCCAGCAACAGCCGGGCCTCCTCCAGACTCTCCGCGCCGTGGTGACGGCCGGTACTGACCATGAACTGCAACCCCGGGCGGTGGCCTTGCTCCCGCCGCCACGAGAAATGACGGATCGGGTCACCATCCACCAGCGGTGCCCGGATGAGCTCCCGGACCGAACAGGACACCTGCTCACTGCCCGTCTTCCACATCACCGTCCACCGGCTGGGCCAGTCTTCATCCAAGTCGAGGCCGGCCTTCCCCGCCTCGACGGACACCGCGACAAGGAGTTCACCCCAGGCCGCACTGTGCGACCACACCGGCCCAGCCGGTACCCCTGCTGCCGTACGCCCCGCTGTACGCGGGCTTTCGCTCGACCTCATGCCTCCAGAGAAATGCCCCATCGGCCCTCGGGGCGCTGGTTGCCCGGAACTGGTTCCAACAAGGATGGCAATTCGCCGAAGGTTGCAAGAAGCGTGACTATTTGCTTCCAACATGTGTGTCCCGCGCGGGATGAACCACCAGGTCGCCACAACCCGATGGTTCCAACTACCGCGTCCCGGCACAGCGAATGTGCATGTGCACGGAGCTGTCACCTACAGGGCTGCGGTGTCGGGACGGATCTCGCAGAACTCTCATAGATGGTCATTTATGCGAGTGCGCGCGGCATGCCGGTCTCGCGGTAGAGGTCGATGGCGAGGGCGAGGGCGGCGTGGGTGGCGGGGTGGGGGTCCTGGCGGCGCCAGATGAGGTGGACGGGGACGGGATCGGCGTCGCGCAGGGGGCGGTAGGTGATGCCGTCGCGGCGGTACTGAGCGGCGGTGGCCTGGGGGGTGACGCCGACGCAGCGACCGGTGGCGATGGCGGCGAGCCAGTCGTCGATGTCGTGGATGTACTCGACGGCGGGCCGTTCGTCTTCTGGCCACAGGTCCAGGGTGGTGGTGCCGGTGCGGCGGTCGATGGCGAGGGTGCGGGTGGCGATTTCTTCCAGGCGGATGCTTCGGCGGCGGGCCCATGGGTCGTCGGAGGCGAGGGCCACGTAGCGGTGCTCGTGACCGACGAGGGCGTGTGACCAGGGCTTGAGGTCGATGGGGGGCGCGGATGACTGCGAGGTCGCAGAGCCCCTCGGCAAGCCCGCCGGTGGAGGAGTTGTGGCGGATGAGCCGGAGTTCGGTCTCGGGGTGGCTGTGGTGCCAGCGGCGCTGGAATTCGGTGGTGTGACGGCCGAAGGCGGACCAGGCGTGGCCGATGTGCAGGCGGCTGTGGCCGGTGGAGGCCTCGGTGACGAGTTCGGCGGCGGCGGAGAGCAGCGGGCGTGCGCGGGCGAGGGCCCGCACGCCCGCGGTGGTGGGAACGACCGTCCGGCTGGTGCGGTGCAGTAGCCGCACCCCGAGGATCTTTTCCAGAGCGAGCAGGTTCCGGGAGACGGCGGCCTGGGAGACGCCCAATTCAAAGGCCGCGTCCGTGAAGCTGCCCGTGTCGACGATCGCGACCAAGCAGCGCAGGTGCTTCAGCTCACCGACTACCTGGGCATGGGCCTGGCGCTCCTGGCCGCGGTGTGCTGGGGCTGCTACATCCTGCTCAACCGCGCCGTCGGCCGGGGCCTGCCCGGTCTGGAGGGCTCGGCTGCCGCTTCGGCCGTCTCCGGCGCGCTCTACCTCCCCGTCGGCGCCCTGGTGCTCTGGCAGCATCCCCCCACCCCTGCCGCCCTTGCCTGCGCGCTGGCAAGGTGAGCGCAGGGGCACCGTAGTACTGGGTGAGCGCCCCGCGTTCGATCTCGTGGATTCCTGGCGGGAGGGGGCTATTCCGACTGTGCACTAATCCCCCTCCCGCCAGTAGTTCGTGGCTCTTGGCGGCTTCTCAGGCGACGGTCGCCGGTGTGTCCCGCAGGGTGACGTTGGCGTGGCTCTCCTGGAAGCTCTGATCGGAAACCAGGGTCAGCCGGGCCGTGGACTGGAACTCCGGAAGAGTGGCGGAGCCGCAGGACACCATTGTGGTCTTGAGCTTGGCGATGGTCAGGGCGAGCCCTTCACTGAGGTCGCCGGCGTAGGGGACGTAGCCGTCGACGCCTTCCTCGAAGATCAGGCCCTGGCCGCCCTGTCCGTACCGCTGCCAGTTGCGGGCACGGTTCGAGCCCTCGCCCCAGTACTCCTTCACGAAGCCGTCCCGGGTGGGGAGCTTCGCGCCGGCCGCTTGGTCGAAGCGGGCGAAGTAACGCCCCATCATGACGAAGTCGGCTCCCATCGCCAGCGCCAGGGCCACGTGGTAGTCGTGCACCAGGCCGCCGTCGGAGCAGATCGGCACGTACTCGCCGGTGCGCTCGCGGAAGGCGTCCCTGGCCGCGGCGACGTCCAGCACCGCGCTTGCCTGGCCGCGGCCGATGCCCTTCTGATCGCGGGTGATGCAGATGGAGCCGCCGCCCACGCCGACCTTGACGAAGTCCGCACCGGCCTCGGCGAGGAAGGTGAAAGCTTCCCCGTCGACCACGTTCCCGCCGCCGATCGGGATCTCCGGGTAGTGCTTCTTCACCCAGGTCAGGGCTTGCGCCTGCCAGTCGCTGTAGCCGTCGGAGGAGTCGAAGCACAGGGCGTCCGCGCCTGCCTCCAGCAGGGCGGGGACGCGCTCTTGGTAGTCGTGGGTATTGACGCCCGCGCCCACGCGCAGGCGCTTGGCGGTGTCCACGGCCTGGTCCGGGAAGCGCTTGTTGTCCGCGTAGTCGGACCGGAACACCAGATACTGCAGGTGGCCCTCGGCGTCCAGGACGGGGAGGCAGTCCAGCCGCTCGTCCCACAGCCGCGCGTTGGCCTCGGAGAGCGTGGTGTCGGCCCCGGCGTGCGGCAGGTCGGCGATGGCGGTCATCCGACCGCCCACCGGTCCGTCGAGGTTGTGTCGCTGGGGGTGGAAGTCGCGGGAGGTCACCAGGCCGAGCAGCCGGCCGGTGGCGCTGCCGTCGTGGGTGACCGCGGCGGTGCTGTGACCGGTGCGTTGCATGACGGCGACCAGGTGGCTCAGGCTGTCGTCGGGGCGGACGTTGGTGTCGCTGGTGACGAACCCGGCCTTGAAGTTCTTCACCTGGCGGACGGCTGCGGCCTGGTCCTGGACCGACTGGTTGTGGTGCAGGAAGCTGAGGCCGCCGTTGCGCGCGAGCGCAATCGCGAGTTCCGGTGTGCTGACAGCCTGCATGATCGCGGACGTGAACGGGGAGCCGAGTTCGATCGCCGACTGCTCGCCCACGACGTGCCGCACCAGGGGCGTGCGCAGGTCGACCGTCGCGGGCGAGCAGTCGGTCCGGGTCCGGTTCGGCAAGAGCAGAAACTCGTTGAACGTTCTTGAGACCTCGGCGATGATCTGTGCCACTCGTTCCTCCTGACCCGTCGACCGGGGCCCGACTGCCCGGCCGTGAAGATCGCCCCGTGCCCGAGACCCGGGCAGGAAAGTGCCGGCATGGCAGCTGTGGAGGTGTCACGAACTGCGGCAGAGCCCTGACTTGCCCGTGGTTCGAACCGGGTGCGGTCGTGACCTGGCACCCTATCGATTGCCCCGCCGCTGCACGAATCTTGTCCTCTTCACCGGCGATCGCCGGTCGCGGGTGTCTCCTTCTGGTCCTCGGCCCGTGCCGCGAGGTACTCGGTCGAGGCGCGCCTGGCGTAGGCGACCCACTCAACGGCGGCGTCGCGCGGCGGATGTGTGAGCCGCTGCAGGGCAGGCGACACTACCGACAGGGACGGCGAGCAGGAGGGATGGCCATGGCCGGCGCGTTGGCGGCAGGTGGGTGGGGGCTATGTGCAGGAGCAGCGCTCCTGGTGGGAGCTGCGGCCGGATCGTTCCTTTCCGTTCCGCCGCGGTGGGTAGCCCTGATCATGGCATTCGGCAGTGGAGTGCTTATCTCTGCAGTCTCCTTCGATCTGATGGCCGAGGCTCACGAGCTGGGCGGTACGGTCCCGACGGTGGCCGGGGCGGTGGCCGGGGCGGCTTTGTACTCCGCGGCGAATGTCCTGCTGGCTCGGCACGGTGCCCGCCATCGCAAGCGTTCCGGCGCACAGCAGCCTTCCGAGCAGGAACAGCCGGGCTCCGGCAACGCGATCGCAGTCGGCGCGCTCCTGGACGGCATCCCGGAATCGGTCGTCATCGGCACCAGCCTCCTCGGTGGCGGGCATGTGGGCACGGCCACCGTGGCCGCCGTCTTCATCAGCAACCTCCCCGAGGGACTGGCCAGCGCCTCGGGCATGCAGCGGGCCGGCCGCAGCCGGACATACGTCTTCATCCTGTGGTCCGCCATCGCAGTGATCAGCGCACTCGCGGCACTGGCCGGATACACACTCCTCGGAGACGCCTCGGGCACGACGATGGCAGCGATCACCGCACTGGCGGCAGGAGCGATCCTCGCCATGATCGCTGACACGATGATCCCGGAAGCCTTCGAGCAGGCATACCTCCTCACGGGCTTCACCACAGTGCTCGGCTTCCTGACCGCCTTCATGCTGTCCCACGGCTGACCGGAGACACTGAGGTGACCCGGGCCTCTGGACGCGGACGTAGCCGGAACGGAACCCCTCCGCGAACCGGGATCGGGCCGACAGCGGGGGTGAGCGGCAACATCGGGGCGGCACGGGGCCCGACCGGAGCGGCAAACCGCTTCGTCAGGGCCCGCTGAGGCAGCGCTCCAGGGGCCAGCGCCAGGCCGCCCACGCCTCGGCGTCCGCGAACACTCCGTTCCGGTCGGCGAGCATCGCGAGCACCTGGCCGCGGGCGAGCTCCACCTCCCGGTGCTCGGCATCGGTGACGATGCCGAGCCGTCGTAGGTGGGCGTACTCGTCCTCGTCCTTCCACGCGAACCGGTCCAGGCCGGGGTCGATGACGAGGTCGACGGTCAGGTCGAAGGTGTCGAACCCGGCCTCGGTGCGGGTCGCGGGATGCTCGAAGTTGACGTACCAGTTCCGTAGCCGGTGGCGCCGTCGGGGACGTAGAAAGCGTGCACGCTGAACCATGCCGCCGGCGGCATCCACAGCAGCAGCTCGTCACCTGCCACCGCGCCGGTGCGAGCTCCCACTCCCCCGCCGCCATCGCGTCGAACGCCGCCGTGCGTACCGTTCGGCCGCCCTCGGCGTGGGCCTTGGCCAGCGGACCTCCGTGCCTGGCGCGCAGGCCGTCACCAGGGCCCGCGGGGTGTCCGCGATGACGCACAGCGCTTGAGGGTGCGGCCGCGGCCGGGGGCAGTGCTCCGTCCACCGGCGGTGCCGGAGTACTGTCGCTGGACCCCGGCCGAACGGTCCTCCTTCTTCAGGAAGCCGGTGTCGTCCACGATCAGGACCGCTTCGGGGTCGGCGAGGTGCTCGACCACGTAGTCCCGCACATCGTCGAGGACCTCGTCGGAGCCCCAGTCGGTTTCGGTTCAGCAGCCGGTGGATCCGGTCCCGGCCCGTATGCCCGGCCTCCTCCGCCGGCGTCCAGCCGTTCTTCCGCTCGAGCGGAGCCACCGGTCCCCGCCCTCACGCGAGTACCGACTCACGCGGCTCCGACCTGGAGAAGCCGTGCACGAACCGCTCGCGCACAGCCTTCGGTTCCCCCGCCACGACCGGGCCCCGGCAAGTTCCCCACCCACAACCACACCGACGCCCCACCCACCCAGCCGTCACCGCAAAGACCGTTGCGGTACCAGCAAGGCGGCGTGGCCTGATGGCGCCGCCGTCTCAAGAACCGGCCAAGATACCTTCTGGATACATTCAACCCCGGAGGGTGATCGTCGCCCGCGCGGGCGCCGCGCGGAAGCCTGGGTTCCGACCCATTCAGGGGTCAGCCGGTTCCCCCAGCGTGCCGGCTCCGCTGTCTCCCGAAAGGGGCCACCAGGTGAAGCGCGGCAGGGCCAGGGCAACGACGGAACACGCGGCCGACGCGATCACGGACCGGCTGCTGCAAGCCGGGCGCCTGCTCAGCAAGGCACCCCAGACGGCGGACGGCCGGGCCGTGTTCCGCACCGATCAGAGCGTCAACGACACCCCGTACCGCGAACGCTGGGCGCACGACAAGGTGGTGCGCTCCACCCACGGGGTCAACTGCACCGGCTCCTGCTCCTGGCAGGTGTACGTCAAGGACGGCCTGATCACCTGGGAGACACAGGCCACCGACTACCCCTCGACCGGCCCGGACCGGCCGGAGTACGAGCCGCGCGGCTGTCCGCGCGGCGCCTCCTTCTCCTGGTACACCTACTCGCCCACCCGCGTCCGCTACCCGCACGCCCGCGGGGTGCTCGTGGAGATGTACCGCGAGGCGAAGCAGCGCCTGGGCGGGGACCCGGTCGCCGCCTGGGCGGAGATCACGACCGACCCGGACAAGCGGCGCCGCTACCAGAAGGCCCGCGGCAAGGGCGGCCTGGTCCGCATCGGCTGGCAGGAGGCCCTGGAGATCGCGGCCGCCGCCCACGTCCACACCCTCCGGGCGCACGGCCCCGACCGCATCGCCGGCTTCTCGCCCATCCCCGCGATGTCCATGGCCTCCCACGCGGTCGGAGCCCGCTTCCACGCCCTCCTCGGCGCGCCGATGCTCACCTTCTACGACTGGTACGCGGACCTGCCCATCGCCTCCCCGCAGGTCTTCGGCGACCAGACCGACGTCCCCGAATCCGGCGACTGGTGGGACGCCGCCTACCTGATGCTGTGGGGCTCCAACGTCCCCGTCACCCGCACCCCCGACGCCCACTGGATGACGGAGGCCCGCTACCGCGGCCAGAAGGTCGTGGTCGTCTCCCCGGACTACGCGGACGCCACCAAGTTCGCCGACGAGTGGCTCCACCCGCATCCGGGCACCGACGGAGCCATGGCCATGGCCATGGGCCACGTCATCCTCAAGGAGTGCTTCGTCGACCGGCAGGTCCCGTACTTCGCCGACTACGTACGGCGGTTCACCGACCTGCCGTTCCTCGTCGAGCTGGAGGAGCGCGAGCCGGGACGGCACGTGCCGGGCCGTTTCGTGACCGCCGCCGACCTGCGCCTGAGCCGGGACGTGCAGGACGAGGCGACACGCCGCTGGATGCCCGTCCTGCTGGACGACCTCACCGGAGCGCCGGTGGTGCCGAACGGAACGCTCGGCGACCGCTGGTCCAAGTTCGGCGAGGGCCGCTGGAACCTGGACCTCGGCGACGTCGAGCCGCGCCTGAGCCTGTACGAAGGCGCGGACGGGCCCAGCGCGCAGGTGCTCCTCCCCAGGTTCGACGAGGCCGGAGCCACCCTGCTGCGCGGCGTTCCCGTCCAGCGCCTCGGCGACCGCCTGGTGACGACGGTGTTCGACCTGATGCTCGCCCAGTACGGAGTGGGCCGCCCCGGGCTCGAGGGACAGTGGCCGGCCGCGTACGAGGACGCCTCCGTCCCCTGCACCCCGGCCTGGCAGGAGGCCATCACCTCGGTGTCGGCCGGCGCCGTGCTGCGGGCGGCCCGGGAATTCGCGCGGACCGCCGAGCAGACCCGGGGCCGCTGCATGATCGTCATGGGTGCCGGCACCAACCACTGGTTCCACTCCGACACCATCTACCGCTCCTTCCTCTCCCTCCTGCTGCTCACGGGCTGCCAGGGGGTCAACGGCGGCGGCTGGGCCCACTACGTCGGCCAGGAGAAGGTCCGCCCGTTCGCCGGCTGGCAGCAGCTCGCCACCGCCTCCGACTGGGTACGCCCCTCCCGGCAGATGGCCGGCACACCGTACTGGTACCTGCACACCGACCAGTGGCGCTACGAGGGCTTCGCCGCCGGCACCCTCACCGCACCCACCGCGCGCGGCACCTTCGCCGGCGCCCACACGGCCGACCTGGTGGCCCGCTCGGCGCGCAACGGCTGGATGCCGTCCTTCCCCACCTTCTCGGCCAACCCCCTGGACCTCGGCCGGCGCGTACGGGAATCCGGCGCGGAACCGGCACAGTGGGTGGAGCAGCAGCGTGACGCCGGCCGGCTCGGCTTCGCCTGCGAGGACCCCGACGACCCCGCGAACTGGCCGCGCGTACTGACCGTCTGGCGGGCCAACCTCATCGGCTCCTCCGCCAAGGGCAACGAGTACTTCCTGCGGCACCTGCTGGGCGCCGACGACAACGCCTCCGCCCCCGAAGCCCCCGAGGAGCACCGCCCGCGCGAGGTGGCCTGGCGCGAGGAGGCGCCGCGCGGCAAGCTCGACCTGCTGCTCGCCCTCGACTTCCGGATGACCTCCACCACCCTGTTCGCCGACCTCGTCCTGCCGGCGGCGACCTGGTACGAGAAGCACGACCTGTCCAGTACGGACATGCACCCCTACGTCCACGCCTTCTCCCCGGCGATCGACCCGCCCTGGCAGGCCCGCACCGACTTCGAGATCTTCCACAACCTCGCCGCCAAGGTCTCCGAACTCGCGGCGGGCCGCCTGGAGGAGGCCTGGGACCTCGTCGCCACCCCCCTCCAGCACGACACCCCCGGCGAAGCTCCCCCCGAGGGACCCACCCGGCCCGAGTACACGCTGGTCAAGCGGGACTACACCGCCCTCGCCGACCTGCTCGCGGCCTTCGGGCCCATGGCCGACGAACACGGCATGCTGGTACGCGGCCTCACCGTGCACACCTCCGCCGAATCGCGCTGGCTCGCCGGACGCTGCGGCACGGCCCGCAAGGGAGCCGCCCAGGGCCGCCCGCTGCTCGACACCGACGTCAAGCTGTGCGAGGCGATCCTGGCCCTGTCGGGCACCACCAACGGCCGGGTCGCCGCCGAAGGCTTCCGCCAGCTCGGCCTGCGCTGCGGACCGGCCAGCGGCCTGGAGGAACTCGCCGCGTCGGTGGCGGAGCGGCGCATCGTCTTCTCCGACACCCAGGCCCGCCCGGTGCAGGTCGGCGCCAGCTTCGAATGGTCCGGCAAGGAGGGCCCCGAGCGCCGCTACGCGCCCTTCACCATCAACACCGAGCACCGCAAGCCGTGGCATACGCTCACCGGCCGCCAGCACTTCTACCTCGACCACGAGTGGATCGCCGAGTACGGCGAACAACTCCCCGTCTACCGGCCCCCACTGGACCTCGCCGCCCTGGGCGACAGGCCCCGCCAGGAGGAGGACGACGGCCGGCGGTCGGTGACGGTCCGCTACCTCACCCCGCACTCGAAGTGGTCCATCCACTCCGAGTACCAGGAGAACCTCCTGATGCAGACCCTGGCCCGCGGCGGCCCGGTCATCTGGCTCGGCACCGAGGACGCCGCGGCCATCGGCGTCGCGGACAACGACTGGATCGAGGCGGTCAACGCCCACGGCGTGGTGGTCGCCCGCGCCGTCGTCTCCCACCGCATGCCGACCGGCACGGTGTTCATGTACCACGTCCAGGAGCGCATGGTGAACGTGCCCCTGTCGGAGACCACAGGCCGTCGCGGCGGCGTCCACAACGCCCTCACCCGCCTGCTGATCAAGCCCACCCACCTGATCGGCGGCCACGCCCAGCTCTCCTTCGCCCCCAACTACTACGGCCCCACCGGCAACCAGCGCGACGCGGTGACCGTGATCCGCCGCCGCACCCAGGAGGTCACGTACTGATGCCCCGGAGCGAAGCGACCATCGGACGCGTCATGGCCCAGATCGCGATGGTCATGAACCTGGACAAGTGCATCGGCTGCCACACCTGCTCGGTCACCTGCAAGCAGACCTGGACCAACCGCTCCGGCAGCGAGTACGCCTGGTTCAACAACGTCGAGACGCGCCCCGGGCAGGGGTATCCGCGCTCCTACGAGGACCAGGACAAGTGGCAGGGCGGCTGGCAGCTCAAGCGGGGCCGCCTCGTGCCCCGCAGCGGCGGCCGTGCCCGCCGCCTCGCCGGCATCTTCGCCAACCCCCGCCTGCCCTCCCTCGCGGACTACTACGAGCCGTGGACGTACGACTACGAGAACCTGATCAGCGCGCCGCTGGGCGACGACGTGCCCACCGCCGCCCCCCGCTCCCTGATCGACGGACGGCCCACCCAGGTGACATGGGGCCCCAACTGGGACGACGACCTCGGCGGCGGCCCCGAGCACCTGGCCGGCGACCCCGTGCTCAAGAAGATGAACGAGCAGGTCCGCCTCGAGTACGAGCAGTCGTTCATGTTCCACCTGCCGAGGATCTGCGAGCACTGCCTGAACCCGTCGTGTGTGGCCGTGTGCCCCTCGGGGGCGCTGTACAAGCGGATCGAGGACGGGATCGTCCTCGTCGACCAGGACCGCTGCCGCGGTTGGCGCATGTGCGTGACCGGATGCCCGTACAAGAAGGTGTACTTCAACCACCGCACCGGCAAGGCCGAGAAGTGCACGCTGTGTTATCCCCGCATCGAGGCCGGCCAGCCCACCGTCTGCTCGGAGACCTGCGTCGGACGCCTGCGCTACCTCGGAGTCGTCCTCTACGACGCCGACGCGGTCGGCGCCGCCGCCGCGACACCGGACGAGAAGGACCTCTACGAAGCCCAGCTCGGCTGCTTCCTCGACCCCGACGACCCCGCCGTGCAACGGGCGGCGGAACAGGCCGGCATCCCGCACGACTGGATCACCGCCGCCCAGCGCTCCCCGGTCCGCGCGCTGATCAGCGAGTACAAGGTGGCGCTGCCGCTGCACCCGGAGTACCGCACCATGCCGATGGTCTGGTACATCCCCCCGCTGTCGCCGATCGTGGAGTCGCTGACCACCACCGGACACGACGGCGAGGACCCGGCGAAGCTCTTCGCCGCGATCGACTCGATGCGGATCCCCGTCGGCTACCTCGCCGAACTGTTCACGGCGGGCGATCCCGCCCCCGTGGAAGCTGCACTGTGCCGCCTGGCCGCGATGCGCGCGCACATGCGCCGCGTCAACCTCGGCGAGGAGCAGGACCCGGCCATCGCCCGGTCGGTCGGCATGGACGGCGACGGCATCGAGGCCATGTACCGGCTGCTGGCCATCGCCAAGTACGAGGACCGCTACGTCATCCCCACCGGTTACACCGCCGGACGCTCCGACCACGCCGACCCCGGAGCCGGCTGCAGCCTCGACGGAGACGGCGGCCCCGGCATGTACACGGCCGAGACCTTCCACGCGCCCCTCGCCGGGCCCGAATCCGCGGCCACCGGACCCACCGGGCCGCTGCAGGGCCGGGTCAACCTCCTCAACTGGAACGGCCAGGGCACCCCCTCCGGCCTCTTCCCCCGCCCGGAGGGGTCATGAGCCGCACCGCCGCCCTCCACCAGGCCGCCTCACTGCTGCTGTCCCACCCCGACGAGGACTGGCACCCGCGCCTGGACCTCGTCCGCGGCGCCCTCGACGGCCTGCCCGGGAAGGAGCCCGCGCTCCTGCTCCGCTTCTGCGCGGCCGTCGCCGGCGTACCGCAGCTCGAGCTGTCCGCACGCTACGTCGCCACCTTCGACCGCAGCCGCCGCCGCACCCTGCACCTCACGTACTACACGGACGGCGACACCCGCCGCCGCGGCGAGGCCCTCGTACGCTGGCGGCGGCTGTACCGCGAGCACGGCTGGCAGCCGCCCGCCGACGAGCTGCCCGACTTCCTGCCCCTGACCCTGGAGTTCGCCGCCCGCAGCCCCGGGCCGGGGCGCACCGCCCTCCAGGAACACCGCGCCGCTCTCGAACTGCTGCGCATGGCCCTGACCGACCACGAGAGCCCCTACGCCGACGTCCTCG
Source organism: Streptomyces sp. ISL-94 (assembly GCF_018614075.1). Taxonomy (GTDB): domain Bacteria; phylum Actinomycetota; class Actinomycetes; order Streptomycetales; family Streptomycetaceae; genus Streptomyces. The sequence goes on along the minus strand of NZ_JAGGOZ010000053.1, from coordinate 21,784 downwards.
AAGCCGTCTGCCTGACGCTGCCGGGCCCTTCCCCGGCCGACCGCGCGGCAGCCCTGCACCTGGTGCGCAGCGGCCCGCCCACCGAGACCGTGGGCCTGCTGCCCTTCCCCACCCTGCGCCCGCAGGCAGCCGCAGCCGCAGCCGCAGCCGAGGAGAACCGACGGTGAACCACCTGCACATCGCCCTGTGGGGCGTACTGCCCTACATCGTCGCCGTCGTACTCGTCGCCGGCACCGCCTGGCGCTACCACTACGACCGCTTCGGCTTCACCACCCGCTCCAGCCAGATGCACGAGCACCGGCTGCTCAGCGTCGGCGGCCCGCTCTTCCACTACGGGCTGCTGTTCGTCGCCGCCGGACACGTCGTGGGACTGATCGTCCCGGAGTCCCTCACCGAACGCGTGCACATCGAGGAACCGCTCTACCACGCCAACGCGTTGTTCGTCGGGGGAGCCGCCGGGCTGGCCACCCTGACCGGACTGGCGCTGCTGCTGTACCGGCGCCTGAAGGTCCCCGCGGTACGGGCCGCCACCAGCCGCAGCGACCGCGCTCTCTTCGGCCTCCGCAAGCTGGACCGTGCTCGTCGTGCGGATGCAGTCCGCGAGGGCGAACGCCGTCGAGGAAATCCGCCGCACCACCGGTCGGCGGATCGACCTCGACAACCCGGACCGCGTCCCGCTCGGCGACCCGGCCGCCTTCGGCCTCATCCGCCAAGCGACACCGTGGGTATGTTCCAGTGGAGTCCCCCGGCCGGCAGGACCTCGTCGGCCGGCTCGAGCCCCGCGATGTCCAGGACGTCATCGCCGGCATCAGCCTCCTCCGGCCGGAGTTCTTACTGACGCCGCTGGCCAAGAACGCAGAACTCGTTACCCTCGGGGTCTGCCAATACCACCCACGATTGATCACCCTGGCCAATATCAACACGCTGTGCGCCATGAGCCACCAGACGAGCCACCTCGGCGTCCTGGTCATCAGGCCTGAAGTCGAGGTGCAGTCGGCTCTTGACCTTCTTGCTCTCATCAAGCCGGACGAAGTCCAACCCCGGCAGGCGATCCGGCTCCGGGCGGATCTCGAACTCCTCATCAGAGGAGTGGACCACCACCCAGCCAAGAGCCGTAGCCCACCACTGCCCCAAGGCCACCGGATCTACCGAGTGAACAATTACCTGTTCCCATTCCAAGGTCATCCGCCGAGCTTAGACCTGCGCCGCACGTCCCGCCAGGGCGGCCAACTCGTGACGCTCGGGGCTTGGTTCGGAGAGGACATGCTCTCCGTCATGCCCGGCTGCGACCGAGCCCTCGCGGAGGCGGACAGCGTCGGGGTGCTTCCGGGTGGACGGTCCCGGTCATTTCGTAGATGTCGAGGGCCGAGCTGTACGCGGCGATCGAGGCGACTCGCCACTCATCCTCAGCCGTCGGCCGTGACACTGGTGAACAGCAGCTCCGCCAGGGCAGTTCGGGTGTGGCGCACCGAGCGGCCCGTGCGGGTGGTGGTGATCAGACCGGCGGCGCGGAGGGCCGAAGCATGGGCGGAGGCCGTCGCGTTGCTGATGCCGATACGCCGCGCCAGCCCCGTGGTCGTGCGCGCTTGGTCCAAGGAACGCAGCAGCGCGAGCCGGGTGCGGCCGAGGACCCCCGCGAGGGGATCGTCCGGTGCGCCGCCCTCGTCCGGGACGAGGGGCAGTCCGCGGCCCGCCGGGTAGGCCAGCGCCACCGGACGGTCCGGCCGGTCCTGAAAGAGCGGGCCGCGCCGCCAGTGGAAGGTCGGCCGCAGGATCAGCCCGCGCCCGCCGAGCCGGATCTCCCACACGCCCGGGGCGCCCGGCAGCGACCACTCCACCTCACCGTCGGCCACCCCGGGGACGCGAGCGAGGTGGAGTTCCCCAGCGCCCGGCCGGGCCGGGAACGGGTCCGGCGCACAGCGCTGATCGGCCCACCCGAGGCGACCACGTTCCGCACCGTGATCGACACACGGGTCGCCGACCTCCGCTTCGTCCTCGACGCGCTGGAACTGGACCGGGTCGGGGTGTACGGGCACTCCGCCGGCGGCACCGCGGCCGCGCAAACCCTCCACGGGGACCGGCGGATCGCCGCCGCCGTCAACCTGGAGGCATGCCCTCAGCGCTACCGCCCCGGCTACCGGGAGTGGACCAGGATCAGACGCAGGGACACCACCGAGGCCGTCATCGGCGCGATCACGGGCACTCGGGTCCGCCCGCGGCTCCTCCTCCTCGGCCGCCTGGATACCGACGGCCGACTGCGCGCGGTTGGCCGGACCGTATCGCTGCGCCCCTGAGTCCAGGGTCACTGGGGCGAACGCCAGGCCTGGAATGCCGGGGAGGATAGGGGAGTTGATCAGAACATGACTCAAGGACCAGCGCCACGCTCCCTGTCCGACGAAGCCCTCTCCGACCTGCTGGCCAGTCAGCAGTTCGGGACGCTTGCCACTGTCAAGCAAAGCGGCCATCCCCATCTGACCACGATGCTCTACAGCTGGGACGCCGGGGCCCGCATTGTCCGGCTGTCCACCACGGCCGACCGCATCAAGGTGAAGCACCTGCAGCGCAACCCGCGTGCGGCGCTGCATGTGCAGGGTGGCGACGTCTGGTCGTTCGCCGTCGCCGAGGGTGCGGCGGAGGTTTCCGGGATCACGACGGTGCCCGGCGACGCGGTCGGGCGCGAACTGCTCGGGATGATCCCGACGGCTGCGAAGCCGCAGGACGAAGAGGCGTTCCTCAAGCAGCTGGTGGCCGAGCGCAGGATCGTCATTCGGTTGAGGGTGGAGCGCCTGTACGGGACGGCCTTGGACGTGAATGGTTGATGTGACCGTGCTGGTAGAAGCGGGTTCGCTTGATCGGCAACGCGGCGTCGACTTCAAGTTCCGTCTGGGCGGGCGAGCCAGCGTGGCGGGGGTGCAGCGCACCGGGTGCGACAGGCGCTGCAACACGCTGACGCAACACCCAGCGTGTTGCACATCGCCTCGCGGGGCATGCCGAAAGCCCGGACCACCTGCTCCGGGCCCTTCAGTGTCACGGGCCGGCCACCGATCCGGAACCGGCAACAGGCTGGGCAACAACCGCTGCAACGGCCCGCGCCTGCGTGCCTGCCCCGGGGGCAGGCACGGGAAGTCCGGGTGCCGGCCGCGCAACCTGGCCAGGGCGGCCCGGCCACGCCAAGGGGGACGTGACGGTTGAGCAGGGCGGGCAGGTCCCCACGGCGGTCGAGAGCGTCCACCTGCTCCGAGTGGACCTCTCCGCAGAGGCGGATCAGCAGACCGGCCCGGACGAGGTGGCCGACCGTCGAAGCGGTCACGCGCGGGCGGCACTCTGGTAAGGGCGGTGATGGCGCTCGGGCGAGGTGGGCACACCTGGACCGCCCGCCGGGTTCAGTCGGTGGCGGCCACCGCGGCCTCGCCGCCGGTCAGCTTCACCAGCTCCGCGAAAGTCGTGCGGAAGACGGTGCATGGCATGCCCGCACCCGCCCAGACCTGCGGATGCTTGCTCAGCGCGACATCCACCAGCGGCGGGGCGCCGGGACGGCCAAGCATGTGCCCGTGGCCAGCTGCACGATGGACGTCCGACATGCGAAGCACAGTGCTGAGTTTCGACGTGCGGCCAAAGACGAGCGGCTGCAACGAAGTTGACCACACGGGTGCGCCGATCCCGGATGCGCGCCATGCATGCAGGAAGGGCACACCGACGTGAAGCACAGACGAGCGGCCCGAACCGACACGGCCGTGCGGTTCAGCCGTTCGCCGGATGGACCACCTCGATCCCCTGCTCCCTCAGTACTTCGACCGCGGGAGAACCGGCGGGGGCATCGGTGACGACCAGGGCGATCTCCTCCATCGAGCAGATGCGGCCCAGCGCAGTGCGGCCGATCTTGTCGGCGGTGGCCACGAGGATCACGCGCTGCGCCGCGGCCACCGCGGCCCGCTTCACCTGTACGTCTTCGAGGTTGTAGGCGGTGGCGCCCTGGACCGGGTCGACGCCGCAGCAGCCCAGGATGAACGTGTCGAAACACAGGTCCTTGAAGGTCTGCACGGGGGCATGACCGTAAAACGACAGCTCCTCGGGGCGTACCTGCCCACCGGGCATCACCAGCTGGATGCCGGAATGCCCGGAGAGGGCGAAGGCGGCATGCAGGGAGAGAGGGGCCACCGTGAACTGGCGGCCGACCATGGCCTTGGCGACGGCCACGGCGGTGGTGCCGGTGTCCAGGGCGACGGTCTCGCCGTCGGTGAGCAGATCGACCACGGCGCGGGCCAGCCGTTCCTTGGCCTGCGTCCCGGACATGGCCCGGATCGCGTAGGGCGGCTCGACGCCGCCGGGCAGGCTGCTCACGGCGCCGCCGCGCACCCGGCGCAGGGCCCCCCGGGACTCCAGTACCTCCAGGTCCCGCCGGATGGTCATCTCGGACGCCCCGGTGGCCTGGGCCAGTTCGGCCACGGTCGCGCGGTTGTGCTGCATGAGCAGCCCCACGACGAACTTGTGCCTCTCCATCACGTTCATGTGTCTGCTTTTAGCACAGACGGAGCACGCCAGCGGCTGCCATGTGCGGTACGCGCATCGAAACTGTTGAAACGAACATCTTCGCTGAGTAATCTGGCGGAAGTGGCACGGCTTTCACGCCTGTTACGAACGCTGATCATGTTCATTCGACCGCGAACCACGAGGAGAGCGATGTCCGCCACCAGTGAGCCCGACCTGCCGGAAGCGGGCAGGCCCCTCCTCACCACCGTTGCGATCATCGCCTCGTGCGTGGCGTTCGTGGTGATCGGCGCCCTGCAGGCGCTCTACGGACCCGCGATCCCAGCCCTGCGGGAGGAGTACGGCATCGGCCCCGCCGTGGCCGGGCTCAGTCTCAGCGCCCACTTCGTCGGCGCACTGGCGGGTGTGCTGGTCTACCACCTCCAGCGGGGCCGTCTGAACAACCGGGTGCTGCTCGGCGGCTCCTACGTGCTCATGGCCGCCGGCGCAGCCGCCTTCGCCTTCTCGCCGAACTGGGTCCTGGCCCTCGTCGGCACGTTCGTCATCGGCCTCGGCTTCGGCGGCATCGACTACGGCCTGAACCAGCTTTTCGCCGTCGGCTTCGGCCACCGCAGCACCGCCATGCTCAACCTGCTCAACGGACACTTCGGCCTCGGCGCCATCGCCGGCCCGGGCCTGATCGGCTGGCTCGGCGCCGACCACTACCCGGAGATCTTCCTCGGCATCGGCGTGATCAGCCTCCTGATCCTGCTGACCCTGGGCGGGGTGGCCGCCCGCGAGCCCCGGCCGGCTGCGGCCGAGGGTGCCTCGACGGGCGGAGCGCGGGTGATCCCGATCATCGCGGCGTTCATCGGCATCTACGTGTTGCACGTCGCCATCGAGACCGGCGTGGGCGGCTGGGAGCCCACTCACCTCGAAGTCGTCGGATACGGCGCCGCCACCGCCGCCACCGCGACGTCCGCCTACTGGGCGGCCATGACCGTGGGCCGGTTCGTCGTCGCGCCCCTGAGCCTGCGCTGGTCTGCGCCCTCGATCCTGATCGTCTGCTGCGCGGGCATGGCCGGCTTCCTGCTCCTGGCGACGGTGCCGGTCCTTGCCCCGTACGCGTATTTCGGCGTCGGTCTGATGATCGCGCCGATCTTCCCGACCTGCCTGCCCTGGCTGAACCGCGCCGTCCCCGGCGTGGGCGCGGCCGGTGCCTACGTGATCGCCGCCTCAATGATCGGCGGCGTAGCCTTCCCCCCGCTGCTGGGCGGTGTCATCGACACGATGGACGTGAAGACGGTGCCCTTGGTGCTGTTCGTGCTCGCCGTAGTGTGCGGCGTCCTGAGCCTGTGGCTGCGGCGCAACGCTCCCGATGTTGGTGGGGTGGACCGCCGCCGTGAGACCGGGCGTACGGACGCCGTCGCCGCCCCCTGAACCTGAGAAGGACGAGGAACATGAGGACATGATCGCCGCCGGCCTCGCGGCCGGGCGGTAAGGGCGGCGACGCCCCCGCCACCGTCGCCCAGGCGATCGTCGCGGCAGCCACCACCCCCAAGCCGAAGCTGCGCTACACCGCCGGCCCCTTCGCGAGGCGTCTCAGCATGCTGCGCCGCATCGTGCCGGCGCGGCTCTTCGAGCAGCGGATCCGCACGTTCAACAAGCTGGCAGGCTGAGGTGCCTTTGCGACAGTCGGGTCGACCGGTCCTGGTCCGCCTTCCCCCGCGCCGAGCGCCCCCGACGTCACGGCGAGCCAGGCGGGAAGCCGGCCGTACGGCCCCGCAGGACGACGGCCAAGGCGACCGCGAGCTTCCAGGGCACCCGGTGGCTCGCATGCGAGGCGATGCTGCGTTCATGGTCCGTCGTGCGGGCGGATGAGGAGCAGGGCGATGTCGTCATGGCGGGGCGCGGACTGTTCGGCGTGGTGGAGGAGGATATCGGCGAGGGCGTCGAGGTCCTCCGGTTCCGCCGCTGCCAGGTGGCCGGCGAGCGCGGCGGTGGCGTCGTCGATGTCGGTGCCGGGGCTTTCGACGAGTCCGTCGGTGTACAGGGCGAGGGCGGCGCCGGGTGGGATCGGAATCTCGGCGGTGGAGTAGTCGGCGTCCGGGTCGATGCCCAGGAGCAGCCCCGGGGACAGGCGCAGGATGTCGGTCCGCCCGTCCGGGTGGCGGAGCAGGGCAGGGGGATGGCCGGCCGTGGCGAGAAGCGCCCGCTGTGTCGTGAGGTCGATGTGGGCGATGAGGCAGCTGGCGAACAGGCCGGGGTCGAGGTCGGTCAGGAGGCGGTTGGTGCCGGTGAGGATGTCGCCGGGGGTTGCGCCGGCGGTGGCGTGGGCGTGGACGGCGGTGCGGACCTGTCCCATGAGGGCGGCAGCGGTGGTGTTGTGGCCTTGCACGTCGCCGATCGCGGCGACGGCCGTCGTGGGTGTGCAGCGGATGAGGTCGTAGAAGTCGCCGCCGATGTCCATGCCGTGGCCGGCCGGCCGGTAGCGGGCGGCGACTTGAAGACCGGGGATCCGCGGCAGGAGGTGGGGCAGCAGGGCGGTCTGCAGGGTGTGGGCGAGGGTGTGCTTGGCGTCGTAGAGCCGGGCGCGGTCCAGAGCTTGGGCGGTCAAACCGGCCAGCGATGTGAGCATGGCCCGTTCGGCGGGCGGGAACGGGTGGGGCTGGTCGTAGGCGAGTACCAGGGAGCCGACCGGGCGGCCGGAGACGATCAGGGGGAGGAAGGCCCAGGCGGCCATCTCGTCCTGCCGCACGGCCGGAGGGTAGGCCAGGGCAAGGTCGGCGAAGGTGGCGAAGAAACTGGCCACACCTGTGGTGATGACATGGGCGGCGGGGGTGTCGGAGCTCAGCGGGACCGCATCGAAGCGGGCCATCAGTTCCGGGCTGTAGCCGCGGTAGCCGGTGACCCGCAGCCGTCCGTCTTCCACGGTCAACAGGGCCAGGGCCTTCGGGCCGAAGCCCGGCACGATCTGGTCGGCAGCCAGCTCGACCACGTCCTGCACCCCGGCTGCCTCGGCGAGGGCGGTGGCAAGGTGCATCAGGTGGTAGAGCGCCGTCGCGCCGACGAGCCCGGCTGGGGACGGGGCCGCTGCCCCCGTCTCCGTGGCGGTCGGATCCCCGGCGGCGGGGGTGATGTGGACGCTGATGCCGCTGTCGTCCGGGTAGAGCTGGAAGGACAGCCGGGTGTCGGGTGGGCGCCTGGCGGTGAAGGAGGTGGGCTGCCGGGAGACCACCGCCTCCCGGTAGCGGTCTTCAAACACCGGGTCGTACAGCCACAAAAGTACCTCCCATGGGCGTTTGCCCAGCAGGGACGCGGCACTGGCACCGACCAGTTCGGCGCCTGCGGGGTTGATGAAGGTGAGCCGGCCGTCCAGGTCGAGCGCGCAGCAGCCCACGGGCAGCCGCTCGGCGAAACCCAGAGCGGCCATGGCCTGGGCCGGGTCGGCCTCGTGGGGGTACAGCGCAGGCAGCAGGCGGGGTTCGTCGGCGGGCCCCAGCGGACGGCCGCTGTCGGCAGCGTGTTGCAGGAGCGCTGCAGTGCGCCGACAGCAGGCGGCGATCGTCTCCTGCTCGGCCGCAGTGAGCTGCGCCGGGTGCCAGACGGGCCACAGCAGCACGATGCCGCCCCACACCGTGTCAGCGCCGGCGATCGGGGCTGCGGCGAGCATGAAGTCGTACGGCAGGACGAGGCCGAGCCGCGGATAGCGGCGGGCGATCTCCTCCTGGCTGCCCAGCCAGACCAGGCGCCGCCGGCGCATGGCATCCGCCACCGGAATCGCGGCGTCCACGGGAACGCGGGCCCAGGGAGCGACGATCTGCCGGGACACCCCGGAAGCCAGGACCAGCCGCAGCACCCGCTCCCCCGGCGGCAGCAGATACACCAGGCCCACCGATGCACCGGTGTTCCGCACCACGTCGGCCAGGACTGCGTCCGGCAACCCCTCCCCGGGGCCGGCAACGCTTCCCGGGGCAGCAGGGCGCTGCATGCCTGTCACCCGCCGCCGTCGGCAGGACTGGCGCTGCGGGTGCGCCCGAAGCGGCTGCGGGCCGCCTCGGCGCTGATGCCCAGCCCCGCACCGATCTGCGCCCAGCTCGCCCCTGCCCGCCGGTCCGCCAGCACCGCTGCCTGGACGAGCTGCCCGGCCAGGTCGGGAACCCGCGCCACGGCAGCGCAGTTCCAGCCCGCGGGCGAACGCGGCGAAGGCGGCTCCAGGGAAAGCCGCGCGACGCTTTTGACGTGCAGCAGCAGAACCTCGCCGGCCTCGGTCATCCCTGCGCGCGCGGGCGCCGCCTCCCGCCAACGACACCGGGCCCGCCAGGCCGCCTGCCGGTGCGCCGGCCGGCAGTACCGGCGCCTGCGGGCCATCGCCGGACCGGGCAGCCGCGCACCGCACGAGTCACACCGCACGTCACCCATACACGGACAATACGCCCGCCATACTGTGACGGCACCCTGCTCCGCACCCGCACCCGCACCCGCACGGTAGGAGCCGCCAGAGCGATCTACCCCTGCCGTGGGGAACATCGCTACAGCCCTTGGCGCCGGCATTGGTCATGGCTGCTCGCTGCGGATCTCCGCGTTTCGGGGCCGGCTCTCTGGAGCAGCGCCGGCCAAGGGCTCCCTCACTCGGGCCATGCGAGGAACCCTCCGCCGATGGTGCCGTAGGCGAGGTGTGCGGCGAGCGTGACGGTGGGGGTGCCGCGGCCGTAGTGCTCGTGCTTGCGTGGTCGTGACCGACCTGCTCCCGGACGAAGCGCGGGGTCCCAGCCGGCCTCGATCAGGTGGGTGACGTAAGACCTGCGCAAGGAGTGGAAGTCCAGCCCTTCGTCCAAGGCCTGGGCCCGGGCCTGGCGGTATAGGTGATGAACCGGGAGTTGAGGCGCTGGCAGCCGATCCACAGTCCGCGCTCGGAGGGCCGGGCGGCCGGGTTTCCTTCTGTCCCGAATGGCGGCCGTACCTCGGTGAACCACTCATCCAGGATGTCGGAGGCCCAGCCCCAAACGGTCAGCGCCGTGCGGGCGCTTGGGCGGGGAGCCCTCCTTGGCCTTGCCGAACCATGATTCACCACTCAAGATCATTTTACGGAAGACCCAAGCCGCCGAGGAACCTCTCGACCACCGTCGCCAGGGCCTCCGGGCTCTCGTCCGGGGCGAAGTGGCCCGCGTCGTCGAAGACCTCGAGCTGGGCGTTCGGATACCACTGCAGCCAGGTGGACCGCATGGTGTCGGGACCCATCGCCGGGTCGTTCGCACCGGCCACGACAAGCACGGGGGTCGGGTTTCCCTCAACCCGATCGTGGATGTCGGAGCCGCGCGTCCAGGAATCGAGGTACGAGCGCAGGGCCGCCGGCGAAGAGCGCTCCGAGCCGCTCACTCTGGCGTCCAGCCACGCATCGTCGTGCCGACTGCCGGTGGTGACGTCGAAGATCGTCCTGCGGTTGCCGGACTCCTCCACGGCCCCGACGAACAGCTCCCACATCTCCCCTTCGAGCGGGAACCCGGACGCGGGCACCGGCGAGATGCCGATGATCGAGCGGACCCGCGAGGGGGCGTCCAGCAGCATCAGCTGGGCCGCCTTGCCGCCCATGGAGTGGCCGATGACCGAAAAGGTGTCCCAGCCGAGGTCGTCGGCCACGGCGAGGGCGTCCGCCGCGACTTCCTCCATGGTGTACATCCGGGGGTCTCCATTGCCGCGCCGTACCCACGGCAGTCCATGAACGCGTAACTGAACACGTCCCCGTTCAGGTGTCGCCGTAGTTGGTCGAAACTCGACCTGTCACTGAGCCAGTGGTGCAGTGCGAGGACCCTTTCGGGCCCGCTGCCCTGTACCTCGTACGGAACTACGCGTCCTGCTGCATGACCTGTCACAGCGGTGGTTCTCCCCCTCCCGGCCGAGCCCGGAATCCCGTCGACTGAGGCTTCGCCCCAACGGCGTAGCAGCCCGGGTGGACGACCGAAGGCGTTGCAGGCCAGACGAATGCTGCCAGACCGCCCACCACCCCCGCCCGGTACATCCCACGATCCCCTAAGATCACCCGGTCGTCCGGTCGCGTGTGGGCAGGCAACGAACCAGACAGCAGAGGACGGGCGAGCTTCATTCGGCATCGGACAGTAAGACCCTGGTGCTGTGACCGGACGCCGCCCGCAGCGGTGGTCCTCCGCGACCGACGGGCCGACCCGGCGTACAGGGCACGCGAGCGCACGTACACTCGGTCCATGAACCGCACACGACGCGTCACGGGAGAGTGCCTGCCGCAGGCCGCCCCTGACGCGCGCGCGGCCTCCGCGGGCCGGACGGGCGTGAGCCCCCGGACCGCCGCCGACGGCCAGGCCCCCACGGTCGGCCGCGGCGTCGTGCACGGCCACGGCTAGCGCTTCCCCACCGCGCCCGGGCCACTCCCTCCCGCCGCACCACCTTCGCGACGGGCCCCGCCCCGGCAGCCCGGCCTGATCACCGCGCCCCGACCGGCCCCCGCCGCCTCGCGGGCGACGCATCGCCCTTCCCACCCCACCACCGCAGTCCCGACGCTCCGTCGGCGCTGCCGCCAGGCGAGGGCCGCACGCCGGGCCGTAGCCGTCTCCGAAGGGACCACCGTGAAGTTGAGCGGGTTGTTGACCGGCCATGAGCACCACGTCATCCAAGGCGACACCGAATCGACGGGGATCACCGCAGGCACCACCTTCGACGTCGACCGGGTGGTGCCGGGCTCGCTCTTCATCGCCGTGCCCGGCCACCGCGGCGGCGGCCCCGCCTCCATCGGTGCGGCGCTCGCGCGCGGGGCGGTCGCCGTGCTCGTCGACGCGGCGGGAGCCGCCGCCGCGCCCCCCGGACGGGAGCTGCTGCCCGCGGTGTGCGTCGTACGGGTGCCCGATACCCGCAAGGCGGCCGCGGTCGTCTCCTCCCGCTATTTCGGCGAGCCGGGCCGGCACATGGACCTGGTTGCCGTCACCGGGACCAACGGGAAAACCTCCATCTCCTACATGGTCGAGTCGCTGCTGAGAATCTCCGAGGGCGCCTCGGTGGGCGTGATCGGTACGGCGGGCAGCCGGATCGGCGACGAGGTGATCCCGATGCCGCCCTCGGTGCTGACCACACCGGAATCGCCCGACCTGCAGTACCTCCTGGGCCGCATGCGGGACCAGGGCACCGGCAGCGTGGTGCTGGAGGCCACCTCGATGGCCCTGCAGACGTACCGCATGGACAGCACCTTCGTCGACGTCGGCGTCTTCACCAACCTCACCCAGGACCACCTGGACGACCACGGCACGATGGCCCACTACACGGACGCCAAACTCCGGCTGTTCCAGGGACTGTGCCGGCACGCGGTGGTCAACGTGGACGACGCCGTGGGAGCCGGCATCCGCGCGATGATGCCGGGCGCGGTGACAACCTACGGCCTCGACGAGGAGGCGGACTTCCGGGCCACGGACCTGATCGCGGACGCCTCGGGCACACGGTTCACGCTGCACCACGCCGGCCTGGCGTACCCGGCGGCGATCCCCGTCCCGGGCCGCTTCTCCGTGTCCAACGCGCTGGCGGCCGTCGCGGCCTGCCGCGTACTGGGGCACGACCTGGACGGACTGGTCGCCGCGCTCGCCCAGATGCCGCCCGTACCGGGCCGGTTCGAGCGCTTCGTGACCCCCGCCGGCACGTCCGTGATCGTGGACTACGCGCACTCGCCCGACTCCCTCGACAAGGTCCTCACGGCCATCCGCGGCTTCGCCCGGGGCCGGGTCATCACCGTCTTCGGCTGCGGCGGGGACCGCGACACCACCAAGCGCGCCGAAATGGGCCGCATCGCCGGCACCCACTCCGACCTGTGCGTCCTGACCTCGGACAACCCGCGCACCGAAAATCCCGAGGCGATCCTGGACCAGATCGTCCCCGGCATCGAGGCCACCGGCACACCGTACGAACGCTCCGCCGACCGCCGCCGGGCCATCGCCCTCGCACTGTCCGCGGCTCAGCCCGAAGACATCGTCCTGATCGCCGGAAAGGGCAGCGAACCGCACCAGATCGTGGGCGAGGACCTGCTCCCCTTCAGCGACATGGCAACCGTCCGCGACCTGGCCTCCCGCCAGCTCCCGTAAACTCGGAATCTCTGCCCTCCGGGCCTCCCTGATGGGCGCAGGACACGGATCCGAGAGGGTGGAGGCCGCCGTGCCGGCGGGTTTCCTCACTGCCCCGTGAGGGGGAAGCGGGGCCCCGGACGCGGGGACCCGCGCTCGTCGGCCCGTCGTCACGGGGTGCGCCAACAGCCCTGCGCGGACGGGCCCGATGTGGCAGGCTCGGCCGGCGCCGACTGCTGATCGGCGGATCCGCCGGGTACATCTTCTTCACGCTGGCCTGCGCCATGGCGCCCCACGTCAACGTGCTGATCGCCGCGCGCTTCCTGCAGGGCGTGGCCGGGGCCGTCGGCGTGGTCCTCGCCCGCGCCGTGATAACCGACCTGTTCCACGGGCCGGACATTCCCCGCTACTTCGCGGTGCTCGCCCAGATCGTCGGCGTGGCCCCCGTCGCCGCACCCGTCCTCGGCGGCGCGATCCTGGCCGCCTCCACCTGGCGGGCCGTCTTCGCGGTGCTCTGCCTTATCGGCGTCCTGCTGCTGGGCGTACTCGCCAAAGTGCCCGAGTCCCTTCCGCCGGAGCGCCGCCACAAGGGCGGGCCGTCCGGTACGTTCCGCGCCATGGGACGGCGGCGCGATCGCCTCCCCGCTGGTCGGCCTCTCCGGCGAGAACAGCTCCCTGCCGATGGCCTCCATCATGCTTGTCGCCCTCGCCTTGGCCGCAGTCGCGTTGCTCTTCCTGGTCCGCCCCCCCAGGGCCACGGCGAAGCCACCGGCACTTCCCACTGAAGGCCAGACGCCCGCGAACGCACCCTGAGGCCCATCTGGTTCGCGCTGCCGAAGCGGCGGATCCGCCGGACGCCTGCATCCCGTCGCGATGACTCCACCGCGGCTTCCGGGCCACAGCCGGATGCAGTGGGCGACAACCACCAAGGCGCTCCAATGCACTCCGACCCGCATACCTGCGAGCCGTCCACCAGCCCGGGTCGGCAACGACGCTGCCCGGACCCTGCCGAGGTGTTCATCCGGAACCTGCTGATCGCGTTGCCCGGCTCGAGAGGCGGGACGTGGAACTCGGGCACCACCGGCTTCAGCCGCAGCCGCCCACAACAGCTCGGGGGGTATGTGAACCGATGCTGCTCCGTACTGCTCCAGTGGGCTGACGTAGGACCCGCGAAGTGCCACGATGATCCATGCTTCAACAGTGGACCGGTCGGGACGCGGTGAGAGCGGCGCCAGTGTGTCCCGGAGGCCAGCCCTACCCACGAAAGGGCGGACGCCCCATGCGCACTACACCCTTCGTATCGTCCTTAGGCAGCGGCCAGGGCCGAGCCGCGGACGATCCGGTCCGGCTCTACTACAGCCGCAAGACCCAGGAGATCCTCCAGAAGTACGGCCCGGGACCCCGCGTGCACTTCCACGTGGGGCTGTACTCCGACGGCCCCCCCGACACCACCGTCTCCCAAAGCATCCTGAAACGGCGCCTGTTCGACGCGCAGGAGCGGATAGTCGAGCACGCGGCCCGTTCGTGGGGCGCGTACGAGGCGCCTCCCCGGCGGCTGCTGGACATCGGCTGTGGTCTGGGCGGCACGTCGCTGTACTGGGCACAGCAACTCGGGGCGTCGGTCACCAGCCTCACCGTGGCAGAGGAACACGTCCCGATCGTGCGGCACTTCGCCGGACACGCAGGAGTCAGGGGCCGGGTGAAGCCCTTGCTCGCGGATGTGCACGACCTGGACGAGACCCGTGCGTACGACGCCGTCTACGCCAACGAGAGCAGCGGCTACACCGACCGGACCCGTCTCTTCGAGGTCGTCGCCAAGGCGCTGGAGCCCGGCGGATGGTTCGGGATCCAGGAGCATTTCGTGGGCCGCTCCGAATGGCGTGAGTTCATGGACGACTACTACAGAACCCGGTTGGGACGGCGCGGGGAATACTTGGCCGCGGCGGAGGCGGCCGGCTTCGAGCTGGTGCAGGACGAGGACGTGACGGACTCGGTGACCGAGTTCTGGGTGCAGTCCATGGCATGGAACACCGCCGAACTCGACCGGCTCCGAGCGGGCGCCGGTGTCAAACCCGGCGCCTGGACCCGCGAGCGGCTCGAGCAGTCGACGATCGCGCACAGCAGGTTCTTCCGGCTCTGGCGTGACCACGCGGTGGAGACGCGGCTGCTGCGCTTCCGGATCGGTGGCGGCCGATGACCGCGTCGCCACGCCCCTCGCTCCTTGGTGCGCGCCTGCCGTCCTTCTACTGCCCCCTGGAGCGCGACCTCGTCCATCCCGAGGCGAAGCAGGTGGAGGCCCGGGCCGTCGAGTGGCTGGACGCCTTCGGCCTGTACCCCGATCCGGTCGAGCGCGCGTGGGGTCTCGCCACCCACAGCGCCGACTTCTCCTGCCGCATCATCCCCGACGGAGATGTGGATGCCCTCCTGTTGTTCACCGAGTGGAACTACTGGGCCAACGCCGTGGACGACTGGCAGGATTCGGGTTCCGACGAGGTGGGGACGGGGGCCGTCGTCGAACACGGGGTACGACTGCTGCGGACCATCGAGGACCCCGGGGCCGGCGTACTGCCCGACGGGCCCATGACCCGCGCTCTGGTGGACCTGGTGCGCCGCACCCAGGCCATGCTCACCCCGCACGAGCTCCGCAGGTTCGTCGAGGGGACACGGGACTGGCTGCTCGGGGCGGCCTGGCGGGCTGCCCAGGCCGAAGCGGGGATCATGCCGGGGCTGAACGACTTCGTCGCCATGGGGCCGCTGGCGAACGGTACGCGGTTCTCACTGACCTGGTCTGATGTCGCACGCGCGGACCGGCTGCCGCCGGACGTGCTCCACTCCCCCACCCTCACAGCGTTGACGGATGCAGCGGGTTTCATCGTCAGCGCGGACAACGACCTGTTCTCCTACGACAAGGACGACCACCTGGAGCCGCGCGAGGTGAACCTCATCAATGTCCTCGCCCATCACGAGAACTGTTCCCCCGCCGAGGCGGTGCCGCTCGCCGTGGCGCTGCGTGACCGGGTGATGGTTCTGTTCACCCGGCTGCGGGCGCAGGTGGAGGACGGCGCGGACGAGGAACTGCGCCGCCACCTGGCGGCGCTCTGCCACTACGTGGCCGGCTCGATCGCGTGGCAGACCCGGGCACCCCGGTACGCGAGTCCGCGCAACCGGTACGAACTACCCCTCGCGGAGGCCCGGTTCGAGGTCCGGTTCGCCGATGCCCCCAGCGTCGCCGGCATCGAGCCGCCGGAGATTCCGGCTCTCGCATCCTGGTGGCAGCGGGTACGCGGTTGAGCGATGGCCTGGGGCCCGGCCGGTGCGGCCGGGCCCCTGGCTCGAAGGGCCGGCTCAGCGGCGGCCGAGCAGCCGGCGCCACCAGCTGACGCGGCGGCGGTGGCCGGCGACCGCGGGCGCTGCCGTCGGCTGCGGCGGGATCAGCGCGTGCGCGGGGTGCCCGGTCGGCTGCTCGGACTGGGGTTGCGCGTTCGCCACGGAGCGCGGGGCGAACCGTACCGGCAGGGACAGGAGGTGGCGTGACATGAGAGTGCCACGCCACTGGAGCTCGCTCGCGTCGACGGCCAGCTGGAGATCGGGCAGCCGGTCCAGCAGCACCTCGATGCCGGTGTCCGCGATGGCCCGGCCGATGTCCTGGCCCGGGCACTCGTGCGGCCCGCTGCTGAAGGCCAGGTGGGAGCGGTTGCCGTGGACGGAGGCGTGGGGGTCCGGCCGGATCTGCGGGTCGGCGTTGCCCGCGGCCAGACCGAGCAGGATCATGTCGCCGGCCTTCACCTGCTGGCCGCCGAGGAGGGTGTCTCCGGTGGCCCAGCGCCCGATGATCGTGTTGATCGGCGGATCGTCCCACAGGACCTGCTCCAGGGCGTCGGGCAGGGTCATGTGGCCTCCGGAGAGGCTGGCCCGGAAGCGCGGGTCGGTCAGTACGGTCCGCAGCGTGTTGGCGATCAGGTTGGCGGTGGTCTCGTAGGCCGCGATCAGCACGACGCGCAGGTGCATCAGTACTTCGGTGTCGCTCAGGTTCGCAGGGTGCTCGATCAGCCAGGAGGCAAGGTCGCGGGCGGGCTTGGTTTTGCGCTCCACGACCAGCTGTTCCAGCGTCGCGGTGACGTAGCGGTCGCTCTGGAGGGCCGTCTCGGTTCCCTGGAGCATGTCGCGTGCTGCGTTGACCAGCCGGGGTCCGTGTTCGTCGGGTGCCCCGATGAGCTGCGTCATGACCAGCATGGGGAGCTGGTCGGAGAAGGCGGACACCAGGTCGGCGTACCCCTCGCCTGCGATCTGGTCGACGAGCTGGTTGGCGAAGCGGGTCACGTAGCGGCGGATGCCGCGCTTGTCGAAGCGCTCCAGGGACTCCACTACGGCTGCGCGCAGCCGCTCGTGGACGGGCCCGTCGGTGAAATTGCACACTGGCACCCACGAAACCATGGGGCCCAGCGGGGTGTCCGCCGGTACGCGGCCTTCTCTCATGTCGCGCCAGCCCCGGGGGTCGCGGGCGAAGCGCGACGGCGTGCGCGCCACGTCCAGGTTCTCCCGGTGGCCGAGGACCAGCCATGCGGGGAGGTCCCCGCTCACCAGCACGGGGGCCACCGGCCCGTACTCGGCCCGCAGCTTCTCGTACAGCGCAAGGGGGTCGGCTTGGGCCTCCGTTCCGTGGAGACGGTACAAGCCGCCCGCCGTTGCCGCCGCGTGGGCGGGGCACTCGGGCGGTGGGGTGGGAGGGGTACTCACATTGCCTCCTGGGTGGCTGCCTGGGAGTGCAGGTAGCGCATGAGGGTCAGCAGGACGTCGCGGGACGAGTCCCGTCGTCTGGCATCGCAGACGAGGATCGGGACGGTGGGGGGCAGATCGAGGGCTTGGCGCAGGTCCTCCAGCGGATGCTCGGGCGCGTCGGGGAAGGAGTTGACGGCCACGACGAAGGGGACGCCCCGCTCCTCCAGCCGTCCGATGACATCGAAGCTGATCTCCAGCCGACGGGTGTCGAGGAGTACGACCGCTCCGAGCGCGCCCTCGAAGAGGCCGCGCCACAGGAACCAGAAGCGCTCCTGGCCGGGTGTTCCGAACAGGTACAGCACCAGTTCGTCGTTGACGCTGATGCGGCCGAAGTCCATGGCCACCGTGGTGGTGATCTTGCGGGCCACGCCCCGGGTGTCGTCGACGCCGACGCCGGCCCTGGTCATCGTCTCCTCGGTCGTCAGCGGCTTGATCTCGCTGACCGCACCGACCATCGTCGTCTTGCCCACGCCGAAACCGCCGACGATGACGACCTTCACGGCGGCCGCGGCCGTCTGCGGGAGTACGTCCGCGTCGCGGGGCCCGGCGGGCGCCTCAGAGCTTCTGAAGTCCATCGATCACTGCCTCGATCAGAGCAAGGTCGGGTAGCTGCGCGGCGGGAACGGGCGGACGGACCTGCACGCGCTGCCCGGCCATCAGGTCTCCGACCAGCACGGTGACGACGCTGACGGGCAGGCCGACGTACGCGGCGATCTCGGCCACCGACAGCGGTGACTGGCACATCCGCAGGATGGCCGCCTGCTCGGGCTGCATCTCGGGCCGGGCGGGCGCCTTGGCCACGACCAGGGTCACAAGGTCCAGGTGGACGGCGGTGGAGGGTCCGCTGCGTCCGCCGGTGATGACGTAGAGCCGTTCTGGACTGCTGTCCTCCCAGCTTGTGGGCGGCTCATTCACGCGGGATGCCCGTCATGTCGGGGCGGGCTGCTCAGGTGCTCCCCCATTCGGGTCACCAGGTTGCGCATCTGCGCCCCCATCAGGCCCGCATCGACGCCCTCGTCGGCGAGGACCGCGAGATAGGAGCCGTCGCCGGCGGCCATCAGGTAGAAGAACCCGCCGTCCATCTCGATCACGACCAGGCGCATTCTGCCCTCCGAGTGGGGCAGTTCCGCGGCCACCGCTCCAGCGAGGCTCTGCAGGCCCGCACAGGCGGCGGCCAGGCGGTCGGCCGTGTCGGTCTCGGCTCCGTACTGCGCCACGCAGAGCCCGTCCGCGGACAGTACGATCACGTGCCGCGTCTGCGGCACTCCGGCGGCCAGGTCCTTGAGCATCCAGTCCATACTGCTTCGCTGAGTCATCATTGCTTACGCCCCTTTGGTCGCTGTACCCGACGCGTCCTGGGCGCCCTGCGCATCGTGGCCGGGCGCGCCGGACAGTCCGCTGTGGAACGCCTCCAGCCACATTCCGGGGCCGCAGTCGTCTGCCGACTGCGGCCCCGCGGCAGGCCGGGCGTCGGAGGTGGTGGCCCGGTCCTTGCGGCGTCGCTGCGGCAGGCCGGTGGCGGTACGTGCGGTGACCGGCCCGCTGGTGACGGGCTCCGGCCGGTGCGCCGGGGCCGGTACCGGCCGGGGCGCGGACACGGGGGCCGACGAGCGGTCGAGGGGGTGCTCGCGCCGTGCGGCGACCACGGCCCTGGGCCCCGAGGAGGAACCGATGCCGTGGGCGAGACCGGTCGCCGAGGACGCCGTGGTGATCAGGTGCTGCGGCACGATGACCACAGCCCGGACGCCGCCGTACGCGGAAGAGCGCAGGGACACCTGGAACCCGTAAGCCTGCGCCAGCCGGCCGACCACCGCCAGGCCCAGCCTCGGCGTCTCGCCCAGGTCGTTGAGGTCGATGCCGGACTGCGCCCGGGCGAACATCTTCTCGGCACGTCCGCGGGCTTCCTCGCTCATGCTCAGGCCGCCGTCCTCGATCTCGACGGCGATGCCCGACTGCACCTCGGCGGCCGTGAGATGCACCCGGGTGTGCGGCGGCGAGTACCGGGTGGCGTTGTCCAGCAGCTCCGCCAGCGTGTGGATCAGCGGCTCCACGATCGGGCCGACGACGGCGACCTCGGAGACCGAGTGAAGCTCCACCCGCTGGTAGTCGATGATCCTCGACATCGCGCCGCGCATCACGCTGTACAGGGGGACGGCCCTGCTCCACTGGCGGCCGGGGCGCGCACCGCCGAGGACCGAGATGGAGTCGGCGAGCCTGCCGATCAGGGCGGTGCCGTGGTCCAGCCGCAGGAGGTCGCCGAACACGTCCGGGTTGCGGCCGTGCCGGTCCTCCATCTCGCGCATCTCATGGGCTTGTTGATGGACGATCGCCTGCACGCGGCGGGCGATGTTCACGAAGGCCCGCTGCGCCGAGTCGCGAAGGCTCTCCTCGTTGTCGACCGCGTCGATGACGTGGGCCAGCACGGCCTGCAGGGCGGCTCTGAAACGCGGGGTCAGAGCCGAGTCGTCACCCCAGCGGTTGCCCTGTCCGCCACGGCCTCCCAGGGAGGTCAACACCTCCTCGGCCACCTCGCCCTTGCGCAGTCGCTCGATGGCCTCGGGCAACACCACCGCGGACAGGCGGACCGCTTCGGCTTCCTGCCGGGACAGGGCGTGCTGGAGAGCCGCGACCTCGGCACGCCGGGCGGCGAGCGCGCGACCCCGCCGTCGCGCTTCGACGACCACCGCGGCGGTGCACGCGGCGCCGACGGCGATCAGGACGGAGCCGACCGGTCCCGAGGAGGAAGCAAGCGCTCCGAGCAGGCAGGCGATGGACACGACCGCGATCGCGGGCAGCATCACGCTTGTCCCCTCCTCCAGGCGGGCGGTTTCGGGGGGAATGTCTTTTTGCTCCATCGGCGTCCTCGAACTATCGAAAAGGGGGATCTTCTGACCGGTGGGCGGGAGCATAACGACGGCCAACTGCCCGCATGTGTACTTTCGTTGGAGTTCATCGGACCGGGGGAACCGTTATGCGCCATTGAAAGTGCCGCATAACGGCACCGCCGGGAGCCCGTCCGCCGCGAGCGGCGGTGTAGGGGGAGGTCGACGATCTGTGGGGCCGTTCACCGCGAGGGAATCGCACTGACGTTCCGATCAGTTCCGGCCGCATCTCTCTCGTTCGGAAATGGCGTCCCGGACACAAATGCGCTATGCCGCATGGCGGCGTCCGGATGGATACGTTCGCCCCACGGGCGCACGGCCGGTTGCCGCCCCGGCCCGTGCAGAGGGGGCCACGGTCCGACGAGAGCACGGCTCTCCCCGGGCAGCAGAATGATCATCCGAACACCCTCGAAGGTAATCGGCTTGCAGGCGGGGGAACTTGGACTGCCCAGCCGCCGCTGCCGCAACGGCCAGATCCTCATGATGCGAGAGCGCGGCCGGACGCCCTCTCGCATCATGAGGATCTGGTTGCCACGACAGGCCCCATGATGTGCCGGGCGTGGCCGGGACCGGACTCGGCGCGGCCGGGGAAGTTCCGGTGTGCCGGGCCCGTTTGGATCCGGAGATCCAGTTCAGACGAGGGGAGACGTCCCGGGTCCGCCACCGCCTGGGCGGTGATCAGTCGTTTCGGGTGGTGAGGGGCGCCGCGCCGAGGGGGCGAGCCTCGTGAAGGGTGAGGAGGGGGCCTGGATGACGGTGTCGCGAGGGCGACGGCGACGGCGCGAGGGAGGCGACGGCGCGGCGTCGGTGGGGCGTGACGTCGTGTTGGCGGTGGGGCTGGTGGGGATCTGCCTGGGTGGGTTGGCCGTGTTCGTCAGGACGGCCGCGGTCGCGGGCGGCGGCATACCGGTGATGCCGATCGTCACGACCGCCGTCCTCGCTGCCGGGGTGGCGCTGGCGCGGTGGAGTGTGGCACCCGGCCCACGCCGCTCCCCCGCGCGTGGACCGGGCTCGCGCGGGCCGGGCGGGCCGGTGGGGCTTGGCGCGCCGTCCCGCTGCTCTCCGCCGACGGCCGGGCCGCAGGCCGTGCCGGTGGCGGCCGGCCTGCCCGAGGTGAGCTCCGACGCCCTGGACCATACGGCGGTGGACGCCGACGGCTTCGAGCACACGGTCGCGGCGTTGTGCGCCCGGGACGGCTGCCCCCAGGTGGAAGTGGTGGGCGGAGCGGGAGATTTGGGGGCCGATGTGATCGCCACGACGGCGGAGGGCCTGCGCGTGGTCATCCAGTGCAAGCACTACGGCGAGGGCAACCGGGTCGGTTCGCAGGACCTCCAACGCTTCGGCGGCACTTGTTTCGCCGTCCACGAGGC
The DNA here is from genome assembly GCF_018614075.1 of Streptomyces sp. ISL-94. GTDB lineage: Bacteria > Actinomycetota > Actinomycetes > Streptomycetales > Streptomycetaceae > Streptomyces. The sequence continues at coordinate 211 of NZ_JAGGOZ010000053.1, read as the reverse complement.
CGATGTGGCCGTCGTCGTGACCACCAGCGCCTTCACCGCTCCGGCCGCGGAGTACGCCGCCGCCTGCGGCATCGCCTGCGTCGACGGCGACGCCCTCGCAGCGTGGACGGAGTCGCGGACGCCGCCTCCGTGGGAGGCCGCCGCACCGGCGCGTGCGGAGGCAGGGGCGGAAGGGGTGACGGGCGCCGGCGCCTAGTGTGCTGCGCCTGAA
>NZ_JAGGOZ010000052.1 GCF_018614075.1 Streptomyces sp. ISL-94 | reverse complement strand
CGACCTCCAGCCGCTCCCGCCTACCGGGGCCGCCCAGGGGCTGCTGCCGGACGCCGCGCCCGACCTCCAGCCGCTCCCGCCTACCGGGGCCGACCAGGGGCTGCTGCCGGACGCCGCGCCCGACCTCCAGCCGCTACCGGACACCGGGGCCGACCAGGGGCTGCTGCCGGACGCCGCGCCCGACCTCCAGCCGCTCCCGGACACCGGGGCCGACCAGGGGCTGCTGCCGGACGCCGCGCCCGACCTCCAGCCGCTCCCGGACACCGGGGCCGACCATCGCCTGCCGGCTCCTGGCAGCGATCCGGCGGCCCAGCCAGCCCCGCAGCCCGGCCTCCAGCCGCTCCCGGCGCGCGCGCCCGCTCCGCAGGCGCTACCGGACGCCCCGGCTGGCCATCGCCCGTCTGCCGCGGACGGTGATCGGGCAGTCCTTCCGGACACGCGGCCCGGGCTCTGGCCGCTGCCGGCGCCAGCTCCCCAGCCGCTACCCGGGCTCCGGCCGCTGCCGGCGGCCGAGCCCGCCGACCAGCCGGTCCCGGACATCGCGGCTAGGCCCCGGCCGATCGCCCCGGGACCGGAGGCCGGCGCAGCCGCGGACGTGGCGTTTGCCAAGCCCGTGCGGGGGGCCCAGCCCCCCGCACCCCCGGCTCGGATGCCCGGGGCTTCGTCGGGACTGCCTGGGGGTACGGAACCACCCGCGGCGGCCGGGGCCGGCGGTCCCCAGGACGATCCCGCAGACCGGGAGCGGGCCGCCGAGCTCCGCTCCGATGCTCCGGGACGTGCGCAGCCGCAGCACGGCCCGGCCGCCGCCCCCGCTGCCGGTGGCGGGGAGGCTCCCCCACCGCCCCCGGCCTGGACGGTGGCGGCTCCCTCCGGCCTGCCCCGGGGGACGGAACCGGGGCAGGCGGCCGGGGCCGGCGTGCCTCACGGCGACCCCGCCGAACCCTGCCCCGGAGCGCCGGAACGGGCGCAGCCGCAGCCGGCCGTCGCCGCGACCGGGGTCGGGGCCGCCGCAACGGTGCCGCGGCAGAAGGACGGCACGCCCAGACCCCGGTCGGCCTGGGGCGGAACCGCCGGGCCGGGACCGGACGCGCTGCCCGACTTCCTGGACCACCCCGACGCGGCCGTCGCCGCCGACGCCGCGGCGGTCGAGAACCTGCTGCGGTGCTGGATCCGCGAAGCCCGCATCCGCCGTCCCGACGGGCCCGCCGGGACCCTGCTGCGCATCCCCCTCCCCGCATCCGGCGCAGCCCTGCTCGTCGCCGTCCGCCACTGGTCCTTGGCCGGCTGGCACCGCTTCGGCCCCGCCCGGCTGGCCGGAGCACCCGTCACCGCCCCGGCCGTGGACGCCGTCACCCTCGCCGCCCTGCTCGCCCGCGAGGGCACCCGCACGGCCCCCGCCAACGGCCACGGCAGCGCCGATCTCGTCGCCCGGGTCGCCGACTCGGCACGCCGCACCGCCGAGTTCATCGCCGACCGGCGCCATCGCCCGGCCGCCCCCGCCCGCATCGGTGTGGACCGCTTTCTGACCGCCGAGCAGTCCCTCCTCCTCGGACACCCCCTCCAGCCCGACCCGAAGAGCCGCGAGGGACTCTCCGAGGCCGAGGCCCGCCTCTACTCACCCGAATTGCACGGCTCCTTCCCCCTGCACTGGTTCGCCGCCGACCCTGCCGTCCTCGCCACCGACTCCGCCTGGACCGAGCGCGGCCGCCCCGTCTCCGCCGCCCAGCTGCTCTGCCGGCTCGCCCCCGGGATCCCGCTCCCCGAAGGCACCACCCCCCTTCCCCTTCACCCCTGGCAGGCCCGTGACCTGCTCCAGCGTCCCGCCGTCACCGCCCTTCGCGACGCGGGACTCCTGCACGACCTGGGCCCGTACGGCGCCCCCTGGTACCCCACCTCCTCCGTCCGCACCGTCCACCGCCCGGGCGCGCCCGCGATGCTCAAGCTCTCCCTTGGCCTGCGCATCACCAACTCCCGCCGCGAGAACCTCCGCAAGGAGCTCCACCGCGGAGTGGAAGTGCACCGGCTCCTCCGCACCGGCCTCGCCGAGCAGTGGCAGGCGACCCACCCCGGCTTCGACATCGTCCGCGACCCCGCCTGGGTCGCCGTCGACTCCCCGGACGGCACCCCGGTCCCCGGACTCGACGCACTGCTGCGCCACAACCCCTTCCGCTCGGGCGACGACGCCGTCTGCGTCGCCGCACTCACCGCACCCCGCCCCTGGCCCGGCCGGACCACCATGAGCTCCCGGCTCGCCGAGATCGTCACCGCTCTCGCCGCCGCCACCGGCCACACCACCTCAGCGGTGGCCGCCGAGTGGTTCCTGCGCTACCTCGACCACGTGGTCCTGCCGGTCCTCGCCTTCGACGCGCTCGCCGGTATCGCCCTCGAATCGCACCAGCAGAACACCCTGGTCCTCCTCGACCCGGCCGGCTGGCCGATCGGCGGCCGCTACCGCGACAACCAGGGCTACTACTTCCGCGAATCGCACCGCGCGGAACTGGAGCACCGGCTGCCCGGCATCGGCAGCGCCAGCGACACCTTCGTCTCCGACGCCGTCACCGACGAACGCTTCGCCTACTACCTCGGCATCAACAACGTGCTCGGCCTGATCGGCGCCTTCGGATCCCAGCGGCTCGCCGACGAACGCGTCCTCCTCGCCGCCTTCCGCCGCTTCCTCGGCAAGGCCGCGGGCCTCGGCCCGCTCCCCGCCAAGCTGCTCGACTCGCCCACCCTGCGCTGCAAGGCGAACCTGCTCACCCGCCTGGGCGGCCTCGACGAACTCGTCGGCCCCGTCGACACCCAGTCCGTCTACGTCACCATCGCCAACCCCCTTCACGATTGACACGTCGGCACCGACACGGAGGAGAGAGCCCCCCATGCCCACCACAGACGCCCCTGCCGATGCCGCCGGCTCCGCCACCGACGCCACCGACGCGATCCACGCCTTTGAGGACACCGCCGAACTGCGACTCACCGCCGCGCTGTTGCCCCTCCTCGCCGAGGCCGACCTCCTCGACTCACCGGCCAACTGGGGCAGCACGGTCACCCCTGCCGGAGCCTTCCGCCTCGAACCCGTACGACCGGGACGCGACCTGGAGCTCCTCACCGGCTGGATGAACGATCCCGAGGTGGCCGCCTACTGGGAGCTCGCCGGTCCCGCCGCCGTCACCGCCGCCCACCTACGGACGCAGCTCGACGGGGACGGCCGCAGCATCCCCTGCCTCGGCCTCCTCGACGGCACACCGATGAGCTACTGGGAGATCTACCGGGCCGACCTCGACCCGCTCTCCCGCCACTACCCGGCGCGCCCCCACGACACGGGTATCCACCTGCTCATCGGAGACGGCACGAACCGCGGCCGGGGCCTGGGCACCACACTGCTGCGCGCCGTTGCCGACCTGGTGCTCGACAACCGCGCCCGCTGCACACGCGTCATCGCGGAACCGGACATCCGCAACACCCCCTCCGTATCGGCCTTCCTCAGCTCCGGTTTCCGCTGTCACACGGAAATCGACCTGCCCGAGAAGCGCGCCGCCCTGATGATCCGGGAGCGGGCGCTGCGCAATCTCCTCTGATTGCCGCCCCACACGCCCCGACCGCCACTCTCCGACGCTTCCTCCCGTCGTCGCTTCCTCGCTTCCTCGCGTCCTCCGCGTCTTCGGCGTCTCCGCGCTTCGCTTCGCACCTCTCCCTTCGAAAACTCTGCGTCACGCAGCAAAGTTCCCGATCTCCGAGGAGTCCCGTGCAGAATTTCCCCGCAGCCTCCGACTCCGCAGACCCCGCCGTGCCCGCGCCGCCCCAGCACCCCTGTACACCGCCAGAACTGAACAGCGCGACCTGGGACTTCGCCGCCCGCCGGCTGCTCGCCAAGATGCTGGCCGAGTTCGCCTACGAGGAGATCGTCGAACCCGTCCCCGTCCCGGCCGCCGCGGCCGCCCCGGCCGCCCCGGGCGACGCGTGGACCCTGACCCTCGACGACGGCAGCAGCCTCGGCTTCCGGGCCCGCCGCCGCGCCTACGGCAGCTGGCACGTCGCCCCGGACACCATCACCCTCACTCCGCCGGCCCCCGCCACGGAACCGCCGACCGCATTCGGGGACCCGTACGCCTTCCTCATCCGCTCCCGCGGCCTCCTGCGCCTCGACGGACCCACCCTCGGCCACCTCGTCCGCGAGCTCAGCGCCACCCTCGCCGCCGACGCCCGGATCGACCACACCGCGCTCACCGCAGACGTCCTCGCCGACCTCGACTACGCCGCCCTCGAAGGCCACCAGACCGGGCACCCCTGGCTCGTCCTCAACAAGGGCCGCATCGGACTCTCCGCCTCCGACTCCGCGGCCTGGGCCCCCGAGGCCCGTACCCGCCAGCGGCTGCCCTGGCTCGCCGCCCACACCTCGCTGGCGAGCTACCGCGGCACCGCCGGCCTGGAGGACCCCGCCCGCCTCTACTCCGCCGAGCTCGACCCCGTCACCCGCGCCGCCTTCGACCAGGCCCTGCGCGACCGCGGCCTCGACCCGCTCGGCTACCTCTACCTTCCGGTCCACCCCTGGCAGTGGGACGAGGTCGTCCTCCCCCTCTTCGCCCCCGCCCTCGCCTCCGGCACCCTCGTCCCGCTCCCCGCCGATCCCGACCTGCGCCTGCCCCAGCAGTCGATCCGCACCTTCCTGAACCTCACCCGCCCCGACCGGCACAGCGTCAAGCTGCCGCTCTCCGTCTTCAACACCATGGTGTGGCGCGGCCTGCCCAGCGACCTCGCCCTCGCCGCCCCCGCCGTCACCGCCTGGATCCACTCCCTGCGCGACTGCGACCCCTTCCTCCGCGACGAATGCCGCGTGATCCTGCTCGGCGAGGTCGCCTCCGTCACCATCCGCCACCCCGTCTACGACCAGCTCCCCGAGGTTCCGTACCAGTACAAGGAACTCCTCGGCGCGATCTGGCGCGAGCCCCTGACCGGCCGCCTCGCGCCCGGCGAACGCGCCCGTACGCTCGCCTCCCTCCTCCACACCGACCCGCGCGGCCGCTCCTTCACCGCCGAACTCGTCGCCCGGTCCGGCCTGGCCCCCGCCGTCTGGCTGCAGCGCCTCTTCGCGGCGCTCCTGCCCCCGCTCCTCCACTTCCTCTACCGCTACGGCACCGTCTTCTCCCCGCACGGCGAGAACACCATCGTGATCTTCGACGAGCACGAGGTCCCGGTCCGGCTCGCGGTCAAGGACTTCGTGGACGACATCAACATCAGCGCCGAACCGCTCCCCGAGCTGGAATCCCTCCCCGACGAGGTCCGCGCGGTCCTGCTCGCCGAGCCCGCCGATTTCCTGCCCCAGTTCATCCACTCCGGGCTCTTCGTCGGCGTCTTCCGCTACCTCTCCGCCCTGTGCGAGGACCGCCTCGGCGTCCCGGAGGACGAGTTCTGGAGCCTCGTACGGGCGGAGATCCTCCGCCACCAGGCCCGCTTCCCGGAGCTCAAGGACCGCTACGAGATCTTCGACCTGCTCGGCGAGCACATCGGGCGGCTCTGCCTGAACCGGAACCGGCTCTACGAGGACGGCTACCGCGACCGCCCCGACCGCCCGCACGCCGTGCAGCACGGCACCGTACCCAACCCCTTGTACCGTCCATGAATCCTCGCCGGTGCGGTCGCTGTCGGTGGAGCCCCGTAGGGTTGGCAGTGCTATGACGAAGCCCTCCCTCCCCGACCTGCTGCACGCCGCCGTCTCCGCCGTCGGCGGCACGGAGCGCCCCGGCCAGGTGGCCATGGCCGAAGCCGTCGCCGAAGCGATCGACGACAACTCCCACCGGCTCATCCAGGCCGGCACCGGCACCGGCAAGTCCCTCGGCTACCTGGTGCCGGCCCTCGCCCACGGCGAGCGCGTGGTCGTGGCCACCGCGACCCTGGCCCTCCAGCGTCAGCTCGTCGAGCGCGATCTGCCCCGGACGGTGGAGGCACTGCATCCGCAGCTGCGCCGCCGCCCGCAGTTCGCCATGCTCAAGGGCCGCTCCAACTACCTGTGCCTGCACCGCCTGCACGAGGGCGCGCCGCAGGACGAGGAGGAGGGCCTCTTCGACCAGTTCGAGGCGGCCACCCCCACCAGCAAGCTCGGCAAGGACCTGCTGCGCCTGCGCGACTGGGCGGACGAGACGGAGACCGGCGACCGCGACGACCTCACCCCGGGCGTCTCGGACAAGGCCTGGTCGCAGATCTCCGTGTCCTCCCGCGAGTGCCTGGGCGCCACGAAGTGCGCGTACGGGGCCGAGTGCTTCGCCGAGGCCGCCCGCGAGCGGGCCAAGCTCGCGGACGTCGTCGTCACCAACCACGCGCTGCTCGCCATCGACGCCATCGAGGGCGCCCCGGTGCTGCCGCAGCACGAGGTCCTGATCGTGGACGAGGCTCACGAGCTGGTCTCCCGCGTGACCGGGGTCGCCACCGGCGAGCTCACCCCGGGGCAGGTCAACCGGGCCGTGAAGCGTGCGGCCAAACTGGTCGACGAGAAGACGGCGGACTCGCTCCAGACCGCTTCGGAGTCCTTCGAGCGGGTCATGGAGCTGGCGCTCCCCGGCCGGCTCGAACAGATCCCCGAGGACCTCGGCTACGCGCTGATGGCCCTGCGGGACGCCGCACGCAATGTGATCTCGGCGATCGGCGCCACCCGCGACAAGTCCGTCCACGACGAGGACGCGGTCCGCAAGCAGGCCCTGGCCGCGGTGGAGGGCATCCACGGGGTGGCGGAGCGGATCACCAACCTCTCCGCGTACGACGTCGTCTGGTACGAGCGCCACGACCGCTTCGGCGCCACCCTCCGGGTCGCCCCCCTGTCGGTGTCGGGCCTGCTGCGCGAGAAGCTGTTCGAGGACCGTTCCGTGGTCCTGACCTCCGCGACCCTCAAGCTCGGCGGCGACTTCAACGGGGTCGCGGCTTCCCTGGGCCTGTCCCCCGAGGGGGTCGAGGGAGACGACGCACCGGCCTGGAAGGGCCTGGACGTCGGCTCGCCGTTCGACTATCCGAAGCAGGGCATCCTCTACGTCGCCAAGCACCTGGCAACGCCCGGCCGCGAGGGCACCCGCGGCGACATGATGGACGAGCTCGCCGAGCTGATCGAGGCGGCCGGCGGCCGCACCCTCGGGCTCTTCTCCTCCATGCGCGGCGCCAAGGCGGCCGCCGAAGAGCTGCGCGGCCGGCTCGACAACCCCATCCTGCTGCAGGGCGAGGAGACGCTCGGCGAGCTGATCAAGGCATTCGCCGCCGACCCGAAGACCTGCCTGTTCGGGACGCTGTCGCTGTGGCAGGGCGTGGACGTTCCCGGCCCCAGCTGCCAGCTCGTGGTCATGGACCGGATCCCCTTCCCGCGTCCCGACGACCCGCTGATGAGCGCCCGGCAGAAGTCGGTCGAGGAGCACGGCGGCAACGGCTTCATGGCCGTCGCGGCCACGCACGCCGCCCTGCTGATGGCCCAGGGCGCAGGCCGTCTCGTCCGGGCCACGGGCGACCGGGGTGTCGTCGCGGTCCTGGACCCGCGGCTGGCCACGGCACGGTACGGGAGCTTCCTGCGGGCCACGCTGCCGGACTTCTGGTACACCACGGACCGCAACCAGGTCCGCCGCTCCCTGGCCGCGATCGACGCCAAGGCCAAGGCAGACGGCGCCTAGTCCCAAGGCCGACGGGGCGTGGTCCCGGGAGCGCAGAACAGCCCCCGGGACCGGCGCAGTAGGTCCCGAGGGCTGGATGGAGGCGGCAGGGCCAGACGGTCAGACCCGGCGCAGTACCGCGACGACCTTGCCGAGGATGGTCGCCTCGTCGCCGGGGATCGGCTGGTAGGCGGAGTTGTGCGGGAGGAGCCAGACGTGGCCGTCCTCGCGCTTGAAGCGCTTGACGGTGGCCTCGCCGTCGAGCATGGCGGCGACGATGTCGCCGTTCTCCGCGACCGGCTGACGGCGGACCGTGACCCAGTCGCCGTCACAGATGGCGGCCTCGATCATCGAGTCGCCGACGACCTTCAGGACGAAGAGCTCGCCGTCGCCGACGAGCTGGCGGGGGAGCGGGAACACGTCCTCGACCGACTCCTCGGCGAGGATCGGGCCGCCGGCCGCGATCCGGCCGACCAGGGGAACGTAGGAGGCGGCGGGCTTGCCGGTGGTGTCCGTGGGCTGCGAGCTGGGCTGGTCGGAGCCGCGGACCTCGTAGGCCCGGGGGCGGTGCGGATCGCGCCGCAGGAAGCCCTTCCGCTCGAGCGCCATCAGCTGGTGCGCTACCGAGGACGTGCTGGACAGGCCGACCGCCTGGCCGATCTCCCGCATGGACGGCGGGTAGCCCCGCCGCTGCACGGAGTCGCGAATGACCTCGATGACCCTCCGCTGCCGGTCCGTGAGCCCGGAGCTGTCGGCGCGGATGCCTGGAGGTCGACCTGGCAGCGAGCGGGCGGGGCGCACGGGCTCCGCCTCCGGGTTCAGGTTTGCGTCGTTCATGGCATGCACCGGCTCGAGTCGGCTCTGGGAGCGGTTCTGGGCAGTGATGGTGGCACTGTCTGCGGTGGTGGTCACGTCGGCCCCTCTCGAAATGTTCTCCCTAGCTGGACAACGGTAGTAGCTTTCGAAAGGTTGCGCCAAACACACGTTCGAGTGAAAAATCGCAGATCGTCCGGCGTGGGCACATCGAGAGGTGTATGGACGATCGGGCGGCCGAACGCGGGTTCGGCTCGGCCTCCGCTGCTTACGGTACCCTTCCCGGTCGGGTCGCCGGCTTCCGGGTCACCGGCCAGTGTGGCACCGCAGGGCCTCGTATCCGGCTACCGGACGCCGCGACACGCAGAGCCGCGTAAATCCACCGCAACCCAAGATCTAGTGGTTGGATGGGCGCTGCCACCCAGAAGTTGTGGTCCTCGGTCTGCCGAGGGTCCCGGCATCGCATATGCTGGGGCTGCTTCACGAGCCCCCGACAGAGCCTGTCTCTGTCGCTCCGGGGCCCTGTGAGGTGATTCAGTCGTGCCAAGAGGGAGGGTGAGGGAGCCATGCACTGCCCCTTCTGCAGGCACCCCGACAGCCGCGTCGTCGACAGCCGCACCACGGACGACGGCACGTCGATCCGCCGGCGCCGTCAGTGCCCCGACTGCTCCCGTCGCTTCACGACGGTGGAGACGGCCTCGCTGATGGTGATCAAGCGCAGCGGGGTGACCGAACCCTTCAGCCGTACCAAGGTCATCTCGGGCGTGCGCAAGGCATGCCAGGGGCGGCCGGTCACCGAGGACGCCCTCGCCAAGCTCGGCCAGCGGGTCGAGGAGGCGGTGCGCGCCACCGGGAGTGCCGAGCTGACCACCCACGATGTGGGTCTGGCCATACTCGGCCCGTTGCAGGAGCTCGACCTGGTCGCGTACCTGCGCTTCGCGTCCGTGTACAAAGCTTTCGACACCCTTGAAGACTTCGAGACCGCCATCGCGGAACTGCGCGAGCGGCGGCCTCACCCTGATGAGTGCGAGCCCGGGGGGACCGGTTCCGTCCCCGTGCCCGCCTCCGCCGCCGACTGACCGGACGGCCCGCTCCGCACGGCGTTCGGAGCGGCCGGTCGATACGGCGAAGAGACGTAGATACAGAGACACAGCACCGTGCCGCGGAATAACGCTGGCACTTTAGGGCGTTTTTGCCCGCATATGGGAGGCGGCATGACAGAGACGGCGAGCAGCTCGGCACGTGGTTCCCGCGCCAAGGGGACCAAGGCAGCCAAGGGCGGCCTGCGTATCGAGCGCATCCACACCACCCCCGGCGTGCACCCATACGACGAGGTGAACTGGGAGCGCCGTGACGTCGTCATGACCAACTGGCGCGACGGCTCGGTCAACTTCGAGCAGCGTGGCGTCGAGTTCCCCGACTTCTGGTCGGTGAACGCGGTCAACATCGTCACCAGCAAGTACTTCCGCGGCGCGGTCGGCACCCCGCAGCGTGAGACCGGTCTGAAGCAGCTGATCGACCGGATCGTGAAGACGTACACGAAGGCCGGCGAGGACTTCGACTACTTCTCGTCGCCCGCCGACGCGGAGATCTTCGAGCACGAGCTCACCTACGCCCTCCTGCACCAGATCTTCAGCTTCAACTCCCCGGTGTGGTTCAACGTCGGCACGCCCCAGCCGCAGCAGGTCTCCGCCTGCTTCATCCTGGCCGTCGACGACTCCATGGAGTCGATCCTCGACTGGTACAAGGAAGAGGGCATGATCTTCAAGGGCGGCTCCGGCGCCGGCCTGAACCTCTCCCGCATCCGCTCCTCCAAGGAGCTCCTCTCCTCCGGCGGCAACGCCTCCGGCCCTGTCTCCTTCATGCGCGGCGCCGACGCGTCCGCAGGAACGATCAAGTCGGGCGGCGCCACCCGCCGCGCGGCCAAGATGGTCGTCCTGGACGTGGACCACCCGGACGTCGAGGCCTTCATCGAGACCAAGGTGAAGGAAGAGGAGAAGATCCGCGCCCTGCGCGACGCGGGCTTCGACATGGACCTGGGCGGCGACGACATCACGTCCGTCCAGTACCAGAACGCCAACAACTCCGTCCGCGTGAACGACGAGTTCATGACGGCCGTCGAGAACGGCACCAAGTTCGGCCTGCGTGCCCGCATGACCGGCGAGGTCATCGAGGAGGTCGACGCCAAGGCGCTCTTCCGCAAGCTGGCCGAGGCTGCGTGGGCCTGTGCCGACCCGGGCATCCAGTACGACGGTGTGATCAACAACTGGCACACCTGCCCGGAATCCGGCCGCATCACCGCGTCCAACCCCTGCAGCGAGTACATGCACCTGGACAACACGTCCTGCAACCTCGCCTCGCTGAACCTGATGAAGTTCCTCGACGACGACGGCAAGGGCAACCAGTCCTTCGACGCCGAGCGCTTCGCCAAGGTCGTCGAGCTCGTCATCACCGCGATGGACATCTCCATCTGCTTCGCCGACTTCCCGACGCAGAAGATCGGCGAGAACACGCGCGCCTTCCGCCAGCTGGGCATCGGCTACGCCAACCTCGGCGCCCTGCTGATGGCCACCGGCCACGCGTATGACTCGGACGGCGGCCGCACCCTCGCCGCGTCGATCACCTCGCTGATGACCGGTACCGCGTACAAGCGCTCCGCCGAGCTGGCCGCGATCGTCGGCCCGTACGACGGCTACGCCCGCAACGCCGAGTCGCACAAGCGCGTCATGAAGCAGCACACCGACGCCAACGCGGTCGCGCCGCGCACCGACGACCTGGACAACTCGATCTGGGCGGCGGCCACCGAGGCCTGGCAGGACGTCCTGCGCCTCGGCGAGAAGAACGGCTTCCGCAACTCCCAGGCCTCCGTCCTCGCGCCGACCGGCACCATCGGTCTCGCGATGTCCTGCGACACCACCGGTGTCGAGCCGGACCTGGCCCTGGTCAAGTTCAAGAAGCTCGTCGGCGGCGGCTCCATGCAGATCGTCAACGGCACCGTCCCGCAGGCCCTGCGCCGCATGGGGTACCAGGAAGAGCAGATCGAGGCGATCGTCGCCCACATCGCCGAGCACGGCGTGGTCGTCGACGCCCCGGGCCTGAAGGCCGAGCACTACTCGGTGTTCGACTGCGCCATGGGCGAGCGCTCCATCTCCGCGATGGGCCACGTCCGCATGATGGCCGCGATCCAGCCCTGGATCTCCGGCGCGATCTCGAAGACGGTCAACATGCCGGAGACGGCGACCGTCGAGGAGATCGAGGAGATCTACTTCGAGGCGTGGAAGATGGGCGTCAAGGCGCTCGCGATCTACCGCGACAACTGCAAGGTCGGCCAGCCCCTCTCCGCGAAGAAGAAGGAAGCGGAGAAGGAGGAGGTCACCGCCAAGGCGGAGGACACCATCCGCGCCGCCGTCGAGAAGGTCATCGAGTACCGCCCGGTGCGCAAGCGCCTCCCCAAGGGCCGCCCGGGGATCACCACCTCCTTCACGGTGGGTGGCGCCGAGGGCTACATGACGGCGAACTCCTACCCGGACGACGGTCTGGGCGAGGTCTTCCTGAAGATGTCCAAGCAGGGCTCGACCCTCGCGGGCATGATGGACGCCTTCTCGATCGCCGTCTCGGTCGGTCTGCAGTACGGCGTCCCGCTGGAGACGTACGTCTCGAAGTTCACCAACATGCGCTTCGAGCCGGCCGGCATGACGGACGACCCGGACGTGCGGATGGCGCAGTCGATCGTGGACTACATCTTCCGCCGCCTGGCGCTGGACTTCCTGCCCTTCGAGACCCGCTCGGCCCTCGGTATCCACACCGCCGAGGAGCGCCAGCGCCACCTGGAGACCGGCTCCTACGAGCCCCTCGAGGACGAGCTGGACACCGAGTCGCTGGCCCAGTCGGCCCCGCTCGCCGCGGTGCCGTCCGAGCCGAAGCCGGCCGCGGCCGTCCAGGTCCCGGCCCCTAAGACGGCGCACAGCAACGCCGAACTGGTCGAGATGCAGCTCGGCGTCTCTGCTGACGCCCCGCTCTGCTTCTCCTGCGGCACGAAGATGCAGCGCGCCGGCTCCTGCTACATCTGCGAGGGCTGCGGCTCCACCAGCGGCTGCAGCTGATTTCGGGCCAAGTTGCATCTGATGCAGCAACTCGCCTGATCGGCGAGACTGCATAGTGCCTGGTCACGAGGGGGATTCGGATTCGTTCCGGATCCCCCTCTTTGGCTTTTGCCGAAGTGGTGGCAGGCCGGAGGAAGAGCCTCAACAATGTTGCGTCTAATGCAACGGAGGCTCGCGTGGGACAAGTGGGTGGTTTGGCGGGTTCCGCTCGCCTTGAACTCGTGGACGGTGTCGCTCATCTCGACCCGGCCCGCGCGATGCTGGAGGCGATGCTCCAGGGCTGGGCACGTCAGCAACGCACCCGCTTCCTGAACGAGGAAGGGACGATCAAGCCGCGCGAGGCCATGGTGAGGCGGTTGGTCGACTTCACCAACGAGTACCCGTGGCAGTGGCAGCCCGCTGACGGCGAAGCGTTCATCTCGCACCTACGGTCGCCCAACCGCGAACGGCCGATCGTCATGTCGACCGGCCGGGGCTACGAGACCACGCTCGCCCTGTTCATGAGCTTCATCACCGACCGCCGTTACGGCTGGGCCGCAGAGTGTCTGGAGCGGTTTGGACAGGTGCCGCAACAGATCTTCCACGAGGACAATCGCGTCGCCCACCTGGCCGAGTACGAAGGCCAGCCCGACCGGCGGCCGTTGACCTACGACGAGATCCAGGCCCTGTTCGACGCCGCCGATGGCCGGGCCGAAGAGGCCAAAACCCGAGGCCGCAAAGGTGCACTGACTGCGATGCGGGACTCCGTCCTGCTCAAGACGATCTACGCCTTCGGAACACGGCGCAATGAGACCCGGATGCTCGACCTTGCCGACCTACGGCGGGCCCCGAAAAGGCCCCAGTACGGAAAATACGGTGGTCTCTACGTCCGCTACGGCAAGGCGTCCAAAGGCAGCCCGCCCAAGCGCCGCACGGTGCTGACGGTGAAAGAGTTCGACTGGATCGTGGACCTGCTGGACCACTGGGTGACCGAGGTCCGGCCCGCCGTCTCGCCCGGCAGGCTCCCAGCGCTGTTCGTCACCGAACGCTCCAGCCGGATGTCCCTGCGCGGAGTCAACAAGGCGTTCGCCACGGCCAGGGACGCCGCCGGCCTGCCGGCGGAGCTGGATCTCCACTGCCTGCGGCATTCGTACATCACGCATCTCGTGGAGTTCGACTATCCCGAGAAGTTCGTATCCATGCAGGCTGGCCACGACTATGCGAGCACGACAGCGATCTACACCGGAGTGTCCGACGAGTACCGCAACCGCATGATCCAGCGCGCGCTGCGAGACAGGCACCCCGGCCTCTGGGAGACCGAATGATCAAGAAAATGGGAATCACCTGGACCCTGCGCAAGCTCATGGCCGACCGGGACATGTTCCAGACCACGGACCTGGTCCCGCTGCTTGCCGAACGTGGTGTTCACCTCTCCCGCGAGCAGGTGTTCCGGCTCGTCACCCAACCACCTCAGCGGTTGTCGATGGACACCCTCGCCGCACTCTGCGACATCCTGAAGTGCACCCCGAACGACCTGATCGAGGTCCAGACGGTCAATGCTCAGGTCAGCAAGGCCGTCGGCGACACCGTCCGACCCTTGCCACAGGTCCGGCGGACCACGATCCGCCGACCAGGCCAGTGAAACGGACCCGTGACGAGCGCCGGGCCGAAGAACGGCAGGAACGCCGAGAACGCATCGCCGCCACGCTCACAGCCGCGCTGCCGGGACTCGGACGTGCCGAGGCCGCCGCGGTGCTGGAATCGGTCGGCGCCGACCGCGGCATCGCCTTGCGGGACCTCGACGGGTATCTCGACGACCACCCGGACGCGCTCGCCTCGGGCAACCCCCGCTGCCCGGCCGTGTTCGTACGCCTCGCCCGCGCTCTGCACCACGCTGGCCATCACGACGTCGTCCAGCCCGGGTGTTCGGACTGCGGCCGAAAGGACGTTGACCTGCCCCGCGTCGGTCCTGACGGTCGGGTCTGCCAGGCATGCAGCGCGCGGAGCCCGGCGAACAAGAAACTTTGCGCTCGTTGCGGCCGGACCGCACGAATCTTCGCCCGCCGTGACGAGGGCGGCATCTGCTTCCCCTGCTACCGCCAGGACTCCCAGGTCATAGAGGAGTGCGCCGACTGCGGGCGGGTCCGCATGCCCGTGACCCGCAGGCAGGACGGACTGCCGCTCTGCGAGAGGTGCTGGACGCCGCCCCAGCACACCTGCATGTCCTGCGGAAGGACAGGGCGAGCCCAAACCCTTGGTGCAGACGGGGCACTCTGCGCAACCTGCTACCTGCGCCGACGCCAGCCGCACCGGCTCTGCCGCGGATGCGGGAACGTCGGTCCGATGGCCGCCCGGCCCACCTACAACAGCCCTGACCTCTGCTGGTCCTGCAACACTCCGGGCCCTGAGCTGTGTTCGGCATGCGGCCTGGAGAGGCCCTGCACCAGGAATGCCGAAGGCCAGCCCGTTTGCCGCCAGTGCCGGCCTCGGGGCGCCAGCTCGTGCTCAGCCTGCGGTCGGACGCGCCGCATCCAGGCGTACTGGCCCCGGGGCCCGGTCTGCGGCGCGTGCTACGTCCGTATCCTGGACCGCCCTGGTCCGTGCGGCCGCTGCGGAACCAGGCAGCCGCTGATCGCGCACGCCGAGAACGGTGAGGAGATCTGCGGGCCCTGCTCCGGCCTTGCGGGCGCCTACATCTGCCCAGGCTGCGGGCAGGGCGGGCGTCTCTACGCCGACGGACGCTGCCCGCAGTGCACCCTGCTCCGTCGACTCGAACAGCATCTGACCGGCCCGGACGGCCAGATGTCTGCTCAGCTCAAGCCCGTGGCCAAGGCCCTGGGCGGGGCCGAGAACGCGCGGGGTGTTCTGTCCTGGCTCCGGCGGAGCCCGAACGCACACCTGCTGGGCGAACTCGCCGCGAGCGGCCGGACGCTCACCCACGATCTCCTCGACGAACTACCGCCCAGCCGCTACGAGCACTACATCCGGCAGACCCTGGTCCACACCGGCGTGCTGCCCGAACGCCACGAAGACCTCGACCGCATTCCCGCCTGGCTGGACCAACTCCTGGCCGACCAGCCTGCCGAGCATGCCACCCTCATCCGCCCGTTCGTCCACTGGTTCCTGCTCAAGCGGGCCCGCCGCCGAGCCGCCCACCGGGCTCGTCCCGCCATGGCAGGGTCCTACCTCCGCACCCGGATCCGCATCGCGCTGGAGCTCTTGACCTGGCTGGACAAGAACAACCTCACGCTCGGAGACCTCACACAGGACCTCCTTGAACGCTGGCTCGCGGACGGTAACACACGCAACTACTCCATCCGATACTTCCTGGGCTGGGCTGCCCACCGCGAGCTCCTGCCGCAGCTGACCGTCCCGGCCCTGCACCGCCAGGAACCGGCACGGATCTTGGAAGAGGACGAGCGCTGGCAGCAGCTCAACCACCTGCTGAACGAGACCACGGTGCCGCTGGACGTCCGGGCCGCCGGCGCCTTGGTGCTTCTGTTCGGCCTGCCGACCTCACGCATCCGCCATCTCCACACCGGACACCTGGATGAGCACGAAGGTCAGACGCGGCTCAACGTCGGGTCACCCCCGCTGGTCGTCCCTCCCAAGCTGGCCAAGCTCCTTGGGCAACTCGCGCAAAATCCAGCCCGGCATTCCAGGATCAACACCGATACGCCGGGACCATGCTGGCTCTTTCCCGGCCTGCTGCCCGGAAGACCCGCGTCTCCCTCCGGGTTCAGCCGCAAGCTGCTGGAACACGGGATCGACGCCCGACCAGCCCGCAACGCGGCCCTCGTCGCGCTCGTCGAGGACATCCCGCCCGCGATCCTGGCCGACACCCTCGGCCTGCACATCAACACCGCGGTCCGATGGGCCGACATCGCCCGGCGCGACTGGACCGACTACCTCGCCGCCCGGGACGAGGACACCGGGAATACTGCACCCCCCGAATAAG
>NZ_JAGGOZ010000051.1 GCF_018614075.1 Streptomyces sp. ISL-94 | reverse complement strand
GCCTAGGGGAGCGGGCAGTCGGCTCCCTGACGGGCCCGTGTGTATGTCTCTGACCCGTGAGCGTTCTTTTGGGGGGTTCCCGTCGGTCTTCGGATTTCCGGTTCGGGTCGGTCGGTCAAGGGTGGCCGAAGGCCATCGCGAAGCGACGCGACGACGAAGGAGGAGCGCCCTTGACGGACCGGCCCGAACCGGAGAGACGATGAGACTGACGGGAAACCCCCAAACCCTCACCGATTCCGCCCCACTCGGCTACCGACCCCCCCACCCGCCGCTTCACGTTTTGGTCCCGTCCGACACGGCTTCCGCCCCCCCGGCCCCCGCCCCGCAACTCCGCGTGGCCGGGTGGGATGCGGCCTGCCCCGGCCTCCGGCCGACGGCCCGCCGGGCTCGGCTCGGCTGGTGGGTGTGGCGGGTGGGTGTGGCGGGTGGGCAGCCGCTGGGTGCGGGCGGTGGTGAGGAGGGGCGAAGGCCCCGCCCCGGCGAAGCGGCCCCCACCTCCGCCCCTTGCACCCACCCCCGCCACCGAGGCATGCTTCGCCGGGGCAAAGCGGAGGGATCATCATGCCGGTGGACAAGCGGACCGTGGTGACGGCGGTGCTGTGTGCTGCTGCGGCTCTGGGGGCGTCCGCCGCCGTGGCCGAGCTGGTGCCGCCGCCCGAAGGGGCTGCGCCCGTACGGGCGAAAGCCGCGCCCACCGGGTCGGCGACGGCTCCGTCGCGTTCGCAAGCGGCGAAGCCTCAGCTCTCCGCCTCGCCCGGCGCCACGCTGCCGCCGGCCGTCACCCCCCAGCCCGGCGGGCCCGCGGCCTTCACCGGGGCCCTCTTCACCAACGGCCTGGACAGCGACCACTTCTGCACCGCCACCGTCGTGCACAGCCCCGGCCGGAACCTGATCGTCACCGCCGGGCACTGCCTGCTCGACGGAGATCAGAGCAACGGCACGGCCGTCTTCGCACCCGCGTACGCCAACGGCTTCGCCCCGTACGGCACATGGAAGATCGAGGAAGCCTTCGAGGACGACCGCTGGGCCGAGGGTACGGACGACGACTACGACCTCGCCTTCGCCCGCCTGGCCCCCGACGCCCACGGCCGCACCATCGAGGACGTGACCGGCGCGGCCGTGCTGGACACCAGTGGCCGCGCGGCCGAGGAGGTCACCGTCACCGGGTACCCCGCCGACCGCAAGGTTCCGCGTACGTGCACGGCGGTCACGGTCCGCGAGAGTGCGACCCAGCAGCGTTTCGACTGCGCGGACTTCCCGGGCGGTACGAGCGGGAGCGCGTGGATCGCCCGCGACGGGAAGATCATCGGGATTCTGACGGGCGGTGACACGGATGACGTGTCGACCAGCACCATCCTCGGTGACTACGCCGCCTCGCTGTACGCCAAGGCCACCGGCAAGGCCACTTCCACCGCCACCGCCACCGCCACCGCCACCGCCCAGCGCTGACCGTACCCATGCAGAAGAAGATCGAAGACATGGCCCACCGCCTGGCCGCCGAGGTGCCCGGCGTCGTCGCCGTGCTGCTCGGCGGCAGCCGGGCGCGCGGGGAGCACCGGCCCGACTCCGACTGGGATCTCGGCGTCTACTACCGCGGCGCGCTATATCGCCGCGCTCCGCGCGCTCGCCGGCCCCGGGGTGGAGGTGGCCGGACCGGGCGGCTGGGGGCCGTGGGTCAACGGTGGCGCGTGGCTGACGGTCGACGGGGTTGCGGTGGACTGGATCCTGCGGGACGCGGACCGGGTCGGCCGGGTGTGGGAGGACTGCCGCGAGGGCCGGTACGAGGTGGGCGTGCAGGCGGGGCATCCGCTCGGGTTCTGGTCGCCCTGCTACGCCGGTGAGGTGGCGCTCGGCCGGGTACTCGCCGACCCCAGTGGCGAGCTCACGGAACTCCGCCGGCAGACCGGGCGCTACCCGGAACCGCTGCGCGCGGCGTTGACGGCGGCCGCGTGGGAGGCGGAGTTCCTTGTCGAAGCCGCCGCGAAGGGCGCCCGCCGCGCGGACACGCTGCACGTCTCGCTCTGCCTGTCCCGGGCGGTCGGCGTGCTGGTGCAGGCGCTGTACGCCGAGGACCGGCGCTGGTGCCTCAACGAGAAGGGCGCGCTGGCTGTTGCCGAAACGCTGCCGGGCGCGCCGCCCGGCTTCGGCCGGCGGGTCCGCGCCCTGCTGGGGGCGCCCGGCGCGACGGCGGAGCGGCTGGTGGCGACGGTGGCCGAGGCGCGGCTCCTGGTCGCGGAGAGCGTCGCCGCGCTGCGGGCCCGCACCACCGGCTGAGCCGCCCGCCCCGAGCCACCGTTACGCCAGCAGCCCCAAGTGCATCGGTTCCGTCGGGGCGTTCGCCAGGAGGTCCGGCAGGCGCGGCGGCCACAGGGGTTCGCCGAGGGTGGCCAGGCGCTGCTGGGAGAGCCACTGCCAGTGGATGCCGGGCGCCTCGAGCACCGGTTCCCGCCGGGGGCCGGTGGTGAGGTAGATGTGTTCGTGCTGGCGGACCGGGATCCCCTGGTGCGTGAAGTCGTGCTCCCAGGTGCACAGCAGCCGCCCGGGCTCGAGGTCGGTCCACCCGGTTTCCTCGCGCAGCTCGCGCCGTACGCACTCCTCGGGGCTTTCGCCGGGGTCTATGCCGCCGCCTGGCGGCAGCCAGTGGATGCCCACCTCCACGTTGTTCTCGCGGAAGAGGAACACCGAACCGGTGGGAGACACGATGACAACGCGCGCTGCGTGACGTGGAGTTCGCATGGTTCAGCGTACGCCCGTGATCGCTTGCGCGGGATGGGCCTGCACCTGGCCTTTTGCCGCCCGCGCGGGCGGCCGGGGCCTGAGCCGGCAGCTGTGAGCGGATCACCCTCGAACCGAGACGGGCGACCAGGCCCTGCCGGGCCACCTCGATCGTGGTTTCGATCGCGCGGGCGCACGGGGCGGAGCTCGTGGCGCGGGCCGATGCGGCGCCCGGCGGCGGGATGACGATCAGCGTCCGCTTCCGGTCGGCGGACCCCCGGCGACCGGGCAGCGGTCGGTAGTTTCGAAGTTCGGCTGATGTACGGTCGGTTCAATGAGCAAGCACGCCCGAGCCCGCTCCAGCCAGCCGCGCACGTCCCGCCGCGTGGTACTCGCCGCCACCCTCGGCCTGCTGACCTTGACGGCCGGCTGGGTGTACGTCGTCGAGGACAAGGCAGGCGGCGCAGCCGCCTCGCAGGCCCGCGCGGACGCCCGTCCGCCGGCCCAGGACCGGGCCGGCCGGGCCGCGCCGCGCGACGCCGGCCGGGCCGGCCTCCAGGGCCTGACCGGCATCAGCGAGCAGACCCGGGCGAAGATCCCGGCCGAATCCCGCCAGCTCATCCTGGTCACCGGCAAGGCCAAGGACTCCTCGGAGTCCACCGCCACGCTCTACACCCGCCCCGAGGCCGGCGCCGACTGGGTGCGGGCCGCGAGCTGGCCGGCCCGCAATGGCGCGAAGGGCTGGTCCACGGAGCGCACGTACGGCGATCTGACCTCCCCGCAGGGCGTCTTCGCGCTGACCGACGCGGGCGGCCTGCTGCCGGCCCCGCCCGGCACCCGGCTCCCGTACGACAAGGACCGCGCCTTCGTCGCGACGGGCCGCGGGGTGAACGGCGAGTCCCTGGCCGGGTCCTTCGACTACGTCGTCGCCATCGACTTCAACCGGAAGCCCGGCACGTCGCCGCTGGATCCCGCCAAGCCGGAGGGCGAGGACAAGGGCGGCAACATCTGGCTCCACGTGGACCACGACGGTCCCTCCCAGGGCTGCGTCGGCATCCCGAAGGAGGCGATGAAGAAGGTCCTGGAGACCCTCGACCCGGCGGCGAAGCCGGTCATCGCGATGGGGCCGGCCGGCTTCTGACCGCCGCCGTGTTGCGGCCCCGGCCGTCAGAGCCTGACGACCCGGATCCGGTTCCCGCACAGCTCGGACAGGTCCTCGGGGTCCGAGGTCAGCAAGGTGACGGGTCCGGGCTGGTCGAGGGCGGTCGCTGCCACGATGGCATCCAACGCGTACTTGTGCCCGTGCAACCCGGCGGCGGCCAACAGCTTGCTCGCCTGCCGTGCGATGGCCTCGCTCGGCGGGATGATGTTCACGCGGGAGACCGCGTAGTCGAAGTGGGCCTGGTTCACCCGGGGGTCACGCGCCTCGACGAGGGTGACCGAGCTGATCACCACCCGGATGTCCTCCCCTTCGGCAGCCGTCAGCCACTCCAGCAGACCGGGGTCTTGGCGCACGAGCCGGGAGAGTCCCTCGCAGTCGAGGACGAGCGCCCCGCTCACGCGGCGTCCGACGAGGCTGCTGTCTCGCCGCGCAAGATCGCTCGTTTCGCCTCGACGGCGGCCGGCTCGGCCGGCCCGTTCACGGACTCGGAGTCCTCGATCAGCTCTCGGAGCCGGTCACGCTCCAGCTGTCGCTGAATGAGCGCTTCGATGTACGCGGACATGCCGCGCTTGCCGGTGCGCGCCTTGAGCGCCGCGATCGTCCCCTCATGGAGTGAGACGGACACGGGTCGGGTCGGGCCCTCGCCAGGTGGGAGCTGGTCGGTCATGAAGCCATTGTAACAAAACTTATGTTATTCGACCGGCGTCCCCCTTGCTGCCCCCACGTACACCCTGTCCTTGCATGACCCCTTGCCTGACGGTCCGTCAGCTACGACGATGGCCCGGCACCGATATGACGAATCGGCAGTCGAAGTCAGCGAAGGCGAGGCGGGCCCGGCATGGCGCGCGTGTTTCCGGAAGGTCGGCTGGTCTACGGGATGCAGCTCCCGGTCCAGTCGCAGAGCTCCCTCTACGCCGAGCCCTGGGAGGCGTCGGCCACGGCCGCCGACCTCGCCGAGGTCGCGCGGGCCGCCGACAGGGCCGGCTTCGGGTACGTGGCCACCTGCGACCACGTGGCCATCCCGCGGCGGCTCGCCGGCCCCATGGGCACCATCTGGTACGACCCCGTGGCCACCCTCTCCTTCCTCGCCGGCATCACCGAGAACGTCCGGCTCCTCAGCCACGTCGCCATTCTCGGCCTGCGCCACCCGCTGATCAGCGCCAAGCAGTACGCCACCCTCGACCACCTCTCGGGCGGCCGGCTGATCCTCGGCGTCGGCGCCGGGCACGTGCAGGAGGAGTTCGAGGTCCTCGGTGTGGACTTCGCGCGCCGCGGCGCCGTCCTCGACGAGACCCTCGACGCGCTGCGGGCCGCCCTGGGCCCCGAGGAGTACCCGGAGTTCCAGGGCGAGCTGTTCTCCTTCAAGGACCTCGGCCAGCTGCCCCGGCCCGCGCAGGAACGGATCCCCGTCTGGGTCGGCGGCTCCTCGCCCGCCGCAGTGCGCCGCGCCGCCGTCCGCGGTGACGGCTGGCTGCCGCAGGGCGACCCGCGCGGTGCGCTCCCGGCGCAGATCGCCCGTATCAAGGAGCTCAGGGAGGCGGCCGGGATCGAGGGCCCCATCGAGTTCGGGGCGATCACCGAGCCGCTCTACGTCGGCCGGCCCGGCTGGGACACCGGCCGCCGGACCCTCACCGGCGCGGCGGAGGCGCTCGCCGGGTCCCTGCGGGAGTACAAGGCGCTCGGCGTGGACCAGATCCAGGTCCGCTTCCGCAATCGCGACCGCGCCGAACTCGTCGACCAGATCACCGCTTTCGGGGCCGAGGTGGCCCCCCTCCTCAACGACTAGTCCCTTAACGACCAGTCCCTCAACGACTGGTTACTCGACAACCGGGAGACATCGGCATGGGCAAGCTGGACGGGCGCGTGGTGGTCATCACCGGCGCCGCACGCGGTCAGGGCGAGCAGGAGGCCCGCCTCTTCGCCGCCGAGGGCGCCAAGGTGCTCCTCGGGGACGTGCTGGACGAGCAGGGCGCCGCCGTGGCCAAGGACATAGGCGAGGACCGGTGCCGGTACGTACGGATGGACGTGAGCCGGGAGGAGGACTGGGCGGGGGCCATAGCCGCCGCCAAGGAGGCCTTCGGCAAGATCGACGGCCTGGTCAACAACGCGGGCATCCTGCGCTTCAACGAACTCACCGCGACCCCGCTGGAGGAGTTCCAGCAGGTGGTCCAGGTCAACCAGGTGGGCGCCTTCCTCGGCATCAAGTCCGTCGCCCCCGAGATCGAGGCGGCCGGCGGCGGCACCATCGTCAACACCTCCTCCTACACCGGCCTGACCGGCATGGCCTACGTCGGGACGTACGCGGCGACCAAGGCGGCGATCCTCGGCCTGACCCGGGTGGCGGCCCTGGAGCTGGCCGCCAAGAACATCCGGGTCAACGCGATGTGCCCGGGCGCCGTGGACACCCCGATGGCCAATCCCGGCCTGCTGGATCCGGCGAACATGACCGACGAGGCCCGGGACGCGATGGCCGAGCTGTACAAGCGGGTCGTGCCGATGGGGCGGGTCGGCCAACCGGAGGAGATCGCCCAGCTGGCCCTCTTCCTGACCGGCCAGGACTCCTCCTACATCACCGGCCAGCCGTTCGTCATCGACGGGGGCTGGATGGCAGGCGTCAGCATTCTCTGATCCCGTACCTGATGGGGCGTCAGGTATTGACGCTCGCGCCCCCGCGATGGAACAGTCGAGACATCGAATCTGACGCAACGTCAGAAATCAAAGGACGGTGAACCCCCTTGGAATTCGGGCTCTTTGTGCAGGGATACGTGCCTGAGGCGCGGTCCAAGGTCGACCCCGAGGCAGAGCACAAGGCGCTGATCGAGGAGACCGAGTACGTCATCCAGGCCGACCGGTCGGGCTTCAAGTACGCCTGGGCCTCGGAGCACCACTTCCTGGAGGAGTACTCGCACCTGTCGGCGAACGAGGTGTTCCTCGGGTACCTCGCGCATGCCACCGAGCGCATCCACCTCGGCTCCGGCATCTTCAACCCGCTCGCCCCGGTGAACCACCCGGTCAAGGTGGCCGAGAAGGTTGCCATGCTCGACCACCTCTCCAAGGGCCGCTTCGAATTCGGCACCGGCCGCGGCGCGGGCAGCCACGAGATCCTCGGATTCCTTCCCGGCATCACCGACATGAACCACACCAAGGAGATCTGGGAGGAGACCATCGCGGAGTTCCCCAAGATGTTCCTCCAGGAGGAATACGAGGGGTTCCAGGGCAAGCACTGGTCGCTGCCCCCGCGCAAGATCTTCCCCAAGCCGTACGGGAAGGCGCACCCGGCCATGTGGTACGCCGCCGGCTCCCCCTCCTCGTACGCGATGGCGGCCAAGAAGGGCCTCGGCGTCCTCGGCTTCAGCGTCCAGAAGGTCTCGGACATGGAGTGGGTGCTGGAGCAGTACAAGACGGCGATTCAGGACGCGAAGGCCATCGGCGCCTTCGTCAACGACAACGTCATGGTGACCTCGACCGCGATCTGCGCCGAGACGCACGACAAGGCGGTGGAGATCGCGGTCAACGCGAACATGAACCGCTTCCAGTCGCTGGTCTTCCGCTACCACGACACCTTCCCGCGGCCCGAGGCGATCCCGGAGTGGCCGGAGACCCTGCCGGAGTACAACGCGGAGATCATCGAACTCCTCATCGCGGAGGAACTGCTGATCTGCGGCGACCCGTCGGAGGTCCGCGCCCAGTGCAAGCGGTGGGAGCAGGCCGGCGCCGACCAGCTCTCCTTCGGTCTGCCGACCGGGGTCTCGAAGGAGGACACGCTCACCACGATCAAGCTGATCGGGGAGCACGTGATCCCGCACATCGACACCGATCCGGTCCACCGGACCACGCGCTTCCGCCAGGCCGTCTGACTCCCCCAGCTACCGCTGGGAGGGGCCCCCAGGCGGGGGAACGGGGGCGGCGTCTTCCCGGACCGCCGCCCCGCCCGGCCCCGGCCGGGGGCCACCGCGGGGCCGCGGCCCGCCCCGCCGACCCCCGCCCGGGTCCGGGGGCTCCACCCCGTCCATGTCGGGACCATCGCCAGGCGCGCCGCCGCTGCCGGGGACCAGCCCCCGGACCCCCGCGCCTCAAACGCCGGCGGGGCTGGTTTTGCCTCCGGCGGCGCTTCAAACGCCGCCGAGGCTGAATCTGCCCCCGTCGGCGCTGCAAACGCCAGAGGGGCTGGGTTGCCCGCAGGACGCAGGGTTGCGTGGCGTGGACTAGCTGGCTTACGGCGGCCAACTCCAGCCTCGCCGGCGTTTGAGGCGCGGGGTCCGGGGCGGAGCCCCAGCAGCGGCGCCGCACTTGCCCAGCCGGGCGGCGGGCAGCAGCCACATCCGGCCCCGCCGGCGTTTGAGGCGGAGCCCCGGCTGCACAGGGGGGCCGCACACGTACCGCAAACGGAGAAGGGACGTCATGCTCGACCACCTGATCAAGGGCGCGACCGTCGTGGACGGCACCGGCGCCCCCGCCCGCGTCGCAGACGTCGGCATTCGCGACGGGCGCATCGCCCTCATCGCCGAGCCGGGAACGGTCACGCAAGAGGCCAGGACCAGCGAGGACGCCACCGGCCTGGTCCTCACCCCCGGCTTCATCGATCCCCACACGCACTACGACGCCCAGCTCTTCTGGGACCCGTACGCCACCCCCTCCATGAACCACGGCGTCACCACCGTCGCCGGCGGCAACTGCGGTTTCACCCTGGCCCCGCTCAACCCCGCCCGCCCCGAAGACGCCGACTACACGCGCCGCATGATGAGCAAGGTCGAGGGCATGGCCCTCAAGGCCCTGGAGGAGGGCGTCGACTGGACCTGGTCCACCTTCGGGGAGTACCTCGACGCCCTGGAAGGCCGGATCGCCGTCAACGCCGGCTTCATGGTCGGCCACTGCGCCCTGCGCCGCCATGTGATGGGCGAGGCGGCCGTCGGCGGGCAGCCCACCCCCGAGCAGATGGAGGAGATGCTGGCCCTCTTCCACGACGCCATGAACGCCGGCGCCTGGGGCCTGTCCACCACCCAGTCGTCCACCCACTCCGACGGCTCGGGCGCCCCCGTCGCCTCCCGGCACGCCAAGCCGGCCGAACTCCTCGCCCTCTCCAAGGCCGTCGCCGAACACGAGGGCACCCAGCTCGAAGCGATCGTCGCGGGCTGCCTCGACCAGTTCTCCGACGAGGAGATCGACCTCTTCGTCGACATGAGCGCCGCCGCCGGGCGCCCCCTCAACTGGAACGTCCTCACCATCGACGCCTCCGTCCCGGAGCGCGTCCCGCGCCAGCTGGTCCCGAGCGAGCGCGCCCGCAAGGCCGGCGGCCGGATCGTCGCCCTCACCATGCCGATCCTCACCCCCATGAACATGTCGCTCGGCACCTTCTGCGCGCTCAACCTCATCCCCGGCTGGGGCGAGATCCTCGGCCTGCCCGTCCCCGAGCGGATCGAGAGGCTCCGCGACGCGGACGTACGGGCCGAGATGCTGCGCCGCGCCGACAGCAAGGAGGCCGGGGTCTTCCGGCGCCTGGCCAACTTCGGGCGCTACGTCATCGGCGACACGTACAGCAAGGAGAACGAGGGCCTCTCCGGCCGGGTCGTGAACGACATCGCGGCCGAGCGCGGCCAGGACCCCTTCCACTGCCTGGTGGAGATCTGCGCCAACGACGACCTGCGTACGGTGCTGTGGCCCATGCCCACCGACAACGACCCGGCGAGCTGGGCCCTGCGCGCCGAGACCTGGCAGCACGAGGACGTGATGCTCGGCGGCTCCGACGCCGGCGCGCACCTGGACCGGATGTGCGGGGCCCCGTACACGACCCGCTTCCTCGGCGACTGCCTGCGCGGCCGCAAGCTGCTCCCGCTGGAGCAGGCGGTACGGATGCTCACGGACGACCCGGCCCAGCTGTTCGGGCTGCGCGAGCGCGGGCGGATCGCGGAGGGCTTCCACGCGGACCTGGTGCTCTTCGACCCGGAACGCATCGAGGCCGCCCCGGCGACGCTGGTCCACGACCTGCCCGGCGACAGCCCGCGGCTGGACGCGCGGGCCATCGGGATCGTGTCCGTACGGGTCAACGGCGTGGAGACCATCCGCGACGACGAGGTGACGGGCGCGATACCGGGCATCGTGCTCCGGTCCGGCCGGGACACGAGGACGGTGAGCACCCGGTGACGGACGCGCAGAAGCTGTACATCGGCGGCGAGTGGGCCGAGCCGGACGGCGGCCACTACGAGGTGGTCAACCCGGCGGACGAATCCGTCGTCGGACTCGCGCCCGAGGCCTCGCGCGCCCAGGTCGAGGAGGCGGCGCGCGCCGCGGCCGGGGCCTTCGAGGCCTGGTCCCGTACGAGGCCGGAGGAGCGGGCGGCGATCCTCGACCGGGCCGCGGACATCATGCAGCGGGAGTTCGAGCCGTGGGCGGCCCTCGCCCGGGCCGAGACCGGCGCGCCGAGCGGGATCGCGCGCGGCATGCAGGTCGGGGTCGGGGTCGCCCGCTTCCGGCGGTACGCGAAGGGCGCCCTGGAGCCGGTGGAGCGGGGTCTTCCGCCGCAGGTGACGGAGGCCGGCCCGATGGGGAAGGCCGGCATTCTGGGGGCGCTGGAGGTGCGCCAGCCGGTCGGCGTGGTCACCTGCATCACCTCGTACAACAACCCGTGGGCGAATCCGGCGGGCAAGGTGGCCCCGGCCCTGGCGATGGGCAACACGGTGGTGGTCAAGCCGGCCCCGCAGGATCCGCTGTCGGTGTTCAAGATGGCCGAGGCCCTCGCGGAGGCCGGGGTCCCGGCGGGCGTGGTGAACGTGGTGTCGGGCCGGGCGGTGGAGGTGGGCGAGGCCGCCGTGGACTCCCCGTACGTGGACATGGTGTCCTTCACCGGCTCCACGGGCGTCGGCCAGCGCATCGCGGAGGTCTGCGGCCGCACGATGAAGCGGCAGCTGATGGAGCTGGGCGGCAAGGGCGCGGCGGTCGTCATGGACGACGCGGACCTGGACGCGGCGGTGATGGGCATCGGGACGACCTTCTCCTTCTACTCCGGGCAGATCTGCACGGCCCCGACCCGGGTGATCGCCCACCGGGCGGTCTACGACCGGCTGATCGAGAAGCTCACCGGCTACCTGGCCTTCATGAAGGTCGGCGACCCGGGGGCGCCGGGCACGGTGGTGGGGCCGGTGATCTCGGCGGCGCACCGCGACCGCGTGGAGTCGTACGTCGAGCTGGGCCGGAAGGAAGGGGCGCGGATCGCGTACGGCGGGGAGCGCCCGGTGGTGGGGGAGGGCCGCGGCTTCTACGTGGCGCCCACCCTGCTCGTGGACTGCACGAACGACATGCGCGTGGTCCGGGAGGAGATCTTCGGCCCGGTGGTCGTGGTGGTCCCCTTCGACGGGGACGGGGAAAGGGGAGAGGACGAGGCGGTCAGGCTGGCCAACGACAGCGATTTCGGCCTGCTGAGCTACGTGTGGTCCGGGGACTCGGCGCGCGCGTTCCGCGTTGCGCGCCGGCTGCGGGCGGGCGGGGTGGGCGTGAACACCATCGGCCGGAACATGGAGGCGCCGTTCGGCGGCTTCAAGCGGTCGGGCGTGGGCCGCGACGTGGGCTCGTACGCCCTGCACGCGTACAGCGAGACGCAGTCGATCGTCTGGACGGGCTGAGCCGACCGGGGCGAGGGATGCCCCCGCCCCTGGTCACCGCCCCTGGTCACCGTCCCGGTCACCGCCCCGGGCCTAGTCCTTGTAGTAGTCGGTGAGGACGCAGCCCTTCACCAGGGCGGGTTCCTTCCGGTAGCCGCTCGGCGGGTTGAACTCCGGGTGGCAGTTCAGCATCAGCAGTCCGGCCTGCGGTGTCAGCAGGGAGCTCATGGCGTCCGAGCTCTCGGATCCCATGGCGAAGTCCTGACCGATGACGATGCCGCTGTTGGGGTTCCCGCTGCCCTTTTTCGCATCGACGTCGGCTTTGAAGGCAGCCTGGAAGACCTTCGGGTCCTTGATCATGACGATGGTGGTGACGTTCCGCCTGCCGCAGTATCCGACCTCGGTGACGGAGTGGGACGTGCCGAACTCGGCGCTGCCCGGGCCTTCGCTCGGTCCGCCGTTCTCGCGCGTCGTGCTGATCGGGTCGCACCTGGTGAATCCGTTGACGAAGCGGGCGGCCGCGGCCATGGTGCCCGCCTTCGGCAGCTTCTGGAACGCGGTGCCGTCCTTGGGGGCGTTCCCGCTGACCCCGCCGTTCTTGGTGGGGTTGTCCAGGGTGCCCTCGTTGGGGCCGCCGTCACCCGTGCCGGCCCCGCCGGCGACGGAATCCCCGCCGACGCCGCCGATCGCCGGGTTCTCGCCCCCTCCGCAGGCGGTGAGCGGGAGGAGAGCCGTGACGGCGAAGACAGCGATGAGCATCGACTTGGTACGCACGGCTGGGACTCTAGGTCGATGATCATGTGCACGGCAAGCCGGGGAGCCGGGAGTGGTGGCGGTCACACGGGAAAGTTGAAAGAGGTATAAAACCGGCAAGGCTGCGGTTTCCGCATAACGGAACCCGTTGTCCGGCCCCTGTTGAATCGGTGCTGCATATGGTCCTGCGCCTTTTATTGCGTGCCGGTGAACCGCCTTGATCTCAAGATTCGAAGGTGCTTCGCCGCCCTTCGATCCGGACTAAATCCCTCCGTATGTGGAAAACGCACCGTCTAACGTCCTGACTCATGACTCAGCTGGACGTTCGGCCTCAGGTCGGAGACACGGTAAGCGGCGTCGCCGAGGGCGACGTTCGCGGCAAGGGACTCGGCAAGGGGTCCGTCGGACTGGTGGGCAGTGCCGTCATCGGTGTCTCGACCGTCGCCCCCGTCTACTGCCTGACCTCGACCCTCGGCTCCACCGCCGGTGAGGTCGGCATACAGATGCCGACGGTGTTCCTGGCCGGCTTCCTCCCGATGCTCCTGGTGGCCTTCGCCTACCGCGAGCTCAACAAGGCCATGCCGGACTGCGGCACCTCCTTCACCTGGACCGTCAAGGCCTTCGGCCCGCGGATCGGCTGGATGTGCGGCTGGGGCCTGGTGATCGCCACGATCATCGTGCTCTCCAACCTCGCCGGCGTCGCCACCTCCTACTTCTGGCTGCTGGCAGGCGAGATCACGGGCAACGCATCGATCGCCGCCCTCGACGACAACAAGCTCGTCCACATCACCACCTGCCTCACCCTGATCGCCATCGCCACGGCCATCAGCTACCGCGGCATGACGGCCACCAAGGGCGTCCAGTACGCGCTCGTCGGCCTCCAGCTCGCCGTGCTCGCCATCTTCGTGGCCATGGCCTTCCAGAAGGCCTCCGCCGGCACCTTCGACACCGGCCTGGACTTCTCCTGGTCCTGGATGAACCCCTTCGCGGTCGAGTCCATGGCAGCCTTCACCGCCGGACTCTCGCTCTCGATCTTCATGTACTGGGGCTGGGACGCCTGCCTGGCCACCAACGAGGAGACCACCGGCTCCGCCAAGACCCCCGGCCGCGCCTCGCTCATCGCGATGGTCGTCCTGGTCGGCTCCTACCTGGCCACCGGCATCGCCGCCCAGATGGCCGTCGGCGCGGGCGGCGAAGGCCTCGGCCTGGCCAACGAGGAGACCTCCGGCAACGTCTTCGCGGCCCTCGCCGGCCCGGTGATGGGCCCGATGCTCGGCATCCTGCTCTTCGTCGCCGTCCTGGCCTCCGCCGCCGCCTCCCTGCAGACCACCTTCATCCCGGTGGCCCGTACGGTCCTGGCCATGTCGACGTACGAGGCCCTGCCGGCCTCCTACGCCAAGGTCCACCCGAAGTTCAAGACCCCGGGCCGCGCCACGGTCATGGCGGGACTCGCCACCGGCGCCTTCTACACGGTGATGACCCTGGTCAGCGAGAACGTCCTGACCGACACGATCTTCGCCCTCGGCCTGATGATCTGCTTCTACTACTCACTGACGGCCTTCGCCTGCGCCTGGTACTTCCGCAAGGAACTGGGCCGCTCCGCCCGCGACCTCTTCTTCAAGGGCGTCTTCCCGATCCTGGGCGGCGTGCTGCTGGCGGCGGTCTTCTTCAAGACCCTGTACGACGCCTGGGACCCGTCCTACGGCTCCGGCTCCCACATCCCCGGCCTCGCCGTCGGCAACGTCTTCGTCATCGGCGTCGGCCTGCTGGCCCTGGGCCTGGTGATCATGTTCGTCACCGAGCGCCGCAGCCCCGCCTTCTTCCGCGGCGAGGTCCTCACCACGTCCACCCCGGCCCTGGTCGTCGAGGACTGACACCCGGGGGCGCCCCGCGCCCCCACCATCAGCCGAGTCATAGCCCACGGCCCCGGATCGATCCGGGGCCGCGCGCGTTCAACCGAGTACGTACTGCTCGTCCCCGAACTCGGCCACGATCTTCAGCTTCCCGCCGAGGGCGCGCACGTAGGCGGCGAGGGTCTCGACCTCGCTACGCTCCAGTTCGCCGTTTTCGATGCGTGAGACACGGGCTTGGGTGACCCCCATGGCCTCGGCGACCTGCACCTGCGTGGTGTGCTGCCGCTTGCGGACCTCCGCCAGGCGGTGGGCGCGGACGACGGAGACCATCTCCGCGGCGCCGCGGTCGATCTCGGCCCGCTCAGCGGGAGAGAAGGCGAATTCCTCGACGAGGTCGTCCCAGTGGGCAGCCTGGACGGGGCGCTCGGACTTCTGGCTCATGGTGTGTCCTCCTCCGGTTGCGTCAGGTAATCCTCGTATGCCTGCTCGGCCCGGGGGATCGCGGAGCGGTACCACCCCTGCCAATCGCCCGCCTTGTCCCCGCCGACGAGGAACACCGCGCGCCGCAGCGGGTCGAAGACGAACAGCAGCCGCACTTCGCTGGCGCCGACCGACCCAGGGCGAAGCTCCTTGAGGTTGGCCAGCCGGGACCCCTTGACCGTGTCCACGAGGGGGCGGCCCATGGCCGGTCCTTCTTGCCGCAGAGCGGTGATGGCCTTGCTGATCTGGATCAGCGTAGCTCGGTCGTCTTGGCGCAGAGCGTGCAGCCAGGAAAGAGCAGGCTCCACGACGATCACTTCCCAGTCCACGGACCTTCCCTTCCCAGTATGACGGGTGCGGCATATTACGCAAGCGTCATATGGGTGGGCTGTGGATCTGCGGACGTCTCACTCCAAAGGGGACTGGGGCGGTGACCCGGGAGTGGTGGGGTCGTTGGGACGGGCATGACTGCCATGAAGCGGACCCTTGCCGGCCTGATCCTGTCCGGGGGCGCAGCCCTCGCCCTCACCCCCGTCGCCGCGCACGCCGACGAATCGGCCCCTCAGGGGCCGCCGATCACCCAGCGGCTCGAGGAGATCGTCGACCACCCCGGGCATGCCGTCCAGGACACGAAGACGGCGGTCGGGGTGACCGCCGCGGCGGCCGGCTCCGCCACGAAGGGCACCGGCACGGCCCTGTCCGGGCTGCCGAAGCCCCCGAAGGTCAAGTAAGCCGGGCTATCCGGCGGCGGCGCTCGTTGAGCAGCGCATGATCCTCTGGTTGCTCAACCACCTCAGCACATTCGTCATCGCCGTCCTCCTCGTCGGCGGCATCACCGCCCTCGCCGTGGCCGGGAGCGTGGCCGCCCGCCGCCGCTTCCCGCACCTGGCCAAGGGGGACCACAACGAGATGGTCGGGGTCGCGCTCGGCATGTTCGGCGCGATCTACGGCATCATCCTCGCCTTCGTCGTCGTCACCCTGTGGACGCAGCTGGAGAACACCCAGAACATCGTCGCCAGCGAGGCCACCGACCTCGCCCTCGTCGTACGCAGCGCCGACGCCTTCCCCGCGGCCGACCGCGCGAAGGTGAACGAGGCGGTCAGCGCGTACACGCACGCCGTCGTCGAGGTGCAGTGGCCCCTGATGCGCGACGGCCGGCCGAGCTACGACGCGACCGCGCCCCAGACGCGCGCCCTCTACCAGGCCCTCCAGGCGTACGAGCCGCAGGGCACCCGCGCCGAGACCTTCTACGCCGAAGCGGTCACCCGGCTCAACGACGTCGCCGCCCAGCGCCGGGCGCGCGTCACGATGGCCGAGACCTCGCTGCCGATCCTGCTCCAGGTGCTGGTGTACGGGGGCGCGCTCGTCATCGTCCCGCTCACCTTCCTGTTCGGGCTGCGCAGCCTGAAGATGCAGCTGCTCTTCGTAGCGGCGGTGTCCGGGCTGATCGGCTTCAGCCTGCTCCTGGTGATGGCGCTGGACCGCCCCTTCGCCGGGGACCTGAGCGTGAGTCCGGCGCCCTACAAGGAGGCGGCCCTGGCGCAGTTCTGGGCGGCCGGGTAGCGAAGACCGCTCAGCCCCAGGTGCGGGAGCAGAGCACGAGCCGGTAGCCGTCGGGGTCCTCGACGGTGACCCCCCACTCGTCCCAGTACGGGTTGTGGGCGGCGACCCGGGTCCCGCCGTGGTCGACGAGGCGCTGGACGAGGCCCTCGTCCGGCGCCTCGCCCAGGTAGACCACGAAGAGGTCGTCGACGGTGGGCGCGGGCGCGATCGGGTTCCCGGCGTCCCGGGTGAGCTCGAAGTGCCAGCCGCCCCCGGCCGGTCCGACCATCAGCAGGTCGTGCTCACCGGGCACACTCTCGGTACTGCGCCACTGGAGCTGGAGCCCGAGCCCGTCGACGTAGAACCGCTCGGCGGCCTTCAGGTCGAGGGAGGGCCGGGCGACACGGATGTGGGTACGTGAGTCGATCATGACCTCAGCGTACGAAGTCAGCGGGCGCCCGTGACCCCGCCGAGGAAACCGGTCCAGGCGCCGGGGCTGACCGCCAGCTCGGGGCCGGCCGTCACCTTGGAGTCCCGGATGTGGATGGTGTCGGCGCAGGCGGCGACCTCGACGCAGTCGTCGCCGTCGCCGCTGCTGTGGGTGGACTTGTGCCAGGGGAGGGCGACCTCCACGCAGCTGTCACCCTGACTGCCGCTGTACGTCGACTTGTGCCAGGAGAGCGCGATCTCGACGCAGCTGTCGCCGTCACCACTGCTGTAGCTGCTCTTGAACCACCGGAGTCGGGAGCTGTTCACAGGGATCCTCGCAATCGCATCAACAGGCCCACGGTATCCGCAGGATTGAGGGCCTGGATGCGAAGTTTGGCATACCGCTGGTGAAGGAGGCTTACGTCTTTCAGGTCGGTCAGCACCCGGCCCGACTGCTGGCCCTCGCTGTACCCCGCCCATTCGTGATCCTCGGTTTCGAGGAGTTGGAAGGAGCCGCCGAGGCCCGCATGCTCGGGGCTGACCAGCGGCATGACCTGCAGATCGACGTTGGGCAGCCGGGCACACTCCAGCAGGTGGTCGATCAGCTCGCGGGTCACCTCGGGGCCGCCGGTCTGCCGGAGGATCACCGCCTCGTCGATGATGAAGCTGAAGACCGTGTACGGAGTCCGGTACAGGAGTCGCTGCCGGTTCAGCCGGGCCGTGATGCGGGCCTCCGCCTCCTCGGCGGTGGGCGGCGGCAGGACGGCCTCGACCAGGGCGCGGGCGTAGGCCTCGGTCTGTAACAGGCCAGGAATCGACCGTGATTCGTAGGTATTGAGGGTGCGGGCCTTCTCCTCCAGCTCCGCCCACCTGCGGAACCACCTCGCCAGCCCCCGCTTCCGGGCCATCTGCTGCGCGGCGATGCGCAGCACGCCGTACGTGTCCAGTGCCACCTCCGCCCGGTCGACGAACCGCGTCGACGGATGGCGTCGGCCCTGCTCGACCGAGCCGACGTACTGCACCGAGTAGCGGATCGCCTCGGCCAGCCGCTCCTGGGTCAGGCGGGCCCGTTTGCGGGAGGCCTTGACCATCTCCCCGAAGTTCCGTAGGTCGTTGTCCGGCTCGACCTCGCCGTCACCGCTCTCGTCGGCATGCGTCATCGCGGTCACCTCCGCAGCCAGGTTCACGGACGGTGACCGCTACTGTCCAGAGAGTGGACTCGTACAGTTGAAAAGTAGTAGGTGACGTGCTGGGAACTCCCCTGGTCGCACGGGACGTTGTGCACCATGACCGCACCCTCCGGCCCCGCCGTGACCTTCGTACGCATGTTCACTCAGCGTTTCTCTGCCACCCACCGCGGGGCCCGGCTCGCCCGGCAGCTGGCCCTCGTGGAACTGCACGAGTGGGGGATCCCCGAGTCCACCGCGCTCTCCGCCGACGCCGGGCTCCTCGTCGCCGAGCTGGCCGCCAACGCCGTCACCCACGGCCGCGTTCCCGGCCGGGACTTCGAACTGCGCATGACCCTGCTGACGGGCCTCCTCCGCATCGAGGTCTCCGATGCCCGCCGCGACCGCCGCCCCGCCCTCCAGCCGCACGCCTACCAGGCCGAAACGGGCTACGGCCTCCGTATCGTCGACGCCGTGGCCACCGACTGGGGCGTGCTCGACCGCCTGATCGGCAAGACTGTCTGGGCCGAGATCACGCCGGCGGGCGGCGTCCGGTAGAGGAACGAAGGGGAGGTTCGCCATGGCGCGGCAGCAGCTCGGGCGCTCGTTCGGATGGCTGTGGTCGGCGTTCACCGCCTCCACGGCCGGCACCTGGTTGGGGTTCGGTGCGTTCCCGCTGATCGCGATCCAGGTGCTCCACGTCGGCCCGGCCGCGGTCTCTGCCCTGGCGGCTGCCGGCCTGGCGGTCGGCGCGCTCCTCGCGCTCCCGCTCGGCCCGTGGGTCGAGGCGCAGCGCAAGAAACCGGTCATGATCGCCGCTGACCTGGTGCGGTTCGGGGCCCTGCTGACGATTCCGGTCGCCTACTTCGCCGGCCGGCTGACCTACACGCAGCTGCTGGTCGTCTCGGTGATCGGCTCGGCAGCGAACATCGCGTTCACCGCCGCAGGCGGGGCCTACCTCAAGCAGCTCGTGCGGCCGGACCAGCTGCTGGTGGCCAACGGCCGCTTCGAGTCGACCGCCTGGACCGCCACGGCGGTCGGCCCGACCCTGGGTGGCGCGGCCGTCAGCCTCCTGGGGCCCGTGGTCACCGTGACCGCCAACGCCGTGGGGTTCCTGCTGTCGGCGCTCGGGATCGGCGCGATCCGCCACAAGGAAGCCACACCCGAGCGGGCCGGGGCCGAGAAGTTCCGGGCCGCGGACCTGGTCAGGGGCTGGCGGTTCATCCACGGCGACCGGCAGCTGCGCCCGCTGTTCTGGAACACCGTGGCCGTCAACGCGCTGATCATGGCCACCGAGCCGCTGCTGGCCGTCCTGCTGCTGGATCACCTGGGCTGGGCGGCCTGGCAGTACGGGCTCGCCTTCGGCCTGCCCTGCCTCGGCGGCTTCGTCGGCGCCCGGATCGCCCCGCGCCTCGAAGCCCGCCACGGCCGCCGCCGCGTCCTGCTCACCTCCGGGGCGCTGCGCGCGGTGTGGCCCGTCGGGCTGGTCTTCGTCATGCCCGGCGCCGCCGGCATGGCCCTGGTCATCGCCGTCGAACTGGTCATGATCACCTGCATCGGTGTCTTCAACCCGCTGTTCGCGACCGAACGCCTCCAGCGCGTGCCGACCGAGCGGATCGGGCGGGTCCTGGTGGCCTGGAAGGTGACGGGCACCGCCGCCATCGCCGCACTGACCGCCCTGTGGGGCGCCCTGGCCGCCGCCACCGGCCCGCGCACCGCGATCGGCATCGCCGGCGTGCTGCTCCTGGCCACCCCGTTCCTCCTGCCAGGAGTCCGCTTCAGCGGTCGCGATACACCTCGCGGCGGTGTCCCGCTGCCAGCACCCAGATGATGAGCCGGTCGTCCTCGACGGTGTAGACCACGCGGTAGTCGCCGATGCGGAGGCGCCAGCGCGTGGCGTGACCTTGCAGGGGTTTGATGTCGAACGCTGCCGTGTCCGCCGCGGTGAGGGCCTTCTGCAGTTCGGCGAGCCGGTGCAGGATCCGCACGGCGTCCGGGCAGGGGACCTTGAGCAAGTCGCGTTGTGCGTGTGGAGTGAACCGGGTGACGTACCCCATGGGTCAGGCCTGCTCGTCCCGGAGGATGGCGGCCATCTCCTCAAGCGACACCGATCCCTCGACACCCTCGCTCTCGGCCTCGTCGGCCAGGCTGGTCAACCAGGCCTCCTCGGCCTCGTCGGCGAGGCGGCGAAGCCGCTGGTACTCGTCGATGTCGATCACGACGGCCTCCTGCTTGCCGCGCCGCGTGATGATCGTGGGAACTCCCTCGCGGCGTGCGCGGTCTATGGCGTCCGCAAGGTGGCCGCGTACCTCTGCCATCGACTCGATCACAGGCTCACTCATGCAATGAATGTACCAGATGTACATGAACCTGCTCGGCGAGCGCCAAGGTGGACCCCGCGCCTCCATCCCCGGCCCGCACCGCAGGTCAGAGGTACTGGGCGAAGTCGTCCAGGGCGCGCAGGATCTCCGGCTCTCCGGCCGAGGGGAGCTGGAGGACGATCTCCTCCAGGCCGAGGTCGGCGTAGTGGGACAGCTTGCCAGGGGTGGGCTGGACGGCGTACGGGATCACTTGGAGGGTCTTCGGGTCGCGGCCCGCGGTTTCCCAGATCTCGCGCAGCACCGGCATGGACTCGGACAGGCCGCGGCCGCCGATCGGGAGCCAGCCGTCGGCGTGGTCGGCGATGGCGGTGAAGAGCTTCGGGCCGGCCGCGCCGCCGATCAGGGTGCGGGGGCCGTAGAGGGGGACGCCGGGGCCCAGTTCGCGCGGGGCCTGGACCGGCTTGGGGTGGGCGGCGCTGGCCTGGACCGAGGAGAACTCGCCGACGTACGCCGTGGGCTCGGGGGCCCACAGGGCGCGCATCAGCGCCATCCGGTCGCGGACCAGCTCCCGGCGGGTGCCCCACTCGACGCCGTGGTCGGCGGCTTCCTCCACGTTCCAGCCGTATCCGATGCCGAGGGTGAAGCGGCCGCCGGACAGGTGGTCCAGCGTGGCGATCTGCTTCGCGAGGTCGATCGGGTCGTGCTGGGCGACCAGGGTGATCCCGGTGCCGAGGCGGAGCCGCTCGGTCACGGCGGCGGCCTGCGCCAGGGCCACGAAGGGGTCGAGGGTGCGCCCGTACATCTCGGGGAGCTCGCCGCCCATGGGCGCGCCGGTGTCGCGGGTGACCGGGATGTGCGTGTGCTCGGGGAGGTAGAGGCCGGAGAAGCCCCGCTCCTCCAGGCTCCGGGCGAGGCGGACGGGCGAGACGGTGCGGTCGGTGAGGAAGACGGTCGTGGCGATCCGCATGGCTTCAGGCACCTCCGAGACGTGGGAACCGCAACGGTACGGGGTGAGCTTACGAAAGGTGAGGGGGCGTCAGGGGAGGAGGCCGGTACCCGCCGGTGGTGCCGGTAAGGCGCCGCCGGCGGGAGGCCGCGGTCAGGCGGGCTTCTGCTGCGCGTCGACGGCCTTGTGCAGCTGGTGCTCTAGCCACGGAGTGGCGTACGCCATGCCGTCCGACGTCAGGTGGGCGTCGTCGCCCTGCTGGTGCATCCGCTTCCCGCGCGGCGTCTTCTCCTGGCACGGGCGGTCTTCGGGGCACAGGCGCAGGCCGGTTATCAGCTCCCTGTCGGGCGGACGCGGGCGTAACAGCCTTATGGCCGTGGATGGTTCTAAAGCGGGGGATACCTTTCGGTCCAGCCGGGGGTGGAGACGGCCGGGCCGTGGAGGGCCGGGCCCTGGGTCATCTCCAGGGCGAAGTCGTCGGCGAGTTCGAGCAGCGTGGCGCGGCCTTCGAGCTCGGCGAGTCGGGCGGCCGGAAGGGCCGTCTCGCCGTGCAGGGCGCCGAGCAGGGCCCCGCAGAGGGCGCCGGCGGCGGCCGGGTCCCCGCCGTGGCCGACGGCGAGGTGCAGCCCGTGCGGGATGTCCTCGGCGACGAGGGCGCAGTAGACGGCGACGGCGAGGGTGTCCTCGGCGTCAGCGCCGCCCGTGGGGAAGAGGGTTCGGAGGCGCTCGGGGGTCGGCGGGCCCTGGGTGACGGCCGAAAGGGCGCGCTGCAGGGCATCGGTGACGGACTGGTGGCCGGGGCGGGCGGCGAGCAGGGCGAGGGCGCGGTGGGTTGCGGTGTCGGGGGAGTCGCCGCGGGTCAGTGCGTGCACGATGACGGCGAAGGCGCCGGCCGAGAGGTAGGCGCCGGGGTGGCCGTGGCTCTGCGCGGCGCACTCGACCGCGAGTTGCAGGACGAGGGCGGGCTCCCAGCCGACGAGCAGCCCGAACGGCGCCGAGCGGGTGGCGGCGGCCGCGTCCCGGGCGGTGGGGTTCTTCGGCTTGTCGAGGGTGCCGATGACGGCGTCGCCGAAGCCGGTCATGGAGGCGCGGTCGGGGTTGCGGCGGGTGTAGAGCCACTCCTGCTGCGCGAGCCAGCCGTTGTCCTTGCGGCGCTCGTCGGGACCCCAGTCGTGCTGGGTGGCGGCCCATCGGAGGTACGCCCGGTGGATGTCGGTGGGCGGATGCCAGGCACCGGTGTCCCGGCGGACGTGGGCCCGTATGAGCCCGTCCACGGTGAACAGCGTGAGCTGCGTGGCGGCACCGACCCGCCCGCGCGCGCCGGCCCCGGCCCAGGTCGGCCCCTCGGGCCCCTCCGGCCCGCGGCCCGGCCCGGCGGGCCCGGCCCCGTGCGGCCCCTCGGACCCGCGGCCCGGCGCGGCGGCGGCCCCGAGGGCGTCGCCTATGGCGCCCCCGAGCAGCGCCCCGCGCACCCGGCTCCGGAAGTCCTGCTGCTCGAACCGCCCCCACAGCCCGGTGCGCGACCCCGGACTCCGCACCCCGCCCGCCACCCGCGCGGCCGGAGCGTCCGGCCCGCTACCGGGGGCCTCAGCCGCCTGCGCGACCCCGGCTCTGCGCAGCCCGCCGCCAGGTCCGGCTTCGCCGAGCCCGCTTGCGGTGCCGGGGTCGGCCGTGGGGCCGCCGATGCCGGGTCCGGCCGTGGCGCCTGCGGGGCCGACTGCGTGCAGCGCGCTGTCAGGGCCGGCTTCGCCGGATGCGCCCCGGGGGCCGGGTCCGGTCGTGGCGCCTCCAGCGCCGACTGCGTGCAGCGCGCCGTCAGGGCTGGCTTCGCCGGATGCGGCGCCGATGCCGGGTCCGGTCGTGGCGCCTGCGGGGCCGACTGCGTGCAGCGCGCTGTCAGGGCCGGCTTCGCCGGATGCGCCCCGGGGGCCGGGTCCGGTCGTGGCGCCTGCGGGGCCGACTGCGTGCAGCGCGCCGTCAGGCCCGGCTTCGCCGGATGCGGCCCGGGGGCCGGGTCCGGCCACGACGCCTGCGGGGCCGACTGCGTACAGGGCGCCCGCAGGGCCGGCTTCGGCCACCGCGCTCGATCCGGGCACGGCGCCGCCGAAGGGCACGGCGCCGCCGAGGGGCACGGCGCCGCCGAGGGGCTCGGCCTCGCCCGGTGCGTCCGTCCCGCCCGTCATGCCTGTACCGATCACTTCGTTCACCTCGGCCACCGCCGCCACCGTCCCCCCGAACGTGCCTGCATTGGCGCGCACTTTAGTGGACAGGTTCAGTCGAAATTCGAAAGCAGCCTGTCAAGCGGCCCGTAAATGAGCGGAGAACGGCCGGAATCCGAATATTTTCAGCCGCCTGGCCGGCCTCCCACCCGGCCGCCGCAGGCCCCTGGCTGGCCCGGCCGGAACCCGCCCCCGGCCGGGCCCGGCCGCGTATGGCAGGTCAGTCCAGTACGGGCAGCAGCTCCGGCAGGTGCCCGTCCGAGGCCAGGGCCGCCCGCTGCCGCTCCTCCGGGACCTCCCCGTACAGCGTCGTACGCGCCTTCGCCGGCCGCCCCGCCGCCTCCGCGACCGCGATCAGCTCCTGCACCGACTTGTACGAGCCGTAACTCGACCCCGCCATCCGCGAGATGGTCTCCTCCATCAGCGTCCCGCCCAGGTCGTTCGCCCCCGACCGCAGCATCTCGGCCGCGCCCTCCGCGCCCAGCTTCACCCAGCTCGTCTGGATGTGGGGGATGTACGGGTGCAGCAGGATCCGGGCCATTGCCGTCACCGCACGGTTGTCGCGCACGGTCGGCCCCGGCCGGGAGATGCCCGCCAGGTACACGGGCGCGTTGGTGTGGATGAACGGCAGCGTCACGAACTCCGTGAAACCGCCGGTCTGCTGCTGTATCCGGGCCAGCGTGCGGAAGTGCCCGAGCCAGTGCCGCGGCTGGTCCACGTGCCCGTACATCATGGTCGACGAGGAGCGGATCCCGAGCTCGTGCGCCGTCGTGACGACATCGATCCAGTCCGCCGCCGGCAGCTTGCCCTTGGTCAGCACCCAGCGGACCTCGTCGTCCAGGATCTCCGCCGCCGTACCCGGGATGGAGTCCAGCCCGGCCTCCTTGGCCGCCGTCAGCCAGTCCCGTACGGACATCCCCGTACGCGTGGCACCGTTGACGACCTCCATCGGGGAGAAGGCGTGCACGTGCATGCCGGGGACCCGCTGCTTCACCGCCCGCGCGATGTCGAAGTACGCCGTCCCCGGCAGGTCCGGGTGGATGCCGCCCTGCATGCACACCTCGACCGCGCCCACCTCCCAGGCCTGGGCGGCGCGGTCGGCGACCTGGTCCAGCGACAGGGTGTAGGCGTCGGCGTCCGTGCGGCGCTGGGCGAAGGCGCAGAAGCGGCAGCCGGTGTAACAGACGTTGGTGAAGTTGATGTTGCGCGTGACGATGTAGGTGACCTCGTCCCCGACCACCGACTTCCGCAGGTCGTCCGCGATCCGGCACAGGGCGTCCAGCGCCGGCCCGTCCGCGTGCAGCAGGGCCAGCGCCTGCTCGTCGGTGAGGCGCGTCGGGTCGTCGGCGGCCTGCGCGAGCGCGGCCCGTACGTCCGTGTCGATGCGCTCCGGGACCATCCCGGGAGCGGCCGCCTCGCGCAGCGCCTCCCAGTCCCCGTAGACGTGGTCGAAGTCCTCGCGGCGGTCCCCGGTGCGGCCCTCGGTGTCGATGGCGGCGTGCAGGTCGGTGCGCCCGTACGCCGTGAAGCCCTCCTCCGGTTCCTGCCAGGGCCGCCCCTCGACGGGCGCGCCCTCATCCGCCAGGCCGGTCCGTACGTCGGCCAGTGCGCGTACGTGCGGCAGCAGCCGGGGGTCCAGCCAGGGCTCGCCCCGCTGGAGGAACTCCGGGTAGATCGTCAGCCGTTCGCGCAGCTCGAAACCGGCGGCGGCGGTCCGCTCGGCCAGCTCCTCGATGTGCGGCCAGGGGCGCTCGGGATTGACGTGGTCGGGGGTCAGCGGCGACACCCCGCCCCAGTCGTCGATGCCCGCGCCGATGAGCAGCGCGTACTCGGCGTCCACCAGGTTCGGCGGTGCCTGTATCCGGGCGCTGGGCCCCAGGATGTGGCGGCCGACGGCGATGGCGGCGGCCAGCTCCTCCAGCTCCGCGTCCGGCATGCCGCGCATGGCGGTGTCCGGCTTGGCGCGGAAGTTCTGGACGATGACCTCCTGGATGCCGTGGTAGCTGCGCTGGATCCGGCGGAGTTCGAAGAAGGCGTCCGCGCGCTCCTCGTACGTCTCGCCGATGCCGATCAGCACCCCGGTGGTGAACGGGACGTTCGACCGGCCCGCGTCCTCCAGCACCCGCAGCCTGACGGCCGGCTCCTTGTCCGGGGAGCCGTGGTGGGGGCCGCCGGGCTCGGACCACAGGCGGGTGGCGGTGGTCTCCAGCATCATGCCCATGCTGGGCGCGACGGGCTTCAGCCGCTGCAGATCGGACCACGACAGGACGCCGGGATTGAGGTGCGGCAGCAGCCCCGTCTCCTCCAGCACCCGGATCGCCATGGCGCGCACATAGGCGAGGGTGTCGTCGTAGCCGTGGGCGTCGAGCCACTCGCGGGCCTCGGGCCAGCGGTCCTCGGGGCGGTCGCCCAGCGTGAACAGGGCTTCCTTGCAGCCCATCGCCGCGCCTTGGCGGGCGATGTCGAGGACCTCGTCGGGGGAGAGGTACATCCCGTGGCCGCTTTTGCGGAGCTTGCCGGGCACGGTCACGAAGGTGCAGTAGTGGCACTTGTCGCGGCAGAGGCGGGTGAGGGGGATGAAGACCTTGCGGGAGTAGGTGATGACACCGGGCCGCCCGGCGGCGGCGAGCCCGGCGTCCCTCACCCGTGCGGCGGAGGCGGCGAGGACCTTCAGGTCCTCGCCGCGCGCCTGGAGGAGTACGGCCGCCTCGGTCGCGTCGAGCGCGACGCCGTCGCGGGCCCGCCGGAGCGCGCGGCGCATCGCGTTTTCGGTCGGAGCGTCACTCGGAGTGGTCATGGGCCGAGCATACGATCCGCCCGCGCGGGCACGGGCTGCGTCATCGCATCACCTCACCGGCGTTGACCAGCAGCGACTGGCCGGTTATCGCCCGCGCCCGGTCGGAGGAGAGGAACACGGCGGCGTCGGCGACGTCCCCGTCGGTGGCGAGGTCGGGCAGCGCCATGCGCTCGGTCAGCCGCTTGTGCACCTCGGCCTCCGGAACCTTTTCCGTATGGGCGGTGAAGGTGACGAACGCCTGCACGGGCGGCCCCCACATCCAGCCGGGCAGCACGGTGTTGACCCGGATCCGGTGGGGGCCGAGCTCGCGGGCCATGGAGTACATGGCGGAGGTCAGGGCCCCCTTGGAGGCGGCGTAGGCGGCCTGCTGCACCTCGTTGGGCGCGGCGATGGCGGACTGCGTCCCGATGATGACGACGGAGCCGCCGCGCTCCTTGAGGGCGGGCAGACAGGCCCGGGTCATCCGCAGGGTCCCCAGGAGATTGACGTCGATGATCTGCTGCCAGGTCCCGAAGTCGGCGTCCTCCACCCCGCCGAAGTACGAGTCCCAGGCGGCGACGTGCACGACGGCGTCCACCCCGCCGAACCGCTCGACGGCCAGCGCGGCAAGGGCCCGGCACTGCCCCTCGTCCCCGATGTCGGTGGGCCGGTACGCGGTGCGCGCCCCGCCGGGATCGATCTCGGCCGCAGCCTTGGCCAGATTCGCCTCGGTCCGCGCCCCGAGCACGGCATTCCCGCCGTCCCGCACCACGGCGGCGGCCACTTGATGCCCGAGCCCGGCCCCGACGCCGGAGACGATGACGGTCTTCCCTTGAAGCAGCATGACGGGCCTCCGGTGCGCGCGCGGAAGATAAATCTGACGGTCCGTCAGGCTAGGGGAGGCGGGGTGGGTTGGGAAGGGGCGGGCCGGGAAGGGGCCTGGCAGGCGGGTGCCGTTGCCCGGTTCATCCGGGCGTGGGCCTCGTCGCGGACGCCGGCGGCGCGGCGGTGCCCGCGCCCGACGGCCCGGGTGTCGCCGTGCAGCCGACAGCGGTCAGGGTGGCGGCGGCCGCCGCCAGGGCGAGGCGGAGGCCGGGGGCCGGTCGTGAGCGCCGCACGTGCAGGGAACTGTCGC
This sequence comes from Streptomyces sp. ISL-94, assembly GCF_018614075.1. Classification (GTDB taxonomy): domain Bacteria; phylum Actinomycetota; class Actinomycetes; order Streptomycetales; family Streptomycetaceae; genus Streptomyces. The sequence continues at coordinate 10,867 of NZ_JAGGOZ010000051.1, read as the reverse complement.
CCCGAGGTGTCGTGATCAGGGGACGGTATCGGCGCCGGCATGCGCATGTCGCCACCAGGGGATTCCGCCTGGCGGGTCACCGGTTCGACGTCACCCCGGCCGAGGAGCCCGCCGCCCCCAGTCGCTTCAGGCCCTCCGTGATCTCCTGCGGCGTGTGCGTCGTGAAGGACAGGCGGAGGGTGCGCGGGTCCGGGGGGCCCGTGAAGAAGGGGGAGCCCGGGACGAAGGCCACGTCGTGGGTGAGGGCCGAGGTGAGGAGGGCCGTCGCGTCGTGGCCCTCCGGGAGGCGGGCCCAGACGAACATGCCGCCCTCCGGGCGGTTCCACTCGGAGCCGGCCGGGAGGGCTTCGGGCAGGCCCGTCAGGAGGGCGTCGCGGCGGGCCCGGTAGGCCGCGCGGACCCGCGCGACGTGGGCGTCCAGGTCCACCTCGGCCAGGTAGTGCGCGGCGGCCAGCTGGTCCACCGTCGAGGTGTGCAGGTCGGCCGCCTGCTTCGCGACCACCGCCGCCCGCCGCAGCGCCGCCGGTGCGCGCAGCCAGCCCAGCCGCAGCCCCGGCGCCATGACCTTCGAGAAGCTGCCGAGCAGCGCGGTACGGTCCTCCGCCCCCGGGTGGGCGGCGAGCCACGGGACGTGGTCCCCCTCGTAGCGGAGGTCCCCGTACGGGTCGTCCTCGACCAGCCACAGCCCGAGCCGCGCCGCCGTCTGCGCGATCGCCGCCCGGCGGGCGGCCGGCAGGGTGCGTCCCGTCGGGTTCTGGAAGGTGGGGATGGTGTAGAGCAGCCTGGGGCGCTCCCGCGCGACGATGTCGGCCAGGGCGTCCGGGAGGATCCCCTGCTCATCGCAGGGGACGGCTATCACCCGGGCCCCCGCCAGCCCGAAGCACTGCAAGGCCGCCAGGTAGGTGGGGTTCTCGACCAGGACCACGTCCCCCGGATCGACCAGGGTGGCCGCGATGAGCGTGAGCGCCTGCTGCGAGCCCGAGGTGATGAGCACGTCGTCCGGGCCCGTGGCCAGGCCCCGCGCGGTCGCCCGGTCCGCGACAGCCGCGCGCAGCTCCGGGGCGCCCTCGGTGGTGGAGTACTGGAGCGCCCGCCGCGCGGAGGCCGCGAAGGCGGCGTCATACGCGGCCCGCAGGCCCTCGGTGTCGAAGAGCTCGGGCGCGGGGAGGCCGCCGGCGAAGGAGATCACCCCGGGGCGTTCGGTGAGCGCGAGGATCTCGCGTACGGGAGAACCCCCCACCGAGGCGGCGCGGGCGGCGAACGCGGGCGGCGGCGAGGCGACGGCGGTGGCGACGGCGGTGGCGACCGCGGCGGCAGCAGGCACGGGGGCTCCTCGGGGAGTCGGGTGCGCGCATCGTAGCGGCAGAAAGATGCAGACGGCATCTATGTTTCGCATCCTGATCCCGGTGGTGGGACCGTCCACGCCCCCTCCCCATCTGACGCAGCATCAGCTAGACCGGTCCCATGACCAGACGAGAGCAGGACCGCAAGGACCCCAAGGAATCCATGGACCCCAAGGACCGCAAAGACCTTGAGGACGGCGACGGCCGGCGGCAGGACGACACCCGCGTCGACGACTACGCCGAGCTGGCGGCCGTCGGCCCTTATGGCGTCCGCCCCGGCCATGCCCTGATCACCATGGTGGAACCCCACCCGGGCCACGAGTACGCGTACAACCGCTGGTACGAGGACGACCACTACTACGCCGGCGCCATGGCCATGCCGTGGATGTACGCCGGCCGCCGCTGGGTGGCCACCCGGGAGCTCCAGGAGCTGCGCTACCCCGAGAAGTCGGCCGTCGCCCAGCCCGTCACCGCCGGGTGCTACATATCGACGTACTGGGTCACCGAGGGCCGCTACGACGAGCACATGAAGTGGACCGTCGGCATCAACAAGCGGCTGGGCCGCGACGGCCGGGTCTGCCAGGACCGCACGCACGTCTTCACGGCCTTCCAGGACCACGCGGCCACCGTCTACCGCGACGGCGCGGCGGGCCCCCGGGACTTCCATGCGCTCGACCACCCGTACGCCGGGCTCGTCCTCCAGGTCGTCGACGCCGACGGGCCCGAGCAGCGGGCCGAGCTGCTGGAGTGGCTGCGCTCGCGTGCGCTGCCGAAGCGGCTGCAGGGCTCCCCGGCCGCGATGGTGACGGTCTTCCGGCCGACGCCGCTGCCCGGGGACCGGATGACGTACGTCAAGCAGGTCGAGGGGGTCGACACCCGGCTCACGCTGCTCTGGTTCCTGGAGGCGGACCCCCGGACCTGCTGGGACCGCTTCCTGGGGCTGGACGCGGAGGTCGCGGAGGCGGGGCTGGGGCGGGTGGAGCTGGTGGCGCCGTTCATCCCCACGGTGCCGGGGACCGACCGGTACGTCGACCAGTTGCGGTAAGCGCGGTAAGCGCGGCAAGCGGCGGTCGCGGCCGGGTCGTCCGGACATGGCCGAGCCCCCTCGGCCAGGACGGCGGGCCGGTCGAGAGGGCTCCGTGCGGTGGTGCTGGTGGTGCCGGTCGTACTGATGGGGCGGTTGGACTGTTGGGACGGTCCGGATGGTGGGGACGCATGCAGTGACGTTCAGGCGAGGCGTCCCAGCCGGCCCTCGGTGACATCGGCGACGAACGAGGTCCAGGAGCCGGGCGCGAAGGTGAGGGACGGGCCGTCCTGCACCTTCGAGTCGCGCACCGCGATGGCCTCCATGACGGGGGACTTGACCTCGACGCAGGCGCCGTTGGCGGAGTACGAGGACTTGATCCAGTTGTCCGTGGCGCCCTGGCGAATAGCCATGTTTCTCTCCGGTTCAGCGAGTAGTTCCGTTGGTGTGTCGGCCACTTCTCCGGCTGACGTGATCGACGCTACCCGCAGCTCCTGATAGGTGAAGGGATCGTTCACCCGACCGAGTGGCATATTCCATTCAGGCCTTCTGCGGCCGGGTAGTGACGGTGTACCGTGCCGCCCCGGCCTGCCACGCCCCGGGTGAACTCCCCGGTTTTCTGCGGATTCATTTCACCTTGCCCGCATATTGGCCGATGATTCCGGAGATGAACTGCTGTGTCTGGTCGACATTGAGGGCCTGGGCGCGCAAGTGCTCGTACATCACGCTGTACTTCTGCACGTCGTTGGCCTTCTCCAGGTACAGGTCGCTCGTCACGCCCTCGATGTAGACCACGGTCGAGTCCGACGCGTCCGGGAATTCCAGGATGGCGTATTGGCCGTTGACGCCCGGATGCGCGCCCAGCGAGAAGGGCATCACCTGCACCGTGACGTGCGGCTGCTGCGACTGCTCTATCAAGTACTCGAGCTGCCGGATCATCAATTCGGCATCGCCCACCTCCCGGCGCAGCGCGGCCTCGTCGATGACGGCCCACAGGCGCAGCGGCCCGAGCTCCGGATTGTTGTTGTCCGTCGCGGAGAGCCGCTTCTGCCGGTGCATCCGCACCTGGACGCGTTTCTCCACGTCGACCGGGGCGGTCTCCGGCCAGGCGCCGCGGACGAGGGACTGGGCGTACTCCGTGGTCTGGAGCAGTCCCGGGATCACGAGGGGCTCGTACGTACGCAGGCTGGCGGCGTCCGTCTCGAGGCCGATGTAGACGCTGTACGGGATGTCGCCGAAGGCGTGCCACCAGCCCTGCTGGCGGGAGTCCTTCGCCATCTGCATGAGCGAGTCCACGAGCCGGGGATCCTCCACCTCGTACACCTCGCACAGGTCGCGGACGTCGCGCTGGCTGATGGAGCGGCGACCGTTCTCCAGTCGGCTGATCTTGGACTGGGAGACGAGGAGGCGTTCGGCGACCTGCTCGGCCGTCATGCCCTTGTCTTCGCGGAGCTTGCGCAACTCCATGCCCAGTCGGCGGCGTCGGACGGTGGGATTGACATTGGACGCCACGTGAACGGCACCTCCGCCTTCTGTTGCTGTCTCTCTGCGTGTCTGATGTTGAGCAGACTGCCACCGAAGCGCCCGGCGGCGCTGGGGAACGGCTGGGAAAAACAGACGCGCGGGGCGGCGGGGCCGGGGAACCGGCCTCGCCAACCCCGCGCGCCGGCGGTGCGTTGGCGGTGCGTTGGCGGTGCGTTGGCGTTGCGATGGAGCAGGTGAATCGGGTGACTCGGGTGGAGCGGGTGGGTCGCGTGGATCAGTGCGCGGCCGCGCGGGCCATCGCACCGGTCCGGCGCGGCTGCAGCGGGACGCTTCCGGCCGTGGCCCGGGCGGCCGGCGGTGCCGGAGCGCGGTCACGGCGCGGCTGTACGGCCACACCGTTCTGGACGTCCATCACGGCGTGCGCCACGAGTCCGCCCATCGGGTCGTGCCGGATCAGGTCCCGCAGCCGGGATCTGGACGACCGCCCCTCGTTGCCGGGGTACAGGTGCTTGCCGAGTCCGACCGCGTGGGCCAGTGCGGCGAGCGCCGCGGTCCGCGGGTCCGGCGGTACGCCGGTGCGGATCGCGCTGTCGAGCCGGGCACGGATCTCCCGGCTGATCGTCGTGTCCGTCGCCTGGTAGCGAGTTGTCGGCAACACCCCGCACATCTGTCCCGCGACGGCATGGACCATGCCGCAACGCTCCAGATGAGCGAGGTAAATCTGGCGGAGCCCCAGGCGGGGTCCGCCGATCCAGTGGACGGCCCGTACCGGGCTGCCGCGCCTGCGCAGCAGTTCCAGTGCGGAGTCCAGAGTCGGATCTCCTGTCGGCCGTGGCATCACCACGGCGATACGATCCCCGTCAGGGGCTATCCGTCCTGCCAGAGCCAGCTCCACTAGCTGTGCCCCGGCCAGGCCGAGGTCGAGCGACTGCGGCTGCGCCGTGGTACCCGTGGCCGGGTCCAAGGCGAGCAGCAGAAGCTCCTCCGGAATTGTTCTGCGGCTCCTGCCCATCCATGCCTCCCCGCGTGGATGAGTGACAGGGTGACGCCTCTCACATTCATCTGTCGAGAGCGCGTGGCCGCTTTGTGGGGGAACCCGCAGCTATGTCGTTCTCGTCTAGCACGGGGGCGATGCCCCCTAGACGGGACACTGTTAGACATTCGGACAGCCGGGCGTGGCGACGATGGAGGAGGAACTGGTGGCGGGCGAGTCCCCCGACAAGTCGGTAGATGAAGGAGCGCCGGGGGCTGCGGAGTCCTCCGAGGGGCGCGACCCGAGGCTGTCGGTGTTCCGGCCGAGGGACCCGAAGGCCGAGGGCGATCGCGCTGCCGGTGGCGCTGCCGCTGTGGCTGCCGGTGTGGGTGGCGATGGCGATCGCGCTGCGGATGGCGACGCCGGCGCCGTTACCGGTTCCGGTGCTCGTGCGACGGCCGGTGCCGGTGGCGCTGCCGGTGCCAGTGCCAGTGCCAGTGCCAGTGCCAGTGCCGTTGCGCGTGGCGATGCCGATGCCGGTGTGGCGGATGGTGCGGATGGCGGTTCCGGTGCTCGTGCGACGGCCGGTGCCGGTGCGGATGCCGGTACGGCTGACGGTGCCGATGGCGCTGCCGGTGCGGATGCCGCTGCGCGTGGCGATGCCAATGGCGCTGCGCGTGGCGATGCCGGTGCGGATGGCGGTGCCGGTGCCGCTACCGCTCCTCGTGCGACGGCTGGCGCCGACGCCGGTACGGCTGACGGCGCCGTTGCGCGTGGCGATGCCGATGCCGGTGCGGCTGACGGTGTCGATGGCGCTGCCGATACCGGTGTGGGCGACGCTGCCGCTGCGGATGGCGGGAAGCGGGATCCGCTGCGGGATGCGGTGGCGGCGTGGGTCGCCACGGCCGACGGGTCCGGCTCTGACTCTGACTCTGACTCCGAGCGCGCAGCGGACTCTGCATCGGGTGGCGAGACGACGGCGCCCAAGGCCGGCCCCGACCGCGCCGGGTCCTCCGGACGGGTGGAGTCGGCCGCCGAACCTGCGACTTCGGATTCCGCTTCCACCGGCCCGGCGGCCGCACCCGCCGACAGCGAGCGCACCACCGCCTTCCGTGCCGGCAAGGATTCGGTTCCTGCGTCGGATGCCCCGGCCAAGGAACCCGTCGTCTCGGAGCGCCCCACCGGGTTGGGTGCCGGGAAGGGTTCCGCTTCTGCGTCGGACTCCGTGGTTGACGAGCCCGCCACTTCGGAGCGCACTGCCGTGTTCCGTGCCGGCAAGGATTCGGTTCCTGCGTCGGATGCCCCGGCCAAGGAACCCGTCGTCTCGGAGCGCCCCACCGCGTTCCGTGCCGCGAAGGGTTCCGCTTCCGCTGCGGCCGCGGCCGCCGAGGGCTCCGGTTCTGAGGCCGCCGACTCTGAGCGCACCGCCGTGTTCCGGGCCGTGAAGCCCACCCCCGCGGCTCCCGCGCCGGCCGCCGAGGCCGATTCCGTTTCGGAGTCGGCAGACTCCGAGCGCACCGCGGTGTTCCGCGCGGTGAAGCCCGCCGGCAAGCCGGAGGCTGAGGCCAAGCCCGACGGTTCCGCCGTCGAGTCGGCCGACTCGGAGCGCACCGCCGTGTTCCGGGCCGTGAAGCCGCCCGCTCCGGCCTCATCCGCCAAAGCCCCCGAGGCACCGAAGGCCCCCGAGGCCGGCGACTCGGAGCGAACTGCCGTGTTCCGGGCCGTCAAGCCGGGTTCCGGTTCCGCCGGCGCGTCGGCGGACGCCGTCCGGGAGCCCGCCGAGCGCGAGCGGACCGGGGTGTTCCGGCTGCCGAAGACGGATTCCGCTTCCGCGGACGTGGAGTCCGCCGACTCCGAGCGGACCGCCGCCTTCCGGGCCGTCCAGCCCAAGGCCAGTACCCCCAAGGCCAGTACTCCCAAGGCCAGTACCTTCGTACCGCTGCGGACCGACGAGCCGGGGCAGGCGGTGAAGCCGCCGGCGCCCGCCCCGGCCCCCACGCCGTCCTCCGCGGAGCGGGTCGAGCGGACCACCCAGCAGCCGCTGCCGCCCAAGCCGCCGCTCGACATGCTGGCGGACCTCACCAACAACCCGCCCCCGCCGCCGAGCCCGCTGCGTACCGCCATCCGGCGGTTCAAGATCTACTTCCCGCTCGTCGTGCTCCTGGCGATCATCCTCGCCGTCGTGCAGCTGGTGCGCCCCCTGCCCCAGCCTCAGCTCGTGATGACCGCGAAGTCCTCGTACACCTTCGGCGGCTCCAAGCCGGATCTGCCCTGGCCCACCGACGGCCAGGCCTACATGGCCGCCGCCGGCCTCGGCACGCTCGGCCAGTCCGGCGAGCAGAAGCCGGTCCCGATCGCGAGCGTCACCAAGTCGATGACGGCGTACATCATCCTGCGCGACCACCCCGTCAAGAAGGGTGAGCAGGGCGCGATGATCGACGTCGACAAGACGGCCGAGGCCGAGGGCAAGAAGAACAACTCGACCGACAACGAATCCACCCTCGACACGGTCAAGGAGGGCGACAAGATCTCGGAGTACGACGCGATCGCCGCCCTCATGATCCCGTCGGCCAACAACATCGCGCGGCTGCTCGCGCGCTGGGACTCCGGTTCCCAGGAGGCGTTCGTCAAGAAGATGAACGACACCGCCAAGGAACTCGGCATGGGCAACACCACCTACACCGACCCCTCGGGCCTGGACGCGACCACCGTCAGCACCGCCGAGGACCAGGTGAAGCTGGGCCTGAAGCTGGTCGAGATGGAAACGCTGCTCGAAATCACCAAGAAGCCGGAATGGATCGATCCGTCGGGCAAGAAGTGGCGGAACTGGAACGGCCTGGTCCCGTTCAACGACTCGCTCGGCATCAAGACCGGTACGACGACGAAGGCCGGCGGAAACCTCCTCTTCGCCGCCCAGAAGAGGATCGGCAACACCAACCAGCTGATCGTCGGAGCCGTCCTCGGCCAGCACAAGCCGCCGATCATCGACAGTGTGCTCGCCGCGAGCAAGCAGCTCCTGATCGGCACCCAGAAGGCCCTCGAAGGCGCGCCCGTCGTGAAGAAGGGTGATGTCGTGGGCTACGTGGACGACGGGCTCGGCGGCCGGACGCCGGTCGTCGCCACCGCCGACGTGCAGGCGATCGGCTGGGCCACGCTCACCGTGAACGTGAAGCTCGGCGACGGCGGCGGCAAGCTCCCGCAGACCGCCAAGGCCGGCACCGAGATCGGCATGCTCACCGTGGGTGAAGGCGCCAGCCAGGTGAAGGTGCCGGTGGCACTGCAGAGCGACCTCGCCGCGCCGGGTATCGGCAGCAAGCTGACGCGCGTCGGCTGACGGCAGGTGGGAGCGTGGATCCGGCGTCCCGGGCAACCTCGGGGCGCCGGGACGCGTCTTGGGAGCGGGACCTTAATGGACCGAGGTGTTGGGGAGTGCGGCCGTGACCACCGCTGAGCAGCAGGACCGACCCCGGCCGGGCGGCGCCCCGCCGGCTCCCGGCTCCGATGCCGCGCCAGACTCCGCGTCCGACCCGGCGGACGATTCGGCCGCCGGTTCCGCCGCCGGTTCCGCCGCGGACGCCGCCGCCCGCGGCATGGTGCGTCGCGGCCTCGACCGGCTCCGCCGCCACCCCGTCGCCGTCGCCACCCTCCTCGCGGGGGCGCTGCACGTCGCCTGGTTCTTCAGCTTCGCCAACAGCGGCGGCGACCTCGCCGCGCAGGACGCCTGGGCCGAGTTCGTGGGCCGCCATCCCGACTCGGCGTACAACCTCGCCTGGTACGGGGGCATGCACCCCGTCTCGTACAGCGTGGTCTCCCCGTACCTCATGCACGTGCTCGGCGTCCGGACCACGATGATGATCGCGGGCACCGTCTCGGCCGGGCTGTTCGCGCTGATCCTCACCCGCTGCCGCGGCGCCGTGCGCGAGCCGCTGTGGCCCGCCCTGGCCGGGGTGTACGGGCTGCTGTGCAACGCCCTGTCCGGCCGCGTCACCTTCGGCCTCGGCGTGGTGGTCGCGCTCGGCGCCGTCGCCGCCGTCTTCTGCTGGCCCCGCAAGTGGGCGGAGCGCCGCTGGGCCAAGGCCGCAGCGGCGGCCCCGCTGGCCGGGCTCGCGACCGCCTCCAGCCCGGTGGCCGGGCTCTTCCTCGGGGTGATCGCGGCCGCGCTGTTCCTGAGCGGCCGGCGCCCGGGTGCGTACGCGCTGGGGCTGGCCCCGGTGGCCGTGGTCGGGCTGTCGGCCTGGCTGTTCCCCTTCTCCGGGACGCAGCCGATGAAGCTGGGCTCGGCCTGGCTGCCGTTCGTGTTCGCGCTGGCGATCCTCTTCCTGGTGCCCAAGCGGTGGAAGACGGTCCGCATCGCCTCCGCCGTGTACGCCTTCGGGACCTTCCTGACCTGGGCGATCGACTCCCAGATCGGCTCGAACGTGACCCGGCTGGTCATGCTGTTCGGCGGGGCGGTGCTGCTCGCGGCCCTCCCGTACGAGGTCCCGCGCTCGCGGCGCTGGTACGCGCTGCTGCTGGCCTTCGCCGGGATGAACATGTGGATCACCACCAACAGCATCACGGACATCGTCCGCACCACCCCGGTGGCCGCCTGGAACCGCGAGCTGGCCCCGCTCGTCGACCAGCTCCAGAAGGCGGGCGCCGACCGCGGCCGGGTCGAGGTGGTCCCGGCCAGCAGCCACCGCGAGTCCTCCGCCTTCCCCTCGTACGTCAACCTCGCGCGCGGCTGGAACCGGCAGGCCGACCTGGAGCGGAACCCGCTCTTCTACGACGACAGCCTCACCGCCGACAGCTACCGGGAGTGGCTGGAGCGCTGGGCCGTGCACTACGTGGTGCTGCCCGCGGACAAGCCGGACTCGGGCGGGGAGGCCGAGGCGCGGCTGGTCGGCGAGGGGCTCCCGTACCTCCGGCAGGTGTGGGGCGACGCGAACTGGCGGCTCTTCAAGGTCGCCGAGCCGACGAACCTGGTGTCCGGGCCGGCGACGGTGGTGCGGGCGGGCGCCGATCAGCTCGTCGTCGACGTGAAGCGGGCCGGACGGGTGCTGGTCCGGATCCCGCACTCGCCGTGGCTGGGGCTGGTGGACGGCTCGGGCAAGGCGGTGGCGCCGCCGCAGGAGTCCTTCGCTTCGAAGGCTCGGGGGTCCGTGCCGAAGCAGTACACGAACGCGGTCGGGTGCCTGTTCAAGGCGGCTCCGGACGAGGCGGGCGATGTGTGGACGGAGCTGCTGGCGCCGGCGCCGGGGGAGTACCGGGTGGCGGCGAAGTACCAGCTGCCGCGCGGTACGCCCTGCCCGGAGGAGTTGGTCAACGCCGCGCTGGGGGTGCCGGAGCGCCCTGCTCCGCCCAGGCCCTGACCCATTCTGGATCCTCGGTCGGCCGGATTTGTTACACACTGGTCCGGGTGCGTTCAGCCCTATATGTGCATACCATCCCAGTAGTCCGATTGGGTGCTTCCCGAAGGAGTTGACGACGGGATGGGCAAAGAGCTGAAGCAGGACGTTCAGGCGGCCATTGCCAAGGCGCAGGAGCAGGTCCCGCAGCCGCATGCGCCGGGTCACGGCTTCGAAGGCCCGGTACGGAGCAAGGTGAAGGGTGGAGCGCATACGAAGGCGGCCCTCAAGCGGGCCGGCACTCCACAGGGTGACCGTATCGGCGAACGCAGCAGAGGCCTGAGCTGATTCCGTGCGACGCATTGGCCCTTCCGGTTCCGGCCGGGAGGGCTTTCGCATGTCCGTGACCAGGGACTTTGGTCCCGCCCGGGGCTCTTGATGTCTCTCGCGGGAGAGTATCCGGACAACCGTTACATTGCCGACGGATGACGCACACATACCCCTCGTAACGTCGACGTTGTCGCCAGGCCAAACCACCACAAAGGGGTGATTGGCCCGGACCGAGACCAGGCGACGCCGATCCGAGGGGAACCATCCATGCGCGCCACCATCCGCACCGCCGCCGTCGCAGCCGGGGCCGTCACCGTCCTGGCCCTCCCGTCCGCCCACGCCTTCGCGGCCGACGCCCCGACCGGCCCCGCCACCCCCGCCACCC
>NZ_JAGGOZ010000050.1 GCF_018614075.1 Streptomyces sp. ISL-94 | reverse complement strand
CCTCCGCCTTGCGATGCACCGCACCGGACGCCGCGCCCCGGCACACCCTTCCGGCCACAGCACCAGCCGGGCCCGGCTTCAGCCCGTCCCGCCGCCCCCGGCCCGGACCAGGCCCGTCTCGTACGCCAGGACCACCACCTGCACGCGGTCGCGCAGGTTCAGCTTCGTCAGGATGCGGCCGACGTGCGTCTTCACCGTCGCCTCGGAGAGGACCAGCCGGGCCGCGATCTCCCCGTTCGACAGCCCCTGGGCCACCAGCAGCATGACCTCGCGCTCGCGGTCCGTCAGCCGCTCGATCTCCTTGTTCTGCGGCTCCTGCGTGGTCGTCGGCAGCATCGGGGCGAACCGGTCCAGCAGCCGCCGCGTGGTCGAGGGCGCCACGACCGCGTCGCCGCTGTGCACCGACCGGATCGCCGCGAGCAGCTCGGCCGGCGGGACGTCCTTCAGCATGAACCCGCTCGCGCCCGCCTTCAGCCCGGAGAAGGCGTACTCGTCCAGGTCGAAGGTGGTCAGGATGATGACCTTCGGGTGCTCCTCCGGCTCACAGATCCGCCGCGTGGCCTCGACGCCGTCCAGCTTCGGCATGCGCACGTCCATCAGCACCACGTCCACCTTGGTGGCCCGCAGCACCTCCAGCGCCTCCAGGCCGTCGCCGGCCTCGGCGACGACCTCCATGTCCGGCTGGGCGGCGAGCACCATCCGGAAGCCGGTGCGCAGCAGCATCTGATCGTCGACCAGCATGACTCGGATGGACATCCGTTACCTCGTCCTCTTCAACTCTTCTTCAAGGGAAGCAATGCGCTGATCCGGAAGCCGCCGCCCGGCCGGGGCCCGGTGTCCAGGGTTCCGCCGACCATGCCGATCCGCTCGCGCATGCCGATCAGCCCGTGCCCGGCGCCGTCGGCGCCGCCGTCCTCGTACAGTTCGTGCGCCGCGCCCCGCCCGTCGTCCTCGACGAGCAGGCCGAGGCCGTCGTCGAAGTAGACCAGCCGCACGCTCGCCTTCGCGTCCGGGCCGCCGTGCTTGCGCGTGTTCGTCAGTGCCTCCTGCACGATGCGGTACGCCGTCAGCTCCACGCCGCTGGGCAGGCGCCGCGGGGCGCCCTCGACCTCGAAGTCCACCGCGAGCCCTGCCGCCCGTACCTGCTCGACCAGGACCTCGATCTGTTCGACGTCCGGCTGCGGTACGTAGTCCTCGGACTCCTGGGGCTCGCCGGTGCGCAGTACGCCCAGCAGCCGGCGCATCTCGGCGAGGGCCTGGCGGCCGGTGCCGGAGATGGTCTGGAGGGCCTCCTTGGCCTGCTCGGGGGCCGCGTCCATGACGTACGCCGCGCCGTCCGCCTGGACCACCATCACCGAGACGTTGTGCGCGACGACGTCGTGCAGCTCGCGGGCGATCCGGGCGCGCTCGGCGGCCACGGCCACCTTGGCCTGGGCCTCGCGCTGGTTCTCCAGCCGCTGGTTCCGCTCGATGAGCTGGGCGTAGTAGGCCCGGCGGGTGCGCAGGGAGTCGCCCAGCACCCAGGCGAGGACGAAGGGGATGATCATGAAGAGGGTGAAGAGGATGTTGTCGAGGGTGTTGGTGCCCTTGTCCACGCCGAAGCGCAGGAAGTAGAGCGGCGCGGCGGCCAGTCCCCAGCCCAGCGCGGTGCGCGAGACCCAGCGGGGGACATCGCTCGCGGCGACCGTGAAGAGGATCAAGAACATGGCGGCGTCGTAGACCCCGGCGGTGATCCCCGTGCCCAGCTGGAAGACGGCTGCTCCGAGGCTGAGCCAGAACATCGCCTGCGTCCACTTGCGGCGCAGGGCCACCGCCGTGCTCAGCGCGAGCACCACGGGGACGGCGGCGAGCTTCAGCGCGGTGTCGAGCGCGCTCTCGGCCACGACGTCCAGCATCGAGACCCCGAAGAGGAGGACAGCCCAGAAGCTGTCGACGCCCGTCGGGTGTCTGCGGAGGAAGTCGTAGAGGCGCTGCACGTAACCCAGAGTAGGGAACGGAGATAGGTGCTGGAGTCAACCAGAGGTGCGAACCTCGCACGGGGGGCGTACTCCCCAAGGTGGAGCCGAGCATAGCCTTGGGGTGATGAGTGCTCAGGGTGAATGCGTGACTCCGGTGCGGTGGATCGGGGCGATGGAAGCCGCGCTGTACGGCCCCGGCGGCTTCTACGTGCGGCCGGGCGGCCCCGGGCCGGCCGGGCATTTCCGGACCTCGGTGCACGCCTCCGGGCTGTACGCGGAGGCCGTGGCCCGGCTCCTGCGGTGGGTGGACGCGGAGCTCGGGCACCCGGAGGGGCTGGACCTGGTCGATGTCGGGGCCGGGCGGGGGGAGCTGCTGACCGGGGTGCTCGGGGCGCTGCCGGCGGAGGTGGCCGCGCGGGTGCGTCCGTACGCCGTGGAGCGGGCGGAGCGGCCGGAGGGGCTCGATCCGCGGATCCGCTGGGTCGCCGCCCCACCCGAACGGACGACGGGGCTCCTCTTCGCCAACGAGTGGCTGGACAACGTGCCGCTGGACGTCGCCGAGGACGGGCGCTACGTGCTGGTCGCGCCGGACGGTACGGAGACGCTCGGCGGCGCGGTGGACGGGCCGGACCGGGCGTGGCTGGAGCGGTGGTGGCCGGGCGGCGGCCGCGCCGAGATCGGCCGGGCGCGCGACGAGGCCTGGGCGGCGGCCGTGGCGAGCCTGGAGCGGGGGCTGGCGGTGGCGGTGGACTACGCCCACACCCGGGAGGCGCGGCCTCCGTACGGCACCCTGACGGGCTTTCGCGGGGGCCGGGAGGTGCCGCCGGTCCCGGACGGCAGCTGCGATGTCACCGCGCACGTGGCACTGGACTCCTGCGCGGGGCCGGGCTCGGTACTGCTGACGCAGCGCGAGGCGCTGACCGGATTCGGCGTCTCGGGCGCCCGCCCCCCGCTGGCGCTGGCCTCGACGGACCCGGCGGCCTACGTCCGCGCCCTCGCCTCGGCGGGCGAAGCGGCCGAACTGACCGCGCGGGAGGGGCTCGGCGCCTTCGGGTGGCTGGTCCAGCCGGTCGGCCTTCCGGCCGCCTGGCCGGGCGGCGGGCCGGTATGACGCCCCGTAGAGCGGCGGAAGGGCCCGTGCGGACCCGGCGAAACGCGGAAGGGCCGGAACTCCGATCGGGATTCCGGCCCCTCTCACCGCTCGCTGCTTCCTACTGCTCAACCTCGTCGTGGCCCTCGTGCAGGCCGCCGCCGCTCCCGCCGCCGGGGGTCGGCTGCGAGACGACCGGCTTCGACAGCGGGGCCAGGTCGTGGGCGTAGTGGCCGACCGCGTCCGCGATGACGTCGACGTTGATGTCGAGCGCCTTCTGGTCGATGTTGGTGATGTCGTCACCCTTGGCGTGGTAGTTCACGTCGTAGGCGACACCCGCCTGGCCGCCGAACGTCGCGGCTTCCTGTGGCGTCTTGATGCCCTCGGCGCCCGTGAACGTACCCCCGGAGGGGATGCCGACCCCGATGAACGGGCCGTAGTCCGAGCGGCCGGAGAAGTCCGTGCCCGCGTGCGGGATCATCTTGGAGTCGAGGAAGTCGGTGATCCCCTTCTCCAGCTGGGCGGAGCCCTCCGGGCCGGGGCCCGCGCCGACGCCGTCCGAGTCGTCGCCGTCGTAGACGAAGTACGCGGAGTTCGGCGAGGCGATCATGTCGAAGTTCAGGTAGAGCTTGATCTGCTTCTTCTGCGCGTCGCTCAGGCCCGCCACGTACGCCTCGGAGCCGAGCAGGCCGTACTCCTCCGCCGACCACCAGGCGAACTTCACCTTGTTCTTGATCTTCGTCTGGCTGCTCGCGAGCCGCTGTGCGACCTGGAGGATGCCCGCCGAGCCGGAGCCGTTGTCGTTGATGCCCGGGCCCGCCGCCACCGAGTCGAGGTGCGCGCCGAGGAAGACGGTGTTGTTCTCGTCGCCGCCGCGGGTCTCCGCGATGACGTTGTACGTCTTGCGGTTCTCGCGCAGCTGGCGGATGTCCAGGGTGACCTCGACCGGACCGGCCGCGGCGTCGGCGGCGAGCTTCTCGCCGTCCTCCTGGGTGATGCCGCCGGTCGGGACCTTGCCCGCGTTCGCGTCGCCCAGGGTGCCGTTGAGGGCGCCCGCCGTGTTGTTGTAGATGATCGCGCCGACCGCTCCGGCAGCCGCCGCGTTGGCCTGCTTGACGGCGAAGGTGCAACCGCCTCGCTTGACCAGGGCGATCTTGCCGGTGAAGGTGCCGGAGGCGAAGTCACCCGGCTCGCAGCCGTTCGTCCCGTCCGCGTCGACCGGGGCGACGGCGACCTGGGCGGTCACTCCTTCCGCCGGGGTGCTCGCGGTGTAGGTCATCAGGTGGATCGGGACGTCGCGCCCGGCCGGGCCGTTCACCGTGAGCTTCTCGGAGACCGTCTCGACGTACACGAAGTCGAACTCGTTCTTCGTCACCTTGTAGCCGGCGGCCCGCATCACGGCTTCGACGTACTGGGCGGACTGCACGTGGCCCTTGGATCCCGCCACGCGCGTGCCCTTGTTGTAGTCCGCGATGGACTGGAAGACCTTCAGGTGGTTGTACGCACCCTTGCCGGTCGCGTCCTTGACCAGCTTCCTGGCCAGCGCGTCACCTCGGGCGGCGTCGCTCTGCGGGCTGGTGGCACCGGCCGGCCCGGCGAGCAGCAGCGGGGAGACGAGGGCCGCTGCCGCCAGGGCGGCGGTTGCGGCGGCTATACGGCGTGAGGGCATGCAGAGTCCTTCCACGGCAATGGAGCAGGGAGGAGCGGTGGACGCACGGTAAGCAGCAAGGAGGCACTCTGGCCAGAGTTTTAACTGATTCCGGTGTGTGAATTCCGCATATCGGCGACTACGTGTCGCACGTGCCGCTCAGCGGAGGATGCCCTCGATGAAGTCCGAGCCGATGCGGGCGACGGCCGTCAGGTCCAACTGGTGCTGCACATAACGGCCTTCGCGCCGCGTATGCATCAGGCCGGCCTTTTTCAGAACGGCCAGATGGCGTGACACCTCCGGCGCGGTGATCCCGTACACGGCAGCCAGTTCGCTCGTCGTGTACGGGGCGCGGGCCAGGCTCCGGCACAGCATCATCCGCATGGGGTGGGCCAGCGCCTCCATCCGCCGCTGGAGCAGCTCCACCGAGCCGGGCGCGGAGGCCAGTTCGGGGGTGCCGAGCGGGTAGTGGACCACCGGCCGCCAGCCGGGGGCGTGCAGTACGAGCAGGTGGGGCCAGCCGAAGTTGGTCGGTACGAAGACCAGGCCGGTGCCTATGCGGGGGTCGGTGGCGGTCGTCGAACCGTTGACCATCTTGTCGGCGGTGATGGTGGTGAGGCCCTCGTCGACGCTGAGCGCGGACGAGACCTCCTTCAGGGCGGCCGGCAGCCCCTTGCGGCGGAGCACCTCGGTCTTGTGCCGGGCGTCAGCGCTCTGCCCGGGCTCGATGCGCTTCCAGGTCTCGGCGAAGAAGGCCTCGTCGCAGTCCTCCAGGAGGCGGCGCATCCACACCCGGACGGCGGCGGGGTCGTCCAGCAGCCGGGCGGAGAAGTCCAGCTGGCGGGGGCCGCGTGCCGCGGCCGTCTCCAGGGCCTTGGCCCGGGCCGCCGGGTCCGTGAGCGGCGAGGGCCCGCCGCCCTCGTTGTAGAGCGCCAGCCAGCAGTGCTCCAGGGCGGCCATCACGAACTGCTCGTCGTCCATCCGGTCGAGTACGTCGAGCTCCTCGGCCAGGGTGCCGGCGGGGCGGCCGCTGCCTCCGGGGGAGGCGGCGAAGGCCATGAAGATGTCGGAGAAGGAGCTCCGCCACATGAAGTCGGCCTCCAGCAGCCGGTCCGCGAGACATGGATCGAGGGCGGCGGCGGTGGCGGAGGTCCAGGAGGTGAGGCGGGGGTGGTGGGCGGGCTGGGAGAGCGCGTGCAGGGCCATGCAGAGCTCTGCGAGCGGCGAGGGCGCGAAGGAGATCCGCTCGGCGGGGAGCCCGGCGATGTCGATGGTGACGCTCATCGCCCCATTCTGGCCCGTGGGCTCGCCGCCGGGCCGCAGGGGTACGCGCGCCCGGCGCGGACGGCCGAGCGCCCGCCTGCGGCGCCGCGGCCGGGGCAACCCGGACCCTCCCCCCGCTGAGGGCACCGTAGTCGTGTCTGCCCGGTGCCCTCAGGCGGCTGCGGCGCCGTTGCCGGGCGCTGCCCGGGAGCCCTCCCTTGGCTGCGGGCGCTGCGGCCGGGGTCTGCCCGGGAGCCCTCCCCTGCTGCCGGCGCCGCGGCCGGGGTCTGGCCGGGAGCCCTCCCCGGCGGGCTCCGCAGCCGGGGTCTGCCCCGAAACGCTCCCCCGGCTGCGGGCGCCGGCGCCCGGGGTCTGGTCCGGAGCCTTCCCCGGAGGTCGTCCGCGGGCCTCGATTGACGGCGGGCGTCAATCGACGGGCGGGGCGGCTCCGGCGGGTTCAGGGTGGAGCCATGACCGCCATCGAGCAGTACCTCATCGACACCTACCGGGCGTCCCAGCACGGCGACCCCATGCCCCCTCCGCCAGGGCGGGACGACCGTGCCGTCCTGCGCGCGGCCCGGTCCTACGAGCAGTTCCGGGCCGTTCTGGACGGCCGCCCGGCCCGGCACCCCTGGTGGGCCGCCCTGAGCCGGCTGTGGGTCACCGCCCGAAGGTGATCTCGTAGGCGACCTCCGCCCGCCGGTCGGCCACCACGATGTCGGCGGTCTCCACCGGCCGCCCGTCCGCCGCGTAGTGCGTCCGCTCGATCTCGGTGATCAGGTCCCCGACGTTGATGCCGAGCAGATTGGCCTGCGGCTGGTCCGCGCGCCCCGGCCGCGGGATCTCCGTCGCCGACACGACCGTCACCCCGATCGACCGCATCCGCTCCACCACCCCCGCCCCCTTGAGCGGGCCGCCCTCCGGCAGGATGACCGGCGTGCCGTCCGTGACCGCCATCGGCTCCCAGGACTCGCAGATCTCCACCGGGCGCCCCTCCGACAGGAACTCGTACGTCGTCACCACGCACGGATCACCCACCCCGATGGCCAGCCGCGCCGCGATGTGCTCCGGCGCGGGGGTGCGGGCCCTGGAATGCGCCTCCCAGGTGCCGCTGCCGTTGTTCCGTCCGCCGGGGCCGCTGAGGCGGCGCAGCCGGGAGCGGGGGATCCGCACCCGCTGCCGCGGCACGCGCACGTAGGTGCCCGATCCCGCGCGGCCCTCCAGCCAGCCCTCGATGATCAGGAGCTCCATCGCGCGCTGCGCGATGCTCTGCCCGACCGCGTACTCGGCGGCGAAGCGCGCTCTCGACGGCAGCCGGGCTCCGACCGGCCACTCCGCCGCCCGGATCCGGGCCCGAAGTGCGTCCGCTACCTTCAAGTACGCTGAATCACTAGGCATTTGGGTCGTCCTGTACCAGTCGTCGAGACTGACAAGTTAAGCAGGTCGAGTTGAACCTTCCGATCGCGTCAACCCGTCAGTCGAAGTGGGTGAAGGTGATGGACCGCGTTGGGCTCGCCGCCGCGCTGTTCGCCGAGGGCGAGGTCGAGCGGGCTGCTGCTGCGGCGCACCAGGCAATCGACGCGGCCGCCCGCATCGACTCCACCCTCGTAGCTTCCCGGCTCAACACCCTGCTGGACGCCGCCCGCCCGTACGAGACGGCTGCGGTCGAGGACGTACGCACGAAGGCGCGGGAACTCGCCGCTGTCCGCCCGACCACGATCGCTGCCTGAGACCATCGAGCGCATGGGCAAGCACCGCCGACCCGGCCCCCCGAACCAGCCCTTGCGCGCTGTCCCTCGCGTGGACCCCGACGACCCGCTCGCCACGTACAACAAGCGCCGCCGCCCGCCGATGGACGTCTGGCGCAAGCACAGGCCGCTGCACGGCGGCGGCAGCCACGTACAGCCCGACGAGGCCCGTGCCCTCCTCACGTGGAACGGCTTCGCCTACGAGATGGCGGGAACGGCCCCGGACCTGGCTGCCGCGCAGAAGTGAGTGGCTGAAGTCCCGGGCTCCGAGGCTCATAAAGTTCCTTAGACCGACCGGCAAAT
>NZ_JAGGOZ010000049.1 GCF_018614075.1 Streptomyces sp. ISL-94 | reverse complement strand
AAGCGCGGCGTCCCCGGAGCCTCCCTGCCCGAGCTCAAGCAGCGCCGCGTCGCCAAGAGGGACACGCCGCTCCTCCAGGTCGAGGAGCCGGAGGAGCCCGGCGGCCGCTCCGACGTGGCCGTCGACAACCCGGTCCCCACCCCGCCGTTCTGGGGCACCCGCGTGGTCAAGGGCATCCCGCTCAAGGACTACGCCTCCTGGCTCGACGAGAACGCGCTCTTCAAGGGGCAGTGGGGCCTCAAGCAGGCCCGCGCCGGCGGCGCCACGTACGAGGAGCTCGTCGAGAGCGAGGGCCGTCCGCGCCTGCGCGGCCTCCTCGACAAGCTGCACACGGAGAACCTCCTGGAGGCGGCCGTGGTCTACGGCTACTTCCCCTGCGTCTCCAAGGGCGACGACCTCATCATCCTGGGCGAGAACGGCTCCGAGCGCACGCGCTTCACCTTCCCCCGCCAGCAGCGCGGCCGCCGCCTGTGCCTCGCGGACTTCTTCCGCCCGGAGGAGTCGGGCGAGACCGACATCGTCGGCCTCCAGGTCGTCACCGTGGGCAGCCGCATCGGCGAGGCAACGGCCAAGCTGTTCGAGTCCGACTCCTACCGCGAGTACCTGGAGCTGCACGGCCTGTCCGTCCAGCTCGCCGAGGCCATGGCCGAGTACTGGCACGCCCGCGTCCGCGCCGAGCTCGGATTCGGCGGCGAGGACCCGGCCAAGGTCGAGGACATGTTCGACCTCAAGTACCGCGGCGCCCGCTTCTCCCTCGGCTACGGGGCCTGCCCCGACCTGGAGGACCGCGCCAAGATCGCCGACCTCCTGCGGCCGGAGCGCATCGGCGTCCACCTCTCGGAGGAGTTCCAGCTCCACCCCGAGCAGTCCACCGACGCCATCGTCATCCACCACCCCGAAGCGAAGTATTTCAACGCACGCTGAGCTCCGCCGACGTACACTTGTCGGTCCCATACAGGCCGGTCGCCTGTTCCCCGGGGGATGCCCATGGGGAAGAGGTGACCGGCCTTCTCGTCCCTACTGAGAGGTGTGCGCCCATGACGAGCACTGTTCCCGTCCCCGTCACCCGTACGGCAGACGGGCACGCCCTGCAGGCGGTACTGCTCGACATGGACGGCACCCTCGTCGACACCGAGGGCTTCTGGTGGGAGATCGAGTCCGAGATCTTCCAGGAGCTGGGCCACCGGCTCGAGGAGTCCTGGCGCGACATCGTCGTCGGCGGCCCCATGAGCCGCAGCGCGGCCTTCCTGATCGCGTCCACCGGCGCCGCGATCACCCTCGCCGAGCTCAGCGTCCTGCTGAACGAGCGCTTCGAGGCGCGCATCGCCGACCAGGTGCCGCTCATGCCCGGCGCCGAGCGGCTGCTGAGCGAGCTGGCCCGGCACAACGTGCCCACCGCCCTCGTCTCCGCCTCGCACCGCCGGGTCATCGACCGGGTCCTGCTCACCCTCGGCCGCGACCGCTTCACCATGACCGTCGCCGGTGACGAGGTGGCGCGCACCAAGCCGCACCCCGACCCCTACCTGCTCGCCGCCCAGACCCTCGGGGCGCACCCCTCGCGCTGCGCCGTCATCGAGGACACCGCCACGGGTGTCGCCGCCGCCGAGGCCGCCGGCTGCCGGGTCGTGGCCGTCCCCTCGGTCGGCGTGATCGCCGCCGCGCCCGGCCGTACGGTCGTCCGCTCGCTGGAGGACGTGGACCTGGCGTTCCTGCGCTCCCTCATCACTCCGCTGAACTGAACGCACACGCTCCGTACCGAACAGCATCCCGGCAGGGCCACGCTCCTTCGAAGGATCTTCCGCCGCACGCCCCGGAGGCTGAAATTCCATCCCCCTCGGGGCAGTTGTCCCAGGGTGACCTTAGTCACGCGCCACACGCCCGACGGGCCTGTCCCAGGGCTTCGACGGCTTCCCTTGTGTCCGCATTGATCAGCTCCTGACCGAATCTGGGCACAGCCCCACATGGACAGTCAGTCCGCTCCCATCACGGTGTGAATACACCCCAAGTCCGGCCAGTTCCAGCCATCCCGTCCCGGACCACTACTGTCAATGCGGGCACATCGCCGCACCTCTGCCGTCCCGGACGCACACCCCTGCGCCGGGACCGCGTGGACCGATCGTCACACCACCGGCCCGATCGTTCCGCCCTGAACGGGCGACCGCCGCGAAGTGCCCTTTACGCCGCTTTGAGCAAGAGCCGGTTACAGGGAGTACTTCCAGCATGAACCGCAAGACCATGGTGCTGACGGCCGCGGCCGGACTGCTCACCCCCACGCTGGCCGCATGCGGCAGCGCGAGCGGCGGAGGAGCAGGATCCGGAGCGATCGTCGTCGGCACCACCGACCGGTTCGAGGCCGCCGATGCCGCCCCCGCCCCGTTCGACCCGGCCCACGCCTACGACGCCGGAGCCTGGAACGTCCTGCGCCAGACCGTCCAGACGCTGATGCACACCCCGCGCGGCGGCGGCCGGCCCGTCCCCGAAGCGGCCTCCGACTGCCGCTTCACGGACACCGGCAACGAGAGCTACCGCTGCACCCTGCGCCCCGGGCTGAAGTTCGCGAGCGGCGACCCGCTCACCGCCAAGGACGTCAAGTTCTCCATCGACCGCGTCCTCGCCATCAAGGACGAGAACGGCCCGTCCTCGCTGCTCTCCACCGTCGACAACGTCGAGGTCAAGGCCGCCGACACCGTCGTCTTCCACCTGAAGGCCCCCGACGCGACCTTCCCGCTCAAGCTCTCCACCCCCGCCGCCGGCATCGTCAGCGAGAAGAACTACGACGCCAAGAAGCTCCGCGAGGGCTTCGCCGTGGACGGCTCCGGCCCCTACACGATGAAGGCCGAGGTCAAGGACAACCAGCTCGTCCGCGCCGTCTTCAGCGAGAACCCGAACTACCAGGGCGACCTCAAGCTCCGCAACGACAAGGTCGAACTGCGCACCTACGCCGACTCCGCGGCCATGGGCAAGGCGCTGACCGACGGGTCCATCCACATGGTCTCCCGCACCCTCTCGCCCGCCCAGATCACCGAGCTCTCCACCCGACCCCCCAAGGGCGTCAAGCTCGTCCCGATGCCCGGCCTGGAAATCCGCTACCTCGGCTTCAACACCGAGGCCCCGGTCGTCAAGGACAAGGCCGTACGCCAGGCCCTCGCCGCCGCCGTCGACCGCAACGCGCTCATCTCCAAGGTCTACGGCAAGTCCGCGCAGCCGCTCTACTCGCTGGTCCCCACCACCATGACCGGCCACGTCAACTCCTTCTTCAGCAAGTACGGCGAGGCCAACACCGCCAAGGCCGCCACCCTGCTGAAGGACGCCGGGATCAAGACCCCGGTCAAGCTCACCCTGAACTACACGTCCGACCACTACGGCGACGGCACGGCCGCCGAGTTCGAGGCCCTCAAGAGCCAGCTGAACTCCACGCAGCTGTTCGACATCACCGTCCAGGGCAGCGAATGGGCCGACTTCCGCCCCGCGCAGAAGAACGGCGACCACGCCGCCTACGGGCTCGGCTGGTTCCCCGACTTCCCGGACGCCGACAACTTCCTCGCCCCGTTCCTGGAGCAGGACAACTTCCTGGGCACGCCCTACGCCAACAGCGTGGTGCGCACCCGGCTCATCCCCGAATCCCGGCGCGCCGCCGACCGCAGCGTCGCCGTCCCCGCGATCACGGAGATGCAGGACATCGTCGCCGAGGACGTGCCCGTCCTGCCCCTGTGGCAGGGCAAGCAGTACGTCGCCGCACGCGACGGGATCACCGGAGTGGAGTGGTCGGTCAACGCCATCTCCGACCTCCAGCTGTGGGAGCTCGGCCGGGGTGCCGGCGGCTGAGACCGGCAACAACCGGCAGCGGATCCCGCAGGCCGGAGCAACGAAACAGTTCGACTGTGAAGGACGTTCGCGTGATACGACGTAACCAGTGGCTGGCGGCCCCGCTCGGCGCAGCCACTGCCGCCGCGCTGCTCAGCGGTTGCGGCTCGACCGATGGCTCCAACGCCGGCAACGGCAAGGGCGTGGTCATGGGGATATCCGACAAGGTGAAGTCCACCGACCCGGCCTCGGGCTACGACCCCGGCTCCTGGCTGCTCTTCAACAACGTCTTCCAGTCGCTGCTGAGCTTCCCCAAGGGCGGCACCACGCCCGAGCCCGACGCCGCGCAGTCCTGCGGCTTCGAGGGCAGCGACAGCAAGGTCTACAAGTGCGTCCTGCGCACCGGCCTGAAGTTCAGCAACGGCCACGCCCTCACCGCGCAGGACGTCAAGTACTCCTTCGACCGCACGCTGAAGATCAACGACGACAACGGCCCCGCCGTCATGCTCGCGTCGATCGCCGGCATCGACGCCCCCGACGACAAGACCGTCGTCTTCCGCCTCAAGACGCCCGACGCGACCTTCCCCAGCAAGATCGCGTCCGGCGCGGGCGCCATCGTCGACCGCCGCGAGTACCCGGCGGACAAGCTCCGCACGGACAACAAGGCCGTCGGCTCCGGCGTCTACAAGCTCGACTCGTTCAGCGAGAAGAGCGCAAGCTTCTCGGTCAACGACTCCTACAGCGGCAAGGCCAAGGCCAAGAACAACGGCGTGACGCTGAAGTTCTTCAACGGCGACCAGGCCGCCCTCAAGACGGTCCTGGAGAACGGGGACGTCGACTTCGCCTTCCGCGGCCTGGCCGCCAAGGACATCGCCGGCCTCGCCGCCGCCGAGACCGGCGACAACAAGGTCGACGTCGTCCAGGGCACCGGCGCCGAGGTCGAACACCTCGTCTTCAACGTCAACGACCCGGTCGTCGGCAAGCTCCCCGTCCGCAAGGCCATCGCCTACCTCGTCGACCGCGAAGCGCTCGTCAAGGACGTGTACGCCGGCACCGCGTCCCCGCTCTACTCCATCGTCCCGGCCGGCATCGCCGGACACACCACCCCGTTCTTCGACCGCTACGGCGGCAGCCCGCAGCCCGAGAAGGCCAAGGCCCTCCTCAAGGCCGCAGGCATCAACGGCAAGATCAAGTTGACCCTGTACTCCACCCCGTCCCGCTACGGCCCCTCCACCGACCAGCAGTTCCAGGTCATCGCCAAGCAGCTCAACGACAGCGGCCTCTTCGAAGCCGACATGAAGTCCGTCGAGTTCGAGCAGTACGAGAAGGACATCCAGGAAGGCAAGTACGGCGTCTACGTGAAGGGCTGGGTGCCGGACTACCCCGACGCCGACAACTTCACCCAGCCGTTCTTCGGCCCGGACAACGTCCTCCACAACAACTACGACAACAAGGAGATCACCGGGACCATCATCCCGTCGACCTCCGCGAAGTCCGACCGCACCGCGACCAACCCCGACTACAGCCGGCTCCAGGAAATCGTCGCCGAGGAGATCCCGATCCTCCCGCTCTGGCAGGGCAAGCAGTACGCCGTCACCCGCCAGAACGTGACCGGCCTCCAGTGGTCCCTGGACTCCTCCACGGTCTTCCGCTTCTGGGAGATCAGCAAGGGCTGAGCCCCCGGACAACGGACAACGGACAACGAAAGGGGCCGGGCAAGCCGCACCACGCGGCCGCCCGGCCCCTTTCCCCCAGCAGACCGGCTACTGGGCGGCGCCCGGGCGGACCAGGCCGCTCTCGTACGCGTACACCGCCGCCTGCACCCGGTCGCGCAGGCCCAGCTTCGTCAGCACGTGACCCACATGCGTCTTCACCGTCGTCTCGCTCACGAACAGATCCGCCGCGACCTCCGCGTTCGACAGGCCCCGGGCCACCAGCTTCAGCACCTCGACCTCCCGCTCGGTCAGCGTCCCCAGCACGTCCGGAACCGTGTCCTCGCCCGACGGCAGGTGCCCCGCGTACTTGTCCAGCAGCCGCCGCGTGATGCTCGGCGCGAGCATCGCCTCACCCGCCGCCACCACCCGGATCGCCTGCACCAGCTCATTGGCCGGAGCGTCCTTCAGCAGGAACCCGCTCGCCCCCGCCCGCAACGCCTCCACCACGTACTCGTCCAGATCGAACGTCGTCAGCACCAGCACCTTCGCCGGCCCGTCCCGCCCCGGACCGGTGATCTGCCGAGTGGCCTCCACCCCGTCCATCCGCGGCATCCGGATGTCCATCAGCACCACGTCGGGCTGCAGCACCCGCACCTGATCCAGCGCCTGAAGCCCGTCCCCGGCCTCCCCGACCACCGCCAGGTCCTGTTCGGCCTCCAAGATCATCCGGAAGCCCGTGCGCAGCAGTGGCTGGTCGTCGACCAGCAGGACGCGGATCGCCACGGGGTCTACCTCTATTCGTCGGACGGCTTCGGAGGACCCCGCCCATTCTGCCCTGACCGGCCGGTCAGGAATCCGCCGGGCCCACCGCCCCCGGACGCGGCACGACCACCAGCGGATAGGGCGGGGGAGTCCCCCCGAACTCCGGACACACCGCCTGATGATCGCACCAGCCGCACAGCTTCGTCGGCCGCGGCCGCCACTCGCCCGTCTCCGTCGCCTCCCGGATCGCCTCCCACAGCGCGAGCAGCTTGCGCTCCACCCGCTCCAGATCCGCCACCACCGGGTCATACGTCAGCACATCCCCACTGCCCAGATACACCAGCTGCAGCCGCCGCGGCACCACCTGCTTCAGCCGCCACACCACCAGCGCGTAGAACTTCATCTGGAACAGCGCACCCTCGGCATACTCCGCCCGCGGCGCCTTGCCCGTCTTGTAGTCGACGATCCGCACCTCACCCGACGGCGCGACATCCACCCGGTCGATGATCCCGCGCAGCCGCAGCCCCGACTCCAGCTCCGTCTCCACGAAGAACTCCCGCTCCACCGGCTCCAGCCGCGTCGGGTCCTCCAGCGTGAACCACCGCTCCACCAGCGCCTCGGCCTCCGTCAGCCACCGCGCCAGCTCCACCCCCTCGTCCCCTTCCGGGAACAACTCCGTCAGCTCCGGCCTCGCCTCCAGCAGCCGGTCCCACTGCCCCGGAATCAACGCCTTCGCCCGCGGCGCCGTCCGCTCCTGCGCGGGATGGTCGAAGAGCCGCTCCAGCACGGCATGCACCAGAGTCCCGCGCGTGGCCGCCGCACTGGGCCTCTCCGGCAGCTTGTCGATCACCCGGAACCGGTACAGCAGCGGGCAGCGCATGAAATCGCTCGCCCGCGAAGGGGAGAGCGAAGAAGGCCGTGCAGCACTGGGCGCCGCATCGGCCGGACCATCACCGGAGCTCGTCGTCATGCACAAAACCCTACGACCCACCACCGACAGCACGCGCATACCATCGACGCCAAGACCCCTCGCACTGCATGATCGAAGCATCACAACCCGCAACGGCCACCCCGCCCACCACGACGTGAACCACACCGGAACCATCAGCACCGAACGAAGGACAGCCGTGGCAGACACCGACGAAACCGGCGAGCGCCCCAGCCGGCGCTCCGCACCGGGCGGCGGAATCCTCATGGGCCGCCCCTTCGGCGTACCCGTCTACGTCTCGCCCAGCTGGTTCCTCGTCGCCGCCCTCATCACCTGGGTCTTCGGCGACCAGCTCGACCGCATCCTGCCCGACCTCGGACCCGTCCGCTACCTCGTCTCCCTCTTCTTCGCCGTCGCCTTCTACGCCTCCGTCCTCGTCCACGAACTCGCGCACACTGTCGCCGCCCTCCGCTTCAAACTCCCCGTGCGCCGCATCCAGCTCCAGTTCTTCGGCGGAGTCTCCGAAATCGAGAAGGAATCCGAGACCCCCGGCCGCGAATTCGTCCTCGCCTTCGTCGGCCCCCTGCTCTCCCTCCTCCTCGCCGGAGCCTTCTACCTCGGCATGAAGGCCGTCGACCCCGCCACCGTCCCCGGCGTCCTCCTCGCCGGCCTGATGATCTCCAACCTGCTCGTCGCCGCCTTCAACCTGCTCCCCGGCCTCCCCC
This sequence comes from Streptomyces sp. ISL-94, assembly GCF_018614075.1. Taxonomy (GTDB): domain Bacteria; phylum Actinomycetota; class Actinomycetes; order Streptomycetales; family Streptomycetaceae; genus Streptomyces. Next base: position 32,115 of record NZ_JAGGOZ010000049.1, on the reverse strand, counting down.
TCGACGGCGGCCGCATGCTCCGCGCCGTCATCTGGGGCATCACCGGCAAACCCATGACCGGCACCGTCGCCGCCGCCTGGATCGGCCGCGGCCTCGCCATCGCCGTCCTCCTCGGCCTGCCCCTGCTCACCCACACCGGCGTCCTCGGCAACCGCACCGGCGACATCGGCGGCATGGACACCGTCATGGACGCCCTCCTCGCCGCCATCCTCGCCGCGATCATCTGGACCGGCGCCGGCAACAGCCTGCGCATGGCCCGCCTGCGCGAACACCTCCCCGAACTCCGCGCCCGCGCCCTCACCCGCCGCGCCGTCCCCGTCGAGAACGCCACCCCCCTCTCCGAAGCCCTGCGCCGCGCCAACGAAGCCGGCGCCCGCGCCCTCGTCGTCGTCGACGGCCACGGAGACCCCACCGCCATCGTCCGCGAGAGCGCCATCGCCTCCGTCCCCGAACACCGCCGCCCCTGGATCGCCGTCAGCACCCTCGCCCAGGACCTCACCGACGGCATGAAGGTTTCAGCGGACCTCACCGGCACAGAACTCCTCGACCACCTCCGCGCCACCCCCGCCACCGAATACCTCGTCCTCGAACCCACCGGCGAGATCTACGGCGTCCTCTCCACCCTCGACGTCGAAAAGGCCTTCGTGAAGGCCATGGCACGGCCCCGGTCCTGAAGCCAATACACTGGTCACATGTCCGAACCGACCGGTGCCGCCCGCCGACGCGGGCCCTTCGAGGTCGGGGACCAGGTTCAGCTCACCGACCCCAAGGGCCGCCACTACACGTTCACGCTCGAAGCCGGGAAGAATTTCCACACCCACAAGGGTTCCTTCCCGCACGACGAGCTGATCGGTGCTCCCGAGGGCAGTGTTGTCCGCACCACGGGCAACGTCGCGTACCTCGCGCTGCGCCCCCTGCTCCCCGACTATGTCCTGTCCATGCCCCGCGGTGCCGCCGTGGTCTACCCCAAGGACGCAGGCCAGATCCTGGCCTTCGCCGACATCTTCCCCGGCGCCCGCGTCGTGGAAGCAGGTGTGGGCTCCGGCTCCCTGAGCAGCTTCCTGCTGCGCGCCATCGGCGACCAGGGCATGCTCCACAGCTACGAGCGCCGCGCGGACTTCGCCGAGATCGCCACCGCCAACGTCGAGCGCTACTTCGGCGGCCCGCACCCCGCGTGGCAGCTGACCGTAGGCGACCTCCAGGACAACCTGTCCGACACCGACGTCGACCGCGTCATCCTCGACATGCTCGCCCCCTGGGAATGCCTCGAGGCCGTCTCCAAGGCCCTGGTCCCCGGCGGCATCCTCTGCTGCTACGTGGCCACCACCACCCAGCTCTCCAAGACCGTCGAGTCCATCCGCGAGATCGGCTGCTTCGCCGAGCCGCAGCCCTGGGAATCGATGATCCGCAACTGGCACGTGGAAGGCCTCGCCGTCCGCCCCGACCACCGGATGATCGGACACACCGGCTTCCTCGTCACCGCCCGCCGCCTGGCCGACGGCGTCGAACCCCCGATGCGCCGCCGCCGCCCCGCCAAGGGCGCCTACGGCGAGGACTACGACGGCCCCGGCAGCGACCGCTCCGCCTAGGGATGTCCGGCAGGGTCTCCCCGGCCGCCCAACACAAAGGCGCTGTGGCGCAGTTCCCCCCGTACACGGGAACTGCGCCACAGCGCCTTTTCGTTGTCACCGAAACCGGACCACCGGCTCCGGACCCGGCCGTTCCACCTCCGTGTGAGGTGTGGCACGATGCTGGCTCCCCGTCACCCTTCGCACAGGAGACACCCCGCGTGCTGCACAGCCCCGCCGAGCTGACGCCGACACTGGAAACCCTGGCGTACCACCGCACCAGGACCGTGCACTGGCTCGCCACGGCCACCGCCATGGCCGCCGTCATAGCCGCCGCGGGATTCATCCAGCCGGCCATCGGCACCGCCGCCACCCCCGCGGACCCCTCCGGCACCACCGGCCCCCAGGCCACCGCTCCCGACCCGGCCGCGGTCACCTACCCCCTCGACTGCAAGGGCACCCCGCAGACCGTCACCGCCACCGCCCAGGGCGACCTCGACGGCGACGGCCGCCCCGAGACCGTCGCCGCCGTCCGCTGCGCGGCCGGCTCCGGCACCCCGCCCCACGCCATCTACGTACTGGCCCAGGACCGGGCCGAAGGCTCCCGCCCCCGCGTCGTCGCCACCCTGCTCGACGCCGCCCGGCGACAGACCGCCACCGACCTCACCGTGAGCGACGGCATTGTCACCGCACGTCTGCTCGGCTACTCCTCGCCGCAGATCCCCCGCTACGACCCCGACGTGAAACAGCTCGCCAAGTGGCGCTGGACCGGCGGAAAATTCCGCCAGGAGCTGACGGACTCGACCGCCGCACGTGTTTGAACCATCACTCCGCGTCCGGGCCGTACACCTCGACCCCATCCGAAACGCGCCTCACGTGGATGCAGTCACCCGGACATTCCTTCGCCGAATCGACCACGTCCTGGAGCAGCGGCAGCGGAACCGGAGTGGTCGCCCCCGCCGCCTGGAGAAGCTCGTCCCCGGCGCTCTTCACGTACGCCAGACCGTCGATGTCCAGCTCGAACACCTCCGGCGCGTACTGCGCGCAGATGCCGTCCCCGGTGCACAGGTCCTGGTCGATCCAGACCTCAAGCGACTCGCCGGCCCCACCGGCGCCCGCCGTCGGAGCCTCCTGCTGCACGGTCATATCTCCTGCCGTTCCCTGCTCTGAGTGATCCATCCCGGGCACAACTCGAAGCAAGTCGCACGAGCCCTGGCGGGTGTTGAACAGTTCGACCTTACAACCGGCCGCTTTCCGATGTTGATGGGTGGGTATTTCCTTGGCGTGAGGGAGTACGCAAGGGTGAAGATCGGACACACCTCTACCGTCTTTGTGATCTAGGGGTTTCAATCACCACCAGCCCAGGTAGGGTCAGGAAGCGTCCAGCTCCCCTTGGAGGAGGTGAGGACCGTGGCAGCCCACGACGACGACATCAACCGCGGCATCCGGCCCGGGCGAGGGTCTGAGGACCCCGCCGGCCAGGTTGCCTATCTCGAGCAGGAAATCGCCGTCCTGCGACGTAAGCTCGCCGACTCTCCGCGACACACGAGGATTCTCGAAGAGCGGATCGTCGAGCTCCAGACAAATCTGGCAGGCGTCTCCGCGCAAAACGAACGACTCGCGAATACCCTCCGTGAGGCCCGCGACCAGATCGTGGCCCTCAAGGAAGAAGTCGACCGGCTCGCACAGCCGCCGGCCGGCTTCGGTGTCTTCCTGCAGGCGAACGAGGACGGCACCGTCGACATCTTCACCGGAGGCCGAAAGCTCCGCGTGAACGTCAGCCCCAGCGTCGAACCGGAAGACCTCCGGCGCGGCCAGGAGGTCATGCTCAACGAGGCCCTCAACGTGGTCGAGGCCATGGAATACGAGCGGGCCGGGGACATCGTCACCCTCAAGGAGATCCTCGAGGACGGCGAGCGCGCCCTGGTCGTCGGGCACACCGACGAGGAAAGGGTGGTGAGGCTCGCCGAGCCGCTCCTGGACATCACCATCCGCCCCGGCGACGCCCTGCTGCTCGAACCCCGCTCCGGCTACGTCTACGAGGTCGTCCCCAAGAGCGAGGTCGAAGACCTCGTCCTCGAAGAGGTCCCCGACATCGACTACGACAAGATCGGCGGCCTCGGCGACCAGATCGAGCTGATCCGCGACGCGGTCGAGCTCCCCTACCTCTACCCCGACCTCTTCAAGGAACACGAACTGCGGCCCCCGAAGGGCATCCTGCTCTACGGCCCGCCCGGCTGCGGCAAGACGCTCATCGCCAAGGCCGTCGCCAACTCCCTTGCCAAGAAGGTCGCCGAGGTGACCGGACAGGCAGCCGGAAAGTCCTACTTCCTGAACATCAAGGGACCCGAACTCCTCAACAAGTACGTCGGCGAGACCGAGCGGCACATCCGCCTCGTCTTCCAGCGTGCCCGCGAGAAGGCCAGCGAGGGCACCCCCGTCATCGTCTTCTTCGACGAGATGGAATCCCTCTTCCGCACCCGCGGATCCGGCGTCAGCTCGGACGTGGAGAACACCATCGTCCCCCAGCTGCTCGCCGAGATCGACGGCGTGGAAGGCCTGGAGAACGTCATCGTCATCGGCGCCTCCAACCGCGAGGACATGATCGACCCGGCCATCCTGCGCCCCGGCCGCCTCGACGTGAAGATCAAGATCGAGCGTCCGGACGCGGAGGCGGCGAAGGACATCTTCGCGAAGTACCTCAAGGCCTCGCTGCCCCTGCACACGGACGACCTGTCCGAACACCAGGACTCGCGGCCCAGCACCGTCCACAGCATGATCCAGACCGTCGTCGAGCAGATGTACGCCGAAACCGAGGAGAACCGCTTCCTCGAGGTCACGTACGCCAACGGCGACAAGGAAGTCCTCTACTTCAAGGACTTCAACTCGGGCGCGATGATCCAGAACATCGTGGACCGTGCGAAGAAGATGGCCATCAAGGCCTTCCTCGAGCACAACCAGAAGGGCCTCCGGGTCTCCCACCTCCTCCAGGCATGCGTGGACGAGTTCAAGGAGAACGAGGACCTGCCCAACACCACCAACCCCGACGACTGGGCCCGAATCTCCGGAAAGAAGGGCGAGCGGATCGTGTTCATCCGCACCCTCGTCACCGGAAAGCAAGGCGCGGACACCGGACGCTCCATCGACACGGTGGCAAACACCGGTCAGTACCTCTGACAAGGCGGAGCGGCTGCGGATACCCTCCCCGGGCATCCGCAGCCGACTGCTTTACCCGCTGCTTTTACCCACCGCTTTTCAGCCGGTGACGAGGCAGATTCAATGACGGAAATGATCTCCCCACGAGCGCGGAGTGGTTCTAGGCTCTTCCGTACCGCCCGATGCGCAGTGCGGGGACGGGCACCGCACAGCCACAGGCACACGCACCGGAGCACCAGCGGTACTTGAGCGCCGCTCCCCAAGGGGGCGCCGCCGGGCAAGGAGGGCCGCATGACCGTACGGCGAGTAATGGGGATCGAAACGGAGTACGGGATCTCCGTTCCGGGGCACCCGAACGCCAATGCCATGCTCACCTCGTCCCAGATCGTCAACGCCTACGCGGCGGCGATGCACCGGGCGCGACGCGCCCGCTGGGACTTCGAGGAGGAGAATCCGCTGCGGGACGCCCGCGGCTTCGACCTCGCCCGCGAGGCCGCCGACAACAGCCAGCTCACCGACGAGGACATCGGCCTCGCCAACGTCATCCTCACCAACGGCGCACGGCTCTACGTCGACCACGCGCACCCCGAGTACAGCTCGCCGGAGATCACCAATCCGCTCGACGCCGTGCTCTGGGACAAGGCCGGCGAGCGGATCATGGCCGAAGCGGCCGTCAGGGCCGCCCAGCTGCCCGGCGCCCAGCCGATCCACCTCTACAAGAACAACACCGACAACAAGGGCGCCTCCTACGGCACGCACGAGAACTACCTGATGAAGCGGGAGACCCCCTTCTCGGAGATCGTGCGCCACCTGACCCCCTTCTTCGTATCCCGCCAGGTCGTGACCGGCGCGGGACGCGTGGGCATCGGCCAGGACGGCCGCGAGCACGGCTTCCAGATCAGCCAGCGCGCGGACTACTTCGAGGTCGAGGTCGGCCTGGAGACCACCTTGAAGCGGCCGATCATCAACACCCGGGACGAGCCGCACTCGGACGCGGAGAAGTACCGCCGACTGCACGTGATCATCGGCGACGCGAACCTGTCCGAGATCTCCACCTACCTCAAGCTCGGCACGACGTCGCTGGTCCTGGGCATGATCGAGGACGGGTTCATCACCGTCGACCTGGCCGTCGACCAGCCCGTACGCACCCTCCACCAGGTCTCCCACGACCCCGATCTGAAACACCTGATCACGCTGCGGAGCGGGCGGACGCTGACGGCCGTACAGCTCCAGATGGAGTACTTCGAGCTGGCCAGGAAGTACGTGGAGGAGCGTTTCGGGTCCGACGCGGACGAGCAGACCAAGGACGTGCTGGCCCGCTGGGAGGACGTGCTGGGCCGGCTGGAGAGCGACCCCATGAGCCTGTCGGGGGAGCTGGACTGGATCGCCAAGCGGGAGATCCTGGAGGGCTACCGGCGCCGGGACGGGCTGGGCTGGGACGCGGCGCGGCTGCACCTGGTGGACCTCCAGTACGCGGACGTACGGCCCGAGAAGGGCCTGTACAACCGCCTGGTGGCCCGCGGCAAGATGAAGCGGCTGGTGGAGGAGCCGGCGGTGGAACGGGCGACCGGCAAGCCGCCGGAGGACACCCGGGCGTACTTCCGGGGCCGCTGCCTGGAGCAGTACGCCGACGACGTCGCCGCGGCCTCCTGGGACTCCGTGATCTTCGACCTCCCGGGCCGCGACTCCCTCCAGCGGGTCCCGACCCTGGAGCCCCTCCGGGGGACCCGGAACCACGTGAAGGAGCTCCTGGACCGCTGCCGCACGGCGGAGGACCTGGTGCGGGTGCTTTCGGGGCAGTGAGTGGGCCTGAAGGGGCCTGAAAGGCCTCCGGTCCGGGAATCATGAAGAAAGCCGGACGTTATGCAAGTGCGGGGACGAATGTCGGACCCTCCTTGTAGGGTCCGACGTAGGGTCTGATCTTGAGAGATCCCGAATCCGGGGTCTCTCGACGTGAGCGTGCGAACCGAGCGGGGTGAGGTAGACATGGCGACCAAGGACACCGGCGGCGGACAGCAGAAGGCGACGCGCTCGACCGAGGAGGTCGAGGAGGCGGCGGTCGAGGAATCGACCGACCTCAAGGAGCGCCAGGAGAAGCTCTCCGACGACGTCGACTCCGTACTTGACGAGATTGACGATGTCCTAGAGGAGAACGCCGAGGACTTCGTGAGGTCCTTCGTTCAAAAGGGTGGCCAGTGATTTTGCCTTCGAATCAAAGGTGAAGGGCACCGGGGGAGGGTGAGTGTCCGAACCTGCGAAGCGGTGTCCTCGGTGTGGGGTCACGAAGGCGCGTGAGGCCTTCGCCGCTAACCGGGCCGCACGGGACGGCCTGCAGTGCTACTGCAGGCCGTGTGCGGCGGAGTACCACCATGAACGCCAGAAGGTGAAGGGTAAGAATGTCCGACCTCTGGTGAAGGCCCAGGTCGGCTACAAGCACTGCCGGCAGTGCGGTGAGATCAAGTCCCACGCGGAATGGGATCGGAACAGGACGGCATTCGACGGATTGTCCACACGCTGCAAAGCTTGCCGGGCGATCGAGGGTCGTGCCCACTATCTCGCACGTTCATACGGCATCACCGAGGCTGAGCGCGACGGGATGATCGCGGCGCAGGATGGCGTCTGTTGCGTCTGTCTCCGCGCTCCCGCCGTGCATGTGGATCATTGCCACTCGACGGGTAGGGTCCGTGGCGTACTGTGCTTGAACTGCAACGTAGGCATTGGACTCTTGAAGGACAATCCTGACTGCATGCGTCGGGCCGCCGAATACTTGGAGGGAACGCGTGGAAGCCAACACTCGTAGCACAGGGCGTCTACCGGCAGCCTTCCTGACGCCGGGGTCGTCGTCCTTCATGGACTTCCTGGGCGCGCACTCGCCCGAGATGCTGCCCGGCAACCGCAGGCTGCCGGAGGGTGTCGTCGAGGCGCCGCACGGGACGACCATCGTTGCCGCCACCTTCCCCGGAGGGGTCGTGCTGGCCGGTGACCGGCGGGCGACCATGGGGAACATGATCGCGCAGCGGGACATCGAGAAGGTGTTCCCGGCCGACGAGTACTCGGCGGTGGGCATCGCCGGTACGGCAGGCCTGGCCGTGGAGATGGTGAAGCTGTTCCAGCTGGAGCTGGAGCACTTCGAGAAGGTGGAGGGGACGACCCTTTCGCTGGAGGGCAAGGCGAACCGGCTCTCGACCATGATCCGGAGCAATCTGGGCATGGCGATGCAGGGGCTGGCCGTCGTGCCGCTCTTCGCCGGGTACGACGAAATCAAGGAGAAGGGCCGGATCTTCTCCTACGACGTGACGGGCGGCCGCTCCGAGGAGCACGGCTTTGCCGCCACCGGCTCCGGTTCGATCTTCGCCCGGGGCTCCATGAAGAAGCTCTTCCGCCCCGATCTGACGGAGGAGCAGGCCACCACGCTGGTCGTGCAGGCGCTGTACGACGCCGCCGACGACGACTCGGCGACCGGTGGGCCGGACCTGTACCGCCACATCTACCCGATCGTCACCGTGATCACCGACGAGGGTTTCCGCAGGCTGACCGACGACGAGTCGCAGGAGCTCGCCCGTACGGTCACCAACCGTCGGCTGGAGCAGCCCGACGGCCCGCGCGCCGCCCTGCTCTGATCATCCGTCGCCCTGTGGGCGCCCAGAAGAAAGGGACGGAAAGCCGGTGTCGACTCCGTTCTATGTGTCACCCCAGCAGGCGATGGCCGACCGGGCGGAATACGCCCGGAAGGGCATCGCCCGCGGTCGCAGCCTGGTCGTGCTGCAGTATGCCGACGGCATCGTGTTCGTCGGTGAGAACCCGTCCCGTGCGCTGCACAAGTTCAGCGAGATCTATGACCGGATCGGCTTCGCGGCCGCCGGCAAGTACAACGAGTACGAGAATCTGCGGATCGGCGGTGTGCGGTATGCCGATCTGCGCGGATACACCTATGACCGTGGCGATGTGACGGCCCGTGGGCTGGCGAATGTGTACGCGCAGACGCTCGGCACCATTTTTTCGAGTGCGGGTGAGAAGCCGTACGAGGTGGAGCTGGTCGTGGCCGAGGTGGGGGCGACCGCCGCGGGCGATCAGATCTACCGGCTTCCGCATGACGGGTCGATCGTGGACGAGCACGGTTCGGTCGCGGTGGGCGGCAACGCCGAGCAGATCAGTACGTTCCTGGATCAGCGTCATCAGGACGGGATGACGCTGCCGGACGCGCTGAAGCTGGCGGTGCAGGCGCTGTCGAGCCAGGCGAACGGTGCGGACAAGGCGATTCCGGCGGAGCGGCTGGAGGTGGCGGTGCTGGACCGGACGCGGTCGCAGCAGCGGAAGTTCAAGCGGATCCGGGGCCGGCAGCTGTCGCGGCTGCTGGAGGCGGACGTTCCGGCGGCTGCGCAGGCGGATGCGGTGTCGAACGACGAGGCGCCGGAGGACGACGCCGAGTAGGAGTGGTTCAGCGAGGGCCCCGGTCTGCCGTTTCGGCGGGCCGGGGCTTCGTCGTGTCAGCGGGCGGGGCCGGAGGAGTCGCGGACGACGAGGTCGACGGGGATGTCGGGGGCGGTCCAGGTGGAGCCGTCGAGGACGGCGAGGAGGGCGGTCATGCCCTGTTCGCCGACGCGTTCGGCGGGGAGCCGGACGGTGGTGAGCTCGGGTTCGACGGCGGTGGCGAGGGCGAGGTCGTCGAAGCCGGTGACGGAGAGGTCGTCGGGGACGCGCAGGCCGAGGCGGCGGGCGGCTTTGCAGGCGCCGGCGGCGAGGATGTCGTCGTCGCAGACGATGGCGGTGGGGTGGGATCCGGGTGCCGCGAGGGCGGCCTCGATGGCGGTACGGGCGCCGTCCACGCTGAGCGGGGCCCGTACGGTGCGCAGCTGGGTGTCGGGTCCCAGGTGGGCGGTGAGGGCTTCGGCGCGGATCTGGAAGGTCCAGGAGTCGACGGCGGAGGCGAGGTGGAGGAAGCGCCGGTGGCCGTGGGCGAGGAGGTGTTCGGCGACTTGTCGCATGCCGTCGGCCATGGCGAGGTTGACGTGGGCGGCGGCGGTGCCGGCGGTGGGGTCGCTGTCGAGCATGACGAGGGGGAGTCCGTCGCGGCCGAGGGCGTCGAGGGTGTGGGCGGCCATGGAGGAGGCGATGACTCCGTCGAGGGCGGCGCGGGCGGAGGCGAAGGGGTCGCGGGCGGGGCCGGTGCCGTCGGGGGAGGGGTAGAGGACGACGCCGAAGCCGTGTTCGGCGGCGACGCGGGCGGCGCCGGTGTAGACGCGGGCGAAGAATTCGTTGGTGAGGGCGGGGACGACGAGGAGGGCGGTGCGGGTGGAGCCGAGGCGGAGGTTGCGGGCGGCGAGGTTGGGGCGGTAGCCGAGGCGGGTGGCGGCTTCGCGGACGAGGCCGGCGGTGCGTTCGGAGACGCGGCCGCGCCATTTGTCGCCGAGGACGAGGGAGACGGTGGCCTGGGAGACCCCGGCGGCGGTGGCGACGTCCCGGCTGGTGGGTCTCGTCACAGGGGGCTCCTGAAGTGGGTGGTCGGGCGGGGTGGGGGCGGTCGGCGGGGTGGACCGGTGACCTGCGGCCATGGTACGTATGACCCGTCACGTTATACGTATTACCCCGGTGGGATCCGGGTGGAAGGGGGCGACATGGCCGCGGGTTACGCGGAGCTGCTCAGGACCCGGCACGCCGCGAGGCTGCTGGTGGGCACGCTCATAGGCCGGCTGCCCAACGGCACGGCGCCGATCGCGATCGTGCTGTTCACGCGGGCCGAGGGCGGCAGCTACAGCCTCGCGGGGGCGCTGGCCGCCGCGTACGGGGTGGCCAACGCGGTGGGGCAGCCGCTGCTGGGCCGCGCGGTGGACCTGTACGGGCAGCCGAGGGTGCAGCTGCCGGCCTCGCTGGTCTCGGCGCTCGGGATGGTGTGGCTGGCCGTGGCGGGTACGGGGTCGGCGGTGGCCGCTTATGCCGCGGTGGCCGTGGCGGGGCTGTTCACGCCGCCGCTTGAGGGCGGCCTGCGGGCGCTGTGGCCGAGTGTGCTGGGCGGCAAGGAGGAGCGGGTGCACGCCGCGTACGCGATGGACGCGGTGGCCCAGGAGGTCATGTTCACGGTCGGCCCGCTGCTGGTGACGCTGTTCGTGGCGCTGTGGTCGCCGGCCGGGGCGTTGCTGGCGCTCAATGCCATCGGGGTGCTGGGTGCGCTGTCGGTGGTGGTGTCGGAGCCGTCGCGCCGGTGGCGTTCGGAGCCGCGGGAGGCGCACTGGCTGGGTGCGCTGCGTTCGCGGGGTCTGCTGGCGCTGCTGGGGGCCTTCTTCTTCGTGGGGACGGCGCTGGGGTCGATCACGGTGGCGGGTGTGGCGTACGCCGATGACCACGGGGACCGGGCGGTGTACGGCTGGCTGATGGCGGCGTTGGGCCTGGGTGCGCTGATCGGCGGTGTGGCGTACGGGGCGCGCCGGTGGACGGGTGCGCCGGAGCGGCGGCTGTGGGTGCTGGTCGCGCTGCTGGCGGTGTGCTATCTGCCGCTGGTGCTGACGCCGGGGCCGGTGGCGATGGCGGTGCTGACGGCGCTCGCGGGTGTGTTCCTGGCGCCGGCGATCGCGTGTGCGTTCATCGTGGTGGACCGGCATGCTCCGGCGGGGACGGTGACGGAGGCGTTCTCGTGGCTGGTGACCTTCTTCGGGGTGGGGGCGGCGATCGGTACGGCGGTGGCGGGTCCGGCGGTGGAGCTGGGCGGTACGGCGTCGAGTTTCGGGGTGGCGAGTGCGGGCGGGGCGGCGGCGCTGCTGGTGCTGACGGTGACTCAGCGGGTGCTGGCGAGTCCGGGCCGGAGCCGGGCGGTGGCGGGTTCGGCGGACGGGGTGTCAGGGGCTGCGCCGGAGGGGTCGTCCGGGGTCGGGTCGGAGGTCTCCTCGGCGGGCTGATCGGGGGGCTGGTGGGCGGTGCTGTCGGGGGTTTTCGCCGGTGTGGTTCGCCAAACTGATCGAAATGGCGTCTCGAACCCGGTTTCAGAAGAGGGCAGAAGGCGTAATGTTCAGTCATGGACCGCCGCATTTTCGGGCTGGAGAACGAGTACGGCGTCACGTGCACGTTCAGGGGACAGCGCCGACTGTCTCCTGACGAAGTGGCGCGCTACCTCTTCCGCCGTGTTGTGTCATGGGGCCGCAGCAGCAATGTCTTCCTGCGGAACGGCGCCCGCCTGTACCTCGACGTGGGTTCGCATCCGGAATATGCAACTCCCGAATGCGACAACGTGACCGAACTGGTCACGCACGACAAAGCAGGCGAGCGCATTCTCGAAGGACTGCTCGTCGACGCCGAACGCCGCCTGCACGAGGAGGGAATCGCGGGCGACGTCTACCTCTTCAAGAACAACACCGACTCGGCGGGCAACTCGTACGGCTGCCACGAGAACTACCTGGTGGCCCGGCACGGGGAATTCTCCCGCCTGGCGGACATTCTCATTCCGTTCCTTGTCACGCGGCAGCTGATCTGCGGCGCGGGCAAGGTGCTCCAGACGCCTCGGGGCGCGGTCTACTGCGTCAGCCAGCGGGCCGAGCACATCTGGGAGGGCGTCAGCTCTGCCACGACCCGGTCGCGGCCGATCATCAACACCCGGGACGAGCCGCACGCGGACGCGGAGCGCTACCGCCGTCTGCACGTGATCGTCGGCGACTCGAACATGTCCGAGACGACCATGCTGCTGAAGGTCGGGGCCACCGACCTGGTGCTGCGCATGATCGAGGCGGGCACGGTGATGCGGGACCTGACGCTGGAGAACCCGATCCGGGCGATCCGCGAGGTCAGCCATGACATCACGGGTCAGCGCAAGGTGCGTCTGGCGAGCGGCCGGGAGGCCTCGGCGCTGGAGATCCAGCGGGAGTACTACGACAAGGCCGTGGACTTCGCCGAGCGCCGGGGGATCCGTACCGGGGTGGTGGACCAGGTGCTGGAGCTGTGGGGCCGGACCCTGGACGCCATCGAGGCGGAGGACCTGGACCGGATCGGGACCGAGATCGACTGGGTCATGAAGTACCAGTTGATCGAGCGGTACCGGGGCAAGCACAACATGACGATGTCGAACCCGCGGGTGGCTCAGATAGACCTCGCCTACCACGACATCCACCGTCGGCGCGGGCTGTACTACCTGCTGGAGCGCAAGGGGCAGGCGGCGCGGATCTGCAACGACCTCAAGATCTTCGAGGGCAAGTCGGTGCCCCCGCAGACGACGAGGGCGCGGCTGCGCGGCGACTTCATCCGCCGGGCTCAGGAGCAGCGGCGGGACTTCACGGTCGACTGGGTGCACCTGAAGCTCAATGACCAGGCGCAGCGGACGGTGCTGTGCAAGGACCCGTTCCGGTCGGTGGACGACCGGGTGGAGAAGCTCATCGCGGGCATGTAGCCCGTACGGACGTGCACGGTGTGACATCGCACCGATCTTGGCCGGGGCCCCGTACGTATCTCGTACGGGGCCCTGCCCACGGCTTAGAGTGGCGACGACCGCCTTGCCGTCTGAGATCTGAGGAACACGTGCGCCGACTTGCCGGCCTGCTGGTCGTACCCCTTCTGCTGCTGACGACAGCAGCGTGTGGCGACGACAGCGGCTCCGACTCCGCCCAGATGAAGAACGGGGTGCCCGCGATCACCAAGGGCGCCAAGTTCGGGGAGACGCCCACCCTGTCGAAGGGGAAGGGCGAGCCGCCGAAGGAACTGAAGGTGGAGACCGTCAGCGAGGGCACCGGCCCGGCGCTGAAGAAGGGCGACATCGCCCAGGTCAACTACCTCGGCCAGGTGTGGGACGGCAAGGAGCCGTTCGACCAGAGCTTCGGCAAGGGCAAGCCGTTCGACGTCACCATCGGTGCGGGCGCGGTCATCAAGGGCTGGGACCAGGGCCTGGAGGGCCAGAAGGTCGGCAGCCGTGTGGAGCTCGTGATCCCGCCGGCCCTCGGTTACGGCGAGCAGGGCTCGGGCGACAAGATCAAGCCCAACGCCACGCTGGTCTTCGTCGTGGACATCGTCAAGGGCATCCCCGTCCCGGCCTCGGCCACGGGCAAGGAGGTCGCGCAGGACAACAAGGACCTGCCCAAGGTCGGCACGAACACGGACGGCAAGGAAGTCTCCGTGACCGTCCCGAAGGACACCGCGGAGCCGGCCAAGCTGGTTTCGGACTATGTCCTTGAGGGCGACGGCGCGGTGGTGAAGGACACCGACGACGTCGTGGTCAAGTTCAACGGCAAGACGTGGAAGGACGACAAGACCTTCGAGAGCACCTACTCCACGGACACCACGGTCACGTGGCCGATGGAGCAGCTCTCGGTCAAGGGTCTGAAGGAAGGCCTGGTCGGCAAGAAGGTCGGCAGCCGCATCCTGCTGGTCATTCCGCCGGACCAGGGCTTCGGGGACAAGGAGCAGGGGACCATCCCGGCCAAGTCGACGCTGGTCTTCAGCCTCGACATCCTCGCGGTGGTGTAAGACTGTCCCGGTTGTCCCCCAGTTCGTACGTATGAGGAGCAGTTCCGTGAGCGACAAGCTCGAAAAGCCCGAGATCGACTTTCCCGAGGGCGAAGCCCCGAAGGACCTTGTGATCGAGGACATCTGGCTGGGCGACGGTGCCGAGGCCAAGGCCGGCGACCGGGTCTCCGTGCACTACGTGGGCGTGGCCTTCTCCACCGGCGAGGAGTTCGACGCCTCGTGGAACCGCGGCTCCGCGCTCCAGTTCCAGCTCGGTGTCGGCCAGGTCATCTCCGGCTGGGACCAGGGTGTCCAGGGCATGAAGGTCGGCGGCCGCCGCAAGCTGGTGATCCCCGCCCGCCTCGCCTACGGCGACCGTGGCGCGGGCGGCGCGATCGCTCCCGGCGAGACGCTGATCTTCGTCTGCGACCTGGTGAAGGTCGGCTGATCCGGACATCCGCGATCGGTTGAGGGGCCCCCGCTGTCCGGCGGGGGCCCCTCGCTTTTGCCGGGGCGCGCCGGGGCGGTACGGTCAACGGTCACGAGTGTGTGTCGAGAGCGGGGGAACGGCGTCGATGGCGATTGCCAAGGCCGAGCGGCTGATGAATCTGGCGCTGTGTCTGCTGGGAACCCGCCGGCCGCTCAGCAAGCGGGAGTTGCGCGGTTCGATCGAGGCCTACCTGGAAGCGGGCAACGACGAATCCTTCAACCGCATGTTCGAGCGGGACAAGGACGATCTGCGCGAACTCGGCCTGGTGATCGAGACGGTGGAGAACCTGGAGGGCGAGACCGGCTATCTGGCCCGCCGGGACAGCAACCGGCTGCCGCCCGTCTCCCTGGACGCCGAGGAGGCCGCCGCCCTGGGCCTGGCGGCCAAGGTCTGGCAGCAGGCGCGCCTCGCGGGCGCGGCCAGCGGCGCCCTGCAGAAGCTGCGCGCGGGCGGGATGCCGGAGGCGGGGGACCTTTACGAGGGCCAGCACAGTGCCATCGAGCCGCGCATCCCGGTCCACGAGGCGGCCTTCGAGCCGCTGATGCTGGCCTGCCGGGACCGGCGGCCGGTGGTGTTCGACTACCGCAAGTCCACGGCCGCCCGGCCCGGGACCCGGCAGGTGGAGCCGTGGGCGCTGGAGTGCTGGCGCGGCCACTGGTACCTGGCCGGCTTCGACCGCGACCGCGGGGCGGAGCGGGTGTTCCGGCTCTCCCGGATCACCGGCAAGGTCCGCTCGCGCGCCGCGAAGTACACCGCCGAGGTGCCGGACGTGGTGACCGTACGGGAGACCGTGGCGAAATGGGCCGGCGAGAGCGCGGAGCGGTCCGCGCGGATCCGGCTGCGGGCCGGGGCGGGCTACCCGCTGCGGGCCAAGGCCACCGCCGTACGCGAGGGCGGGGACGGCTGGGACGAGCTGGAGATCCCGTACGGGCACGGGCTGGACGCCTGGCTGGTGGAGTTCGGCCCGGACGTGGTGGTGGTGGAGCCCGCCGACCTGCGGGCCGACGTGGTGGACCGGCTCCGCGCCGTCGCCACGGGCTGACCGGGCCGCACCTGGGCCCCGTAGGAGCCCCTGTAAGAGCGGGCGAGATCCGCGAACCGCACCAACCGAGAAGCACGCCCTGAGGGGGAGACGTACGAGCATGGCCGCCAACGCCATCGATCAGACGCGCCGGATGCTGTCCCTGGTGACGTATCTGCGCGAGCGCCCGGGCGCGTACGTCGCCGACGTCGCGCGGGCCTTCGGGATCACCGAGGACGAGCTGATCTCGGACCTCGACGTGCTCCCCATGTGCGGGACCAGCTTCCGCGGCGGGGACCTGCTCGACATCGACACCGACGGGGAGCGCATCTGGTGGCGCAATCCCGACGCCTCGGGGGAGTCCACCGCCGAGCCGTTGCGGCTGGCCGCCGACGAGGCGACCGCGCTGCTGGTCGCCGCCCGCGCGGTGGCCACCCTGCCGGGGCTGCGCGAGGGCGACCGCGACGCACTGCTGCGCGCCACCGCCAAGCTGGAGGCCGCGGCCGGCGAGGTGGCCGGGGCCAGCTCCCGGCTGTCGGTGACCTTCGAGTCCGAGGGCGGCGTCTTCGCCGACGTCGACCGGGCCATCGCCGAGCGCCGGAGGCTGTGGCTGCGCTACTACTCGCCCGCGCGGGACGAGCTCACCGAGCGCAAGGTCGACCCGATCCGGCTCTTCGCGGTAGGGCACACCTACATGGAGGGGTGGTGCCACCTCTCCGAGGCGCGCCGCACCTTCCGTCTGGACCGGGTGGCCGAGATCCGACTGCTCGACGAGCGGGCCGAGCCGCCCGCCATCGAGCCGCGCGACCTGTCCGAGGGCCTGGTCCAGCCGGCCGCCGAGGACCCGGAGGTCGTGGTCGAGGTGGGGCCCGGCGGGCGCTGGGTCGCCGAGTACTACCCGCACGACAGCGCCGAGGAGCTCGACGGCGGCGGGCTGCGGATCACGCTGCGCAGCCCGGACCCGGCCTCGCTGCGCCGGCTCGCGCTGCGGCTGGGCCGCGAGGGGCGGATCGTGGCCCCCGCAGAATTGGCGGAAAGTGCACGGAGCGCCGCTCGGGAGGCGCTCGCGGGGTACGGGGAAACGGTCTAGAGAGAGCGGGGAGCGATGTCTCGACCATCTGGCACCGTGCCGGGGCAGGCCTCCGGCTCACGGGGGCCGGCCGCGGGCGCCGGGGCGGGCGGGCCGGTCAGCTTCAAGGCCTCCTGTCCCGACTGCGGCGCCCGCTTCGAGCTCGACGCCGGCGCCCTGAGACTGGTCATCGGGGGCAGCCGGCGGACGACTTTCTACTCCTTCACCTGCCCCGAATGCGGCGCGGCCGTCCGCAAACCCGCCGGTCAGCGGATCGTGGAGCTGCTGACCGGCGGGGGCGTGAGCACCCTGCGCAGCGTGTGAGGGGCCTGGTGGCCTAGGCTCCTCCCATGCTGTGGCCGATGCTCGCAATTGCCCTGGGCTTCCTCGGGGTCGCCGTCCTCGCCGTGCTGGCCGTACGGGTCTACGTGGAGGTCCGCCGGCTCTCTGGCCAGGTCGCGCAGGCCGGCCGCCGGATCTCGGACGCCTCGGTGGACCTTGAGCGGGCGGCCGCCGATCTGGCCCGCGCGGGCCGTGGCCTGCGGCCGTAGCGGGTTCCGGGCAAGCGGAGGTACCCCGGGGGATTGCCGGGCGTTTACCCCAGGGGGTTACGATCCTTGCCTGAGCGGTTACCGGATCTCTGTCCGAAGCCGTCCAGAGCCACCACAACCGCTTCGGTGAGAAGGAAGACACACATGATCGGCAATCTGAAGCCCCTTGAGATCGTTCTGATCATCGCTGTCATCGTGCTGCTCTTCGGCGCCAAGAAGCTTCCCGAGATGGCCCGTTCGCTCGGCAAGTCGGCCCGCATCCTCAAGAGCGAGGCGAAGGCCATGAAGAAGGACGGCGAGAGCGAGGACGCGGCCACCGCGAACACGGTCGCCGACCAGGCCCCGCAGCAGCCCGCCGCCCCGCGCACCATCCAGGCCGCGCCCGGTGACGTCACCAGCTCCCGGCCCGTCAACGAGCCGAACCACACCACCCAGGGCTGACACCAGCCGGACGCGCCAGTCATCTGCAACGAGACAAGGGACGTGGGTTGCTCAAGTCTGCCCGCAAGCAGGAGAAACAAGGACGACAGGCCAAAGACGCCGAAGGGCGGATGCCTCTCGTCGAGCACCTGCGTGAGCTGAGAAACCGTCTGCTGAAGTCGGTCCTGGCGATCCTCGTGATCACCGTCGTGGCGGCCTTCTTCTACAAGGACCTCATCGACTTCATGCTGAAGCCGATGCTGGATTCCGTCGGCTGCTCCGACGGCGTGGTCTCGCAGCGCAACGGCCGGCCCTGCGCCGACATGACCGTCAACGGCCTCATCGCGCCGTTCTCGATCGCCCTGAAGGTCTCGCTGACCGCCGGCGTGGTGCTCTCCGCCCCGGTGTGGCTCTTCCAGCTGTGGGCGTTCACCGCCCCCGGCCTGCACAGCCACGAGAAGAAGTACGCGATGAGCTTCGTCGCGGTCGGCGCGCCGCTGTTCGGCGCCGGCGCGGTGCTCGCGTACAAGATCCTGCCGCAGACCGCGACGATCCTGCTCGACTTCACGCCCGAGCACGCCCGCAACCTGCTCCCGGTCGACGACTACCTCGACCTGGTCACGCGCATGGTCGTCGTCTTCGGCCTGGCCTTCGAGCTGCCGCTGCTGCTGATCCTCCTCAACGTCACCGGGGTGCTCACCGCGAAGCGGCTGGCGAGCTGGTGGCGCGCCATGGTCCTCGGCATCACCGTCTTCTCCGCGTTCGCGACGCCCACCGGTGACCCGCTCACCATGCTGTCGCTGGCCGCCCCGATCGTGGCCCTGTACTTCATCGCGCTCTTCATCTGCCTGCTCAACGACCGCAGGCGCAAGCGCAACGACCCCGACGCGGGGCTGGACGACGACGAGGCCGCCGAGCTGGACCTCACCCCGGCGCCGATCGGCGAGATGGAGGCGGTCGCCGCTCCCGCCGCGCTGCCCGGGCAGGCCCATGGCGGACGTGAGCGGATCAACGGTTACGACGACGCGACCTGACCGGTAGATTCTCCCCCAGCTACCGCCGGGAGGGGCTCCACTACGTGAGCGCTGAGATCACGCTGTTCGTCAATCCCACCGCGGGAAGCGGCCGGGGTGCGCACGCCGCGCAACCGGCCGCTTCCGCGTTGCGGGCCGCGGGCTTCTCCGTACGGACCGTCGTCGGCACCGATGCGCCGGACGCCCTGGCCCGGCTGCGCGCCGCCGTGCGCGAGGGCACCGGCGCGGTGATCGCGGTGGGCGGCGACGGCATGGTCTCGCTGGCCCTCCAGGCCGTGGCGGGGACGCTGGTGCCGCTCGGGGTGGTCGCCGTGGGCACCGGCAACGACTTCGCGCGGGCCCTGGGACTGCCCGTACGGGAGCCCGAGCGGGCGGGGCGGCTGGTCGCCGGGGCCCTCAAGGAGGGGCGGATCCGGGAGATCGACCTGGGGCGCGCGGGCGCCACCTGGTACGGGACCGTCCTGTGCTCCGGCTTCGACTCGCGGGTCAACGACCGCGGCAACCGGATGCGGATACCGGCCGGCCGGTTCAAGTACGACCTGGCCATGATCGCGGAGCTGGCCGCCTTCCGGCCCTTCCCGTACCGGATCACCCTCGACGACGGCCCGGTGATCGAGACCGAGGCCACGCTGGTGGCGGTCGGCAACGGGTCTTCCTACGGGGGTGGCATGCGCATCTGCGCGGACGCCGTACCCGACGACGGGCTGTTCGACGTGGTGGTCGTCGGCGACTGCAGCCGGGCCACCCTGCTCACGGTCTTCCCGCGGGTCTACAAGGGCACGCACCTGGGCCATCCGAAGGTCACCGTCCACCGGGCCGCGAAGGTCACGCTGGAGGCGGCCGGGATCACCGCCTACGCGGACGGCGAGCTTCTCGGGCCGCTGCCGGTGACCGCCGAGTGCGTGCCCGGGGCGGTCCGGCTGCTCACTTAAATGATCGCGACTGTTGTCAGGGGTGCCGGGTAGGCTCGACACCAAGATGACCGAAGAACTCTCCCCCGCCGAGCGGTACGCCGCTGCCCGGATCCGCGCCGCCGAAGAGGCCTCCGCCCTGGCCCCCTTCCGTGAGCTGTACGAATTCGAACTGGACCCGTACCAGATCGAGGCCTGCAAGGCACTGGAGGCCGGCAAGGGCGCGCTGGTCGCCGCCCCGACCGGCTCGGGCAAGACCCTCGTCGGCGAGTTCGCCGTGCACCTGGCGCTCCAGCAGGGCCGCAAGTGCTTCTACACGACGCCGATCAAGGCCCTGTCGAACCAGAAGTACGCCGACCTCGTCAAGCGCTACGGCGCCGACAAGGTGGGCCTGCTGACCGGCGACAACAGCGTCAACGGCGAGGCGCCGGTGGTCGTGATGACCACCGAGGTGCTCCGCAACATGCTGTACGCGGGCTCCCAGTCGCTGCGCGGCCTCGGCTACGTGGTGATGGACGAGGTCCACTACCTCTCCGACCGGTTCCGCGGGGCCGTCTGGGAGGAAGTGATCATCCACCTCCCCGAGTCGGTGACCCTGGTGTCGCTGTCGGCGACCGTGTCCAACGCCGAGGAGTTCGGCGACTGGCTGGACACCGTGCGCGGCGACACCGAGGTGATCGTCTCCGAGGAGCGGCCCGTACCGCTGTGGCAGCACGTCATGGCCGGGCGCCGGATCTTCGACCTCTTCGAGGAGGAGTCCGACCACGGCGGCCGCGGCTCCGCGCGCCGCGAGGTCAATCCCGACCTGCTGCGCATGGCCCGCGAGGAGAACAGCCGCACCTACGTTCCGAAGGACCGGCGGCGCGGCAAGATGGTCCGCGAGGCCGACCGCGAGCGCGAGCGGCGCTCCCGCGGCCGGATCTGGACCCCGTCGCGCCCCGAGGTCATCGCCCGCCTCGACAGCGACGGGCTGCTGCCCGCGATCAACTTCATCTTCAGCCGGGCCGGCTGCGAGGCCGCCGTCCAGCAGTGCCTGTATGCGGGCCTGCGGCTCAACGACGACGCCGCGCGGCTGAGGGTCCGCGAGATCGTCGAGGCGCGGACCGCCTCCATCCCCACCGAGGACCTCCACGTCCTGGGCTACTACGAGTGGCTCGAAGGCCTGGAGCGGGGCATCGCCGCTCACCACGCGGGCATGCTGCCCACCTTCAAGGAGGTCGTCGAGGAGCTGTTCGTCCGCGGCCTCGTCAAGGCCGTCTTCGCCACCGAGACCCTGGCGCTGGGCATCAACATGCCCGCGCGCACGGTGATCCTGGAGAAGCTGGTCAAGTGGAACGGCGAGCAGCACGCCGACATCACCCCCGGCGAGTACACGCAGCTCACCGGCCGGGCCGGGCGGCGCGGCATCGACGTGGAGGGCCACGCGGTGGTGCTCTGGCAGCGGGGCATGGACCCGGTGGGCCTGGCCGGCCTCGCCGGTACCCGCACGTATCCGCTGCGCTCCAGCTTCAAGCCCTCGTACAACATGGCCGTGAACCTGGTCAGCCAGTTCGGGCGGCACCGCTCGCGCGAGCTGCTGGAGACCTCCTTCGCGCAGTTCCAGGCCGACCGCTCGGTCGTCGGGATCTCCCGGCAGGTGCAGCGCAACGAGGAGGGCCTGGAGGGCTACCGGGAGGGCATGACCTGCCATCTGGGGGACTTCGAGGAGTACGCGCAGCTGCGCCGCGCCCTCAAGGACCGTGAGACGGACCTGGCCAAGCAGGGTGCGGCCCAGCGGCGGGTACAGGCGGCCAGTTCGCTGGAGAAGCTCAAGCCGGGCGACATCATCCACGTGCCGACGGGCAAGTTCGCCGGGCTCGCGCTGGTCCTGGACCCGGGTGTGCCGCCGGGGCGGGTCCACGGGCACCGCGGGCAGGAGTACGCGGAGGGCCCGCGTCCGCTGGTGCTCACCGCCGAGCGGCAGGTCAAGCGGCTCGCCGCGATCGACTTCCCGGTGCCGGTGGAGGCGCTCGACCGGATGCGGATCCCCAAGACCTTCAACGCCCGCTCCCCGCAGTCCCGTCGGGACCTGGCGTCCCAGCTGCGGACCAAGGCCGGGCACATCACGCCGGAACGGCGGGCGCGCGGCCGGGCCGCGGCGGCCGACGACCGCGAGATCGCCCGCCTGCGGGCCGCGCTGCGTGCGCACCCGTGCCACGGCTGCGACGAGCGCGAGGACCACGCGCGCTGGGCGGAGCGCTACCACCGGCTCAAGCGGGACACGGTGCAGCTGGAGCGGCGGATCGAGGGCCGGACGAACACCATCGCCCGCACCTTCGACCGGATCCACGCGCTCCTGACCGAGCTGGACTACCTGCGCGAGGACGAGGTCACCGTGCACGGCAAGCGGCTCGCCCGGCTGTACGGGGAGCTGGACCTGCTGGCCTCGGAGTGTTTGCGCGCCCGCATCTGGGAGGGTCTGAGCCCGGCCGAACTGGCCGCCTGCGTCTCGGCGCTGGTCTTCGAGGCCCGGCAGTCCGACGACGCGGTCGCGCCGAAGGTGCCGGGCGGGGCGGCGAAGGCGGCGCTGGGCGAGATGGTGCACATCTGGGGCCGGCTCGACGCGCTGGAGGAGGAGCACGGCATCAACCAGGCGGAGGGCGTGGGCCAGCGCGAGCCGGACCTGGGCTTCGCGTGGGCGGCGTACCAGTGGGCCTCGGAGAAGAGCCTCGACGAGGTGCTGCGTGAGGCGGAGATGCCGGCTGGTGACTTCGTGCGCTGGTGCAAGCAGGTCATCGACGTGCTGGGCCAGATCGCGGCCGCGGCTCCTTCGGCCACCGGTGACAGTGGGAGCACGGTGGCCCGCAATGCCCGCAAGGCCGTTGACGGGCTGCTTCGGGGTGTAGTGGCCTACAGCTCGGTCGGCTAGGCGCATTTGGGGCTTCCTCCAAGGGAGGGGCTGGCCGGATCTCATCTCTTGCCATGATCGGATCGGCGTGCTGTGTGCGACGATTCGAGCCATGAGCGGTGGATCAGACGAAGGGCCGAGACGGATCGGTCGGCCGCGCGCCGACCGGCTGAGACCGGAGAGCGGCCGGCCGCCGCGGGAGGAACTCCTCTACGCGGCGGCCGAGTTGTTCACGGTGAACGGGTATGCGGCGACGACGACGCGCGCGGTCGCCGAACGAGCCGGAATGCGCCAGGCCACGATGTATCACTATGTCGCCGGCAAGGAGGAACTCCTCGCCGAACTGCTGGAGTCCACGGTCGCACCCTCGCTGGTGCTGGGCCGCCGGCTGCTGGCCGACACCGGGCGGCCCGCCGCGCGGCGGCTGTGGGAGCTGTGCCGCTCCGACGTGCTGCTGCTGTGCGGGGGTCCGTACAACCTGGGGGCGCTCTACCTGCTTCCCGAGGTGGCCGGCTCGCGGTTCGCGCACTTCCGCCGGATGCGCGGTGAACTGAAGGAGGCCTACGGGCTGTTGCTCGCCGGCACCGGGGTGGGCGCCGAACTGGCCGGGAACCAGAGCGGATTGGCGCTGCGCAACGACCTTGTCTTCGGGCTGATCGAGGGGGTCATGCTCATCCACCGCGCCGACCCGGAGCGTCCGCTGACCGCCTTCGCGGAGGCCACCGCCGACGCGGCACTGCGGGTCGCCGGCGTCGGCGCCCGCTGACCGCCGGTTTCCAAGCGCCTGGGTGCCTGCCCACCGGTGCCTACCGGCCGCCGGTGCCGGCCTCCCACGCGGCGCGGTCGTCCCAGGCCTGGAGGGTGCGCCCGCTCTCGAAGCGGTGCGCGGCCCCGGTGACCGGGTCGGTGAACTCCAGCACCCGGGCCAGGAGTTGCAGCGGCCGCCGGTAGTCGTCCGGAGCGGGGTCGGTGACCTGCGGGTACACCGGATCGCCGAGGATGGGCAGGCCCAGGCCGTTCATGTGCACCCGCAGCTGGTGGGTGCGGCCGGTGTGCGGGGTCAGCCGGTAGCGGCCCAGGGTGCCCCGGGTGTCGGTGAGTTCGACGAGGGTCTCGGCATTGGGCTCGCCGCCCGGGACCTCGGCCGCCGCGATGACCCCGCGGGTCTTCTCGATCCGGCTGCGGACCGTCCGAGGAAAGGCCGGCTCCGCAGCGTGGGGCGCGAGCGCCTCGTACTCCTTGTGGACCCGGCGGCCCTGGAAGAGCAGCTGGTACGCCCCGCGGTCCTCGGGGCGGATGCTGAACATCACCAGTCCCGCCGTCAGCCGGTCTAGGCGGTGGGCCGGGCTGAGCGCGGGCAGGTCCAGCTCCGCGCGGAGCCGGGCCAGCGCGGTCTGGGTGACGTGGCTGCCGCGCGGGGTGGTCGCCAGGAAGTGCGGCTTGTCCACGACCAGCAGATGCGGGTCGCGGTACACGACGCGCGGCGCGAAGGGCACCGGCGGCTCCTGCGGGAGATCGCGGTGGAACCACACGTAGCCGCCCGGCTCGTACGGGTCGCGCGCGCTCAGGACCCGGCCGCCCGGGCCCAGCACCCGGCCGGCGTCCAGCAGGCGGGCGATGGCCGCGGCGCCGGCTCCGCCCGCGTAGTGCGCGGCCAGGTAGTCGCCCAGATCCGGCCAGGCTCTCTCCGGGTCGGGCGGCAGGCGCAGCCGGACCGGGTCGATGCCGGCGCGCTGGGGGAGGGGCGAGGGGGGTGGCTGGGCTCTGCGTCTCATCGGGGACAGGCTATGCGGCTACTGCTCGGTGAAGGTGCCCAGGTGGGTCGTATCGAGGTACTCCACGCGGACCGTGCCGTCGGCGAAGGTCACCCCGGTGCGGCCTACGGCGTTCTCGCCGGCGGTCTCGAAGCTGAAGGTGTCGCCGTCGTAGTGGGTGAGCGGGAAGAGCAGCGGCTTGGGGCCGAGGGCGAGCGTGAGCGCGCCCTTGCCGTCCGCCCTCACGGTGAGCTTGCCGTAGTAGGGGTTGTCGTAGGTGCCGGGGTAGGCGCCGCTGTCCTGGGCGGGTTTGGCGGAGGCGGGCGGGTGGGCGTAGTCGGTGGAGGAGCGGCCCTCCTCCTCCAGCTGCGCGTAGATGCCCCCGGCCAGCCCCAGCCAGTCGGCGGTGGCCTTGCCGTGTTCGGCGAAGTCGAAGAAGTCGAGGGCGACGGCGTCGGCCAGGCCGACGGGGGCGCCGTTGGTGAGGACGACGATGCCGAGCTTCTCCATGGGGAGCATGGTGACGTTGGTGTTGGCGCCGAGGTCGAAGGCACCGGAGTGGCTCAGGCGAAGCCGTCCGGCGTCGTCGTAGGAGACGTTCCAGCCGAGGCCGTAGAAGCCGGTGCGGCCGGTGGGGGCGGTGGGCTGCTGCGAGACGATCTCGGGGAGGTGCGTACGGGCCAGGGTGTCGGCCGGGATGATCCGCTTCCCGTCGAGGGTGCCGCCGGCGAGCTGGAGGCGCAGCCAGCGGGACATGTCGCGGGCGGTGGAGCTGACCCCGCCGGCCGGGGCCTGCGCGTCAGGGTCGCGGACGAAGCGGGGGCTCCAGGCGCCGTCCGGGTTCTTGACGTGGGTGGCGGCGTGGTCGGGGGAGTTGACGAAGGCGGAGAACTCGGTGCTCGTGTGCGTCATGCCGGCGGGCTTGAAGAGGGTGTCCGCGGCCAGCTTCTGCCAGTTAATACCCTTGGCGCGGGCGACGGCCTCGGCGGCGGCGGTGAAGCCGAAGTTGGTGTAGGCGTAGCTCGCGCGGAAGGGGGAGAGGGGCTCCAGGCGCAGGTGGTCGAGGATGTACGACTGGTCGTAGCCGAGGTCTTCGAGGAGGTCGCCGGCGTGGTCGGGGAGGCCGCTGCGGTGGGAGAACAGGTCGGCGGTCGAGAAGTGGCCGGTGACCCAGGGGTCCTTGAGGGAGAACCCGGGGAGGGTGGTGTGGCGGTCCCACTCGTCGGGGGAGGTGAGGGTGCCGGCGACGACGGTGGAGGAGATGGGCTTGGAGAGGGAGGCGACCTGGAAGACGGTGTCGGGGTCGACCTTCGCGGTCTCGCCGGTGCGGCGGAGGCCGAAGCCCTTGAGGTGGACGACCTCGTCGTCGTGGACGACGGCCACGGAGACGCCGGGGACGCCGGTGCGGCGCATCATGTCCGCGACGGTCTGGTCGAGGCGGGCCACGGCCTTGTCGACTGCGTCGTCGCTGATCGAGGGCCGGGGCGGCGGCGGGGGACTGGGGGCGGCCGTCGCGGCGGCGGCGGTCAGCAGGACCGCGGCCCCGGCGGCTGCGGCGGCGCGGAGCGTACGCATGGACCCATTGTCCCGCCGAACCCGCGGCCCGGCCTCCTGAGCCTTCGCCCCAGCCCTTGCCCGGCGGGGCTGGATTTGTGGTGTGGCTGGGTGGGCCCGCGCGCCTCAAGGATCGGGGCTCCGCCCCGCACCCCGCGCCTCAAGCGCCGGCGGGGCTGAGGTGGGGCCCGGCCGGGCGAGCCCGTGCGGCTCAGGGATCGGGGCTCCGCCCCGCACCCCGCGCCTCAAGCGCCGGCGGGGCTGGAGTTGTCCCCGGCTGGGTGGGCTCGTGCGGCTTGGGGATTGGGGCTCCGGCCCTGGGCCCCGTGTCGCTCTGCTCCCGGCCGCGGGCCCCGGGCCCCGTGCCTCAAGCGTCGGCGGGGCTGGAGTTGTCCCCGGCTGGGTGGGCTCGTGCGGCTTGGGGATTGGGGCTCCGGCCCTGGGCCCCGTGTCGCTCTGCTCCCGGCCCCGGGCCCCGGGCCCCGCGCCTCAAGCGTCGGCGGGGTGGAGTGTGGCCCGGCTGGGTGGGTTTGTGCGGGCGGGGTGGGGGTCTGTCCCGGGGCGGGGCGGGGTGGCGGGCAGGCGGGATCAGGCACATCCAGCCTCGCCGGCGTTTGAGGCGCGGGGTGCGGGGCGGAGCCCCGGGGACCAGCTAGGCGGCCGCGGCGTGGTCCTGTTCGGCTTCCACCTCGGCGTTCCAGTCGCGCTTGATCGCCCGCCAGCCCTCGTCCGTCTCGCCCAGCCGCCAGTACCCGGAGATCGACAGCCGCTCGCGCGCGACACCCCGCTCCAGGCGCAGGTGGCGGCGGAGGTCCCGGACGAAGCCCGCCTCGCCGTGGACGAAGGCGTGGACGTCCGTGGAGGGGAACTCCAGGGCGGTGACCGCCTCCACCAGGGCCTCGCCGATCGGGCGGTCGCCGCGGTGGATCCAGACCGGGGCGGTTCCGTCCGGGGTGGCGACCTTCTGCTGGTCCTGCGGGCCGTCGATCTCCACGAAGGCGTGCACCCGCGCCCCCGCCGGCATCCGCTCCATCGCCGCCGCGATCGCCGGCAGCGCGCTCTCGTCGCCCACCAGCAGGTGCCAGTCGGCCACCGGGTCCGGGGCGTAGGCGCCGCCCGGGCCGAGGAACCGTACGAGCTCGCCCGGCTGGACCCGCGCGGCCCAGGGGCCGGCCAGGCCCTCGTCGCCGTGGACGACGAAGTCGAGGGTCAGCTCCAGGTGCGTCGGGTCCCAGTTCCGTACGGTGTACGCGCGCTGGCGCGGCCACTGCTCGCGGGGGTAGTCGGCGCGGATCCGCTCCAGGTCCCACGGCGAGGGGTAGGTGACGCCCTGCGGCGGGAAGAGGATCTTGATGTAGTGGTCGGTGAACCCGCCCGCGCCGAACCCGGCGAGCCCGTCACCGCCCAGCACGATGCGCACCATGTGCGGCGTGAGCCGCTCGGTGCGGATGACGACGGCTGTGCCGACGCTGCGGGCGCGTCCTTCTGCCACGGTGTCTCCCCTGACTCCCCTGAAACTTAGCCTTACCTAAGTTAGCATCTCAGCGGCGCAGCGCACCGCTCAGCCGGGAGACTGCTCCGCCGAGACCCCACCGATGGGCCAGTGCGTCGACCAGTTCCGGCTGCGCCGGCGCAGCCGGAAGGGCCGGATCGAAGGCCGGAAGCGGGACGTCCGAAGCCACTTGGACCACCTTCGGGGCGACGGCCAGATACGGCCGGGACTCGTCCAGACGCTTGCGCTGGGCCGGGGTCAGCTTCGACTTCGGGTCGTCGATCGCCGCGATGATCCCGGCCAGGCTGCCGTAGGCGTCGAGGAGCTTCGCCGCCGTCTTCTCGCCGATGCCGGGGACGCCCGGCAGGCCGTCGCTCGGGTCTCCGCGGAGCAGCGCCAGGTCCGCGTAGCCGGGGCCGTCCACCCCGTACTTCTCGCGCAGCCAGGCTTCGTCCGTCACCTGGAGGGAGCCGACGCCCTTGAGGGGGTACAGGACCCGGCGCTGCCGGGCGTCGTCCACCAGCTGGTAGAGGTCGCGGTCGCCGGTGACGATGTCCACCGGGCCCGTCGCGCGGGCGGTGAGCGTGCCGATCACGTCGTCCGCCTCGTAGCCGGCGACCCCCACGCGGGCGATTCCGAAGGCGTCCAGCGCCGTCTCGATGATCGGGACCTGCGGGGCGAGCGTGTCGGGGATCTCCTCCGCGTCCGGGCCGGCCTCGGTCTCCTGGGCGACCCGGTGGGCCTTGTAGGAGGGGATCAGGTCCACCCTCCACTGCGGCCGCCAGTCGGCGTCCATGCAGGCCACCAGATCGTCCGGGCGGTGGTCCTGGACCAGTCGGCCGATGAAGTCGAGCAGCCCGCGCACGGCGTTGACCGGGGTGCCGTCGGGGGCCTTCACGGAGTCCGGCACACCGAAGTAGGCGCGGAAGTACAGGGAGGCGGTGTCCAGGAGCATCAGGCGTCGTGTCGTCGTCACGCAGACGATGATGCCGCAACGCGGCCCTCGTGATCGGCGGCCGGATCTGGGGCCCGACGACCCCGGGCCCGAGAGCCACGGACAGTGAGCGGTTCGGTACGGGAACACCCGTGCACGCGAAACCTGGGACGGTTGCTGCGTAAGGTGCTTACAGCACACCGATGTGCGACGGACAAGGGGAGGGCAGCCCCGAGATGAACGACAGGGACAAGGACAAGGACAAGGACAAGGACGGCAAGGAACCGCTTCGGGTGGGCGTGGCCGTGCGCAAGCGGCGCCGCGCGCTTCATCTGACCCTTGCCGCCGTATCGGCGCGCAGCGGCCTGTCGATCCCCTTCCTGAGCCAGATAGAGAACGAGCGGGCCCGGCCCAGCATGCGGTCCCTCGAGCGGGTCGCGGACGCGCTGGAGACCACGGCCGTCGAGCTGCTGGCCGCGTCCGACACCGCGCGCACGGTGGACCTCGTACGGGCCGGCGACGAATCCGGGCTCACCCCGGTCCCGGGCGTACGGCCCCTCGTACGCGGTCACCACCAGCTGCACGCCATGGAGTTCACCGGAGACCAGGACGCCGGGCGCGAGTACCAGCACCGCAACGACGAGCTGATGTACGTGGTCGCGGGCGCCTGCCAGGTGGAGGCGGAGGGGCGGGCGTACCGGCTGGAGAGCGGGGACGCGCTGTTCCTGTCGGGCGGTGTACGGCACCGCTGGCGGTCCGTCACCGAGGACACCCGGATCATGGTGGTCGCGGTGGGCGACCACATCCACGCGACGTCCGAGCCGCCGTCGCCCGGGCACTGAGCGGCGGCATGCGGCGGATCGTCTCGCTGGTGCCGTCGCTGACCGAGGCCGTGGCCGTGAGCGCGCCCGGCCTGCTGGCCGGGGTCACGGACTGGTGCACGCACCCGGCGGATCTCGGGGGCGCGGTGCGGATCGGCGGGACGAAGAACCCCGATGTGCAGCGGATCGTACGGCTGCGGCCCGACCTGGTGATCGCCAACGAGGAGGAGAACCGGGCTCCGGACCTCGCGGCGCTGCGGGCGGCCGGGATCGAGGTGCTGCTCACCGAGATCCACGACCTGCCGCAGGCGCTGAGCGAGCTGGACCGGGTGCTGGTGGGGGCCCTGGGGCTGAAGCGGCCCGGGTGGCTGGCGGACGCGGAGGCCGCCTGGGCCCGGGTGGAGCCGGCCGGCGGGCTCCGGGCATTCGTACCGGTGTGGCGGCGGCCGTGGATGGTGCTGGGCCGGGACACCTTCGCCGGGGACCTGCTGGCCCGGCTGGGCGTGCGCAATGTGTACGCGGGCCACGAAGAGCGCTATCCGAGGATCCCGGTGGAGGAGCTGGCCGCCGCCGGCTGCGATCTGGTGGTGCTGCCGGACGAGCCGTACCGCTTCACGGCCCTGGACGGCCCGGAGGCCTTCCCGGGCCTGCCCGCCGCGCTGGTGAGCGGGCGGCACCTGACCTGGTACGGCCCCTCGCTCGCCGAGGCTCCGGACATCCTGGCCCGGGCGCTGCGCGAGGCGCGGTAGGGACTCAGCGGGGGAGCAGCCTGCCGGTGAACAGGCCGCGCAGGGTGTGGGCGGCGGCGAGCAGCCAGGCGGTCACCAGGGCGAGGAAGAGAGCCGCGGCGAGCCAGGAGAAGGCGGTCAGGCCGGTGTGGCGGGCCAGGCCGGCGGCGCCGGTGACGCAGGTGCCGACGGGGAAGGTCAGCGCCCACCAGGTCATCGCGAAGCCCATGCCGTTGCGCGCGGCCCGGACCAGCATCGCCGCGGCGAGGGCCAGCCACAGCAGGGCGAATCCCATGACGGGGACCCCGTAGACGACGGCGAAGGCGCCGAGCGCTCCGGCGTAGGGGGCGCCGATCGACTGGGGGGCCATGTCGGCGAGCTGGTTCACGGCGGTGGTGGACTGGCCGAGGGGGCCGAGGACGAGGAAGAGGGTGGGGGTGAGGGCCAGGGGCAGCGGGCCGCCCACGATGAGCCTGCCGAAGACCAGGGGGAGCATTAGCAGGGTGGCGAGCAGGCTGATGCCGAACATGGCGTAGCAGGCGAGCAGGAGGGCCTCGCGGGGCTGGCCGGCAGGCAGGTGGGGGATCAGCAGCGGGCCGAGCGCGGCGGAGACCATGGGGGCGACGAGGGGGAGCAGCCAGACGGGGGTGGCCTGCCGGGGCTCGACCTTGTGCCGGACCACCATCAGGTACGGCACCGCCACGGCCATGACCAGGCCGATCGCGGTGCCGGCGGTGAAGAGCACGGTGTCCGCGGCGACGGCGGCGCCGGTCCCGATGAGGTCCTTGCCGACGATCAGGGTGCCGCCGCCCACGGCCAGCAGGGCCATCGACAGACAGCCGTAGAAGGGGGCGACGGCGGGGTCGAGGAGGTGGGCGCGGGCCTGGTCGCGGTGGTGGAGCCAGTGGCCGGCGCGGGCGGTGAGGAGGGTCGCGAGGGCGATGGCGGACAGCGCCCAGACGATCTGGCAGGCCACGCGCCCGCCGGGAAGCTGGTACGGGAGGGTGGCGCCGGCGTTGGCGACGATCGCGGTGCCCATGACGCAGGCGTACCAGTTGGGGCCGAGGTGACGCAGGGCTGGGAGGGTCTGTTGGGCCTTGTGGGCCTTGTGGGCTTGGGGGGTCCGCTGGGTGGGGGGACCGGGTCGTACGAGGGTGGTGGCCATGGGGCCAGCGTCCCGTGGTGGCGGGGCGGATGGCAGAGGTCATTCTCCTATGAGGTCATAAACTGATGTTATGGGTAATGAGGAGTTCGTTCCGCTGGCACACCGGGTGCCGGACCTGGGGGCGCTGGAACTGCTGCTCGCGGTCGCGCGCGTCGGCAGCCTGAGCGGAGCGGCCCGCCGGCTGGGGATCACCCAGCCTGCGGCGAGCAGCCGGATCCGGGCGATGGAGGCGCGGCTGGGGGTGGCTCTGGTGGACCGCTCGCCGCGGGGATCGACGCTGACGGCGGAAGGTGCGCTGGTCACGGACTGGGCGCGACGGGTGGTGGAGGCGGCCGAGGCCTTTGACGCGGGTGCGCAGGCGCTGCGGGGGCGGCGGGACTCTCGGCTGCGGGTGGCTGCCAGCATGACGATCGCCGAGTACCTGCTGCCGGGGTGGCTGATCGCCCTGCGCGGGCAGCGGCCGGACACGGCGGTGTCCCTGCACGCCGGGAACTCCGCGGTGGTCGCGGAACGGGTCCTCGCGCACGAGGCGGACCTCGGCTTCGTGGAGGGGCTGACCGTGCCGGACGGGCTGGACTCGGCGGTGATCGCACAGGACCGCCTCGTGGTGGCGGTGGCGCCGGGCCACCCGTGGGCGCGGCGCTCGCGGGGGGTGGAGGCGGCGGAGCTGGCGTCGGCGCCGCTGATACTGCGGGAGCGGGGGTCGGGGACGCGGCAGGTGCTGGACGCCGCGCTGGCCGGGTGCGGGGGGCTGGCGGCGCCGCTGCTGGAGCTGGCGTCGACCACCGCGGTGAAGGCGGCGGCACTGAGCGGGGCGGGGCCGTGCGTCCTGTCGGAGCTGGCGGTGGGGGACGAGCTGGCGGGGCGGCGGCTGGTGGAGGTGCCGGTGGCCGGTGCGGCGCTGGGCCGGGCCCTGCGGGCCGTCTGGCCCACGGGCTCCCGCCCGGCGGGACCGGCCCGCGACCTGCTGTCGCTGACGCGGGGCCAGGCCTGACCCCGCCCGGCCGGGGGCTCGGTCAAGGCAGCGGCCCGGCGGCTCCGCCCCGGAACCCCGCGCCTCAAGCGCCGACGGGCTGGGGTGCGCTCCCGCCGGTCCCGGCAGCGGCTTGCGCCGGCGGGGCTGGGGTGCCCCTATGTCTTTCG
>NZ_JAGGOZ010000004.1 GCF_018614075.1 Streptomyces sp. ISL-94 | reverse complement strand
CTTCAAACAGGACCTAGGCCCGTACTTCGCAGGTCACCCGTTAGGAACGCCTCAACTCAAGATCGTTGGCCGATCTCGGCCGCGTTGGCCCAGCCGTGACAGACCGCACGGCGTCAACTATCCGATGGCGACCGATCGCGACCGGTTGATCTTCACGATCGGGTGACCTGCGAAGTCCGGGACTAGGGTGACCGCATGACCTCTGGCATATTCGACGCCTACCTGCGGCGGCTGGGCGTCCCCGGCCCCGCCGCCGCCCCCTCCGCCGAAGGGCTGTTCGCGCTCCAGCGGGCCCATCTGGAGCGCGTCCCCTACGAGAACATCGACATCCACCTCGGCCGGCCGCCCGGCATCGACCCCGAGCTGTCCGCCCGGCGTTTCGCCGCCGGGCACGGCGGCTACTGCTTCCACCTCAACGGGGCGTTCGCCGCGCTCCTCGGCCACCTCGGCTACGACGTCACCTTGCACCTGGGCGGGGTCTACGAGGAGACCGGGGCGCAGGACGTCAACGGCAACCACCTCGCGCTGACCGTCCGCGTCGACGGCGCCGAGTACCTCGTCGACGTGGGCCTCGGCGACGGCCCGCACGAACCGCTGCCGCTGCGCGAGGGCGCGTACGACCAGGGCGGCTTCTCCTACCGGCTGGAACCGCTGGCCGGGCCGCTGGAGGGCTGGACCTACCGCAATCCGTTCGGCCCCTTCCCCGTCATGAACTTCCTCTCCGCGCCGGCCGCCATGGACGACTTCGACGCGGAGCACCTGCGGCTGTCCACCGCCGAGGACTCCCCCTTCGTACGCACGCTGGCCCTGCTGCGCCGGGACGCCGAGTCCCTCGACCTGCTGCGCGGGCGGATCCTGACGCGCATCGACCCGGCCAAGGGGCCGAGCGAGCGGGAGCTGACCACCCCGGAGGAGTTCTACGAGGCCATCGCCACCGTCTTCGGGCGCGACCTGGACGACCTGACCCCGGTGGACCGGGCCGCGCTGTGGACCCAGGTGAACCGGGCCCACGAGGAGTGGCTGGCCTCCCGGGAGGGCTGATGCCGGCGCCGCAGGGCAGACTTGGGGCATGTCCCACTCCCCCCGTCGGGCCTGTCCCGCATGCGGGCGCGACTGCGCCGTGACCGCCGGCCGGATCGCCCGTCACGACCCGCCCGCCGGGCGGGTCCGCGGCGACCTGGTGTCCTGCCCCGGCTCCCGGGCCCGGGTGCTCCTCGGCGCCTCCGCGCCGACCCTGGACGGGTTCACCCTGGGCCCGCACCCGGGGCAGTTGCCACTGTTCTGAGTCTCGGTACGGGTCCGGGCGGGCTGAGGACGGGCGCGGATCCCCGTACGGCCGCCGCGGGCCACGAGGGCCCCGTGGCCTAAGAGATGGCGGTGCGGAGCCGGGCCACGTCGATCGGCTCGGTTTCGTCGTGGGCCGTCAGGTCGATGACCTGGCCGACCGCGCGCATCTCGGGGGTGGCCGGCTTGGTCTGCGCGGACTCCGCCTTGTGGAGGGCGAGGGCCTCGGCGCCGACCACGTCGGCGAGGTCCTCGTTCTGGACCGCGTCGACCACCGCACGCGCCTGCGCCGTGCTCTTGGTACCGAAGAAGTCGAAGCCGCCCTCGACGCGGGACGCGGTCCGCCGCTGCGCCGCGTACGGAGCCACGGCCGCGGCCGGCCGCCGGGCCGGGACCGCGGCGGCCGGCCGCCCGTGACCCCCGTCGCCCCCGGAAGGCGAGGTCGGGGACGGGGGCGCGGCGGGCAGCGCCCTCGGCTCCCTCTGCGGCTGGGCCGAAGCCTGCGCCTCGGCCTTGCGGGCCGCCAGCGCCCCCAGAGCCGCATGGGCCCGGGTGTAGCCAACCGCGGTGGGCGCGCCCGCGGAGGTGCGCTCCTCCGTGGCCGGCGCAAGCTGCTTCGGCGCGGCCGGGGCCGCGGCGGCCTCGATGGCCAGCAGCCGGCGGCCCTCCAGCGCGCTGGCGCGCTCGGTCTCGGCGGTCGCGTACCGCCGCAGCAGCGCCGCGTGCTCGCCGCGCAGCCCGGCCAGTTCGACCCGCTTGGCGCGCAGCTTGCCGTCCAGCTTGGCGCGCAGCATCCGCGCTTCTTCGAGATCGGATTCGAGCTCGGCTATCCGCTCTTCCGTCCTCCACTCGTCCTTGACCCGCTCGCGCGCGAGTTCCGCGACGCGGCGGCCCGCCGAACGGTCCCAGGCGCGCATCACGACGGCACCGGCCACCCCGGCGCCCGCCGTGAGGGCCACGAGCAGCCGTAGCGCCACAGGTTCCGCGAGCAGCCAGGCCGCGCCGGCGCCGGCGATGGACACACCGGCCACGCTCGTCGGCGTAAGCAACCGGTGCAGGGGTTCGGGATTGCGGTGGCGTCCACGGGGCATGGCCTGAAATTTACAGGGCGTGGACGCCATGTGGGGTACCCGCCCGGCAAATCTCTCCCGGACGGTTACCCCACATTTCTCCACCAACCGCTTAACTTCTACTTCTTCAGCAGGCCCTTGGATTCCAGGTAGGCCTTCGCGACGTCCGCCGGCTTGGCGCGCTCCGCGTCCACCTTGCGGTTCAGGTCGACCAGGTCGGCCGTCGTGAGCGTCTTCGTCAGCCGGTCGAGCGCCGCCGCGACCTCCGGGGCGCCCGCGTCCTTGGCGTTGACCACGGGCAGCACGTTGTCGGCGTTCTGGAGCTTCTTGTCGTCCTCCAGCAGGACCAGGCCGAAGCTGTCCAGCGTGGCGTCCGTGGTCGTGGTCAGCACCAGCTGGTCCGCCCCGTCCTTGACCGCCTGCTTGGCCTGCGGGGTGCCGACGCCCTTCGGGTCAATACCGGAAACCTGGATTCCGTATGTCTTCGTCAACCCGGGTGCGCAGAAGGGGCGGACGGCGCATTCGTCGCCCGCCGCGATCTTCACCTTCAGACCCGACTTTCCAAGATCGGAAAGGGATTTGAGATTGTTCTTCTCGGCGAATTCATTGGTCACCGCGAAGGCGTTCTGGTCGACGGCCGCACCCGCCGGCAGCGCCTTGAGGCCGAGCGGGGCCCCGAGCTTCTCCAGGGCGGCCACCGTCGCCGCGACGTCGCTCGACGCGACCGGCTTGTCCTCCGGCGCCTTCGGGCCGTTCACCTTGGCGTTGAGGAACTCCGCGAGCGTGGCCGCGTACTCCGGGACGACGTCGATCTCGCCCTTCTCCAGCGAGGGCTCGTACAGCTCGCGGTTGTTGACCGTCTTGATCGACGTGCTGTAGCCGGCGTCCTTGAGGAGCTGCGCGTACAGCTCGGCCAGCACGTTGGACTCGGTGAACCCGGCCGCGCCGATCACCAGGCTGCCCTTGGCGCCGCCCGAGGCGGGGGCGGCGGCGGAAGACGAGCCGCCGTCCTTGCTCTTCTCCAGGCTGTCGCCACCGCACGCGGCCAGCGACACCGTCAGGGCCAGGCTGCCCAGGGACGCGCCGAGGACGCGCGTGGTCTTGGTCATGGAGGTACTCCGTTCGAGGCGGGGAAAAACGGGAGAAGGAGGCGGCACGGATCAGCGGTGGGCCCCGACCCGCGGCAGCAGCCGGTCCGCCGCCACCAGGGCGCCCTCCACCAGCAGGGCCAGCGCCGCCACCAGCAGGGCGCCCGCGACGACCTGCGCGGTGTTGTACGTGTTGAAGCCGGCGGTGATGATCCGGCCGAGACCGCCCTGGCCGACCATCGCCGCGATCGTGGCCGTGGCGATGACCTGCACCGCGCCCGAGCGCAGCCCGGTCATCACCAGTCCGCGGGCGAGGGGAAGTTCGACCCGGAAGAAGAGCTGGCCGCCGGACATGCCCATGCCCCGCGCGGCCTCCACCACCGAGCGGTCCACCTCGCGCATGCCCACGTACGCGTTGGTCAGCAGCGGCGGGATCGCGAACAGCACCAGCGCGACGATGGTCGGCAGGTAGCCCGCGTTGCGCAGCGGCGAGACCATGAACAGCGCGAGCACGGCGAAGACGGGCACGGCGCGGCCGATGTTGGAGATGTTGACGGCGAGAGCGCCGCCCTTGCCGAGGTGGCCCAGGAACAGGCCGGCGGGCAGGGCCACCGTGCAGGCGATCGCGAGGGCGACCGCGCTGACGTAGGCGTGCTCGCCGAGCCGGTGCCAGACACCGCTCTCGCCCGACCAGTTGGCGCCGTTCGCCAGCCAGTCCCAGGCACCTCCCAGGACACCCATGGCCTCAGACCGCCTTTCCCGCGGTCGGCGGGGCGATGGGGTCCGGAACCGGCGCCGACCGGGCCGCCGGCCGTCCGGAGACCCGCGTCCACGGCGTCAGCAGCCGCTGTACGCCGAGCAGCAGCAGGTCGGCCACGAGCGCGAGCAGCACGCACAGCACCGAGGCGGTGAGCACCTGGGCCTTGAAGGAGCTGTTCACGGCCGGGGCGATGAGATTGCCGAGGCCGCCCTTGCCGACGATGGAGCCGACGGTGGTCAGCGCGACGGTCGACACGGTCGCGATCCGGACCCCGGCGAGCAGCGCGGGCAGCGCCAGCGGCAGCTCGACCTGCCAGAGCAGCCGGCCGGGGCCGTAGCCCATGCCGCGCGCGGCCTCCCGGACCTCCTCGGGGACGGCTTCCAGGCCCGCGATCACATTGCGGACCAGGATGGTCAGCGAATAGAGCACGAGGCCGGTCACCACCAGCGCCGCGGAAAGCCCGAACACCGGCAGCAGCAGGGAGAACATGGCGAGCGAGGGGATCGTGTAGAGCAGGGTGGTGAAGGCGAGCACGGGCGCCGCCCAGCGCCGGCCGCGGCGGGCCAGCAGGGCGAGCGGCACGGACACGGCGAGGCCGATGAGGACGGACGCGCCCGTGATCCAGATGTGTTCGAGGGTGGCGTCGGTGAGCTCCTGGGAGCGCGAGGAGACGTACTCCCAGCAGATCCAGTCGTTCGCCACCAGGCAGCTGCCCTGCCCGGCCATGTTCCTCACCCCCCGTCACCGAACGCCCGTATCAAGGCCTCCGGTCGACCTTAACCCCCGGCACCGTCAATGGCCGGAACCCTTCACAGTCGCGCAACACACACCTGACAAAGCCTTCGCCGAAACGGGCGCACCGGTAGGGAAGGATGGAGAGGTGATCCGATTCGAGCATGTGACCAAGCGCTACCCCGACGGGACGACGGCCGTCGAGGACCTGTCCTTCGAGGTGGCCGAGGGTGAACTGGTCACGCTGGTGGGCCCCTCGGGCTGCGGCAAGACGACCACGATGAAGATGGTCAACCGGCTGATCGAGCCGACCTCCGGCCGCATCCTGCTCGGCGGCGAGGACATCGCGGCCGCCGACCCGGTCGAGCTGCGCCGCCGGATCGGCTACGTCATCCAGCAGGTGGGACTCTTCCCCCACAAGACGGTGCTGGAGAACACGGCGACCGTGCCGCAGCTGCTCGGCACCCCCAAGGCCAAGGCCCGGGCGCGGGCGGCCGAGCTGCTCGAACTGGTCGGCCTGGACCCGGCCGTGTACGGAGGCCGGTACCCGGAGCAGCTGTCGGGCGGGCAGCGCCAGCGCGTCGGCGTGGCCCGCGCGCTCGCCGCCGATCCGCCGGTGCTGCTGATGGACGAGCCGTTCGGCGCGGTGGACCCGGTGGTGCGCGAGCGCCTCCAGAACGAGTTCCTGACCCTCCAGAAGACGGTGCGCAAGACGATCCTGCTGGTCACGCACGACCTGGAGGAGGCGATCCGGCTCGGCGACCGCATCGCCGTCTACGGGGAGGGCACCATCGAGCAGTTCGCGAGCCCGGCCGCGGTCCTCGGGGCGCCCGCCACCGAGTACGTGGCCTCCTTCGTCGGCGCCGACCGGGGGCTCAAGCGGCTCGCGGTCACTCCGGTGGAGGCGGCCGACGTGGTGGCGGCGGACGGCACGTCCTGCGCCCCGGCGGTGGCGGTGGAGCTGGGGGCGACCCTGCGCGAGGCCCTCTCCGCCCTGCTCCAGGAGGACTCGGGCCGGATCGGGGTCACGGACCCGGACTCCGGCGAGCTGATCGGCGTACTGACCCCGGAGGGCGTCCACCGGGCGCTGCGCCGCGCCCAGTTGCAGGAGGCGTAACCGAAGGGGCGTAGGCGACGGCGTAACGGAAGGGGCGTGGCGGAAAAGGCGTGGCGGAAAAGGCGGAAGGGCCCGGCCGGAGCCGGGCCCTTCCGCCTGCGCCGCGCACACGGCTCACGCCTGGATGCGGCCGCTCATCCACACCAGCATCGGCGGGATCTCGCGGCGCCACGTGTTGAAGTTGTGGCCGCCGCTGTCGAGGATGATCGAGGAGACCCGGTCCGGGCCCTTGACCAGCTTGATGAACTTCTTGGTGTCGCCGAGGTTCGGCTCCCCC
Source organism: Streptomyces sp. ISL-94 (assembly GCF_018614075.1). Taxonomy (GTDB): domain Bacteria; phylum Actinomycetota; class Actinomycetes; order Streptomycetales; family Streptomycetaceae; genus Streptomyces. The sequence continues at coordinate 48,925 of NZ_JAGGOZ010000004.1, read as the reverse complement.
TTCTCGCTGCTGGTGACGAGGAAGGAGGTACCGGTCGGCTTCTTGTTCTCGATGCTGTGCAGGACGTCCGCACGCTTCTTCAGTTTGGCGTCCCCGTGGAACAGGTCACCGGTCGTCGGGTCGTCCGGGGCCTCGTAGTACGCGGACAGACCCGCGGCGGCACCGAAGGTCTGCGGGTAGTGCGCGGCGATCTTCAGGGCGCAGTAGCCGCCCGTGGAGTTGCCGATGAAGCCCATGTTCTGCGGCTTCTTGCCGACCCGGAAGGTGTCCGTGATGACCTGCGGGAGGTCCTGGCCGAAGAAGGTCTCGGTCTGCGGTCCGCCGGGTATATCCACGCACTCGGTGTCACGCGGGGGCGCGACGGTCGGGCGCAGCATGACCAGGATCATCGGCTTCATCTTGCCTGCCTTGGACAGGCTGAAGGCCTTCATGGGATAGTCGAGCCCTTTGATCAGGTTCTCGGCCGTGCCCGGATACCCCGTCAGGACGATGGAGGCGGGAAAGTTCTGGTCCTTGTGCTGCGGCTGGAAGTACTCCGGAGGGAGCCACACGTAGCCGGGGCTCGTTATCTTCGACTTCTGGCCGGTTATGGCAACCTTCAGGATCTGACCGCCGACCTGCGGCTTGCCGCCGCCGGGGACGTCCAGGTGCTGCTTGTCGAGGACCTTGATGTCCTTGCTGTTCATCGAGTGGTCGACGACCTTGCCGATGGACGTCTCCTGGCCGAGCAGGTCGGCCCAGGAACCGTAGAAGAGGAACGACTTGTTAGCCGCGAGACCGACGGCCGAGAACAGCGCCAGCTGGGTCGCCAGCAGGAGGCCGATCCGGCCGGCCAGCGCCCGCCAGGTGCGGCCGGAGAGCTTCGGCCAGAACCAGATCGTTGCCGCGAAGAGCAGCACACCGGCGATGATGGCCAGCGCCAGGACCGTATTACTGGTGAGACCCATGAGCAGTCAGTCGACTTTCTGATGGCAGGACTAGTTTTTTTCCGACGGAAGAGTGAACCCGCTCCTCCTCGATGTCGTCCTAAGGGACGCACCAACACATCGGAGGCTGTCGCGGCCTTCGGCCACATGATCTCTCGCGGAGCAACGGGAAGCGATGTCTAGCAGGATAGATGGCGATAAGTCCGGACAGGTTCCGAAGCGGGTCCGCCGAATCCTCAGCGGACCACGACCGGAGTCCGTGCCCGGCCTCGTAGGTACGGCCGTCACGATCGTCGGCCTTCTGGACATCGCGGCCGGGGTGTTCCCCCGGTTCCGGCACAGCCGGATCCACGCGGTCACCGAGGTGCTGCCCGGCTCCGTCGGACCCTTCGCAGCCGCCCTCGCCATCAGCTCGGGCGTCCTGCTCCTGCTGCTGGCGCACGGCCTCAAGCGGCACAAGCGGCGCGCCTGGCGGGCCGCCGTCCTCCTGCTGCCCGCGGGAGCCGCCGCACAGTTCGCGTACCGGCACTCCCTCATCGGCGTCGTCATCGCGGCCGTCCTCTTCGGCCTGCTGCTGCGCCACCAGGGTGAATTCAAGGCGCTGCCCGACCCGCGCAGCCGCTGGAAGGCGCTCGCGAACTTCGTCCTGATGAGCGCGGGCTCCATCGGCCTGGGCCTGGTCATCGTCAACGTCCACCCGAGCAAGGTCGTCGGCGACCCGGGGCTGTACGAGCAGATCACGCACGTGGTCTACGGCCTCTTCGGCTTCGAGGGCCCCGTCGACTACGTCGGCCAGGTGTCCTGGACCGTCGGGTACTCCCTCGGCGCCCTCGGCATGCTGACCGCCCTCACCACGATCTACCTGGCCTTCCGCCCCGAGCACCCGGCCGCCCGGCTCACCGCCGACGACGAGGCCAAGCTGCGCGAGCTGCTCGCCAAGCACGGCGGCCGCGACTCGCTGGGCCACTTCGCGCTCCGCCGCGACAAGGCCGTCGTCTTCTCCCCCAGCGGCAAGGCCGCCGTCACCTACCGCGTCGTCTCCGGTGTGATGCTCGCCTCCGGCGACCCCGTCGGCGACGTCGAGGCCTGGCCCGGCGCCATCGAGCGGTTCATGGAGGAGGCCAAGGCCCACTCGTGGACCCCTGCCGTCATGGGCTGCAGCGAGACCGGCGGCGAGGTGTGGACCCGCGAGACCGGCCTCGACGCGCTGGAGCTGGGTGACGAGGCGATTGTCGATGTCAAAGACTTCTCCCTCTCGGGCCGCGCCATGCGCAATGTCCGCCAGATGGTGAAGCGCATCGAGCGCAACGGCTACACCACCAAGGTCCGCCGTGTGAGCGAGCTCACCGAGCTGGAGCTGGAGCAGGTGCGCGGCGCCGCCGAGGCCTGGCGCGGCACCGACACCGAGCGCGGCTTCTCCATGGCGCTGGGCCGGGTCGGCGACCCGGGCGACGGCGACTGCTTCATCGCGACCGCCCACCGGGTGGAGGAGGGCGACACCAGCCCCTTCGGCGACCTGAAGGCCGTCCTGCACTTCGTCCCGTGGGGCGCCGACGGCATGTCGCTGGAGCTCATGCGCCGCGACCGCGCCGCCGACCCCGGCATGAACGAGCTGCTGATCGTCGCCTCGCTGGAGGCCGCCCCCGCCCTGAAGATCGAGAAGGTCTCGCTGAACTTCGCGATGTTCCGCTCGGCCCTCGCCCGCGGCGAGAAGATCGGTGCCGGGCCGGTGCTGCGGATGTGGCGCGGCCTGCTGGTCTTCCTGTCGCGCTGGTTCCAGATCGAGTCGCTGTACAAGTTCAACGCGAAGTTCCGCCCCCGCTGGGAGCCCCGCTTCGTGGTCTTCCGCACCACCCGCGACCTGCCCCGCATCGGCTTCGCCGCGATGCAGGCCGAGGGCTTCGTCACGCTGGCGCTGCCGCGGCTGTTCGCCGGCCGCCGCCGGCCCAAGCCGGTCCGCACCTGCGCCCACACCGACAGCCACACCACCGCCAAGGTCCCGGCCCAGGCGGAGCGCGAGGTCCAGGTCGCGTAGCTGCCCGTACACCTCGTACGGCCCCCGGAGCCCCGGCAGCCGACAGGCGCCGGGGCCCTGCCGTATCGAGGGCAGCCCTACCCTTTACCTATGAACACGAAGAGCGGAGCCACCGGCAGGGGCCGGGTCGCAGGTCTGCCCGAGTGGGACCGCTGCGCGGTCATGGGCGTCGTCAACGTCACCCCCGACTCCTTCTCCGACGGCGGCCGCTGGTTCGACACCACCGCCGCGGTCAAGCGCGGCCTCGACCTGGTCGCCCAGGGCGCCGACCTCGTCGACGTCGGCGGCGAGTCCACCCGCCCCGGCGCCCCCCGCGTCGACGCGGAGGAGGAGCTGCGCCGGGTCGTCCCCGTGGTGCGCGGCCTCGCCTCCGAGGGCGTCACCGTCTCCGTGGACACCATGCGCGCGGCCGTCGCCGCCCAGGCCGTCGCGGCCGGCGCCGCTCTGGTCAACGACGTCAGCGGCGGACTCGCCGACCCCGGCATGATCCCGGCCGTCGCGGCCGCCGAGGTGCCCTTCGTGGTCATGCACTGGCGCGGCTTCAGCGACACCATGAACAGCCTCGCCGTCTACGAGGACGTGCTCGCCGAGGTCACCGCCGAACTCCGGGCCCGCATCGACGCCGTCGTCGCCGGCGGGATCGCCCCCGAGCGGATCGTCGTCGACCCCGGCCTCGGCTTCGCGAAGAACGCCGAGCACGACCTGGCCCTCGTGGCCCACCTGCCCCAGCTGCGCGCACTCGGCTTCCCGCTGCTGGTCGCCGCGTCGAGGAAGCGTTTCCTCGGCCGGGTCCTGGCCGGCGCGGACGACGCCGCCCCGCCGCCCGCCCGCGAGCGCGACGCCGCCACGGCCGCCGTCTCCGCCATCGCCGCCCACCAGGGCGCCTGGGCCGTACGGGTCCACGAGGTACGGGCGACCGCGGACGCGGTTCGGGTGGCCCGCGCCGTGGAAGGAGCGTTCTACCTCGATTCCCGTACAACCGGGGCCACCGCCCGAGAAGGAGCCACGTGAGCAGAACCGACATCGAAGCGGTCGAAGAGGTCAACACGGCCTTCTACGAGGCCATGGAGCGGGGGGACTTCGACACGCTGTCGGCGCTCTGGCTCGAAGACGAGATCTCCTGCGTGCACCCCGGCTGGCCGGTGCTGTCCGGCCGCGGCGAGGTGCTGCGCTCGTACGCCCTGATCATGTCCCACACGGACTACATCCAGTTCTTCCTCACCGACACCAAGGTCGCCGTCATAGGCGACACCGCGCTGGTGACGTGCACGGAGAACATCCTCAGCGGCGGGCCCGCCGAGGACGGCGGGGAACTCGGCCCGCTGGTCGGCCAGCTGGTCGTCGCGACGAATGTGTTCCGACGCACATCCGAGGGCTGGAGACTGTGGTCCCACCACGGTTCTCCCGTCCTCACGGAGTCCGATGAGGACGAGGAGGACGACGCCTCCTGACCCCTCCGGCAGGGTCGCGGGGTTTTCGCAGGTAAATTCGAAGACGGACGACGCCGACCGCACTCGGCGTAGGCCCATGGCCCCGGGGAGCCCCGGGACCGGAAGAACCTACGAAAGCAGGAGTGATTCGCGTGGATCGTGTCGCGCTGCGCGGCCTCAAGGCTCGCGGGCACCACGGCGTCTTCCCCCGGGAGCGCGAGGAAGGCCAGACCTTCATCGTCGACCTCGTGCTGCACCTCGACACCCGCCCTGCGGCGGCCGGAGACGACCTGGCGAAGACCGTGCACTACGGGGTCGTCGCCGAGGAGGTCGTCGACGTGGTCCAAGGAGAGCCGGTCGACCTGATCGAGACGCTCGCCGAGCGGATCGCCCAGCAGTGCCTGAAGCACGAAGCGGTGGCGCAAGTCGAGGTCGTCGTCCACAAGCCGGACGCGCCCATCACCGTCCCCTTCGACGACGTGACCATCACGATCACCCGGAGCCGCGCATGAACAACGGACTGAGCGCCCAGAGCGACCCCACCGTCCAGCCCGTACCCGCATCGGTCGTCGAAACGGTCGACGCTGCGGACGTCACTCTCTCCAACCCCAAATGGGCCGTCATCGCGCTCGGCGCGAACCTCGGCAACCGGCTGGAGACCCTCCAGGGCGCCATCGACGCCCTCGGCGACACCCCCGGCCTGCGGGTCAAGGCCGTCTCCCGCGTCTACGAGACCGAGCCGTGGGGCGTCGACCCCGGCTCGCAGCCCGCGTACTTCAACGCGGTCGTCTCCGTGAAGACCACCCTGCCCCCGTCCTCGCTCCTGGAGCGCGGCCACGCCATCGAAGAGGCCTTCGACCGCGTCCGCGAGGAGCGCTGGGGCCCGCGCACGATCGACGTCGACATCGTCGCGTACGCCGACGTGGTCTCCGACGACCCCGTCCTCACCCTCCCGCACCCGCGCGCCCACCAGCGCGCCTTCGTGCTGGCCCCCTGGCACGACGTCGACCCGGAGGCCCAGCTCCCGGGCCGCGGCCCCGTCGCCGACCTCCTGGCCGGAATCGGCCTCACCGGAGTCACGGCGCGCCCGGATCTGGAACTCCGCCTCCCCGAGTAGTCGTTACCCTGTGGACTGCCTGACGGATCGGCGCGGAAAGCGGGGAACGGGCACGTGAAGCAACTGAGGCCTGCGGTCCTGGCGGGGATCTTCGTCGTCGCGGGGGTCCTGTGCTGGGCCGCCGCCCGGCTGTGGAACGCGTACGGCACCCTGCCGGGCGTCCCGCTGGCCGCCCCCATCGTCCTGGGCGCCATCGCGGCGATCCTCCTCGCGACGGCCCTGTCGATGCGGGCCCGCCTCAAGGCCCAGCGGGAGCGCCGCCCGGGCGCCAAAGGCGTGGAGCCGCTGATGGCGGCCCGCGCGGTGGTCTTCGGCCAGGCCAGCGCCCTGGTGGCGGCCCTCGTCGCGGGCGCCTACGGCGGCGTGGGCGTCTTCCTGCTGATGGACTCCCTCGACGTCCCCGCCCGCCGCGACCAGGCCTGGTACGCCGGCTTCTCGGTCCTGGCGGGCGCGGCCGTCATTGCCGCCGCCCTCTTCCTGGAACACGTCCTGAAGCTTCCCGAGGGCGACGACACCACCCCGGAAGCCCAGGCCCGCGCCTGAGCGCGGCACCTGGTGCCCACTACCCGTCGGCCCGCAGCAGGTGGCCGTACACAAGGAAGGTGGAATACGGCTCCAGGCGGTAGCTGTAGATCCTGCGGCGTGAACAACCCGGTGAACCTAGGCGGTCACAGCACTAGCGAGCCACGATCAGGCTCATCGCCTCGCTGCGGGTCGCGGGATCGCGCATCTGGCCGCGCACGGCGGAAGTGAGGGTCTTCGCGCCGGGCTTGCGGATGCCGCGCACCGACATGCACATGTGCTCGGCCTCGACGACGACGATGGCGCCGCGCGCTTCGAGAATCTGCATCAGCGAGTTGGCTATCTGCGTCGTGAGCCGTTCCTGCACCTGCGGGCGGCGGGCATACACGTCGACCAGCCGGGCCAGCTTCGACAGGCCGGTGATCTTGCCGGACTCGGCCGGGATGTAACCCACGTGGGCCACTCCGTGGAACGGCAGCAGATGATGTTCGCACAAACTTACGATTTCAATGTCCTTCACCAGGATCATCTCGTCGTGCCCGAGGTCGAACGTCGTCGTCAGCACCTCCTCGGGTTCCTGCCTCAGTCCGGCCAGGATCTCCTTGTACGCCCGCGCCACGCGCGCCGGGGTCTCCAGCAGGCCCTCGCGGTCCGGGTCCTCGCCGACCGCGATCAGGAGCTCGCGGATCGCCGCCTCGGCGCGCTTCTCGTCGAACTCGCCGATCGTGCCCTCGCCACCGGTCAGGGTCACTGGGTCGGTCATCTCATCCTCGTTCCTTCGTGCACGTCCACGGGCACGTGAAAGTGCCGCGCCCCCAAGGCTAGAACCTGGGGGGCGCGGCATCCATTCCGGGTGATCCTGTGCGCGGACTACTCCGCGCGGTCCTCCGGGGCGGCCTCCGGGGCCTTCTCCACCGAGACGGCGGCCTGGGCCGCAGCCGAGGTTCCGTTGGCGGAGTTCGTCAGCTGGAGCTCCTTGGGAGAGAGCACCGGCGGACGGGTGGAGGGGGTGCGGCGGGAGGAGCCGGTCCACGCGGGGCGGGCCGGACGCTTCACGATCGTGGAGAAGATCTCGGCGATCTGCTCCTTGTTCAGCGTTTCCTTCTCCAGCAGCGCGAGGACCAGGTTGTCGAGGACGTCGCGGTTCTCGACGAGGATCTCCCAGGCCTCGTTGTGCGCGGTCTCGATGAGCTTCTTGACCTCTTCGTCGACCAGCGCCGCGACCTCTTCCGAGTAGTCCCGCGGGTGCGCCATCTCGCGCCCCAGGAACGGCTCAGTGTTGTCGCCGCCGAACTTGATCGCGCCCAGCCGCTCGGTCATGCCGTACTGGGTGACCATCGCGCGGGCCGTTGCCGTGGCCTTCTCGATGTCGTTCGCCGCGCCCGTGGTCGGGTCGTGGAAGACCAGCTCCTCGGCCGCGCGCCCGCCCAGCATGTACGCCAGCTGGTCGAGCATCTCGTTGCGCGTGGTCGAGTACCTGTCCTCGTCGGGCAGGACCATGGTGTAGCCCAGGGCCCGGCCGCGGGACAGGATCGTGATCTTGTGGACCGGGTCGGAGTTCGGGGAGGCCGCCGCGACCAGGGCGTGTCCGCCCTCGTGGTACGCGGTGATCTTCTTTTCCCGGTCCGACATGATCCGGGTCCGCTTCTGCGGGCCCGCCACGACGCGGTCGATCGCCTCGTCCAGGGCGTGGTTGTCGACCAGCTTCTTGTCCGAGCGGGCCGTGAGCAGCGCGGCCTCGTTCAGGACGTTGGAGAGATCGGCACCGGTGAAGCCGGGCGTACGACGGGCAACCGCGCCCAGGTCGACGTCCGGAGCGACCGGCTTGCCCTTCTGGTGGACCTTGAGGATCTCCAGACGGCCCTGCATGTCCGGACGGTCGACGGCGATCTGCCGGTCGAAGCGGCCGGGGCGCAGGAGCGCCGGGTCGAGGATGTCCGGACGGTTCGTGGCGGCGATCAGGATGACGCCGCCCTTCACGTCGAAGCCGTCCATCTCGACCAGCAGCTGGTTGAGGGTCTGCTCGCGCTCGTCGTGACCGCCGCCGAGACCCGCACCGCGGTGCCGGCCGACGGCGTCGATCTCGTCGACGAAGACGATCGCCGGGGCGTTGGCCTTGGCCTGCTCGAACAGGTCTCGGACACGCGAGGCACCGACACCGACGAACATCTCGACGAAGTCGGAACCGGAGATCGAGTAGAAGGGAACACCGGCCTCGCCCGCGACGGCACGCGCGAGCAGGGTCTTACCGGTGCCGGGCGGGCCGTAGAGCAGCACGCCCTTGGGGATCTTGGCGCCGACGGCCTGGAACTTCGCCGGCTCCTGGAGGAACTCCTTGATCTCGTGGAGTTCCTCGACGGCCTCGTCCGCGCCCGCGACATCGGCGAACGTCGTCTTCGGGGTGTCCTTGGTGATGAGCTTGGCCTTGGACTTCCCGAAGTTCATGACTCGGGAGCCGCCGCCCTGCATCTGGTTCATCAGGAACAGGAAGACAACGACGATGAGGACGAAGGGCAGGAGCGAAAGCAGCACGCTCAGGAACGGGCTGGTCTTGTCCGGAGTGACGGAGTATCCGTCCGGGATCTGACCGGCTTCGTACTTGGTCTGGAGGTTCTGGGCGAGCTGGACGCCCTGATCCCCGATGTAGTTGGCCTGGAACTTGGTGCCGTCGTGCTTGCCGAGCTTCTGGCCTTGGCTCAGCTCGATCTTGATCATCTGGCTGTCGCCGGTGGTCAGCTTCGCTGTCTCCACCTGGCCACTGTTGATCGCCTTGATGACCTCGCTGGTGTCCACCGACTTGTAGCCGCCGCCGGAGCCGACGACATTCATCAACACGACCACGGCGAGGACGGCCAGCACGATCCACATGACCGGCCCACGGAAGTATCGCTTCACGTCCATCCATACGGGGCGCCAGGCACCCCGTCCCTCCTGCCCGTAGGTAAATGCTGCTGTGAGTAAAGACTGTTCTTCGGAATGTACCCCTGTATTGTCACCCGCGGCCTCGTGGGACGGCTGACAGACCCGCCTTCCCCTGCTTCAACGGCGGGAATCGCCCCCAGGTTCCCCGAGCCTTCACGGGGTTCCCGGGGACGGGAGCGGGATCAGCCGCCGTAGACGTGCGGGGCGAGCGTGCCGACGAACGGCAGGTTGCGGTACTTCTCCGCGTAGTCGAGGCCGTAGCCCACGACGAACTCGTTCGGGATGTCGAAGCCGACCCACTTCACGTCGATCGCGACCTTCGCCGCGTCGGGCTTGCGCAGCAGCGTGACGACCTCGATCGAGGCCGGCTGGCGCGAGCCCAGGTTCGACAGCAGCCAGGACAGCGTGAGACCGGAGTCGATGATGTCCTCGACGATCAGGACGTGCTTGTCCTTGATGTCGGTGTCCAGGTCCTTGAGGATCCGCACCACGCCGGAGGACTGCGTCCCGGCGCCGTACGAGGACACCGCCATCCAGTCCATGGTGAGCGGGGTGGACAAGGCGCGCGCCAGGTCCGCCATCACCATCACGGCACCCTTGAGCACACCGACGATGAGCAGGTCCTTGCCCGCGTACTCCGCGTCGATCTTCGCGGCCAGCTCGGCCAGCTTCGCGTCGATCTCTTCCTTGGTGATGAGCACCGACTGGAGGTCGTTGCCCATGTCCTTCTCGTCCACCCGCATCACTTTCGTTGTCGGCCGGGGCTCCGGGGGTGCCCCCGGAGGACTCAGCCGTGTTTCAGCACCAATCAGCCCTGCCGAATGACAAGTCTGCCACCCTGCCGCTGGGCCTCGACCCGGCCGGGCAGGTTGATGGCGCCCTGACCGCGCCATCCGGTGATGAGGCGGTCGACTTCCTCGATGTGGCGGGCGAAAAGGGAGCCTGCGGGGGAGCCGGCGGCGACCACGGCGCGGCGCAGCACCCGGCGGCGGACGGCCGGGGGCAGGGCGTACAGCTTGGCGCACTCCAGGCGGCCGTCCTCGTCCCGTACGCCGGTCTCCGCCTCGGCGGCCCAGGCGTCGAGGGCGTCGGCGTCGTCGCGCGAGAGCTGGGCGGTGCGGGCGAGCGCCTCGACGACCCCCTTGCCCAGCGCCTTCTCCAGGGCGGGCAGTCCCTCGTGGCGCAGGCGGGAGCGGGTGTAGGCGGGGTCCATGTTGTGCGGGTCGTCCCAGACGGGGAGGGACTGGACCATGCAGGCCTTGCGGGCGGTCTGCCGGTCGACCTGGAGGAACGGGCGGCGGTAGCGGTGGCTGCGGCCGGGGCCGCCGGACACTTCCGCCATGCCGGACAGCGAGCGGATGCCGGAGCCGCGGGCGAGGCCCAGCAGGACGGTTTCCGCTTGATCGTCCCGGGTGTGGCCGAGCAGCACGGCGGCGGCGCCCAGCCGGTCGGCGGCCTCGTCCAGAGCCCCGTAGCGGGCATCGCGGGCGGCGGCCTCGGGTCCGCCTTCCCGGCCGACGCGCACGGCGACGGACTCCACCGGGTCGAGGCGGAGGGCGGTCATGCGGGTGACGACCTCGGCGGCGCGCAGGTCGGAGCCGGGCTGGAGGCCGTGGTCGACGGTGATGCCGCCGGCCCGGATGCCGAGTTTGGGGGCCTCGAAGGCGAGGGCCGAGGCGAGGGCCATGGAGTCGGCGCCGCCGGAGCAGGCGACGAGGACGAGTGGCGGGTTCCCGGCGCCGGTGCGAGGCTCGGCGCAGGGGGCACCCCCGGACGGAGTCCGGTGGAGGTCGGGGAGGTCGGTGAGGACGTCGTGGAGTACGCGGCGGACCGCCAGGCGTATCGCCGCGACCGCAGGATGGGGACCCATGTCCGGTGCCCTTCGATGAGTTCGGATGCCTCGGAGGCTTTGGGGGTGTGGTGCGCTGGGGGTGGTGCCCGGTACCCCCGCGGACGGGGGCTGTCACTCAGGGATGCCACTCAGGGATGTCACTCAGAGTGCGACGATGGTGACAGAACCGAGCCGTTCCCCGAGCATCGCACGCCCTTCCACGGCCCACGGTCCCTCGGACGGGTGATGCTGCTTCCCCCAGTGAGACATGTTTACGCCCCCTGGGTCACCCTCGTTCGCTCTCTTCGCTCCCCTTGCGGTGGACCCGGGCCACCCAGTCCGCGGGCCTGGCGATCTCGGCCTTGGTCGGCAGTGTGTTCGGGGAGGTCCACACCCGGTTGAAGCCGTCCATCCCCACCTGGTCGACGACGGCGCGCACGAACCGCTCCCCGTTTTCGTACTGCCGCAGCTTCGCGTCCAGGCCCAGCAGCTTGCGCAGCGCGGCGTCGAGCCGCCCCGCCCCGCTGGCCCTGCGCTGCTGGAACTTCTCCCGGATCTCGGCGACCGAGGGCACGACCTCGGGTCCGACCCCGTCCATGACGTAGTCGGCGTGGCCCTCCAGCAGGGACATGACTGCGGTGAGGCGGGCCAGCACCTCGCGCTGCTCGGGGGTCTGCACGATCTCGACGAAGGAGCGGGCCTCGTCGCCCCGCTCGGCGTCGGGGCGGGCGCCCGCGAAGGACTGGGCGGCCTCGCGCAGGCGCTCCAGGACGGTCATCGGGTCCACTTCGGTGGCGCGGAGGAACGTCTGGATTTCGCCCTCCAGGTGGTCGCGGAGCCACGGGACGGCCGTGAACTGGGTACGGTGCGTCTCCTCGTGCAGGCACACCCACAGCCGGAAGTCGTGCGGGTTCACCTCCAGCTCGCGCTCGACGTGCACGATGTTGGGCGCGACCAGCAGCAGCCGGCCGCCGCCGGAGCCCGAGCCGGAGCCCGGCAGATCGCGGGAGACCGGCGCGAAGGTCTCGTACTGTCCCAGGACCCGGGAGGCCAGGAAGCTCAGCAGCATGCCCAGCTCGACGCCGGTGACCTTGCCGCCGACCGCGCTGAGGACGGCCCCGCCGGGGGTGCCCGCGCGGCGGTCCAGCAGCTTGCCGAGGAGCGGCTGGAGCAGCTCGCGGAAGCCGGCCACATTGGCCTTGACCCAGCCGGCCCGGTCGACGACCAGGACGGGGGTGTCGTTGACGGCTGCCCCTTCCGGGACCATCCGGGTGAACTCGCGCACGTGCCGTTCCGAGGTCCTGGCGTGCCTGCGCAGCTCCGCGACGACGGCCCGGGCCTCGTCCCGGCTGACCTCCGGGCCGGGCCGCACCAGTCGGGTCGCGGTCGCCACCGCGAGGTTCCAGTCGACCATCTCCGCACCACTGATGCTCGTCATGCGTCAACCGTACGTGGACCAGCGCTTTCGCGGACCCCCTACGGAGTGCCCGCGACAGCGGCGGCCAGCTTGTCGAGGCGCTTCTCGGCAGCCGGGCCGTCGGCGCTGTTCGCGGTCAGGAAGGCAAAGGCGAGGAGCCTCCCGGACGGGTCCACCACCGTCCCCGCCAGCGAATTGACCCCGGTCAGGGTGCCGGTCTTGGCCCGGAGCAGGCCGGCGGCCGGAGAGGTGCCGGCGTTGCGGGTGCGCAGGGTCCCGCTGAATCCGGCGACGGGCAGTCCGGTCAGGACCGGCCGGAGCTCGGGGTGCTGGGGATCGGCGGCCCTGGCGAGGAGCCCGGTCAGCAGGCCCGCGCTGACCTTGTCGGCGCGGTTGAGTCCGCTGCCGTCGGCGAACCGCGAACCGGCGGTGTCGACACCGAGAGCGGCGAGCTTGGCCCCCACCGCCTTCTCGGCGCCCTCGAAACTGGCGGGCTGCCCGGAGGCGAGGGCGGTCTGCCGGGCGAGGGCCTCGGCGATGTCGTTGTCGCTGTTGGTCAGCATCCGCTCGACGAGCCCGGCCAGCGGCGTGGAGAGCGTACTGGCCAGCGGCCGTGCACCGGCGGGGGCCTTCGCCCGTACGGGTTCGCCGCTGACCTTGACCCCGCGCTCCGCCAACAGGGCGGCGAAGGCCCGGGCGGCGGCCTGGGAGGGGTCCTCGGTCCGTTCGACGGGCCCGGAGGTGGAGTCGTCCGGGCGCCCCTCGTCGGCGGCCAGGGCGGTCACGAGGGCGATGTTGGGGTTGTCGCCGATCGGATGGCGGGCGGGGCCGCTGTAGAGGCTGTCGTCGTACCCCAGCGTCACGCTGCCGGTCCCGGCGGCCTTCAGTACCTGCGCAGTGTCGGCGGCGAGCGCGACGAGGCTGCCGCCGGACCCGGCCGGACTCTTCTTCTTGGCGGTCAGGGAAGGATCACCGCCCCCGACGAGGACGATCTGCCCGGGGCCGGCGCCCGACGTGACGGTGGTCTTGATCCGGTGCTCCGGCCCCAGCGCGGCCAGTGCCGCCGCAGCGGTGGCGATCTTGACAGTGGAGGCGGGGGTCATCGCCTCCCCCGCCCCGGACTCGTACAGCACCTCGCCGGTGGCGGTGTCGACGACGGAGGCGGTGCGCACCGTGCCGAGCGCGGGATCGGCGAGCAGGGGCGTCAGCACGGCGGCGAGCCCCTCGGAGGCGACCGCGGCCTGCCCGCGCGGGACGCCCGGCCCGACGGCCCCGAGCACTCCGGGAGCGCTGGGCGCGGCCTGCGGCAGCGCCTCCGCGCCGTGATCTGCGCCACCCGTACGGCCCCAGGAGGCGGCCCTGTCCCGCTCGGCCTTACGCTGGCCGGAGTCCCATGGACCGGAGGCGGCCACCACTGCCACCGACAGGGCCAGGCCGGAGACGGCCGACCCGGCGATGAGCTGCCACGTCTTGACCAATGGCACCTCGGACCAGCCCCTTTCGCGATCACACATATGCGTGAGGGACACTTAATCACTGCGTCTTGCCGCGAGCATGGCACCCCACCCGGCTGGGGGTACCTCCCAGCGGTAGCTGGGGGCGGCTGGGCCGGACGCGCTATCACTCGAAGCATATGGAGGAGCAGGACGTGGAGTTCGACGTCACCATCGAGATCCCCAAGGGTTCGCGGAACAAGTACGAGGTGGACCACGAGACCGGCCGGATCCGCCTGGACCGTCGCCTCTTCACCTCGACCAGCTACCCGGCCGACTACGGCTTCGTCGAGAACACCCTCGGCGAGGACGGCGACCCGCTGGACGCGCTGGTCATCCTTGACGAGCCGACCTTCCCGGGCTGCCTCATCAAGTGCCGCGCCATCGGCATGTTCCGCATGACGGACGAGGCGGGCGGCGACGACAAGCTGCTGTGCGTGCCGGCCTCCGACCCGCGTGTCGAGCACCTGCGCGACATCCACCACGTGTCCGAGTTCGACCGCCTGGAGATCCAGCACTTCTTCGAGGTCTACAAGGACCTGGAGCCGGGCAAGTCCGTCGAGGGCGCTGACTGGGTCGGCCGCGCCGAGGCCGAGGCCGAGATCGAGGCCTCGTACAAGCGCCTCGAGGCCCAGGGCGGCCACCACTGACGCTGCCCCGGCAGCACGGGGCGCGGGGCATGGCCCCCGCCCCACAGAGTTACGCGGGCGGCACCCCCGGGGGGTGCCGCCCGCGCCCGTATCCCCAGCCGGTGCGCCGCCGCCGGGGCTCCGCCCCAGACCCCGCGCCTCAAACGCCGGCGAGGCTGACGGGAGCCCCCCGCGCCCCCGCCGAAACGGTTCCGCATACTGATACCGGGCTGCCAGGACTGGAGGACGTGTGGCGGAGGCCGAAGGATCCGGGTCCGAGGACCGGAAGCCGAAGTCCGACGAGGCGCACAGCGCCTTCTCGGTGCCGCCGGGGATGGAGGCGGAGGTTCCGGACGAGGACCAGCCGACCTCCGAGTTCGCCCGTCCGGCCGGTGCCGAGCTGCCCGCCGCCGAGCCCGAAGGTTCCGCTTTCGCCGCCCCGGCCACCTACAGCGCCCAGCACTCCCCGCCCGCCTACACCCCCGGCCAGGGGTTCCCCGTGGCCGCCATGAAGGAGTCCCCCTGGCAGGACCGGATGCGCACGATGCTGCGCATGCCGGTCGACGTGCGTCCCGTACCGGACCTCGTGCAGAGGCCGACCGAGGCCGGGCCCGCCGTGGGCCGCGTACTCGACCTGACCCTGCGCATCGGCGAGCTGCTGCTCGCGGGCGGCGAGGGCGCCGAGGACGTGGAGGCCGCGATGTTCGCCGTGGCCCGCTCGTACGGGTTGGACCGCTGCGAGCCCACCGTCACCTTCACCATGCTGTCGATCACCCACCAGCCGTCCCTCGTGGACGACCCCGTCTCGGCGAACCGGACCGTGCGCCGCCGCGGCACCGACTACAACCGCCTGGCGGCCGTGTACCGGCTCGTGGACGACATCAGCGCCCACGAGATCGACGTGTCCCTGGAGGAGGCCTACCGGCGGCTGGCGGAGATCCGCCGCAACCGCCACCCGTACCCCGGCTGGGTGCTCACGGCCGCCGCCGGGCTCCTCGCCGGGGCGGCCTCCACCCTGGTCGGCGGCGGGGTGCTCGTCTTCATCGCCGCGGCCCTCGGGGCGGTGCTGGGCGACCGGCTGGCGTGGCTGTGCGCCGGGCGCGGGCTGCCGGAGTTCTACCAGTTCGTGGTCGCCGCGATGCCGCCGGCCGCGTTCGGGGTGGCGCTCAAGCTGGCGGAGATCGAGGACATCAGGGCCTCCGCCGTGATCACCGGCGGACTGTTCGCGCTGCTGCCCGGGCGGGCGCTGGTGGCTGCCGTCCAGGACGGCCTGACCGGCTTCTACATCACCGCCTCCGCCCGGCTGCTGGAGGTCATGTACCTCTTCATCGGCATCATCATGGGCGTGCTGATCGTGCTCTACCTCGGGCTCCAGCTCGGCGCCTCGCCCAAACCGGAGGAGGTCCTCCAGATCACCCAGCGGCCGCCGATCCAGATCGCGGCCTCGATGGTGCTGGTGTTCACATTCGCGATCCTGCTCCAGCAGGAGCGGTCCACCGTGTGGATCGTGACGCTGAACGGCGGGGTCGCCTGGGTGACCTTCGGGGCCCTGCACTACGCGGGAGGCATCCCGCCCGTGCCGTCCACGGCCGTCGCCGCCGGGCTGGTGGGCCTTTTCGGCCAGCTCTTCTCCCGCTACCGCTTCGCCTCCGCCCTGCCGTACACGACCGCGGCCATCGGCCCGCTGCTGCCCGGCTCGGCGACGTACTACGGGCTGCTGCTGATCGCCGAGAACCGGCTGAACGAGGGGCTCGGGTCGCTCACGAACGCCGCGGCCATCGCCCTGGCCATCGCGATCGGGGTCAACCTCGGGTCGGAGACCTCGCGGCTGTTCATGCGGATTCCGGGGGCGGCGAGTGCGGCCAAGCGGCGTGCGGCCAAGCGGACGCGCGGCTTCTAGGAGCCGCCGTACGTACGCGTACGCCCCCGCAGGCTCTGCTTGAGCCTGCGGGGGCGTACGGGGCGGCTGATGCGGGCTGGCTCGCGCGGCTGCCGACGGGGCCGGATCGCGGCCGATGCCGCCCTCTACCGCTTTGCGTGGCGGCCGCGCTGGCCCGGGGTCTGGGGGCCGTCGGCCTCGAAGGGGGCCCCGGCGGAGAGGGCCTTCTTCTCCTTGCGGGCCTTCAGAACCTCGAAGATCACCGGGACGAGCGAGATGAGGACGATCAGGACGAGGATCGCCTCGACGTTGGCCTTGATGAACTCGATCTGGCCGAGCCAGTAGCCCGCGATCGTGATCCCCGCGCCCCAGCCGATGCCGCCGATGACGTTGTACGTGAGGAAGGTGCGGTACTTCATCGAGCCGGCGCCCGCGACCATCGGCGCGAAGGTACGGATGATCGGTACGAAACGGGCGAGCACGATGGCCTTCGGGCCGTGCTTGTCCATGAACTCGTGCGCCTTGTCCAGGTTCTCCCGCTTGAAGATCTTGGACTTGGGCCGGTTGAAGAGCTTGGGCCCGAAGAACTTGCCGATCATGTAGCCGACCTGGTCCCCGATGATCGCGGCGGCCGCGATCAGAGTGCAGACCAGCCACAGCGGCTGCTTGATGTACTCGCCGTTCGCGACCAGCAGGCCCCCCGTGAACAGCAGGGAGTCACCCGGCAGGAACGCGAAGAGTCCCGACTCCGCAAAGACGATGACCAGGATGCCGGCCAATCCGAAATGTGAGATCAGGTAGTCCGGGGACAGCCACTGGGGCGCGAGCGCAAGCGTGTACACGGTTTCCGGACTCTCCTGGATGAGGGGGCGTGCTGCGGGGGCGGGCGGTCTCAATTATCAACGCACACGACCCCCACCCGGTTCCAGAGCCCGGAGGGAGCCGCGTGCGTGAGGATTCGCCTACGCCTTGCGCACCGCGTTGGCCAGGATCGCGTCCCGCAGGTGCTCGGCGAGACCGGGCTTCACGGAGTCGTAGAACTCCTTGAACCGCTCGTCCGACACGTACATCTCACCGAGGCCCGTGTGGATCTCGTACGTGCAGTCGTAGTACCACTCGACGATGTGCCGGCGGTGCTCCTCGGCCATGTCCATGGCCGCCTCGCCGTCCGCGGGCTCACCCGCCTCCATCAGCGCCGCGTACCGGGCGCCCCAGTCGGCAACCTCGGCCTGGACCCGCTTCCAGTCCTCCTTGGTGTAGGTGGCGACCCGGCGCTGCGACTCGGCGTAGGCCTCGGTGTCGCCCCACCGCCGCTCGGCCTCCTCCGCGTACTGCTCGGGGTCCTTGTCCCCGAAGACCTCGAACCGCTCCTCGGGCGTGAGGTTGATGCCCATCTTCTTCGCCTCCATGGCGTGCTCAACGGCCTTGGCCATCTGCTGGAGCCGGGCGATCCGGTCAGTCAGCAGGGCATGCTGCCGGCGCAGATGCGCCCGCGGATCCGTCTCCGGGTCGTCCAGCAGGACCGCGACCTCGTCGAGCGGGAAGCCGAGCTCCCGGTAGAACAGGATCCGCTGCAGCCGGTCCAGGTCGGCGTCGTCGTACCGCCGGTGTCCTGCGTGGCTGCGGCCGCTCGGGGAGAGCAGGCCGATCTCGTCGTAGTGGTGCAGGGTGCGCACCGTGACTCCGGCGAAACCGGCGACCTGGCCCACGGAGTAGCCCATTGCCTTCCGCTCCTCTGGTTGGGTACGCCCTTCACTGTGGGCCCTCACGCCACGTGAGGTGCAAGCCCCCGCTCCACCTCGCGTCCCGCGGCCGGGCTACACACCCATCGCGCGGGTTCCGTCGATGGTTTCGCGGACGATGTCCGAGTGGCCGGCGTGCCGGGCGAACTCCTCCACCAGGTGCAGGAGCATCCAGCGCATGGAGACCTTGGTGTTCTCGGGGAACCAGGGCGCCGGCGGGAGCGGGAAGGTGTCGTCCAGGCTGGGGACGGCGGCGATGAAGGCCTCCAGCTCCTGCCGGACCTCGTCCCAGAAGGCCAGGATGTCCGGGATGGATTCACCCTCGACGAGGCGGAAGCTGTCGTTCCAGGTCTCCTGCGTACGCTTCCGCTCGTTCGGCCGCTGCTGGGCCATCCGCAGCCAGCCGAGCTCGACCTCGGCGACGTGCTTGAGCACCCCGGACAGGCTGAGCTCGCTGGCGCAGGGGCGGCTCGCGGCCTGCTCCTCGCTCATGCCGAGCAGCGTTTCGCGGATCGCCGTGCGCTGGGCCTCGACGAAGGAGAGGAGCGTGCCGCGCTCGTCGCCGGGAACCTCGGTGGAGATCTGAGCCATGACGAACCGCCTTCTGTGTCAGGTGTCTTGTGCTGGGTGCCGCGCGACGCGTGACGCGCTCGTCCGCGCCTCGTTCTTTCTTTCCGACACCCCAGACACTACGAACCATTGAGGTCAGGTTCTGTCCTCAATCCCCCCTCACTGAGCCGGGATTTCCGCGTCCGGACGCAGTGCGGGCAGCGCGGTGGCCGGCTGCGGCAGCAGGGCCTTGGAGAGGTCCTGCTTCCCTGTCGGGTCGAGCCCGTACATCGCCTCGTAGATCTTGCGGACCGCCGGCCCGGACGCCCCGGAGCCGGTACCGCCCTGGGAGATCGTCATGACGATGGCGTAGTCCTCGGTGTACGAGGCGAACCACGAGGTGGTCTGCTTGCCCTGGACCTCGGCGGTGCCCGTCTTGGCGTGCATCGGGATCTGCTTCTGCGGCCAGCCGCCGAAGCGCCAGGCGGCGCTGCCGGTGGTGGCGACGGAGGCGAGGGCCTCGTCTATGTCGTCGCGGGTCTTCGCGTCCATCGGCAGCTTGCCCTGCACCTTCGGCGCGATCTCCCGGACCGCGGCGCCGTCGGCGCTGACGGCCGCCTTGC
Organism: Streptomyces sp. ISL-94; assembly: GCF_018614075.1. GTDB lineage: Bacteria > Actinomycetota > Actinomycetes > Streptomycetales > Streptomycetaceae > Streptomyces. Next base: position 29,810 of record NZ_JAGGOZ010000004.1, on the reverse strand, counting down.
CGACACTGGGCTGGTGCAGCGTGCCGCCGTTGGCGATGGCCGCGTAGACGGAGGCCATCTGGATCGGCGTGACGAGCGTGTCGCCCTGCCCGATCGAGTAGTTGATGGCGTCACCCTCGCGCATCTGGTTGCCCTGGCGGCAGTTCTCGTAGGCGATCTTCTCGGCGAAGGTGCCGTTCTTCTTGCCGTCCCGGCACCAGGCGGCCTTGTTCGCCTCGAAGAAGTCCTGCTTCCACTTGCGGTCGGGGACCCGGCCGCTCACCTCGTTGGGCAGGTCGATGCCGGTGGGCTTGCCCAGTCCGAACGCGTGGGCCGTCTTGAAGAACCAGTCGTTCGGCGTCTTCTTCGGGTTGATGCCGCCGTCCTTCTTCCACTCCTGGTCCGCGATGGAGTAGTAGACCGTGTCGCAGGAGACCTCCAGGGCGCGGCCGATGGTGATGTCGCCGTAACCCTGGGACTCGAAGTTGGTGAAGGTCTGGCTGCCGACGGAGTACGAGCTGGGGCAGGGGTAGCGGCCGTTGAACGGGTATCCGGCGTTCACCGCGGCCGTCGAGGAGACGACCTTGAAGATGGAGCCCGGCGCCGCCTGGGCCTGGATCGCCCGGTTCAGCAGCGGGTAGTTCGACTTCTTGTCGGTGAGCCCGGCGTAGTCCTTGGCCGAGATGCCGCCGACCCAGGCGTTGGGGTCGTAGGTCGGGTTCGAGGCCATCGCCACGACGCGGCCGGTCTTGGCCTCCATGACCACCACGGCGCCCGAGTCCGCCTCGTAGTTCCTGCGGGTGTTCTTGTCGTACGTCTTGCGGGCCTCGACCATCGCGTTGTTCAGCTCGCGCTCGGCGACCGCCTGCACGCGGGAGTCGATCGAGGTCACGATGTTCGAGCCGGGCTGCGCCTTGTCGGTCTGGCCCTGGCCCGTGACGCGGCCGAGGTTGTCCACCTCGTACCGGGTGATGCCGGCCTTGCCGCGCAGCTCCTTGTCGTACGTGCGCTCCAGGCCGGAGCGGCCGACCTGGTCGGAGCGCAGGTAGGGCGAGTCGGAGTTCTTCGCCTTGGCGATCTCCTCGTCGGTGACCGGCGAGAGGTAGCCGAGCACCTGGGAGGTGTTGGCCTCGTCCGGTGCGGCGTAGCGGCGCATGGCGGTGGGCTCGGCGGTGATGCCGGGGAAGTCCTCGGCGTGCTCGTGGATCTGGAGCGCCTGCTCGGTGGTCGCCTCGTCGCTGACCGGGATGGGCTGGTAGGGCGAGCCGTTCCAGCAGGGCTTGGGGGTCTTGGCGTCGCAGAGCCGGACCTTGTCGATCACCTCTTGGGGGTCCGCGCCGAGGACCCCGGCGAGGCGGGTGAGGACGGCCTTGCCCTTGTCCTTCATCGTGAGGAGCTCGGTGCGGTTGGCCGAGACCACGAGGTGGGTGGCGTTGTCGGCGAGCGGGACCCCGCGCGAGTCCAGGATGGAGCCGCGCACGGCGGGCTGGACCACCTGCTGGACGTGGTTGTTCTTGGCCTCGTCCGTGTACCCCTGGCCATTGCGTATCTGGAGGTACCAGAGCCGCCCGCCCAGAGTGAGCAGCAGCGAGAAGACCACGATCTGGATGACGACGAGCCGGTTCTGGACCCGAGGGGTCCGGCCGGTCTCCGGTATGTTGCTCAACTCGATCTCCCCCGGACGTATGCCGTACGCCCGGATGAGTCTAGAACGGGAAGCGGCTCCGCCCGTGCTGCACCGAGATCCATTTCTGCGTGGTGAAGGCCTCGACGGTGGCCTCGCCGTTGAGGCGGCCCAGGCCGGAGGCCTTTTCGCCGCCGAAGGCGGCCAGCGGCTCGTCCCCGATCGTGGAGTCGTTGACGTGGATCATCCCCGTCTCGATCCGCTGCGCGAAGCGGACTCCGCGTTCCACGTCCCGGGTGTGCACAGCGCCGCTCAGCCCGTACGGGGTCGCGTTGGTCAGCCGTACGGCCTCGTCCTCGCCGTCGAAGACCACCAGCAGCGCCACCGGGCCGAAGATCTCCTGGCCCAGCAGCGGGGAGTCCTCGGGGAGCCCGGCCAGCACGGTCGGCTCGACCAGGTTGCCGCGCGTGGATCCCCGTACGAGTGCCGTCGCGCCGGATTCCACGGCCTTGTCGACGAGTGCGGTCAGGGCGTCGGCCTGGAAGGAGTTGATCAGCGGGCCGATCTGCGTGTCGGCGTCGTGCGGGTCGCCCGTCTTCAGGGCCCGCACGCGGGCGGTGAACTTCTCGGTGAACTCCTCCGCGACCGCCGCGTCGACGAGGATCCGGTTGGCGGCCATGCAGACCTGGCCCTGGTAGACGAACCTGCTGAAGACGGCGGCGTCCACCGCGTAGTCGAGGTCCGCGTCGTCGAGGACGACCAGCGCGCTGTTGCCGCTGAGCTCCAGGACCGTCCGCTTGAAGTGGCGGGCGGCGACCGCCCCGACGTGCCGGCCGACCCGGTCCGATCCCGCGAAGGAGATCACCTTGGGGACGGGGTGCGTCAGCAGCGCGTCGCCTATCTCGGCTATGTCGGTGACCAGGACGTTCAGCAGGCCCGCCGGGAGCCCCGCGTCCTCGAAGATCTTGGCGATGACCCCGCCGCCGATCACCGGGGCGTTCTGGTTCGGCTTGATCACCACCGCGTTGCCCAGCGCGAGCGCCGGGGCGGCCGACTTCAGGGTGACGAGGAAGGGGAAGTTGAAGGGGCTGATCACGGTCACGACGCCGACGGGCAGGCGCTGGACCCGGTTCTCCTTGCCCTCGACCGGCGAGGCCAGGATCCGGCCCTCGGGGCGCACGGCCAGCTGGAGCGACTCGCGGATGAACTCCTTGGCGAGGTAGACCTCGTACTCGGCCTTGGGGCGGGTCCCGCCGAGCTCGTCGATCATCGCCTCGATGATCTCCTTCTCGCGCTCCTCGGTGATCCGCAGGGCGCGCTCCAGGACCGCTCGTCTGACGTACGGGCTGGTGGCAGCCCATTCCTTCTGCGCACGCTCGGCGCCGCGGTAGGCCTGGTCCACCTGCTCGACGGTGGCCACGGTGATGGCGGCGAGCTTCTCACCGTTGTACGGGTTGACGTCGATGATGTCCCACGAACCGGTGCCGGCCAGCCATTCGCCGTCGATGTACTGGTGAGCGAGGTCGCTGAATATGGACATGCCATCCCTTACTGCGAGCGCGCACCCGTGCGCTGCACCGGAGACCGATCGGTCGTCATGCACTGATCAGACGTCATAGTACGTGCGGATCAAGACAGTTGGAGCAGGCCACGGAGAAGATCCCTGGTCCGGTCGGGGTCGGGGCAGTCGGCCTGAAGTCGCCGCATCGCCCGCTCGTACTGCCCCACTTCCTCGCCCTTGTCCAGGTAGAGGGCACTGGTGAGCTGTTCCAGATAGACGATGTCCTGGAGGTCGGACTCGGGGAAGCGCAGCAGGGTGAAGGCTCCGCTCTCGCCCGCGTGGCCGCCGAAGGAGAACGGCATCACCTGGAGCTGGACGTTGGGCCGCTGGGAGACCTCGATGAGGTGCTCCAGCTGGCCGCGCATGACGTCCCGGTCGCCGTACGGGCGGCGCAGCGCGGCCTCGTCGAGGACGGCGTGGAAGACCGGGGGGTTCTCGGAGACGAGGACCTTCTGGCGCTCCAGACGCAGCGCGACGCGGCGGTCGATCTCGGCGGAGGTGGCGCCGGGCATGCCGCGGCTGACGACGGCGTGGGCGTAGGCCTCGGTCTGCAACAGGCCGTGCACGAACTGGACTTCGTAGATGCGGATGAGCGAGGCGGCGCCCTCCAGGCCGATGTAGGTCTGGAACCATCCGGGCAGCACGTCGCCGTAACTGTGCCACCAGCCGGTCGCGTTGGCCTCGCGGACCAGGCCCAGCAGGGACTCGCGCTCCGCGCTGTCCGTGACTCCGTAGAGCGTGAGGAGGTCCTCGACGTCTCTGGCCTTGAAGCTCACCCTTCCCAACTCCAAGCGGCTGATCTTCGATTCGGATGCGCGGATCGAGTAGCCGGCCGCCTCACGGGTGATGCCGCGGGATTCTCGGAGTCGCCTGAGCTGGGAGCCCAGGAGGATGCGGCGCACCACAGAACCGCTTGCTTCTGCGGTCACTAGTACTGCCCTCCCCATCGCATTGGCGTGCGCGTGGTGTGCGCGTGCGTGCGGGGCCCCCGTACCCCAGGGGCCGCAGTCTGCCACCAAAACGCATCTGCCCGTACTCGTTCTGTAACGGAATTCGGCGTCCCGGAAAAGAAGTCCGTAAGGATGCGTAGGAAGAAATGAGCAAGAACCATCACGGGAGCGGACAGGTCCGGCGCGTGCACGTGCATCTGCCCTTGCATCCGGCTCCACCATTCGGAACGATGGTCCCCGCGCACCTGCGTGCTGTTCGCGCCGGCGCACGGACCCACCCCGCAGTTCTTTCTGGACGGAGATGACCGCTCCGTCCGCGAATCCCGGGAGTGCCTCGCATGGGGACGAATGGATCGACCATGCTCGAGCCGTTACGGCAGGGGCTGCCCCCGGTCGACCCCACGGCTGTCTCCGGGTCCGCTTCCTGCGCTCTGCCCGCCCGCTTCGAGGCGGTGCGCGGCGCCCGTACGTTCACCCGTTCCACGCTGTCGCAGTGGGGTCTCGACGACCGCTTCGACGACGTGTCGCTGGTCGTCTCCGAGCTCGTCACCAATGCGCTCCGCCATGCCCTGCCGGAGGACTCGCGGCGCGCGGCCGCCGAGGCGGAGCCGCCGGTACGGCTGCACCTGATGCGGTGGAGCACCCGGCTGGTGTGCGCGGTGCGCGACCCCAGCGAGGACCGGCCGGGCGGTGCCTTCTCACCGGAGCGTACGGACGAGAACGTCGACCTGGAGTCGGGGCGGGGGCTGTTCCTGGTGGACTCGTACAGCGACAGCTGGGGCTGGCACCCGCTCGCCGGGCGACTGACCGGCAAGGTGGTCTGGGCGCTGTTCCTGCTCCAGGACTGAACAGGGCCCGCCTGGACGGCTTTCAGCCGTGCGGGTGGGATCCGTACGACAATCGGCCGGGATTGATCGTTGCGATCATTCCCGGCCGCTGCACGTGCATGGCTTGATGAGTGCGCCGTTCCCTCAGCCGATCAGGTGATCGAACTCGCCGTCCTTCACGCCCAGGAGCAGGGCCTCTATCTCGGCCGGCGTGTACACGAGCGCCGGTCCGTCCGGAAAGCGCGAGTTGCGCATGGCGACGTCGCCGCCGGGCAGTTTCGCGAACTCCACACAGGATCCCTGTGAGTTGCTGTGCCTGCTCTTCTGCCAGGTCACTCCGTCGAGTTCTGCAGCTGCCATCCCGTTGTACGCGTGGTCCACAGGAAGCCCCCGATAGTGCAGATGTCAACTGCACCGGATCATAGCTGTGTTCATTGGCCCATGCATGGGCAGATGCACGTGCACGCGGGGTGTTCCCGCGATCACACACAGGCCCTGACGAAGGCCGGCCGGGCTTCGGTTGCGGATCACCCTCACGGGCGAAGGGCGTCCGACACTTCGTCCAGCGAGCCCAGGAGCTGCTCGGCGGCCCCGCGCAATACCCCCGCCGCGGGGGCGTCCCAGTCCGCCAGCACGGCCCGGACCCCGTCCCAGCACGGGACCCGGCGCTCCCGCACCGCCTTCGCGCCCGCCTCGGTGGCGGTGCGCAGCGCCTCGGCAAGGGCGGCCGCGCCCGGGACCGGGTCGTGGGCGCGGTCCGGGAGGTGGGCCTCCAGCAGCATGGCGCCCCGGCCCAGCGCGGCAAGGGCGTCCCCCGCGTCGTCGGCGGCCGTGTGGGAGAGCCCGCGGTGGCGCACCGGCTCGCCGGCGGCCCGGGCGACCGCCTCCTGCCAGGCCACGCGGGCGTCGCGGGCGGCGAGCAGGGCCTCGCGGACATCGGCGCGCCGGGCCCCGGCCGGGTCGGCGTACTGGCTGACGACGGCGGCCGCGTACCGCCCGTCGGCGGCGATCCAGTCGGCGAGGCGGGTCCGCAGCCGCGGGGTCTCCCAGGCCGGGTAGAGGGCGTAGGCGACCATCGCCAGCAGCCCGCCGACCAGGGTGAGGGCGACGCGGTCGGGCACGGTCTGGTCCCAGCGGACCCCGCCCATGCCGAGCAGGAAGACGACGTACGCGGAGACGAAGACCTGCGCGACGGCGTACCCGGTGCGCATCAGCACGTACATCAGGCCCGCACTGACGACGGCGAGGAAGCCGGACAGGTACATGCCGGGCTGCGCCAGCTGCACGATGCCGGTGGCGACGGCGACACCGACGAGGGTGCCGCCGAAGCGGGCCACGGCGCGCGAGTAGGTCTGGGAGAAGTCGGGCCGCATGACCATCACGGATGCCATCGGGGCCCAGTAGGCGTGCCCGAACGGCAGCGCGTGGCCGATCAGGTAGCCCACGCAGGCCACGGCCGTCACGCGCAGGGCGTGGCGCAGGATCGGGGACCCGGGGTGCAGTTCGGCCCGTACCGCCTTCAGGACGATCGGCGCCAGGCCGGGCATCGTGGGCCGCAGCATCGACTCCCCCGGATCGGCCGTGCGCCCGGATCGTGGTTCGGCCGTCTCCAGTACGTCGTCCAGCAGGGCGGCGAGCCGGCGCGCGGCCCGCAGGGGTGCGCCGGTGAGGAGGTCCGCCGTGTCGGGGGACTTGAGGACCGCCAGGGCCGGCGCGGGAAGGCGTACCGGATCGCCGTGCCGGATCGCATGCGCGGCGGCGTCCAGGACCGAGGCGGCCGCGGCGAGCAGTTCGCGCACACGGTCCCGCCCCGGGCCCTCGGCGGGGGCTCCGACCGCCGGATCGGCGAGCGAGGCCAGCACCGGCCGGATCCGCTCCGCGAGCCCCCGCGCCCCGTGCAGCTCGGCGGGGCGCCGCCGGGCCTGCCGGGGCGTGACCGTGGCGGCCGCCCGCGCGCGCATCAGGGGCTCCGGGTCGAAGGAGGCGACCGGATCCTGGCGCAGCCGGCGGGCGTAGTCGCCCTCGGCGGCGAGCGCGTCGGCGAGGGCGTCGCGCTGGGCGCCCCAGCGGCGGACGGGGAAGAGCGCGATGAGCAGCGCCTGGACCACCCCGCCGGCGGCGATCATCGCGGCGTGCCCGGCGGCCTGCGGCACGGAGCTGGGCAGGGTGACGGTGACCAGCATGATCGCGACGTTGCCGGAGGCGATGATCCCGGCGGTGGGGCCGGCCGCCCACAGGAGGCTCGCCAGGAAGGTCCAGAGGGCGAGCAGCGCGAGGAAGAGCGTGGTGTGCGAGGACCCGACGAGGTAGCCGACGAAGGTGGAGACGGCGAGCGTCAGGCCGGAGGCGAGGGCGAGGCCGGGGCGCGGGCGCCAGCTCTTCTGGAAGGTGGCGATGGCGGCCATGAAGGCACCGAAGGCCGAGCTGGCCGCGGAGCCGGGGCCGAGGAAGGCGAGTCCGGCGCCGATGACGATGGCGAGCCCTGCCGCCGCCCGCAGGGCGACGAGGGGTTCGAGCCGGGTCCGCTCGACCGCCATGCCCGAGCGGGCGGTGCCCTTCAGCGCCCGAAACCAGCCCATGCCGCCGAGCGTAACCGTTTCACCCCGATCCGCCCGCTTCGACCCCCGACGCCACCTCTCCCGCGGCCGTTCCCGCTGTGCGGAGCCCCACGGCATTCGGGTGCGGCGCCGCTGCCGGGGGCCGGCCCCCGGACCCCCGCGCCTCAAACGCCGGCGGGGCTGGAATTGCCCTGCGGGCAACCCAGCCCGCAACGAGCAGCAGGGCAGCAGGGCAGCAGGGCAGCAGGGCAGCAGGGCAGCAGCACCACTGCGCACACGTCCAGGCTTCCGCCGGCAACTCCCAGCCTCGCCGGCGATTGAGGCGCGGGGTCTGGGGCGGAGCCTCAGCAGCGGCGCCGCACCCGAGCCGGGATCCAGGCCTACGCCGGCAACTTCCAGCCTCGCCGGCGATTGAGGCGCGGGGCGCGGGGCAGCGCCCCAGCAGCGGCGCCGTACCCGTACCCGTACCCGGATCCGGGGTCCGGGGTCCGGGGGCCGGGGCGGGGCCCCGCATGTCAGCCCCGCCGGCGATTGAGGCGCGGGGCGCGGGGCAGGGCCCCCGTTACCGGGGGAGCGGCTTGCTGCGGCGGCCTACATGCGCGGCGTCGGCGGCAGCCGTGCCGTGCTCCCAGCCCGCGAGGTCGGTCGCCCCGCGCAGCCGGGTCGTCGTGGTCTGCGGGAACATCTCCTCCGCCCGGGAGGTGACCGCCACCTCCCGGGCCACCAGGGCCGGCAGGTTGTCCGGAGCTTCGCTCGCCGCGTGCTCGGCGGTCTCGGCGAGCCGCTGCCCGAGCCGGCTGGCGTAGGCAAGCAGGAAGGACTGCCTGAAGGCCTTCGTCCGCTTGCGCCCCCCGGACCGCTGGGCCGCCTCGGCGCGCGTCATGGCGGCCGTCCCCTGCACGAGCAGCGACGTATAGAGGAGCTCCACGGCCTCCAGGTCGCTCTCGAACCCCACGACCGTGGAGAACTCGAAGCCGCTGTTCCACACCGCCCGGCAGCGGTTGGCCGTGGCCACCGCGTCGAGCAGTACCGCCTTGGCCTCCTCGTACGGCGGCTCGACGCCGATCCGGCACGCCGCCGGGACCTGGGCCGGCCCCTTGCCGCTCGCCGCGAGCAGGGCCTCGTCCACGGTGTGCCGGGCCATCAGCTCCTGCGCCTTGGCGCTGAGCGCCTCCGCCTCCTCCGGGAAGGTGGTCGCCTCGGCCTTGGCGAGCAGGGCCCGGATGCGGCCGAGCATCCGCGGCTCGATGTGCGCGTGCTCCAGTGCATCGGCGGCCGGATCCCCGGGAACCGGACCCACCGGTTCGATGGAGGGCAGCCGGAGCAGCAGCCGGAACACCTCCAGGACGGCGGTGGCGAGCGTGAACCGGTCCGCCCTCTCCCGCCCCGCGAGCTGCTCGGCATAGGTGTCGTCGCCCGTCCACCACACCTCGGTGTCGGTCCACCGCTCGGGAAGCCGGGCGTAGCGGCGCGCCTCGGCGGCGATCAGGTCGCCGGTGATCCGCAGGTGCCGCTCCTCCAGGTCCCGCCGCACCAGCCGGAGCACGTCGGCCGGCCGCCAGCCCCGCTCCCAGGCCTGCCGGACGTACGCCTCCCCGCGCACCAGCAGCTCCCGCCCGACCCCGGCCCACCGCTCCGGCTCCGCGACGAGCACCGAGGCGCCGGTGTCCAGCCCGGTGTCGTCCTGGGCGTACAGCGCTGCGGCGAAGGCTCGGTCGACGGTCTCGGCAAGGTCTCTCACCCCCTCAGCTTGGCATGTCCCCTCACCACCGAATACCGGCACCCAGCGCCGCCACAGACGGCCCACGGCCCGGCGCCGCCGGACTGTCAGACCCTGGTGGGACACTCGCAAGCGTGAGCGAAACCGCGGGCCGGTGGGCCATGGCCGAGGACGGCGACCGGGACGGACAGTGGCACGCCGCGCCCCTGGACCCCCGCACCGGCCCCCGCATCACCGTGCGCGACCCCGCCGACGCCCTCCGCGCCGCGCCCGCCGGCACCCGCTGGGTCTGGCCGTCCACCGCCGCGGTGTACCCCGGCCTGCTCGCCGCGGGCGCCCGCGTCGAGCGGTGCCACGACATCGAGGCCGCCGAGCTCCTCCTGCTCGGCCACGAGGGCCGCTTCGGGGAGCCCCGCTCCGCGGCGGCCGCCTGGGCCCGGCTCACCAACGCACCGGTCCCGCCCGACCCCCCGCAGCGCGCCGCCGAGCGCGGCGCACAGGACTCCCTGTTCGACCCCCGCCCGGCCCCCCTCCCCCTCGACGCCCTGCTCGCCGTCCACGCCGACCAGGCGAGGCGCATCGACGCCACCGCCCACCCCGACCGGATGCGGCTGCTCATCGCCGCCGAGTCCGCCGCCTTCCTCGTGGCCGCCGAGATGAACCGCGCGGGCCTGCCCTGGCGGGCCGACGTACACCGAGCCCTCCTCACCGAGCTGCTCGGCGAGCGCTACGCCGGCGGCGGCGAGCCCCGCCGTCTCGCCGAACTGGCCGACCGGGTCTCCGCCGCCTTCGGCAGACGCGTACGCCCCGACCTGCCCGCCGACGTCATCAAGGCCTTCGCCGAGGCCGGGATCAAGCTCAAGTCCACCCGCCGCTGGGCGATCCAGGAGCTGGACCACCCCGCCGTCGAGCCGCTGATCGAGTACAAGAAGCTGTACCGGATCTACACCGCCCACGGCTGGAGCTGGCTCGCGGACTGGGTCCACGACGGCCGCTTCCGCCCGGAGTTCATCCCCGGCGGCACCCTCACCGGCCGCTGGGTCACCAACGGGGGCGGGGCCCTCCAGATCCCCAAGGTCATCCGCCGGGCCGTCGTCGCCGACCCCGGCTGGCGGCTCGTCGTCGCCGACGCCGACCAGATGGAGCCCCGCGTGCTCGCGGCGATCTCCCGCGACCCGGCCTTCATGGAGGTGGCCGGCCGCCCCGAGGACCTCTACACCGCCGTCTCCCGCCACGGCTTCTCCGGCGACCGCGACAAGGCCAAACTCGCCGTCCTCGGCGCCGTCTACGGACAGACCTCCGGGGACGGCCTCAAGAACCTCGCCGCGCTGCGCCGCCGCTTCCCCCGGGCCGTGGCCTACGTGGACGACGCGGCCCGGGCCGGCGAGGAGGGCCGGCTCGTACGGACCTGGCTGGGCCGCACCTGCCCGCCCCCGGCCGGATCCGGCTCCGCCGACAAGGACCCAGACGCGGGCGAGGCCGGGATCCCGCAGGACCGGGAGGACGGCTGGACCCCGGGCTACGCCTCGACCAACACCCGGGCCCGCGGCCGCTTCACCCGCAACTTCGTCGTCCAGGGCAGCGCCGCCGACTGGACCCTGCTGCTGCTCGCGGCCCTGCGGCAGGCGACCGCCCCGATGCGGGCCGAGCTGGTGTTCTTCCAGCACGACGAGGTGATCGTGCACTGCCCCGCCGAGGAAGCCGAGGCCGTCGCCGAGGCGATCCGCGCCGCCGCCGAGCGGGCCGGCCGGATCGCCTTCGGCGACAGCCCGGTCCGGTTCCCCTTCACGACGGCGGTCGTGCAGTGCTACGCCGACGCGAAATGACGGCCGCCAGGGGACCCTTACCGGCGCGGGGCGAGCGCGATCCCCTTCAGCGTCCCGACGCGACAGACCCGCCGGAATCTTTCACGAATACGGTCAACCGATGAACACGCAAGTGCCACCCTTGAGCCATGCCGGGTATGCGGGGGGCGAACCCCGCGCCTTTGGGGCGCCTTGTACTGGACCGGTACGAGTTACTTGAGCACTTCCCGGGAGGCATGGCAGAAGTCTGGAAGGCCCGCGACCTGCGGCTGGACCGCACCGTCGTCGCCAAGTTCCTCCGCGTCGCGGACCGCGGCACCCATGCGGCCCGCCGCTTCCTGCGCGAGGCCAGGAACCTCGCGGCCATCGACGATCCGCACGTCGTCCGCATCCACGATGTGGACGAGACCGAGATAGCCGGATCCTGGCACCTCTACCTGATCACCCAGTTCATCGAGGGCCGCACCCTGCGCGCCGCCGTCCCCAAGGGGCACCGGCTGCCCGCGGCCCACGCCCTGGCCTGGGCCGCCCAGCTCTGCGACGCACTGGTCCCCGTACACGCCCGCAACCTCGTCCACCGCGACGTCAAACCGGGCAACGTCATGGTCCGGGAGCCCGCCGACCGGCTGATCCTGCTCGACTTCGGCATCGCCCGCTCCTACACCGCCGTCGGCGAGCTCGGATACGCCGCCGGCGTGACCGCCACCGGCCAACTCCTCGGCACACCCGAGTACATGGCCCCCGAGCGGTTCCTCCTGGAGCCCGTCACCCCCGCCACCGACCTCTACTCCGTCGGCTGTGTCCTGTTCGAGATGCTCACCGGCCGCCAGCCCTACGTATCCCACGGCGACTACGGCGCCCTGGCCAAGCAGCACTGCCACGCCGTGGTGCCCTCCGTACGCGAGCTGCGCCCGGAGGTGCAGCCCGCCGTGGACGTCCTGGTGACCCGGCTGCTCGCCAAGAACCCCGGCCACCGCCCGGCCGACGCACGGGAGATGGCCGCGCTGTTCCGCGCCCTGAGCGCGGCGGCCACCCCGCCGCCCACCCCGCCGCCCACCGTGGTCGCCACCCCGCACGCCCCGCCGCCCCCTCCCCCGCCGCCCGGGCCCCCGGCCGACCCGGCGGCCGAGGTCGAAGCCCGGTGCAACGCCGTGCTGGAGAAGGAGTCCGACCCCGCCGAGCGGGTCAGACGGCTCGGCGAGGTCCTCGACTACGCGTCCGGCGTGCTTCCCTCCGACCACCGCAGCGGCTGGCTCGTCGTCCTGCACCTCGCCCAGGCCCTCGCCCGGGCCGGGCAGCCCTCCAAGGCGGCCGACCGGCGGGGTGGCCGGCGTACGGGTCCCGCTGCCGCGGAACCGGTCCGGGACGCGGCGGTACCTCTTCGCCACGCCCGACTTCCCGCTGACCGCGCCGCTGCTGCTGGAGGAGGCCGGGGCCGGCGGGCGCCATCCGGAGCTGCTGGTCGCCGAGTTGCCCTGGGACCACCGGGTGCCGGAGCGGGAACGGCTCCGGGAGGCGCTGCGGAACGCGGGCGGGGGTGCGGGGGCGGGAGCGGGGCCGCCGGGCGCGGCCTTCGCCGAGCCGGTGAGGGGGACCGGAGAGCCCTTCGCCGCCGGTCCGGTACGCCAGGACGGACTCCCGGCCGGCCGGCCCGACCCGCCCCCTCCGCCGTCGCTCTCCGGCGTCTCCGGCGTCTCCGGCCTCTCCTGTCCCGCTGCCCGACCCGCGCGCGTCGGCGCCCGTACCCGAGCCGCCGCCCGGTCCCGGGACCTCGCCGATCTCCCCGGACGCCGCGGCCCGTCCCGCCGAACGGCCCCCCGGGCGGATCCGCCGGCTCACCATGCGGGTGGGGATCGGCCGGACCAGCGCGGCCCGCGCGGGACTGTTCGCCCGTACCGGGGGACTGTTGTCGCCCGCCCTCGCCGACAGCCACGTCCTGCTCGTGGGGGTCGGCTCGGTCGGCAGCTACCTGGCCGAGGTCCTCGTCCGCTCGGGCGTCGGCAGGATCACGCTGGTCGACCCCGACCGTGTGGAGCCGGCCAACCTGGGGCGTTCGATGTTCGACACCCGCGACATCGGCCGGAACAAGGCCAAGGCCACCGCCCGCCGCCTGAAGCGGGTGAACCGGCGGCTGAAGGTCACCGTCGTCAAGCGCGAGGTCGCCGCGCTGGACAACCACACCTGGCACCAGCGGATCTCCGACGCCCAGTTGGTGATCGCCGCGACCGACGACAACCACGCCCAGCAGCGCCTCAACCACCTCGCGTACTTCGTCGGCCGCCCGGCCCTCTTCGTCGGGCTGTACGAGGGCGCGGCGGGCGGCGAGGTCGTGTTCACCACCCCCGGCTCCCCCTGCTGGGCCTGCGCCACCGGCGGGGTCCGCGAATCCCTGGGCGAGCTGGGCCACCAGCCGCGTACGGACTACGGAACGGGCCGGACGTACGCCGTACCGGGCCTGTTGACCGACATCCACCACCTGACCGCTGCCGCCGCGAAGATCGCGCTGGCCCTGATGCACCCGACGGGCAGCCACGAGCGGATCCTCCTCCTGACGCACTGGACCCTCCCGTTCCAGAAGGCGGCGGAGCTGTCGGTGCACTGGCGGTCCCCGCACGAACTGGCCGTACGGGAGAGGGCCTGGCCCGAATTCCAAGAGGTCCGCGACATCGTGCTGTTCCAGGGCCCCGGCCGGGCCTACCCGTGGCTGTACCCGGCCTGCGCCGTCCTGCTGCTACTCATCGTGCGGGCGGCCAGGACTCCGGTCGCGCTCCAGGCCCTGCTGGGCTCGGCCGTCGCGCTGTACGGATTCGCGGCACTGGTCGCGAGTGGCCCGGTGCTGCTCGGCCTGTGGCCGCTGACCGCCGCACTGCTCCTGCTGAGCGCCGGCTTCCTCTACTGGATCCGGCTGAGGGAGTAACGCCGGGCCGCTGTACGGGACGTGGTCAGCCGAGGTCGTGGAAGTAGATGTGGAAACCTTGGACCTGCGCGAACCCGACCGCCCTGGTCCACAGTCCGCAGTCCACATGTGCATTCCTGCGCGCCGCGGCCCCTTGTGCGCGGGGCGCCGCCCGGCAAGCACAGGGGAGCCAAGCCCCCACCCCTCCAACCTAGCCCGCACCCCCACCCCAGCGACCGGGGCCCGCGGTATTCAGGGGCGGCGGCTCGGGAGGAGGGTCGCGGGGAGCAGGGCCAGGGCGAGGAGGGCCGCCGCGGCCGCGTACGCGAGGCGGAAGCCCGCCGGGTCCGCGCCGGCCGAGCCGAGGAGTACGGAGATGAGCGCCGTCCCCACCGAGGCCCAGACCTGTGCGTTGATGCTCAGCGCCGTGCTCGCCGCCGCCATGCGGTCGTTCGGCAGGCCTCGGCTCGCCGTCGTCATCGTCGGCATCAGGACCATCCCCGCACCGACCCCGATCAGCATCGCCGAGCCGACGACCCGCCAGGCCGCCACGTCCTGGACCCCGGCGTGGAACGCCGACAGCGCCATCCCCAGCGCCCCCACCGCGATCCCGGCCGAGACCAGGCGCCGCGGCGCCACCCGGTCGACGCGCCGAGCCGCGAGCTGCATCGCCGTGCCGGCCGCGAGCCCCACCGGAGCGCCGAGCAGTCCCGCCGTCTGCGCGCCCATGCCGTGTACCTGCTGCCAGTACATCGGCGCGAGCAGCATCGACCCGAAGTAGCCGCAGGAGAACAGCGCGAGGGTGCCGATCCCGGCGGCGAAGGTACGGTCGCTCAGCATCCGCAGGTCCAGCAGCGGTTCACGGGCCGTCAGCGCCCGCCGTACGAACCCGGCCACGAGCACAGCTCCGGCCACCGCGGGCACGAACGCCCCGGCCGCGGTGAAGTCACCGTCCTCCCCGCCCCGCGCCAGCCCGAACAGCAGCAGCGCCAGCCCCGGAGAGAGCATCAGCAGACCCGGCACGTCCAGCCGCGGAGCCACCCCACCGACTGCCGTACGCGGCGCATCGGGCCGCAGCAGCTTCGCGCCGAGCGCCAGCGCCACCGCCCCCATGGGCAGGTTGACGAGGAAGATCCAGCGCCAGGACACGGTGTCGACCAGCCAGCCCCCGAGCGCCGGCCCGATCACCGGCCCGATGATGACGGGCAGCCCGCTCAGCGCCATCGCCCGCCCGAGCCGCGCGCGGTCCGCGGCGCGCATCACCATCGTCATGCCGACCGGCATGAGCAGCCCGCCGCCCAGCCCCTGCACCACGCGGAAGGCGATCAGGCTGCCCGCGTCCCACGCCGCCGCGGCGAGCACCGAGCCGAGGGTGAACAGGACGAGGGCGGTCAGGTACGTCCGCTTGGCGCCGATCCGCCCCATCGCCCACGCGGCGGTGGGAATGACGGCGGCGAGCGCGAGCGTGTAGGCGGTGGCGGCCCACTGGATCGTCTCCAGCGGCGCGTGGAACCCCTCCGCGAGGGTGCGCAGCGCGACGTTGACGATCGTCATGTCGAGCACCGACATCACGGAGCCGATGATCACGACGATGACGGTCCGGTTGAACACCGCGGCCGCGTCGCGGGACGGTTCCTGTGCCGGTGTCCCGACAGCGGCCCCGCCGTTCTTGGTCGTTGTCATGTCCCCCCGCCTCCCCTCAGCCCTCGTACGGCTGGGTCGCGCGGGCCGCCCGCAGCGCCCGCCCCCACCAGACCAGCTGGCCGAGCATCCCCTTGGCCGCGCTCTCGGACACGGCCGTATCGCGCGGCACGCCGTCCTCCCCGAGCCCCGACCACGGACCGTGCAGGCTGACGGCGTCGCGCATCGTCACGGCGTGCAGCTCGGCGAAGACCAGCCGCAGCTGCTCGACCGCGCGCAGACCCCCGCTGAGCCCGCCGTACGAGACGAAGCCTGCGGGCTTGGCACGCCACTGCACGTGGTGCCAGTCGATGAGGTTCTTCAGGGCGGCCGGGAAGCTGTGGTTGTACTCGGGCGTGACGACCACGTAGGCGTCGGCCGCGGCCAGCCGCGGCGTGACGTCGGCCAGCGCGGCGGCGGCCTCCGGGCTCGGCGTACCGCCCCACCCCGGCATGACCAGCGGCAGCGCAACGTCCGCGAGGTCGATGACGTCCAGCTCCAGCCCGCCGTGCCGCTCGGCGATACCGAGGAACCACTCGGTGACGGCACGGCCCGCACGCCCCTCGCGGACGCTGCCGATGACGACGGCGACGCGCAGCGGCACATCCTCGCGAGCAGCGGTGAACACGGATTCGGCTTCGGTGGCGGCGGCAGACATGGCGATCCCCTCATCGAGCGGGTCGGCCACCCGATGCGGCCTCCCCTCCGGTAAACTACAACGCACGTTGTAAAAAACACAACGGTCGTTGTACTTCTTGAGGAGCCGAGAGTGGGCAGCAGCAACGAGGCCTGGATGGACGCGGCGCAGCGCGAGGTCCCGCCCCGCAAGCTGGAGAAGCAGATCGCCATGATCCGCGCCGCCTGCGGGATCTTCGGCCGCGAGGGCTACACGCGCGCCTCGGTCGACGCGCTCGCCGCCGCGGCCGGC
Source organism: Streptomyces sp. ISL-94 (assembly GCF_018614075.1). Classification (GTDB taxonomy): domain Bacteria; phylum Actinomycetota; class Actinomycetes; order Streptomycetales; family Streptomycetaceae; genus Streptomyces. The sequence goes on along the minus strand of NZ_JAGGOZ010000004.1, from coordinate 13,282 downwards.
ATCTCGACGCGCACGCTCTACAACCACTTCCCGGGCGGCAAGGCAGAGCTCTTCCGCACCGTCGTCACATGGACCTCGAACGAGGTGAAGGACGCCCAGATCTCCCGGATCCAGGCCCTCCTGCCCCCCGATCGCCCGCCCCACCCGGACGACCTGGAACGCGACCTCGTCGCCTTGGCCCGCGCGTTCGTCGCCCTCATGGCCGACTACCGGGACCACTTCGCGCTCGTCCGCCACATCCAGGCGGAGGTCGACCACGTACCGGCGGAGGTACTGGAGGCCTGGAAGAGCGCCGGCCCGGAGCCGGTCGGCCGCGCGTTCGCCGACACCATGACGGGCCTCGCCGCGGCCGGCCTGATCGACACCCACGGCGACCCTGCCCTGGCCGGCGCCCACTTCACGGCGCTGACCTCGCACTCGATCACGCAGCTCTCCTACTACGGCGTCCGGCCCCTGCCGCAGGAGCGGACCGACCACTTGATCACGAGCGGCGTCGCGACCTTCCTACGCGCCTACCGAGCCGCGTGAAGGGTGGGGCACGGCCACGCCGGCGGGCAACGGCTGCCCCAGCCGCGGACGGACGGGGTGGTCTCCCCCTCACCCCGGGCGACCGGGCCAAGCGGAGTGATGGCTGCAGCCAGCGACAACTACGCGGCGCGACCGCCAATCCCACCAATTGGATCTTCCCTTTCGGGGGTACCGATCGGATGCTAGCTTGCCCACGCAATGACACGGAGAGTGTCGCCCGGGACCGGCGGCTGCGACCCTTCGTGGCCGGAGGGGAGACACCCATGGGTCATCAGGCGGCTGCTCAGCAGCTCCGTGCTGCCACACCTGAGATCATCGAGGCCTACCGGTCGTCGCTGGGACGACTCGGCAGTTTGCTGGTGTCCCGCGAGGACATCTGGCGGCAGTGCCGCCATCAGGCGCAGAACATCGTGGCCGAGTGCGCGCAGGCACTGGAGGCCGGCCGGCACTCGGAACTCCCGGGGGCCGGGGAGTACTCGCGGCTGCTCGGGGCCCACCGCGTCGTCCAGCAGGTCCCGGTGTCCGAGTCCGTGCGGGCGGCGGAGGTCCTCTGGCAGGCCATGCAGGCCGCGGTCGCCGAAGCCGTCGAGCGGGTGCCGGCCGATGAGCGGCACGCGGCGGCGCAGACGGTGAGCACCGCCTTCCGGGCTGCTGCCGGGAGCCGCCTGTACCAGGGGATCCGGGGGTACGAGGAGGCGCAGCGGCCACCCACCCCCAAGGTGCAGGAAGGGGATCCCGGGGCGCCTGCGGGTGGCGCCAACGCCGCGGATGCTGCGGACGCGCAGGCCCTCGACCTGCTGACGCTGCGGGAGCGGCAGATCCTGGAGGCCGTGCGTTCGGGGCTGACGAACCGTCTGATAGGCCGCCGGTTCGAGATCAGCGAGGCGACCGTCAAGCGCCATCTGCACAACGCGTACCGCAAGCTCGGGGCCAGCTCCCGGGTGCAGGCACTCAACAAGGCCTTCCCCGGGCAGGGTTGACATTGCCACGATTCGCCCCGTCGCGGCTCACCCGGCGGCGAGCGCGGCCAGCATGAGCAGGTTGGCGCTGTACTGCGTGACCATGAACGCCCGGTAGGCCCCGCGGCGTTGCTGCCGGTCGGCCCTCTCCCGCCGCGCGTCGCGCATCACCCGGGCGACAACCCACACCGCCCCGGCCGCCACCGGCACTGCCCCCACGAGAGCGAGCGGGGCCCACAGGGCAGCCGCCACCGTCCCGGCCGCCCCGACCAGCACGGCACCCGCCATGGCCAGGGCCCGCGCAGCCGCCACCCCGCGGACGACCGCGACGGTACGCCGCCCCCCGGCCGCGTCCCCGCCGGCGTCCCCCAGGTCCTTGACCAGGGAGCCGACCAGAGCCATCCAGGCCGCCATCACGCAGCCGAACACCGCGCCCGTCGCGCTCCACCCGGACCCGGCTGCCGCGACCCCGGCCGCGTACGAGGTCGCGCCCAGGCCGAACACCACCACCGCGCAGGCCACGCTCGAATCCTTCGCCCGCACCGGAGCGCACGAGTACGCCCAGCCGAGCAGCAGAAAGCCCGCCACCCACCCGAGGACCCCGTTCCCTGCCAGCCCTCCGAGCACCAGCGCGGCGACAGCCAGCAGGACCGTGACGGCCGTGGCGGTGCGGACCGGGGGTCGCCCCGGGCGATCGGACGCCGGGAGCCGTTCGCCCGGTCCTCGCGGACGTCCGTCACGCCGTTGAGCAGGTACGCACAGGCCACGGCGCACCACCAGGACGCCAGGCCGACCATGGTCCGCCCCGAAGCCTGCGGCAGCTGGCCGGCGGACACCGCCCCCACCGCGAAGCGCAACAGGAACACCAGCTGTACCGACGGGCGCGCCTCTGCCCAGCACAGGCGCGCCGCAGTTACGGCGGTACGCCATCGGAGATCCAGCGCGCGAGCCGAATCGGGGGCGCTCAGGTAGCCAGCGGAATTGATCACGGTCGGAGCCTAGGAATGGCCTCGGGTTCACCGCCATACAACCCGTACAAGGTGTACACCCGGCTGAGCCCTTGGTGGCAATGCGTTGTGGCGACCGGAATTTATGGTTCAGGATGGGTGAGGCCGCGGCCCGGTGAAACGAATCCGGACGCCACGGCGGGGGTACGAATGGCGCCGGTTCCGGAGCCTCCGATTCCGAAAATTTCCGCAGCACGCGGACCGGACCGGGAGAGAAGCACCTACCTCTCACCCCCCTCATTCGAAACGGCAGGGACCCGTAGAAATGGATGCTCAGGTGGAAAGGTCGCAGCAGACCACGACGCTGATCTCCCAGGCGCACGTCCTCGAAGGAGGAGTGGGATGGCACCGAGCCGTCTTCGAAGAGATCGCATCACGTCTCGCCGATCCGGACTTCCCGTGCGTCTTCTCCCGGAACGCGTACCGGAAGCAGCTCCTGAAGTTCGTCTTCGTGGAGAGCGCCGGAAGCGCCGGCATGCGGCACCTGGCTGAAGCCCTCACCGAATACGTCGACTTGTCCAGGACATGGGACGGCCAGCTGGACACCGCTTACCCGCTGGTCGTGATGTTCTCGGCGGAAGCCGTGACCGCGCGCACCGTCGGTGAATACCACTCCTTCGGCTGGCAGGTGCTGCAGGAACTGCATCGTCTCGATCCCGCACCCTGGCCGGACGACGTCGGGCAGGACCCGGATTCCGAGACCTGGTCCATGTGCTTCAACGGAATGCCGTTGTTCTGCAACATGAGCAATCCCGCGCACCGGAACCGCCGCAGCAGGAATCTCGGCAAGTATTTCACCCTTGTCATCAATCCGCGGGAACGGTTCGACGTGTTCGCCGGCGATACGCCGAGCGGCCGGAAGGTCCGCGCGAACATCCGCAAGCGAATACGCCGTTATGACGGAATGCAGCACTCACCGCAGCTGGGCTCCTACGGAGGCGGAGCACTCGAATGGTTCCAGTACGGGCTTATCGACGAGAACACCGAGCGAAACGGTCTCTGCCCTTTCCAGCCCCAGACAGCCATTGAAACGAACAGGAAATCCTGACCAATGATCGAGCTCATCGTGTCCCAGGGACGAGTGGCCGACCGGGAACCCCGGATGATCGAGGGCGCCGCCCGCATCGCGCGGGCCCTGGAGAGCCGCTACGGACTCACCGGCCGCTTCATCGGAGAGCCCGCGCCGCCCGCCGACGACGACTGGACCGTCAGCCTTCCGCAGGCCGGGGAGACGCTTTCCGGGCTGCGCCGGGCCGTCACCGAGAGCATCGGGAACGGCAACCGGACGGTCTTGATCTCCAACACCTGTTCGGCGAGCCTCGGCACTCTGCCGGTCGTGGCCCGGGAGCACCCGGATGCCGTGGTGCTCTACATCGACGGCCACGGCGACTTCAACACGCCGGAGACGACCGGCACCGGGTATCTGGGCGGGATGGTCCTCGCCGGCGCATGCGGGCTCTGGGACAGCGGCCACGGCGCCGGCCTCCGCCCCGGACAGGCGATTCTGGTCGGATCGCGCGACATCGACGAGGCCGAGGGCGAGCTGATCGCGAAGCACGGCGTCCGGGTCATCCCCCCGTCGGAGACGACGGCCGAGAACATCCTGGCCGCCATCGGCGACTCCCCGGTGTGGGTGCACATCGACTGGGACGTGCTCGAACCGGGTCATGTGCCGGCCGACTACACGGTGCCGGACGGCCTGTTCCCCGAGCAGATCCGGGCGATCTTCGACGCGATTCCGCCGGCGCAGCTCCGCGGCGTCGAACTGGCCGAGTTCAACGCCCCCTTGGACGACGAGCTCAGCCGGCAGGCGGTCGAAACGATCCTCGACATGGTCGCCCCCGTCTTCGAGAGCACCCCGGCCGCCTGGTGATGTGACCTTGCCGTTCACGGCACCGAGCGGACGCCCGCCCCGTGAACGCACACGCCGGGCGCGGCCGACGGCCGGATCCTCCGGCCCCGCCGGCCCCCGCCGAACCGGCCTCCACCGAACCGGCCTCCACCGAACCGATCCCCACGGCCAGCGCCGCTGGCTCCACCTGCCTGGAGTACTTTCCGATGCCCCTCTACGACAGCATCCTCGACACCATCGGCCGCACCCCGATCGTCAAGCTGCACCGCATGGCCCCCGCCCACACCTCGGTCTACGTGAAGGTGGAGTCGTTCAACCCCGGCGGCTCGGTGAAGGACCGCCTCGCGCTCTCCGTCGTCCTCGACGCCGAGGCGAAGGGACTGCTCAAGCCCGGCGACACCATCGTCGAGTGCACCTCCGGGAACGTCGGGATCGCCCTGGCGATGGTGGCCGCGGCCCGCGGCTACCAGTTCGTGGCGGTCATGGGCGACACGTACTCGGCGGAACGGCGCAAGCTGATCCGGGCCTACGGCGGCAAGGTGCTCCTCTTCCCGGGCCACCTGGGCAGCAGCGACGGCAACGCCATCGCGGACGAACTCGCCGAGAAGCACGGCTGGTTCCGGGCCAACCAGTTCGACAACCCGGCCAACCCCGCGTACCACCGCGAGACCACCGCCTCGGAGATCCTCGGCGACTTCGCGGGCAAGCGGCTCGACTACTTCGTCACCGGCTTCGGCACCAGCGGCACCCTCACCGGCGTCGGACAGATGCTGAAGGCGGCCCGCCCCGGGGTGCGGATCGTCGCCGCCGAGCCGGACAACGCCGCCGTGCTCGCCGGGCAGGAGTGGAACGTCCACCGGATCCAGGGCTGGGCCCCGAACTTCGTGCCGGGCGTGCTCGACCCGAGCGTCATCGACCAGCTGGTGACCGTCGACGAGGTGGAAGGGCGCGACACCGCGCGCAGGCTCGCCGCCGAGGAAGGCATCTTCACCGGCATCTCGGCCGGCGCCACCCTGGCGACCGCGCTGCGCGTCGCCGAGACCGCGCCGGCGGGCTCGGTGCTCCTCGCCATGCTCCCGGACACCGGCGAGCGCTATCTCTCCACGTTCCTCATGGAAGGGGTGGTCGAGGGCTCGGACGACGAGTGGCTCGCCTCCCTGGAGACCGGTGACGGCGGGGCCTGACCCCGGCAGACGGCTCCCTCGCCTCGCGATACACCCACACCTGGCAGGAACCAGACACATGAGGGAATTCATCCCCCCCCGCGGCCCGTTTCGTCGACCTGCCCGCAGAATTCGCGATGCGACGGGGCGGAACACTGACCGGGGCGCGCATCGCGTACGAGACCGTCGGACGGCTGGCCCCGGAGCGCGACAACGCGGTCCTGATCCTCACCGGTCTCTCACCCGACGCCCATGCCGCCTCCCACCCTGCGGACACCGACCCCGGCTGGTGGGAAGCGATGGTGGGACCCGGAAAGCCCGTCGACACCGATCGCTGGTACGTGATCTGCCTGAACTCGCTGGGCAGTTGCAAGGGATCGACCGGCCCCGCCTCGGTCGACCCCCACACCGGCGAGCCCTACGGTCCCGGCTTCCCGGACCTGTCGATGGAGGACATCGCCGACGCCGCGGCCCACACGGTGCGCGCGCTGGGCATCGACCAGCTGACCTGTGTGATCGGCACCTCCATGGGCGGCATGAGCGCGCTGTCCCTGCTGGCCCGCCACCCCGGCCTGGCCCACGGCCACATCAACATCTGCGGCGCGGCGCACGCGCTGCCGTTCTCGATAGCGGTCCGCTCCCTGCAGCGTGAGGCGATCCGGTGCGACCCGCACTGGAACCAGGGCCGGTACGACGACGGGAACTACCCGCAACGCGGCATGTTCACCGCGCGCAAGCTCGGCATGATGACCTATCGGTCGGCCCAGGAATGGGACAGCCGGTTCGGCCGTGCGCGCATCGCGCCGGAGGACCGCGTGGACGACGACCCGTACGGCCATGAATTCCAGGTGGAGAGCTATCTGGAGCGTCACGCCTGGCACTTCGCGCGCCGATTCGATCCCAACAGCTATCTCTGCCTCAGCCGCTGCGTGGACCGGTTCGACCTCGGCGAGTCCTGCGGTGGCACCACCGACGAGGCCCTCTCCCGTATCCACCTGGAGAAGGCCCTGGTCATCGGGGTGGAAACCGACATCCTCTTCCCGCTGCGGCAGCAGCAGCAGATCGCCGACGGCCTTGCCGCCGGCGGTACGGACGTCGAATTCCTGGCCATGGATTCGCCGGAGGGGCATGACGCCTTCCTGATCGACACCGCCCGCTTCGGGGCGCCCGTGGCGAAATTCCTGGCCGGTCTCTAGTGCTGTGACCGGACGGTGCCGCCGTTCCCCTTCCTGCTCTCCCTTTGCCTGCCTTGGAGGACCGTATGCCGGACCCCTTCTCCAGACTCGCCCTCGTCACCGGCGCCAACCGGGGCATCGGCTTCGAGACCGCTCGTCAGCTCGCCTCCGCCGGCGTCCACGCGCTGCTCGCGGGCCGCGACGGCGAAGCGGTCACCGCAGCCGCGGACAAGCTGCGGGCCGACGGCCTCGCCGCCGACCCCCTCGTACTCGACGTCACGGACCCGGAGAGCATCCGGGCCGCCGCCGCGGAGATCGACAGCAGCCACGGCCGCCTCGACATCCTGGTCAACAACGCCGGCATCCGGATCGAGGAGTACGGAAAGCAGCCGTCCGAGCAGCCGATGCAGCAGTGGCGTCAGACCTTCGACACCAATCTGTTCGGCGTCGTCGAGGTGACCACGGCCCTCCTCCCACTGCTCGGCAGGTCCACGGCCGGACGCATCGTCAATGTGTCCAGCCTGCTCGGCTCGCTGACCACGCACAGCGACCCGGAGTCGTATGCGTACAGCCCCATGTTCAAATCGCTTCCCGCCTACAGCGCCTCCAAGAGCGCGGTCAATTCCTGGACCGTCCACCTGGCCTACGAACTGCGCGAGACACCGATCAAGGTGAATGCCGTGCACCCGGGCTACACCAGGACCGGAATGAACGACGGCGCGGGCGATCTCGACGTCACGGACGGAGCCAGGACCAGCGTCGCGATGGCCCTCCTCGGCGACGACGGCCCGACCGGCACCTACACCCACAGCGGAGAAACCGTCCCCTGGTAGCCACCTCGGAACGGGAGTTCCTCCCGTCCTTCCCCTATTGGAGTCACCCGATGGGCAACCATCTTGCTCTGGTCACCGACGAGACCAGCCTTGCCATTGATTACGACATGCCGTTGCTGCTCGACGCCTGCCAAGCAGCCGGCATCAGGGCCGAGATATGTTCCTGGCTGGATCCCGACATCGAATGGGATCGTTTCGACGCCGTCCTGCTGCGGTCTCCGTGGAGCTATGTGGAGTGTCTTCCGCAGTTCCTGGAATGGTGCGAGTACGTCACCGATGTGACGTACCTGTTCAACCCGCTTCCGGTGGTGCGGTGGAATCTCGACAAGCACTACCTGGCCGACCTGGCCGCGGCCGGCGTGCCGGTCGTGCCGAGCGGCTTCGTGGCCCCCGGCGCGGACCCGGCGGCAGCCCTGCGCACGTTTCTCGCCCGGCACGACCTGGCCCGGGAGATCGTGGTGAAGCCGACCGTCGGCGCCTACTCCCGGGACGTGCAGCGCTTTTCCCGGTCATCGGAGACCGAGGCGGCCCGCGCCGTGCGGGCCTCCTGCGTCGGCTCGTCGACCCTGCCGTCCGCCAGGAGCAGTGCGCGCTTGCGGATGGCGTGGCTGTAGACGCCGTCGAAGTGGATGAGGTCGGTCTCGCCGTCGTGATCGACCGAGTCCAGGTAGGGCTGCAGGATGACGTGGCAGCCTTGATCGAGCAGCTTGGCGACGTAGGGCCCTTGGTGCTCGAACTGGAGCTCTGCGAACCGTCGTTCAGCATGCCGTTCTCGGAACCCTCCGCCACACGATTCGCGCAGGCCATCTCCGTACGGCTGGAAGAAATCTCCCAGAAGAAGAACGGACAGTCATGACGGCACAGCAGGGTTCCCTCGCCCCCCTCACCACACCGACAACACCGACAACACCGAAGACACCGGCGGCCTCGAGCGGCACCCTCTACGCCGCACTCGGAGTGCTCAGTTTCTCCTTCAGCTTCCCGGGAACGGTGTGGGCGCTCGACGGATTCGGGCCGTGGAGCGCCATCGGAGTGCGCGGCGTACTGGCCGCCGTCATCGCGGTCGCCGCGCTCCTCATCACCCGGGCGCCGCTGCCGACGCGCGGGGACTGGCCCGCACTGGCCGTCGTCGCCGGCGGCTGCGCGGTCGGCTTCCCGCTGCTCACCACACTCGCCCTGCAGACCTCGTCCACCGCGAACTCGGCGGTCGTGATCGGTGCGCTGCCGATGGCCACGGCGGTGTTCTCTGCGGTCCTCACCCGGCGCAGCCCCTCGAAGGTCTTCTGGGCCGCGGCCGGCCTCGGAGCGGCGACCGTCCTCGTGTTCACGCTGTCGCAGAACCACGGCCGGCCGACCGTCGCGGACCTCTTCCTCTTCGGCGCCCTGCTGGTCTGCGCGGCAGGCTACGCCCACGGCGGACGGCTCTCCGCACGCATGCCGGGCTGGCGCGTCATCGCCTGGGGCGTGGTCCTCGCCGCCCCCGTCAACCTCGCCGTGGCCCTGTGGGCGCTCCCGCACGAGCCCGTGCACCTCACCGCGAAGGCCGTGCTCGGCATGGCCTACATCGCCGGCATCTCGCAGTTCGGCGGATTCGTCGTCTGGTACAAGGGCATGGGCCTCATCGGCGTGGCGAGGGCGAGCCAGCTCCAGCTGGCGCAGCCGCTGCTGACGCTGGTGTGGGCGGTGCTCCTGCTCGGCGAACAGATCACCCCGGCCGTCCCGCTCACCGCCGCCATCGTGCTCACCTGCATCGTGGTCACCCAGCGGGCCCGAACATCCTGAGCCGGAGCAGAGCGGGGGAGGACACCGGCGGACGGCGCCGTCTGCTCCCCCGCCCCTGTTCAGCCCCAGTCATAGCAAAACCCCCAGGTCACGGCGAGTGAGTCCTGGGGGTTCTACAGAGCCGCCTTCGGGATTCGAACCCGAGACCTACGCATTACGAGTGCGTTGCTCTGGCCAACTGAGCTAAGGCGGCACCGCTGATCCGACAAGTATTCCCCCGGAGAGGCGTGCTCATCAGCAGCGGCGCCAAGTCTACAGGCTGCGAACGGGTGCCTCGAACCGCATTCCGCAGAGCCGGACAATCGGTCGGATATGGGGGCGGGTGTGGTATATCCGGCATGTCGGTGGTTCTGCCTTCTTGGGCGCCCCCGAGGGGATGCGTGGCCTGCGCGCGCTGCTACGGCTTGGAGGCCCCGCGGCACTTCTTGCCGTTCTCCGGGGCCTTGCCCTCCAGCAGGTACCGGTTGATCGCGGTGTCGATGCAGTCGCTGCCCCGGCCGTACGCGGTGTGGCCGTCGCCCTCGTACGTCAGGAGGGTGCCCGACTCGAGCTGGCCGGCCAGGGCCTGGGCCCACTTGTACGGGGTCGCGGGGTCGCGTGTCGTGCCGACCACCACGATCGGCGGGGCGCCCTTGGCGGGCAGGGGCTTCGCCGTGCCCGTCGCCTTCACCGGCCAGTACGTGCAGTTCAGCGAGGCCCAGGCCAGTCCCGCGCCGAAGACCGGGGAGGCCTTCTCGAAGGAGGGCAGCGCCGTCCGCACCGCCTCCGGGCCGTCGAAGGCCGGCGGCTGGTCCAGGCAGTTGACGGCCGCGTTCGCGTACATCAGGTTGGCGTACTTGCCGTCCGGCTCGCGCTCGTAGTAGCTGTCGGCGAGGGCCAGCAGGGGCGCCCCGTCACCGTTCATGGCCGCGGTGAGCGCCTCGCGCAGCTGCGGCCAGGCGCTCTCGTCGTACAGCGCGGCGATCACCCCGGTCGTCGCGAGGGCCTCGCCCAGCGGGCGGTCCCGCTCGCCCGTGGGCACGGGCTGGGCGTCGGCCTTGCGGAAGAACTCCTTCAGGCGCGCCCCCACCGCCTCCGGGCCGCCCTTGCCGAGCGGGCAGTCGGACTGCTTCGCGCAGTCCTTCGCGAAGGAGGTCAAGGCCGTCTCGAAGCCCGCCGTCTGGTCCCGGTTCAGGTCGAGCGCCGAGCGGGAGGGGTCCATCGCACCGTCCAGGACCAGCCGGCCGACCCGGTCGGGGAAGAGGTCCGCGTACGTCGCCCCCAGGAAGGTGCCGTACGAGGCCCCGACGTACGTGAGCTTCTTGTCGCCGAGCACTCCGCGCAGCAGGTCCAAGTCGCGGGCCGCCTCGACGGTGGAGACGTGCGACAGGACCCGCTGCGAGCGCTCCTGGCAGCCGGCCGCGAACTCCTTGAACGCGGTCACCAGCCGGGCCTCCTCGGCCGCGTCGTCCGGCGTCTGGTCCACCTGCGTGTACTTGTCCATCGCCGGGCCGGTCAGGCACTCGACGGGACTGCTGCGGTCCACCCCGCGCGGGTCGAAAGAGACCATGTCGTACCGGGCGCGGACGGGCGCGGGATAGCCGATGCCCGCGTACGCCTGGAGGTAGCCGATGCCCGAGCCGCCCGGGCCGCCCGGGTTCACCACCAGCGAGCCGAGCCGCTTGCCCGGGCCGGTGGCCTGGCGGCGGGCCACCGCGATGTCGACGTCCTGGCCGGAGCCGGGGTTCGCGTAGTCCAGCGGGGCCTTCATGGTGGAGCACTGGAACCCGGGGACACCGCAGTCGCGCCAGCTCAGCTTCTGCGCGTAGTACGGGCGCAGCGCGGCCGGGTCCGGGGACGGCTGCGCCGACGGCGTAGCGGAGGAGGCGGCGGCCCGCGGCTCCCCCGACCCGCCCGAGGTGCATCCGGAGAGCAGCAGCCCGGCGGCTGCGATCACGGTCCCGGTGGTACGCAGCAGGCTCCTGGTGTCCATCCCCGGAGCCTACGTCCTGCCGGCGGGGGCCAGCGGGCAGTCCTGCACCGGACAGCCGCGCGCCTTCCGCGGCCGCTACCTGGCGGGGTACGGACCGGGGCCCGTGCCGACCCGGGCGGCGGGTCCGCCCGTACGGGTGAGCCGGTCAACCGGGCGTTGCCGCCTCAGCCCGCGCGCAGCGACATCGTCATCGCCTCGACCGCGAGGAGGGGGGCGACATTGCGGTCCAGGGCGTCCCGGCAGGCGATGATCGCCTCGATCCGGCGCAAGGTCCGCTCGGGGCCCGAGGCCCGGGCGATCCGGTCCAGGTCGGGCCGTATCTCCTCGTTGGCGATGGCCACGGACGAGCCGAGCTGAAGGGCCAGCACATCGCGGTAGAAGCCGGTGAGGTCGGTCAGCGCCAAGTCGAGGCTGTCGCGCTGGGTGCGGGTGCGGCGGCGCTTCTGCCGGTCCTCCAGTTCCTTCATCACGCCCGCCGTGCCGCGTGGCATCCGGCTGCCGGCGCCCGCTCCGCCCAGCGCGGCCCGCAGCTCCTCGGTCTCCTTGGTGTCGACCTCCTCGGCGACCTGCTTGGCATCCTCGGCGGCGGCGTCGACCAGCTCCTGCGCGGCCTTGAGGCAGCCGCCCACGTCGTCGACGCGAAGCGGCAGCTTCAGCACCGTGGCCCGGCGGGAGCGGGCGGCCTCGTCGGTGGCGAGCCGGCGGGCCCGGCCGATGTGCCCCTGGGTCGCTCGGGCGGCGGCCGCGGCGACGGCGGGCTCGATGCCGTCCCGCCGGACCAGCACCTCGGCGACGGCATCGACGGGCGGGGTGCGCAGCGTCAGGTGCCGGCAACGGGAGCGGATCGTGGGCAGCACGTCCTCCAGGGAAGGCGCGCACAGCAGCCACACCGTCCGGGGGGCGGGCTCCTCCACTGCCTTCAGGAGCACGTTGCCCGCGCCCTCGGTGAGCCGGTCCGCGTCCTCCAGGACGATGACCTGCCAGCGGCCCACGGCCGGGGAGAGCTGCGCCCGGCGGACCAGGTCGCGGGTCTCCTTCACGCCGATGGACAGCAGATCCGTACGGACGATCTCCACATCGGAGTGCGTGCCGATCACGGTGGTGTGGCAGCCGTCGCAGAACCCGCAGCCGGGCTCGCCGCCCAAGGCGCGGTCGGGGCTGGTGCACTGCAGCGCGGCGGCGAAGGCGCGGGCGGCGGTGGACCTCCCGGAGCCGGGCGGACCGGTGAACAGCCAGGCGTGGGTCATCTTGGACGCGGCGGGCGGCGCGGTCCTGTCCGTGACGGCCGTGACCAGGGCGTCGGCATCGCGGGCGGCGGCGGCCAGCTGCGTCTGGACCCGCTCCTGTCCCACCAGGTCGTCCCATACGGGCATCCCGCCCACCACCTTTCACTCTCCGTGCACCCATTGTGTCGGGCGCCACTGACAATCCGGTCCGGCCGCGACCATCCGGTCTGTCCCGGTCCGGGTCCCGCCGGTCCGGTCCGCCGCGGTCAGCGGCGGCGGCGCGGGCCCCGGCCCTCGTCCTCGTCGTCCTCGTGGCGGCCCAGCAGTTCGTCCGCCAGCGTCGGCAGATCGTCCAGCGGGGTCTCCTCGGCCCAGTCCGGGCGGGGGCGGCGCGGGCGGCCGTCGTCGCCGAGGACCGGGAGCTCCCGCGTCCGGTCGTTGCCGGCGTCCCGGAAGATGTTCGGCGGCACCCGGTCGGCCGGGTTCTCCTCGGGGCGCCGACTCGTCGGCCGCGAGGCGGAGCGGGCCGGTCCGGTCTCACCAGACGGCCCGGACGGCCGTACGGGCGGCAGGACGGCCGTCTCGTCGGTAGCGCGGACCGGCGGCAGCACCGAGGTCTCCGCGGCGGACGCATCCGCCGCCGGGTCGGCCTTGGGCACCGGAACGGTCTGCGTGACGTCGTCCGGCCGCACGACCCGCTTGGCCAGCGGGGTCTCGACCGTCACAGCGTCGTCCGCCTGCGGGGCCTTCGTCATGCCGACCTTGGGGGCGGGGGCGGGGGCGGG
>NZ_JAGGOZ010000048.1 GCF_018614075.1 Streptomyces sp. ISL-94 | reverse complement strand
TTCCGGCCACAGCACTAGACGAAGCCGAGGGCGGAGGCGCCGCCAAAGCCGCCCAGCAGGACGAACACCGGCATGAGGACCTTCAGCTCCACCCAGCTGCCGGCGCGGAAGCGCATCAGCTTCGGCGGGCCGATCGGGTACCAGCGCTTGCCGGCGATCGGGAGGGGCCACAGGACCGGGCAGCCGGAGACGGTCAGGGCGTCGCCGATGTCGTGGACGAGCGCGCCGAGCACGATCGGCAGGCCCAGCCAGAGGTACTCCTGCCCGGGCTCGCCGAACAGCCAGCCCGCGCCGTTGCCGGGCTGGTCCAGCACCCCGGCCAGGATCCACGCGCTGGTCGCTCCGAGCAGCCAGACCAGGACGTCGCTGGACATCCGGGCAGCCCGCCACAGCAGGCCTTCCACGGCCAGGACCAGGTGGACGAAGAGCAGCGCGAGCACGCCCCAGCGGTCGGCGGTCACGGCGAGCACGGAGGCGCCGCCGCCGATCAGGACGGCCCACAGCCAGGTGTGCGTCAGCGTGCGGTGGCCCCCGGTGCGGCGGGCGTCCCTCGGCGAGCGGGTGGCCTTGTAGACGGCGTAGGAGATCTTGTCGACCACCTCGCACAGGCCGCGGGAGAGCGGTCCGAAGGCGCGCGAGATCGTCGCCGACTTGTGGTCGAGGTCGGGGGCGAGGGCGGCTCCCGCGCAGATCAGCGCGCCGACGACGAGGACCGGCCACGGCATGGGGTGTCCGGCGGCCGCAGTCGCCGCACCCACCCCCAGCCAGGCCGCTGCCCCTGACAGTGAGTGCGCCGGACCCATCATGGTCGTTGCCCGCCCCGGTTCTGTGGTGCTCAGGCCCCGTTGAAGGTTTCGTTCGGGCCGCGTCGACGGCACAGCGTACCGTCGATGATCTTCCTTCCATCCGCCGGTTCCCTGATCCGGGGGGAAGCCAGGCAAGATGGGGGGTGTGACCCTCATTGATCAGCTCCCGCCGAACGCCGACCCCGATGCCCTCTTCGAGGCTTTCTCCTCGTGGGCGGAGGACCAGGGCATCACCCTGTACCCGGCTCAGGAGGAGGCACTGATCGAGGTCGTCTCCGGGGCGAACGTGATCCTGTCCACCCCGACCGGCTCCGGCAAGAGCCTGGTCGCGGCGGGTGCGCACTTCACGGCCCTGGCCCAGGACAAGGTCACCTTCTACACCGCCCCGATCAAGGCGCTGGTGTCGGAGAAGTTCTTCGACCTGTGCAAGCTCTTCGGCACCGAGAACGTCGGCATGCTGACCGGTGACGCTTCCGTGAACGCGGACGCGCCGGTGATCTGCTGCACCGCCGAGGTCCTGGCCTCCATCGCCCTGCGCGACGGCAGGCACGCCGACATCGGCCAGGTCGTGATGGACGAGTTCCACTTCTATGCCGAGCCGGACCGCGGCTGGGCGTGGCAGATCCCGCTGCTGGAGCTGCCGCAGGCGCAGTTCATCCTGATGTCGGCGACCCTCGGCGACATGAAGCGGTTCGAGGAGGACCTGACCCGGCGCACCGGCCGGCCCACCTCGTTGGTCCGCTCCGCGACCCGTCCCGTCCCGCTGTCGTACGAGTACGTGACCACGCCGATCACCGACACGATCACCGAGCTGCTGGAGACCCGGCAGGCTCCCGTCTACATCGTGCACTTCACGCAGGCGCAGGCCGTCGAGCGGGCCCAGTCGCTCATGAGCATCAACATGTGCACCCGCGAGGAGAAGGACAAGATCGCCGATCTGATCGGCAACTTCCGCTTCACCACCAAGTTCGGCCAGAACCTCTCCCGCTACGTCCGGCACGGCATCGGCGTGCACCACGCCGGCATGCTGCCCAAGTACCGCCGCCTGGTCGAGAAGCTCGCCCAGGCCGGCCTGCTGAAGGTCATCTGCGGAACGGACACCCTCGGCGTCGGGGTCAACGTCCCCATCCGCACCGTGCTGTTCACCGCGCTCACCAAGTACGACGGCAACCGGGTCCGCACCCTGCGCGCCCGCGAGTTCCACCAGATCGCCGGCCGCGCCGGCCGGGCCGGCTTCGACACGGCGGGCTATGTGGTCGCCCAGGCGCCCGAGCACGTCATCGAGAACGAGAAGGCGCTCGCCAAGGCGGGCGACGACCCGAAGAAGCGCCGCAAGGTGGTGCGCAAGAAGGCTCCCGAGGGCTTCGTCGCCTGGTCGGACATCACCTTCGAGAAGCTCATCGCCGCCGACCCGGAGGCGCTGACCTCGCGCTTCAAGGTCACCAACATCATGCTGCTGTCGGTCATCGCCCGGCCGGGCGACGCCTTCCAGGCGATGCGCCGCCTCCTGGAGGACAACCACGAGCCGCGCAAGGCCCAGCTGCGGCACATCCGCCGCGCCATCGCGATCTACCGCTCGCTGCTCGACGGCGGCGTGGTCGAGAAGCTCGACACCCCGGACGCGGAGGGCCGCACGATCCGGCTCACCGTCGACCTCCAGCAGGACTTCGCGCTCAACCAGCCTCTGTCCACCTTCGCGCTCGCCTCCTTCGAGCTGCTGGACCCGGAGTCCCCCTCCTACGCGCTGGACATGGTGTCCGTCGTGGAGTCCACGCTGGACGACCCGCGCCAGATCCTGGCCGCCCAGCAGAACAAGGAACGGGGCATCGCCGTCGGCCAGATGAAGGCCGACGGGATCGAGTACGAGGAGCGGATGGAGCGGCTCCAGGACGTCACCTATCCCAAGCCGCTGGAAGAGCTGCTCTTCCACGCCTATGACGTCTATGCCAAGAGCCACCCGTGGGTCCGCGACCACCCGGTCTCCCCGAAGTCGATCATCCGTGACATGTACGAGCGCGCGATGACCTTCACCGAGTTCACCTCCTTCTACGAGCTGGCCCGCACCGAGGGCATCGTGCTGCGCTACCTGGCCAGTGCGTTCAAGGCGCTGGACCACACCATCCCCGACGACCTCAAGTCCGAGGACCTCCAGGACCTGATCGCCTGGCTCGGCGAGCTGGTCCGCCAGGTCGACTCGAGCCTGCTGGACGAGTGGGAGCAGCTGGCGAACCCGGAGGTGGAGACGGCGGAGCAGGCCCAGGAGAAGGCCGACCAGGTCAAGCCGGTCACGGCCAACGCACGCGCCTTCCGCGTCCTGGTCCGCAACGCCATGTTCCGCCGGGTGGAGCTGGCAGCCCTCGACCACGTCAACGTGCTGGGCGACCTGGACGCCGAGTCCGGCTGGGACGCCGACGCATGGGGCGAGGCCATGGACGGCTACTGGGACGAGTACGACGACCTGGGCACCGGCCCCGACGCGCGCGGCCCCAAGCTGCTCCAGATCGAGGAGGACCCGGCGCACGGCCTGTGGCGCGTCCGGCAGACCTTCGCCGACCCCAACGGGGACCATGGCTGGGGCATCAGCGCCGAGGTCGACCTCGCGGCCTCCGACGAGGAGGGCCGGGCGGTCATCCGGGTCACCTCCGTCGGCGAACTCGGCGCGCTCTGACCGCATCCCGTATTCCGCCGGACCCGCCGGCGCCCGCATCCCGCGGGCGCCGCCCGGACCTGACAGTGGAGAACCTCTGATGACGAACCCCGCCGAGAGACTGGTCGATCTGCTCGATCTGGAACAGATCGAGGTCAACATCTTCCGCGGCGCCAGCCCCCAGGAGTCCCTCCAGCGCGTCTTCGGCGGCCAGGTCGCCGGCCAGGCGCTGGTGGCCGCCGGCCGCACCACGGAGAGCGACCGCCCCGTCCACTCCCTGCACGCGTACTTCCTGCGCCCCGGCATTCCCGGGGTGCCGATCGTGTACCAGGTGGAGCGGGTGCGCGACGGGCGGTCCTTCACCACGCGCCGTGTCACCGCGGTCCAACAGGGCAAGACGATCTTCAATCTCACCGCCTCCTTCCACCATCCGGAGGAGGGCAGCATCGAGCACCAGCTGCCTTCCCATCACGTTCCTCATCCGGACACGCTCCCCAAGGTCGCGGACGAGATCCGCGAGCACCTGGGCGCCATGCCCGAGGCGCTGGAGCGGATGGCCCGCCGCCAGCCCTTCGACATCCGGTACGTCAACCGGCTGCGCTGGACCCCTGAGGAGCTCAAGGGCGCCGATCCCCGCAGCGCGGTGTGGATGCGGGCGGTCGGCCCGCTGGGCGACGACCCGCTCGTGCACACCTGCGCCCTCACCTACGCCAGTGACATGACCCTCCTCGATGCCGTGCGCATCCCGGTGGAACCCCTGTGGGGGATGCGCGGATTCGACATGGCGAGCCTCGATCACGCCATGTGGTTCCACCGGCCGTTCCGGGCGGACGAGTGGTTCCTGTACGACCAGGAGTCCCCCATCGCGCACGGCGGCCGGGGCCTGGCCCGCGGCCGCATCTACGACCTTGAGGGCAGGCTGCTGGTCTCCGTGGTCCAGGAAGGCCTCTTCCGCCCGTACGCCGCCAAGCCGTCCCAACCGGCCCAGCCGGCCACGCCCTCCCCCGAGAACTGAGCACGCCCATGCCCACCCCGGCCCTCCCCTGTCCTTGCGGGCTGCCCGCCGCCTACGCCGAGTGCTGCGGCCGCTTCCATTCCGGCGCGCAGCAGGCGCCCACCGCCGAGCGGCTGATGCGCTCGCGCTTCAGCGCCTTCGCCGTCGGCGACATGGCCTACCTGATGCGCTCCTGGCATCCCTCCACCCGCCCGGCCCGGCTCGACCTGGATCCCGGCCAGCGCTGGGAGCGGCTGGAGATCCTCGCCACCGAACGCGGCGGGATGTTCGAGACGGAGGGCTCGGTGGAGTTCCGGGCGCACTACAGCGAGGGAAGGCACACCGGCTCACTGCACGAGCACAGCAGCTTCTCCCGGGAGAACGGTGCCTGGGTCTACGTCGGCCCCCTCTCGCCCGTCGACTTCGACTGACCGCGCGCCCCGGTCAGCGCGAAGTCCAGGCTGGTGCGGTACCAGTGGACCTCCTCCGGCGGCTCGGCCTTCAGGAGCCGAAGCGCCACGGCCGCGGCCGCCGGCATCTGCGGGTGCCCGTACGGCGGGGGCGGAGCGAGCGCGGCCAGGACGATCCGCTCCGCCGGGTCGGGCACGGCCCGGCGCAGCTCCTCCTCCGGCAGCACCGAGGCCAGTACCGCCGCGCGCTCCCAGGGGTCGGCGGTGCGTCTCAGCAGGAGCCCGACGTGCCGCCCGCGCCACTTGAGCGGGCGCAGATCCTCCCCGGCCGCCATCAGCTCCCGGTCCGGCGGGGGTGCGATCCCGCGCAGCATCATCGGCTCCCGCGCCGCGAACTCCCTTAGCTCCGCAGCGAGATAGAGCCACACCACGGCCCGGTACCGGTTGATCCGATAGGCCACCGGGGTGATGTGGCCGCAGCGCGTGAGCCGGGTGAAGCGGCTCGGCCCGACCCCCACCACCTCGGCCGCCGCCTGCGCTCCGGCCACGGTCTCGACCCGGTCGCGCAAGGCGCCCGGCCGATCCTCCGCGGACCTGACCCGCTCCAGCTCGGCCCGTGCGTAGCGCGCGGCCCCGCCGGACGCCGGCGGCCCGGCGCGCACGATCCCCAGTTGGACGGCCCGGGCGAACTCGCCCCGGCTCAACACCAGTTCCTCGGCGGCTTGCGCCCCGCCCACCAGTACATCCACGGGGACATCGGCCTCCGCGGCCACGCCGTCCCGCTGTACGGTCCCCGGCCGCGTCGGCGTTCGGGTCGGCGTTCGGGTCGTCGTTCGTGTCGTCATCTGGGTCGTCATGACAGTCCTCCCCCACGAGCAGTGATTACTCTGTGTGAAGACCGTAACTCAGCGCAACGACGCCCTGCGAGACCTGTGGATAACTCCAGGACCTCAGCCGCCGGTGACGCGACGCTCCGCGACCCCCAGGTGCTCGCCCACCCGGTTGACCAGCAGTGTCATCTCGTACGCGACCTGGCCGATGTCCGCTTCGGACGCGCTCAGCACGCACAGGCAGCTTCCCGCGCCCGCCGCCATGACGAAGAGGACCCCTTCGTCGTACTCGACCATCGTCTGCCGGACCTCCCCGGCCCTGAAGTGCCGCCCGGAGCCCTTGGCGAGGCTCTGCAGCCCGGCGGCGACCGCCGCCAGATGCTCCGAGTCCTCCCGCGCCAGCCCCGCGCTCGCGCCCGTCACCAGGCCGTCGTTGGACAGCACCACCGCATGCCGCACCTGCTGGACCCTGCGTGTCAGGTCGTCCAGCAGCCAGTCGAGCTGCTTGTCCAGTGCCATTCCCAGCCCCTCCCGGTCGACCCGGCCGACGTGGCCGCGCCTCACCCCGCGTAGTTGTTGCGCAAGCCTTCCCCACCAGCGCCTTTCCGGCAAGGAGGATGTCCCCATGGCGAAGAAGATGACTCAAGAGGAATGGCGGGCATTCGCGTCCCATTCCACCCGCACCGGCAAGCTCTCCACCGTCCGCGCGGACGGAAGCCCGCACATCGCTCCCGTCTGGTTCGTACTCGACGGCGATTCCTTCGTCTTCAACACCGGCAAGGACACCGTCAAGGGACGGAACCTCGCCCGTGACGGCCGGGTCGCGCTGTGCGTGGACGACGACCGGCCGCCCTTCTCCTACGTCGTGCTCCAGGGCCGTGCCGAGATCAGCGAGAATCCGGACGAGCTGGTCACGTGGGCTACCAGGATCGGCGCCCGCTACATGGGCGAGGAGCACGCCGAGGCCTTCGGCCGCCGCAACGGCGTCCCCGGCGAACTCGTCGTCCGGGTCCCGATCGACAAGGTGATAGCGATCGGCGGCGTATCGGACTGATCCCGACACCCGGCTTTCTCCCGTCCCGGGCGGGTTCACACCGAATCGGCCTGCGGCTCCACCGAGTCCAGCAGCCGGGCAGTGTGCACCCGCCCGGCGTACTCGACCAGCCTGATCAGCACTTCCTTCCCCGAGTCCTTGTCCCGCGCGTCGCACAGCACCACCGGCGTCCCCTGGTCCAGGTCCAGCGCCCGCGAGACCTCGTGCGCCCCGTACCGCCGCGCGTCCGTGAAGCAGTTGACGGCCACCAGGAACGGGATGCGCCGGTGCTCGAAGTAGTCCACGGCCGGGAAGCAGTCCTCCAGCCGCCGCGTGTCGGCGAGGACCACCGCGCCCAGCGCCCCCTGCGACAGCTCGTCCCACAGGAACCAGAACCGGTCCTGCCCCGGCGTGCCGAAGAGGTACAGCGACAGCCCGGACCGGATGGTGATCCGCCCGAAGTCCATGGCCACCGTCGTGGTCGTCTTCTGGGCCACCCCGCCCGTGTCGTCGACCAGTTCGCCCGCCTCGCTCAGCAGCTCCTCCGTCCGCAGCGGCCGGATCTCGCTCACCGCGCCCACCAGCGTGGTCTTGCCGACCCCGAAGCCGCCCGCGACCAGGATCTTCAGGGCGAGCGCGGCCAGTTCGCCGTCGTCCCCGGGATCGGCGGCCGTGTCGGGGGCCGGCCCGAGCGGCCCGTTGTCGTGTAGTCCCATCACAGCGCTCGCAATCCCTCGATGACTTCCCGCAGAATCCGCTCGTCCGGCAGCTGCGCGGGCGGCACCGGCCGGCTGACCTTCACGTGCCCGCCCTCCAGCAGGTCGCCGAGGAGCACCCGCACCACCCCCACGGGCAGGTCCGCGTCGGCGGCGAGCTCGGCCACCGACTGGGTCTCGGACCGGCAGAGCCCGAGCAGCGCCCGGTGTTCGGGACCGAGCAGCGACTCGGCCGCCGCGTCGGTGCCCTCCGGATCCACCACGACCAGCGCGATCAGGTCGAAGCGGACCCCGTGCGGTCCCGGCTTCGTACGCCCGCCGGTCATGGCGTACGGACGGACGAGCGGGCCCGCGTCGGCGTCGTACCACTGGCCGTTCATATGCCGGACCGCCGCCCTCAGCCGGCGGCCGGCGGCCGCGCCGCGAACCGTGGCGGGGTGTACAGGTGCTCGCCGACCCGCTTCACCAGGCGGGCCATCTCGTACGCGATCAGCCCGATGTCCGCGCCCGCGGTGCTGAGCACGGCCAGGCAGGAGCCGTCCCCGGCGGCCGCGACGAAGAGGAAGCCCTCGTCCATCTCCACCATCGTCTGGCGCACGCCCCCGGCGTGGAAGTGCCGGCCCGCGCCCTTGGCGAGGCTGTGGAAGCCGGAGGCCACGGCAGCCAGGTGCTCGGCGTCCTCCCGGCTCAGCGCGCTGGAGGCGCCGACCGCCAGCCCGTCGTTGGACAGGACCACGGCGTGCCGGACTTCGCGGACCCGGTGGACGAGGTCGTCCAGCAGCCAGTCGAGCTCGCCGGATCTGCGGACCCCGTCGAGGTCGATCCTCGGGTGTTCGATCATCACTCTTCTCCTTCGCCGCCTGTGTGAGGGGAGTTCTCCTGGGAGCCGCGGACCCAGCCGGCCCGGTAGGCAGCCATCCGGTCCCGGGCCTGCTCCGGGCTGCGTCCCGGCGGGTTCTCGGGCAGGCGTGCGCCGGCCGGGGCGTTGGGGGCGGGGGCCTCCCTCAGCTGGGGGACGAGGCTGGCCTGCCGGACGCGGCGCGGCAGTTCCGTCACCGACGCGGGCGGAGGGACGGGGGCGGGAGCCGTCTGGACCGGCGTACGGGCGGCCGCGCCGCCGGGAGCACGCGGCCGCAGCGAGGCCACCGGGGCCGGGCGGGGCTCCTGCGGTGCGGGGGCCCGCTCCGGGAGCGGGAGGCCGCGCGGCTCCCGGCGGGCCGGGGCCGAGCCGCCCGCGTCCTGCCGTACGACGGTCATGGCGGCCGGCTCCTCCGCGGCCACGACCGGCCCCGCGACCGCCGTTCGCGCGGGCGCGGACGCGTGCCGTGCCCCGCCCCGGAGTCCGGTCCCGGCCGACTCCGGCTCCGGCTCCCCGGCCGGCCCCGCGCTCTCTCCCGCAGCCGGCCGGCCGGCGGCCGCGATCGCGCCCTGGAGCATCGAGTTCGGCATCAGTACCACGGCGGTGGTGCCGCCGTACGGTGACGTGCGCAGGTGCACCTTCACACCGTGGCGGGCCGACAGCCGGCTGACGACGAAGAGGCCCAGCCGGTCGCTGTCGAAGAGGTCGAGCGCCTCGGACTGCTCGATGCGCCGGTTGGCGTCATCCAGGGATTGGCGGCCCATCCCCAGACCGCGGTCCTCGATCTCCAGGACGTACCCGGCGCCCACCGGCTCGCCGCTGACGCGCACCTTGGTGTGCGGCGGGGAGAACTGGGTGGCGTTCTCGATGAGTTCGGCGAGCAGGTGGGTGAGGTCGGCGACGGCCCCGCCGACGACGGCGGCCTCGGCGAGCTGACGGACCTCCACACGCGGGTAGTCCTCGATCTCGGAGACGGCGGCCCGTACGACGTTCGTGAGCGGGACCGGCATCCGCCAGGCCCGGCCGGGGGCCGCGCCCGAGAGGATGATCAGGCTCTCCGCGTGCCGGCGCATCCGGGTGGTGAGGTGGTCGAGGCGGAAGAGGTCGCCGAGTTCGTTCGGGTCGTCGGCGCGCCGCTCCATCGAGTCGAGCAGGGTGAGCTGCTTGTGCACCAGGACCTGGCTGCGGCGGGCGAGGTTGACGAAGACCCCGGAGACCCCGCTGGCCAGTTCCGCCCGCTCGACGGCCGCGCTGAGGGCCGCGCGGTGGACGGTCGCGAGCGCCTCGCCGACCTGGGTGATCTCGTCGTCTGCCGGCGGCCCGGGCGGGGTCTCGGCGGCGACGTCGATGTCCTGGCCGGCCCGGAGCCGCTCCATGGCGTGCGGGAGCCCCCGGTGGGCGATCTCCAGGGCGGTGTTGCGCAGCGAGACCAGTTCCACGACGAGGGCGCGGCCGATGCGGACGGAGATGACGAGCGAGGCGGCGACGGCGGCCAGGCCCAGCAGGACGGCGGCTCCGGCCGGGCTGAGAGCCCCCTCGGCGAAGGGGTCGGCCCGTTCGGCGGCCGCGGCGTGCGCGGCCTCCTCGATCTCCCGCATCGAGGCGCCGACGGCGGCGTGGGCGGCCTCCCAGCCGGTGGGCGCCCCGCGGGCCTCCTTGGCGGTACCGAGGGCCAGCGCCCGGTCCTCGGCCGCGGTGAGTTCGGCGTAGGCGGCGCTCTTGGCGACGGACTGCCAGGCGGCCTGCTGGGCGGTGGGGAGGTCGCCGGCCGCGGTGGCGGTGAGGGCGCGGCGGGATTCGATGGTGCCGGTCAGCCGCCGGAGCGTTTCGGCGGTGCGCTGGCCCGGTGCGGCGAGCAGCGCGTCCTCCCGGGAGAGCAGTTCCGCGGCGCGGCCGAACTCCAGCAGGACCCGGGAGTCGGGTCCGAGTCCGGCGTCCTCGCCGCCGGACAGGGAACCTCCGACGGCCAGGGCCGAGTCGACGACGCGGGTGTAGATCTCATAGGCCGCCTCAGGGGTGGCGCGGCGGCCGGTGATGTCCTTGCGGGCCGCGCCGAGCGCCTCGGCGTCGGCGACGAACGCGCCCAGGCGGACCACGATGTCGGAGCGGTAGTCCCCGGAGTCGGCGACGGTGTTGCGCTCCCCGAGCCGCAGCCGCCGGACGGCGGCGTCGGTGCGGCGGGTCTGCTGGTCCAGGGCGGCGCCCGGGTCGGCGGCGGGGTCGGCGAGGAGGCGCACGGCGGCGCGCCGTTCGGCCTGGAGCTCGGTGATCGCGGCGGCGACGGGGGTGCGTATCTCGGTGTCGACCCGCTGGACGCGGCTGAGCCGGGCGATGTCCTGGGCGGTGCTGACGGTGGCGAACGCCCAGAGGGCGAGGAGCGAGACGACCGGGACCATCAGCAGCGAGACGATCTTCGCGCGGACGGTCGCGGGGCGCAGTCGCAGCCGGGGGCCACGGTCGTGCGGGGCGGTCCGGGCGGCGGACCGGGGGTTCTGGAGGTGGTCGTGCTCCGCCGGCTCCTCGGCCGGGGGCCCGGCGTGGGCGCGGCGGCCCGTTCCCTTGCCGCGGCCGCCCGCAGGCGCGAGCGGCCGCGGCGCCGCTGCTTCCGGTGTTCTGCGGGGTGTGCGCATGGGCTCCTCGTTCCGGGGCGGTGCCAACAGGTGCGGTGGTAGGGGCGCGTGGGGTGCGGCGGAGGCGTTGCCTGCTACGGCCGGCCTTACGGGCTCTGCGCACTCCCGCCGCCTCGCCGTGTTCAGCGCACGGGCGCAGCCTGCTCCCCCAGGTACCGGGCGGAGGCCGAGGCGGCGCGCTCGTCCGCCGTCGGGGAGAGCGCGACGAAGGCGGCGGTGATGAACAGGTAGGAGCCGAGCCCGACGGCGAGCGGGAAGATGAACTGCATGGCGGTGGCGCCGGGCAGGGCCGCGTCCGCGGGGCTGACGCTGACGGCGACGGCCGTCATCCCGGTGTAGTGCATGCTGCTGACGGCGGCGCCCATGACGAGCGAGGCGACGGCGACGGCCACCGGCGACTTGATGTTGAGCGCGGCCCACAGGGCGGCGGTGGCCGCGACCACGGCGATGGCGACGGAGAGTCCGACGGTGGGCGGGTCGTACGAGACCTCACCGTGCAGGCGCAGGGCCGCCATGCCCAGGTAGTGCATGCTGGCGACGCCGAGGCCGGTGGTGAGGCCGCCCAGGACGAGCGCCCGCCCGCGGTCCTTGCCATAGCCGACGGCGAAGACCCCGGCACCGACGACCAGCATGGCGACGAGCAGGCTGAGGATGGTGAGCGGCACGTTGTAGTGGATCTCGGTGCCGGTGACGTCGAAGCCGAGCATCGCGACGAAGTGCATGGTCCAGATACCGGTGCCGATGGCGGAGGCCGCGGTGAGGAGCCAGTTGCGGCGGGAGGGTCCGGTCGCGGCGAGCGCGCGGACGGTGCAGCGCAGCCCGAGGGCGGCGCCGATCGATGCCATCACGTATGACAGCGCGGGTGTCAGCCAGCCGTAGGCGGCGTGGTCCAGGTGTCCCATGGCCACCGGACGCTAGTCCGGGTGAGGGGGCGAACACGGGGTGCATTTCGAAAGCAGCTGGAACTGCTGGAATATGACAGAGCTACGTTCATCTTCGATCACGCCGCGTACCACCTTGCGCACGGAACGCAGGCGCACGCCGCGCCCCGGTGGGGGATCATGGGCGTATGAGCGAAGACCACACGCACGTGCAGGAGTTCTTCGGCGTGCGCGCCGCCGACTGGGACCGCAAGTTCCCGGAGGACGGGCCCGCGTTCGCGACCGCCGTGGCCGAGTTCGGGCTGCGGCCCGGGGACCGCGTGCTCGACGCCGGCTGCGGCACCGGGCGGGCCCTGACCCCGCTGCGGGCCGCGGTGGGACCCGACGGGCTGGTGCTCGGCGCGGACCTCACCCCGCAGATGCTGGCCGCCGCGCAGCGCGCCGGGCGGGCTGCGGAGGGCGCGCTGCTGCTCGCGGACGTGGCGCGGCTGCCGCTGCGCGACGGGGCTCTGGACGCGGTGTTCGCCGCCGGGCTCGTCGCCCACCTGCCCGACCCGGGCGCGAACCTGCGCGAGCTCGCGCGGGTGGTCCGGCCCGGCGGACGGCTCGCACTGTTTCACCCGATCGGGCGAGCCGCCCTCGCCGCCCGCCACGGTCGCGAGCTCACTGCGGAGGACATGCGGGCCGAGCACAACCTCGGCCCGCTGCTGGCCGGTTCGGGCTGGGAGATGACCTCGTACGCCGACGAGGACGCCCGCTTCCTCGTGCTGGCCGTTCGCCGGCCGTGAACCGACCCCGGAGGCCGTCGGCGACCTCACCCGTGACGTCACCGGGGACATACGCCCGTACGTCGGCCCCACGCCCGGGACCCGCGGACGTACCCGGGATCACGCCGGAGGCTGTGCCTCGGCTCCGGCGGGTCGGCGGGGGTGCGGTACGGGGCACCCGCCCGAGCCCGGTACCGGGAACGTGCCGAGCTCGCCCACGTCGTAGCCGCCGGGGTAGCTCTTGATCTCCGGGTTCTGGCGAGCGTAGTGCGGGGCCGTGCGCGGAGGCAGCAGCCGCACGGCGCGGCCGCGCAGCCGCAGGGCGCCCCGGACCAGCCGCCGGACGCGGGGGCGCGGGCGCTCGTACCGGAAGGCGGT
Source organism: Streptomyces sp. ISL-94 (assembly GCF_018614075.1). Lineage (GTDB taxonomy): Bacteria > Actinomycetota > Actinomycetes > Streptomycetales > Streptomycetaceae > Streptomyces. The sequence continues at coordinate 36,622 of NZ_JAGGOZ010000048.1, read as the reverse complement.
CAGCAGCGGGTCGTCGAGGAGGGCGAGGCTCGCGCCGCGCACGGCGGGGGCGAGCGGCGCCGGGTACCAGGAGGCCATCAGGTCGAGGGTGGAGTCGGCGACCTTCCGGGCTCCCTCGTCCCAGCCGAAGTGGGCGTCCTCGTAGGCGTTCAAGGTGGCTTCGAACTCCTCGAAGGAGCCGGGAATGTCCGTGATGCCCAGGTGTCGGCCGAGGGTGGCGTAGTAGTTCGCGCACGCCCGGCGCTCGTGGTGGGTCAGCGGGCGCCAGCCGTACGCGTCCAGCCAGCGCGCCGGAATCACCACGAAAGTGCACAGGACGTAGCGCATGTCGTCGTTGGAGATGTCGTAGCTGCGGTGCATCTGGTTGACGCGGCGGATCGCGGTGCGGGCGGTGTCGCTGTCGAAGCCGTGCTCCAGGACCGCGTCGAGCAGCAGCGCGGTGTCGTCGTAGCGCTTCTGGGTGCGGTCGGTGAACTCGGCGGTCTCGGCCAGCAGGCCGCCGATGGCGGGAACGGCGTACGTGCGGAACAGGGCGAGCTCCAGCGCACGGGTGAAGTCCCAGGGGAACTCATAGGTGGCGGTGAGCCGGTAGATGGCGAGGAAGTCCTTGTCGGGGTCGAGACGGAGGATCTCCCTCAGCCGGTCGTAACGCTGCACCGGGTGTCCCTTTCTGTGGCGGGTTCCCAACTCTACGTGCAGGTAGCGGCCTTGGAAATCGTCGGCCGCAGGCTCTCGACGCACGGGTTACCCGCTGGTTAAGGTGCGCCGACGAGAGAGCTACCGGGAGGCCAGGTGTCCGACGACGAGGGTGGCGGCTCGCTGTACGTGCTGACCGCCGTGCTGCTGAGCCCCGCGCAGTTTCCGAGCATCCTGGGCGACGACTTCCCCGAGGCCTGCTCCCTGCTGGGCGTGGAGCCGGGCGGGGAGGGGTACGGGCTGGTGCTCGGCCAGGACGAGGAGGGTGCGCGCTGGACGGTCGTCGTGGACGACGTCTCGCTGGTGGCCACGGCCATCGCCTCCTGGGACTGCGGGATGGAGTACGACCTGTCCCCCGACGAACGGTCGATCGTGATCTCGCTGGCCGGCTGGCCGCTGGAGCTGTCGGTGGCCGCGTCGGGGATTCCGGAACCGCACGATCCGGAGCAGGGCGCCGACGGTACGGGGCGGGTGCCGCTGGCGCCGCCCTCGGCGGAGGCGTGGGGTCCGGTGCAGCGGCGGATGGGCGCGGACCAGATCGCGCGGGAGTGGGCCGACTGGCGCGAGCGCGAGGCGACGGACGGCGGGGCCGCGGCCGCCGCGCATCCGGGGCTCGCGCGGGCGCTCGAACAGGCCCAGGCGTACACGCGGACCTCCCCGCCAGTCGGGCGGGTGCGTTCCTCCTTCGCGGGCGAGGGGGCCCGGACACTGCGGGCGGACGGACCGGGCTGGTCGCTGGTGGCCCGTACCGGGGAGGCGGCCTTCGTCCTGCTGGACGAGGAGCCGGGCGAGGTGCTCGCGGTCCCCCGGGAGGGCGAGCCGGACCTGCCGGGTCTGCTGGAGGCGCTCGACCGCGTCGCGGTACGGCCGGCCTGAGGCCGGCATGGAGCATACGAGGGGAGGCGTGATGGTGGAGTCGGAACCGGTGGGCGTGGTGGTGGGCGGCCGCGCGGAGGCGCTGTACGGGCTGGAGGACTTCTCGCACGTCGAGGTGGTCTACCACTTCGACCGCGTGCCGGTGGAGAAGGTCGAAACGGGCGCGCGGCACCCCCGGGGCAATCCGGGGTGGCCGCTGGTCGGCATCTTCGCCCAGCGCGGCAAGAACCGGCCGAACCGGCTCGGCCTCTCGCGGTGCCGGGTGGTGAAGGTGGACGGGCTGGACGTCCATGTCGAGGGCCTCGACGCGGTGGACGGCACGCCGGTGCTCGACATCAAGCCGTACATGGCCGAGTTCGGACCGCGCGGCGACCTGCGCCAGCCGGAGTGGGCGACCGCCCTGATGCGCGACTACTACTGAGCGGCGGCACCGAACGGCGCTTGACGCGCTCTGCCCGGGCTGCGGCGGCTCGCGGACCATCCGGCCGCCACGGAAGCCCCGAGCCGGACTCACCGGTTCCGGCGGCCCCGGTGCCCCGGAGGGCGCGCGAAACGGAGCCAGCAATTCCGGCAGCCCCGGCGGTTCCGGTAGTCCGGGCCGTTCCGGTAGTCCGGGCCGTTCCGGTAGTCCGGGCCGTTCCGGTAGTCCGGGCCATTCCGGCAGCCCCGCCGACCCGGACCGCCGGTGTGCGGCCGCGCGCTTCGGCAGCGCGGGCGCCGCCTGATCGTGCCGCCTCGGCGGCTCGGGCCCGCGCGCCGTCGTCAGCGGCCGATCTGCTTCCTCCTGGACATGCCCCGCAGACGACGCCGCTGGGAGGAGTCCAGCAGGAGATAGGCGGCCGTCGGCACACCGATCAGGACCAGCAGCCCCGCCCAGAATCCGACCGTCCAGAACAACACGATGGCTGCCACGACTCCGGCAACCGCGATCTTTCCGCTGGTGGACATCCGCGGACACCTCCTCCTGCCGTCGACCACTTACCCCCTCAACGCACCGCCGCGACTGTCCGTTCCCGGCTGCGGGAACGGGGTCCACATGGCGCCCCGGACCCGGCTGACGCAGCGGACCCGCGTCCCGTGAAGCCACCCCCTGCCCGCGTTTCGGCCCGGACTGGCCGACGTACCGCTTGCCGGGGCCCGGTGCCGGGACGACGATGGGGGCGCTCCGGGTAGCGCGGCACCACGGGAGGTGACATGGACGATCCTTCGGTGGCGCTGCCGGGCGGGGCCGATCCCGCCGAGCGCACGCGCGCACTGCGGCGGGCCCATGCCGCGTTCACACGGGACGGGCGGGTCGAAGCCCCGGTCCGGGCGGTCATCGCGAAGTCCTGGCGGCGGTGTGCCCGGGCCCGCGTCAGCCCGGAGTGCACGCCCCGGGTGGAGCTGGCGGAGGCGCAGCTGCGGCCGTACCGCGAGGAGCACCCCCTCTCCCGGGTGATGCCGCTGTTCCGGGAGCTCGTCGGGGAGTCCACCGCGCACGGGGCACACCTGCTGGCGGTGTGCGACGCGCGCGGCAGCCTGCTCTGGGTGGAGGGCGAACCGGACACGCTGCGCCGCGCGGAAGGGGTCGGCTTCGTCCCGGGCGCGCGCTGGGCGGAGACGGCGATGGGGACGAACGCCCCCGGCACGGCGGTCGCCGTCGGCGAACCCGTTCAGGTCTTCGGGGCCGAGCACTTCAGCCGCCGGGTCCATCCGTGGACCTGCGCGGCGGCCCCCGTGCGGGACCCCCGGACCGGCCGGCTGCTGGGCGCGGTCGACATCACCGGCGGCGACGGCCTCGCGCACCCCCACTCACTCGCCTTCGTACGGGCGGTGGCGCGGGCCGCGGAAGCCCAGCTGGCCCTGCTCGACCCCGGACCGCCGGCCGTCGGCGACACCCTGACCGCCCTCGGCCAGGACGAGGCGCTGCTGGTCACAGGCGGGCGGACGGTGCGCCTCGGCCGTCGGCACAGCGAGATCATGGTGCTGCTGGCGCACCATCCGGAAGGTCTGTCGGGCGAGGAGCTGGCGATCGCCCTGTACGAAGACGAGTCGGTGTCACCGGTGACGTTGCGCGCCGAAATCTCGCGGCTGCGCGCCCGGCTGGGATCCTCCGCCCCGCTTTCGCGCCCCTACCGCACGGCCGGCCCGCTGGACGCGGACTTCACCGCGCTGACCCGGCACCTGGCGGCGGGCGCGGTCTCCGCCGCCCTCCGCCACTACCCCGGCCCGCTGCTGCCCGCCTCGACCGAGCCCGCCGTCGTGCGGCTGCGCCGGCGGATCGAGGACCAGGCACGGGCCGCCGTCATCGCCCGTGCGGACGCGGGGCTGTTGACCGACTGGGTGTGCAATCCGTGGGGCGCGGACGATCCGGAGGCGTGGCGGGCCCTGGCCGCGGCGCTGCCGCCCGAGGGCAGGCCGGCCGCGCTGGCCCGCGTACACGCCCTGGACCGCGAGCTCGGCGCGCGCGGGGCCGACGTACGGGAACCGCCGCGGCCCGGCCGTCGCGGGCGTGCAACGTCTGCGCAACCTGCCCGCTCCTAGCCTCCCCCGAGCGCTGTCCGACGGCGGCCGGCGCCCGGCAAGTGGGAGGACTCCATGGCCCGTTACGCTGCGCCCGGTACCGAGGGGGCGCTCATGTCGTACGCGTCCCGCTACGACCACTTCATCGGCGGCGAGTACGTCAGGCCCGCCCGCGGCGCGTACTTCGCGAACCCCTCCCCCGTCAACGGCCAGACCTTCACGGAGGTCGCGCGCGGTACGGCGCAGGACGTGGAGGGGGCGCTCGACGCGGCCCACGCGGCCGCGCCCGCCTGGGGGCGGACCTCCGTGGCGGAGCGGTCGGCGGTCCTGCTGCGCATCGCGGACCGGATGGAACAGAACCTGGAGGCCCTCGCGGTCGCGGAGACCTGGGAGAACGGCAAGCCGATACGGGAGACCCTGGCGGCCGACCTGCCGTTGGCCATCGACCAGTTCCGCTATTTCGCGGGGGCCCTGCGCGCCCAGGAGGGGGCCCTCAGCCAGCTCGACGACGACACGGTGGCCTACCACTTCCACGAGCCGCTGGGTGTCATCGGGCAGATCATCCCGTGGAACTTCCCGATCCTGATGGCGGTGTGGAAGCTGGCGCCGGCGCTGGCGGCCGGGAACACGGTGGTGCTCAAGCCGGCCGAGCAGACGCCGGCGTCGGTGCACTACTGGCTCAGCCTGGTGGCGGACCTGCTGCCGCCGGGCGTGGTGAACGTCGTCAACGGCTTCGGCGAGGAGGCGGGCAGGCCGCTGGCTCTCCCGCGTGCGGGCCCGGCAGCAGGCGCACGCCGGGTTCCTGCCGGGAGTGACCAAGTCGTCCTGGTAGGCGAGACCCCTACCGCACAAGCAGCGCCCTCAGGAGGAGTTCCCACCCGGCAGAGGCAGCCCCAGTCTCGGGCTGGGCGGTGTGCGCAGCCACGGCACCGCCCAGTCCCGGCCCGCCCGGTCCCGGCCCGCCCGGTGCGCGGCCTCAGGGACGGCGGCTGCTCAACCACCGTGACCCGCCACGGTGTTCGCCCCTGTTCAAGCGCATCCAAAGCCGGGCCTCGGAACCTCCGCCTCGAACGTGATCGCTATCGTGAGGCCTTCGGGTTCCCGCAGGGGACCGCTGCTACATGAGGGGGATCCTTGGACGGGTCAGGCGCTGTCGACGTTTCCACTGCCGCGACCGTATGCGTCATCGGTGCGGGCTTGTCAGGGCTGGCGACAGCACACGCCCTCTCGGCCAGGGGCATCGACTTCGTCTGCCTGGAGAAGGCGCCTGACGTCGGCGGGATCTGGCGTCAGCCCGGGGCCGGCGAGCGGGGCCCGGCCTATCTGTCGCTGCATCTGAACAGTGCCAAACAGCTCACCGGTTACGCCGACTTCCCGATGCCGTCCGAACTGCCCCTCTACCCCGGGCACAGCGATGTCGCCGCCTATCTGCAGTCGTTCGCCGAGTGGGCCGGACTGCTGCCGCGCATCGAACTGCGTACCGAAGTGGTCTCCGTACGGCAGGACAGCGGCGGCGGCTGGACGGTCATCAGCCGCAACGCGCGCGGGGAGACGGCGGAGCGACGCTTCGGGCAGGTGATCGTCGCCTCGGGCCACAACACGGAGGCGGTGCTGCCGGAGCAGTTGCCGCCGGGCGCCGACTCCTTCGCAGGAACGATTCTCCACTCGATGGACTACCGCGACGGCAGCGACTTCGCCGGGCAGCGCGTCGTCGTCGTGGGCATGGGGGCCTCGGGGGTGGACATCGCCGGGGACCTCTCCCGGCACGCGGCGCAGACCGTGCTCTCCGTCCGCCGGGGGCTGCACATCGTGCCCAAGCAGCTCTTCGGCATGTCCGTGGACCTGATCGCCGATGCCCCGTGGTTCAACAGCATGTCCTTCCCCGAGCGGCGGCGCTTCGTCGAGCAGGCGCTGCTCGTGGCCCGGGGCAGGCTGGGCGATTACGGCCTGCCCGAGCCCGACCACCCGATCTTCTCCTCGGCCGTGACCATCTCGGACGAGATCCTCAGCCGGATACGGCACGGCGCGGTGATGCCCAGGCCCGCGATCGAATCCCTGGACGGCAGCCGCGTCACCTTCACCGACGGAACCTCGGTGGAGGCGGACGCGATCGTCTACTGCACCGGGTTCCGCATGGCCTTCCCCTTCCTTCCCGACGGGTTCCCGGCGGGTCCGCAGCAGCAGGCGGTCGAGCTGTACAAGCGTGTGGTCGCACCCGACCGGCCCGGGCTCTACTTCGTCGGCCTGATCCGCCCCGTGGGCTCGATCACACGCCTCGTGGAAGCCCAGGCCCGGTGGGTGGCGCGGATCGTCGACGGCGATGTCTCCCTGCCGTCCGCGGATGTCATGCGCGAGGAGATCGGCGCCTACCTGGACGGGATCCAGGAGCGCTACGGGCGGACCCAAGGCGCTTCCATCCAGGTCGACGTCGGCACGTACTTGCGCGAGTTGCGGGAGTTGCAGGACGCGTAGGCCCTGCCTGTCCCGATCAGCCCGAGACGGGGACAGCGTCGCGCCGCGGGGACGGTACCGCCATCGGGGGCTTCACCGCGTACGCCTCCGAGGAGATGTAGGCGGTCACCCGCGGGGGCCGGCCCTGCTGGTGGGCGAGTCCCAGGTAGGCGATGAGCCCGACCCCGTCCTGCGGCCTCCGCGAGGTGACCGCGGACAGGGACCGGGCGAGCGGGGCGGGCTCCACGCCGTACCGGCCGAGTACGGCCACCGCTCGGTCGAGGGCCTCGCCGTCGTGCGCGGCGTAGTCGCGGACCGGGATGTACAGCGTGAAGCCGCTCGGCCGGCCGGTCGCCGTCTCGGTGAAGGCGTGGCAGGACTGGACGGGCCGGCGGCCGAGGCGCGGGACCTGTCCGTCCTCCACCTCGAGGTCGGCGGCTTCGGTGTCGTGGCCGGCCGCCATGGTGAAGAACCTCTTGATCTCCGTCTGTCCGGAGCGTCCGGATCCTCCGCCCACTCGGGACAGGCCGGCCGCCTCCGTGGCCGACAGGTCGTGGTGCGCGAGGTAGACCTTGACCCGGGGCTCTTCCCAGTCACCCAGGTCCAAGGCTAAGAAGAGGTGGCGGTCGCCCTCGGGCAGCGCCGTGAACGCCTGCCGGTGGCCGAGCCGGTCCAGCGCCTCCCGCACCGTGTCGGCGGAACGTTCCTGCCCGGACGCCGCGGGGTTCAGATACACCTTCACCCTGGGGACTCCGCCGGGGACCAGTTCCAGGGCGCACCAGAGCGCGAGAGGGCCTTCGGGGTCCGGCGGAAAGAACAGGTCCTCCAGCTCGTCCAGCCGTTTGGTGCTGAATCCCCAGCGCTGTGCCATCTCGCGGACGACCCGCAGACCGGTGCGCCCGTTCTCTTCCAGGCTCTCGGCACCGCACCCCGGTTCCAGCAGCACGCGCAGGGTCGGATCCGCGTTCGGTACGAAGGCGAGCGAGAACTCCACCGGGGTGTGGTCGTCGGAGAGAAAGGAGTCGTCGGGGGGCGGCAGATCGAGCGACCGCTCGGCGACGGGGCCCAGCGCCGTGAGCACCGTCCGCGCGTAGGCCGCGGAGTCGGCCCCGTTCAGCCCCGCGGCCTCGCAGAGCCGCAGCACCTGTCTCGCCGTATGGCCGCCCAGTGTCTCCACACCGGTGGCCTTCGGGACTTCGGCCGGGAAGGCGGTCACCGACCCTCCCGCCGCGGGCCTGGGCGCCCAAGAAGATACCCGCCCGGTCGGGCGGGTATCGAGGGGGTTCAGCTCGGTGGGGGGTTGCATGAAAGCGGCGTCGGCGGATATGTGGTCCACGAACACCTCCTTTACCTCGTGAGCAGGACGGAACAACGCGTTGCTCACTACCCCCGAGGATGATCTTTCATGCGGTGGTGGAGGAGTCGGCCGGTGTTGCGTGGATCACCTGGTGAGCCAGTTGAGGAACTGGCTCCACTTTCCCGCGCGTTCGCGCTTGGGGTCCGCCTGCGCCTCGTCGGGGGACGTGGGTGCCTCCGGGCGTGCCTGCGGGACGCCCCGGTGTGCCGTTCCGACCGGGGTGAACCGGGCGGGCAGTGTGGCAAGGCCCCGGTTGAAGGGGCCGGGGCGCCAGGTGAGGCTGTCCTCGGGCACGGCGAGTTCGACATCGGGGAGCCGGTTGAGCAGGTTCTCGATGGCGGTCACGGTGATCTGCCGGGCGGGGTCCTTCGACGGGCAGGCATGCGGGCCCGCGCTCCACGCCAGGTGAGCCCGGTTGCTGCCGGACTGCCGCGCGGCGGTCAGCGCCGGCCCGGTGTTGGCGGCCGCGAAACCGACCAGCAGGAGATCACCCGCCCGCAGCTTCTCCCCCGCGAACTCCATGTCGTGCGCCGGATAGTGCGGCGCGAGGTTCTGCATCGGCGGGTTTTCCCACAGCGTGTCGTCGATGGCCTCGTCGATGAGGCCGCCCTTGTGGGCGTACTCGTCGTGGGTGAGCAGCCGGTGCAGGGTGTTGCCGATGAGATTGCGCAGCGGTTCGTTGCCCGCGATCAGCAGGAGAGCCAGCTGGTGGACCATCTCCTCGTCGGTCAGCCGGGACTGATGCTGCATCAGCCACGAGGTGACGTCTTCACCCGGTGTGGCCCGCTTGAGCACCACCAGTTCGCGGACGGCTCCGAACAGCACCTCGACCGCCTTGTCGGCGTTGACGCCGTCGAACATGCCGGTGATGCCGAACACCACGCGGTCGCCGATGTCGGCGGAGCAGCCGAAGAGTTCGTTGAACACGAACAGCGGAAGCTGCTTGGCGTAGTCGCCGAGCAGGTCGGCGGATCCCCGGGAGCCGAACTGGGAGATGAGGTAGTCCGAGACCTGCTGGGTGCTCCGGCTCAGCCGGCGCACATCGACGCGGGCCATGCTGTCCGTCACGGCCTGGCGAAGCCTCAGGTGTTCGGCGCCGTCGCTGAACATGCAGTTCGGCCGGTACGCCAGCACCGGCACGACCGGGTTGTCCGGGCTGATCCGGCCTTCGGCGAGGTCCCGCCAGCGACGGGCGTCCTTGCGGAAGGAGCCGGAGTCCTGGAGCAGTTGGAGCGCCGTCGCGTAGTCGGTGACGAGCGTGGCCTCCACCCCCGGAGCGAGCTCCACGGGTGCGGTCGGGCCGAAGTGGCGCAGGTAGGAGTAGTACGCCTGCGGATCAGCGGCGAACTCCGGCCCGTGCAGGGGCACCCGGCCACCGGCGGTGTGGGCCGGGCACCCGGGCGGGGGCACGGGGGCCGTGGGTTGAGCGTCCATGTCTGTTCCTAGCGAGCGCGGTCCAGCAGATGCCGGACAAGGGTGATCAATGCGTCGGCGGACGACTTCTCGTCGCGCGCGTCGCAGGTGACGACCGGGGTGTCGTCGAGCAGGTCCAGCGCCTCGCGCAGGGCCCGTACCTCGTGGTCCGGTGTGCCGTCGAAGCGGTTGATGGCGATCGCGTAGTCGAGGCCGTACTGCTCGATCAGGTCGATCACGGCGAAGGAGTCGGCCAGCCGCTCGGGGTCGACCAGCACCAGCGCTCCGAGTGCGCCGCGCGCCATGTCCTCCCACATCTGCACGAAGCGCTGCTGCCCGGGGGTTCCGAACAGGTACAGCACGACGCGGTCGCTGATGGTCAGGCGGCCGAAGTCCATCGCCACCGTGGTGGTGGTCTTGCCGCGGACTCCCCCGAGGTCGTCGAACGACTCGGCGGCGCGCGTCATCGTCTCCTCGGTGGACAGCGGGGGGATCTCCGAGATCGCGCCGATGAAGGTGGTCTTGCCCACCGCGAAGTGGCCGACGACGAGGATCTTCACCGCGGTCTTCGTCGCCCCGCCGCGGACGTACGCCCGCTCATCCAAACTTGGTGCGGAGTGCATTCAGCACCTCCTCAAGGATCTGTGTGTCCGCCAGCGGGGCGCGCTGCACGGGAGGCCGGGTGATGAGGTAGCCGCCCTCGGTGAGGGCGGAGAGGAGGATCTTCACGACACCCATGGGCAGCCGCGTGTGTCCCGCGATCTCGGCGACGGAGAGATAGCCGACGCTGCACAGGTCCAGCAGGTTCTGCTCCTCCGGGGAAAGCCGGGTCGGCCGCTGCTGGTGGTCGCTCACCGCGGTGACCAGGGTGATCAGGGACAGCTGCTCCTCGGCGGGCAGGCCGCGCCCCTTGGTGATGACGTACGGGCGGACTAAATCGGCCGCCTCGGGCCCCGGTTCGTCGAAGCCCCTCATGACCGGGCGCCGAGGTTCTCACGCGGCGGCGTCATCAGGACCTTGCCCAGCTGGTTGACGAGCTGCTGCATCCGGAAGGTGATGTCCTGCATGTCGACGTCCGGTGAGGCCGAGACCCCGAGGTAGGCGCCCTCCCCGGCGGAGATCAGGAAGACCCAGCCGCCGTCGAACTCGACCAGCGTCTGCCGCCACTGCTGGTGGCCTCCCTCGACGAAGAACCCGAGCGAGCGGCTGAGCGACTGCACGCCGCTCATCGCGGCGGCGACGGTGTCCGCGTTGTCCCTGCCGAAGTCCTTCGTCCGCGCCATCAGCAGACCGTCGGCGGAGATGAGGACCGCGTGCAGCGCCCCGGGTATCTCCAAGGCGCTGTCAAGCATCCATGACAGATCGTCGTTCACGAGACCTCATGCCCTTCGCTGCTCGCATCACGTGCGTCACGTGTGCTGCCCGTCTGATCCACCGCGTCCGAGCGTGTGGCCCGTCCGAACTGCGTGCCCCGCTGGAACGCCCCCATGATCGCCGCGGCTTCCTCGCCGGAGCGGGTCGGCATGGGCGTGCCCGTGGCGGGTGTGTTGCCGGGCACGATGGCCATCGGCCGCTTGCGGCGGCGCTTCGGCAGACCGTCTACGGTCGTGGACGCGGCCACCGCGGGTTCGGGGCCGCGCGGGTCCGTGGCGAAGACCGCGGGGGCCATCGGGGCCACGGGTGCGGCCGAGGCCACGGGTGCGGCCGGCGCCGGGGCCTTCCTCTCCGGCATTCCGGTGAGCAGCTCGTGCGGCAGGAGGAGTACCGCGCGGACGCCTCCGTACGGCGAGTCGGAATCCACGGACGCCTCGAAGCCGAAGCGCTCGCAGAGCACGCCGGTCACGGCGAAACCGAACTGCGGCGGGCTGCCGAGGTCCGAAACGCCGGAGACCCGCTCACTCGACAGGAGCTTTGCGGCTCTGGCCCTTTCCTCTTCGTTCATGCCGACGCCGGCATCGTCGACGACGATGCAAATTCCCTTGGGAACGGTACGGATATTGATCTCGACCACGGTGTCCGGGCTGGAATAGCTGGTGGCGTTGTCGAGGAGTTCGGCGAGAGCCAGCGCCACCGGTTCGACGGCTCGGCTGGTGATGCCGAAGTCGACCTGCGAAAGGATCTCCACGCGCCGGAAGTGACGGATCCGGCCCTGCGCGCTGCGGACCACGTCGTAGACCGAGGCGACCTCGCGCGTCCGTCCCAGCCAGCCGTCACACAGCACGGCGATGGACTGGGCGCGCCGCCCGAACTGCGAATTGGTGTGGTCGATCTCCAGGAGGTCCTGGAGAATGACCGACTCGCCGTACTTGTTCTGCAGACCGGAAATGATCAACTGCTGTTCGGCGGCAAGGCCCTGAAGCGTCCGCATCGCGGACTTCAGGACCGTTTTCGTCGCGTCCTGGGCCCGCTCCTTCTCCGCTTCGACGGACTTCGCGTAGCTGTTTTCCAGCTCGGAATAATGGCTCCTGAGTCCTTGGAACTCCCGCTGTAATGCCCGCGCCGCTCTGCGTTGGCGAACAATGACGGTGACTGCGCCAAGGACGGCGACAAGGAGGACCCAGAGCACTGGGTTCTGTATGTAGTACGTCATAAGACTCTCTTCAGGCGACTGACGACCAGCTGCCGCATTCCGTCAATGCGGGCGGACCGGGCGGACCATCCGTACCGGGTTGGCGCCCGGATGTCCCCCATGGCCGGAGATGTCGTCTTGCGCCCATCCGCCACTCGTAAGCGCGATGATCGTATCACCGGCACGAACACTTGACTGATCGTCAATTCATGCATTTACGGTCCAAATTGCTCCAACTCCGCCGCGCTGCCACGCCGTGCCGAACGCCCTCATCCGGCCATGAGGCGGCCGCAGGCGCCCAGTTGCACCGATCTGCGCGGACGGGCCGAACGGCCGCGCGGGGCGGAGGCTACGCGGGCATCTGCCGGACGCCCGCCGAACCGGCCGCTGCGCGGAGCGAGTTCACGCCACCGAGCGGCATGCCGGCGCGCGTTCGGAAAAGAGCCTCATCCACTGCGGGCATTCCTTCGATCAGGGTCCGTCGGGCACGTGGAGGTCCAGGACGCAGATGTCGTCCCGGCGTCCCGGCCGCAGCGCGGCCAGCGAACGGGCGAGCCTTTCACCCCGGCCCTCGCGCAGGAGCCGCAGGGCCGTGTCGGCGAGCCGGGCGAGCCCCAGGTCGATGTCCTCACCCGGCTCCTCCACGAGGCCGTCCGTGTAGAGCAGCAGGTGGTCACCGGGCAGCAGGTCGAGCATGTCCTGCCCGTACGCGGAGTCGAAGTCGGCGCCGAGGAGGGTCCCGTCGGGCTGAGGCAGGAAGCGTGCCTCTCCGCCCCGGATCAGCAGCGGCGGCAGATGCCCGGCCCGCACCCAGGTCAGGCGGCGGTCCCAGGGCTGGTAGCGCCCCATGGCCATGGTGGCGGTGGCGCCGTCCGGATCCGAAGCCGTGTGGCACAGGAGGGCGTTGAGCCTCCCGAGGACGTCCGGGAGGGCCGAGCCGGTGATGGTCATGCCCTTGGTGGTGAACCGCAGCTGCGCCATCGTGCCGACGGCCGCCAGACCGTGGCCGGCGATGTCGCCGACGACGAACAGCGCGCTCTTGTCCGGCAGTTCGATCGCGGAATACCAGTCGCCGCCGACGTTCAATCCGCTGTCCGCGGGGATGTAGGCGACGTCGATGCGGAGGCCCGCGAGTTCCAGCGACTGTTCGGGTATCGGCAGCAGGGTGTCCTGGAGCCGGGCGGCGAGCGCACGTTCGGCCTTCAGCATGCCGCGCTGGACGAGGTTGGCGCGTTCGCTCTCGAGCAGGGCGAGTTCGGCCTCCCGCTGCGGCGTGAGGTCCTGGAAGAAGCCGTGTACCTCGACGGGTGTGCCGTCCGCGTCCCGATGCGCCTCCGCGACGATCCGCAGGTGCCGTACGCCCTGCGTGGTGGTGACGCGGAAGGGCTGGTCCACGGCCTCTCCGTCGCGCAGCAGCCGCCGGACGGCCGCGCCCAGCTTCGGAACGTCTTCCGCCACCAGGTGCTGGGGCAGTTCCTCCAGTCGCATGGGCCCCAGGGCGGGGTCGCGGTCGAAGATGGCGTAGACCTGGTCGGACCAGGCGATGGTGTCCGTGACCAGGTTCCAGCCCGCCCAGCCGAGGTTTCCCAGCCGCTGCATGTCGGTCAGCCGGCGCGTCTCGCGTTCGGTGGTGTCGTGGCGGATCCAGGAGACGACCAGCCGGTCGCCCAGCCGGGACGCCCGGACCGAGTACACCGACTGCCGGGCGACTCCGGCGGTCACTTCCTCATAGGTGAAGGGCTCGCCCTCGTAGGCGGTCCCCGTGGCCAGTGTGTCCAGGTATCCGTCCCACAGGGCGGTGCCCGCCACGGTGGGATAGGTCTCCAGGACCAGCCGGCCGACCAGCTCCTTGCCCGTCCTACCGGCCACGTCGACCGACTCCGGCGCCGCCGCGTCGATCCGGTAGTCCTCCACCTCCCCCGTGTGGGCCCGCAGGGGGGTGAGCAGGACCGCCGGCCCGGCCAGGGCGTCCAGCACCCTCTGGACGGCCTCGACGTCCGCGTGGAGGGGGACGAGTCCGTGGGGGCCCCGGTCTTCCCGGAGAGGACCGCCGCAGAGCCTGACGGCCCGCCGGAGCAGGGTCCGGGTACGGCCGTCAAAGGGGCCCGGCACGGTGCGGAAGAACCCCACGACCGTCGTCATCGGCCGACGGCCGGGTACGGGGACCCATGCACGCGAAGGCCACCGCCCGGGCGGATCCCCGATCAGCAGGTACCGGGCGGCGTCCGGCCCGGGATCTTCGAGCCACACCGCCGACTGGGCGGAGATGGCCTCCAGCGCTGCGACACCGCTCAGCGGGGGAATGTGGCTCCTCTGCTCGGCCAGCGCATCGCTGACGCCGGCCCGCCCGGCCAGCTCCAGGCTTCCGGCGACCGCCGCGGTGTAGATCATCACCGCGTCCACGTCCGCCGCCTCGCACAGTACCGCCCGCAAGAGCTCCGCGACGTCGTCCGCGGTACGCGTGCCGGCCAGGCCCTCGGCCAGCCGGGCCAGGAGCAGCCGGTGCCCGGTCTGCCACCCGCCGCCGCGGACGTAGCGGCCCGTGATGAAGGGCGAGAGGTCCGGCTCCGGCGGTTCGGCGGGCGTGCCGGGATCGGCCGCCCCGGCCCGCGGCGCTGCCGGCACAGGAGCGGAGCCGGTCTGGCCCACGGTGATCCAGCATTCCTCCAGCAGGGTCCGCCGGCGCTGTACGGCACGCGCCTGCAGCAGCTCGTACGCCGCGTCCGCCGGGACGCCCGCCTGGCCCATGACCACGCCTCTGGCCCGCTCGACGACGGCCGTCGTCGAGGCCGTGGCCTCCAGCTCCCCGACCTCGGCACGGAGCCGGGCCACGACCTTGGCCAGCGCCAGCACCTCGCGTGCCGCACTGTCACCCGCTTCGGCCGTCACGGGGTCGCGTTCCATACATTGAGCATGCCACTTCCCGGCTGTGGCGGATGCTGCGGCGAGGCGGGGCGTCACGGCCGCACGCGAAGGATGGGCTCGCTGTGAGCAACGGGGCGCCGACGGCGTCCGGGGATTCCCGGAGCGGTCAGTGGGCCGGCGGGACGCCGAACGGGCTGTCGGCGAGGTGGGCGAGGAGATCGGCGGGATGCCGGTACACGGCTTGCGCCCCCGCCTCTTCGAGGTCGGCGCGCGGGATGCCGCCGCACAGCAGGCCCACGCAGGCGACGCCGGCCCGGGTGGCCGCCTTCATGTCCCAGACCGTGTCGCCGACGAACACGGCGCCGCGCGCGGGCGCGTCCACCAGGCCGAGGGCGTGGTGCACCGGGTCGGGAGCGGGCTTGCCCTCGCTCACGTCGTCGGAGCTCGCCGTCGCGGTGATGGCGTCGTCGGCGTCCACGGCCCGTCGGAGCGCGTCCAGTTCGGCCTGCTGCGCGGAGGTCACGAGCACGACCCGCCAGCCGCGCCGGTCCAGCTCGCGCAGGAGCTCGGCCGCCGAGTCCAGCGGGGGCAGCCGGTCGAAATACGTGCCGTAGAGGGTGTCGTGGGCGGCGGTCAGCGTGTCGTCTTCGTCCGTGTCGCGGTCCTCGCCCAGCAGGTGCGCGAGCAGGTCCTCGCCGGGCAGGCCGATCGCACGGTGGATGTCGTGCATGGCGACGTCGTGGCCGGCCTGTCTCAACGCCTCCCACCAGCAGGTGACATGGAGGTGGTTGGTGTCGGCGAGGGTGCCGTCGACGTCGAACAGCGCTGCCCGGTTCATACGCGCCTCCCGCCGGATCGGAACATGGGGGGCGCCTACCCGCCGCGCTCCCCCGCACTCCTCACCCCTTCATCCGCACCATTCCGGGGGCGAGAGGTGGTTTCGGCGGCGCCGGACGGGTTAGGCGCCCGGTGCCGACAGTGACACGGATAGTGAGGCGCGCCGTGACCCGTGAAACCATCCCGCGCACCCCGACGGGCATCCACCCGCCGGAAGGCCTGAGCCCGCCGCAACCGGCCGAAGGTCCGCTGCCCAGGGACCACACCCAGGCGATCCTGGAGACCACCAAGCACGTGGCAGCGCTGCTGAAGCGCACCGGGAAGCCCTTCGCCCTGGCCGGCAGCGTGGCCGCCTTCGCCCACGGCCTGCCGGCCCGCTTCCAGCACGACACCGACTTCTGTGTCCGGCCCGAAGACGCCGACGCGGTGATCGAGGCCATGGAGAGCGGCGGCATCGCCATGCGCCGCGCCCCTGAGGACTGGCTGGTCAAAGGACGCTCGGGTGGCGAGGAGATCGACCTGATCTTCGAGCTGGCCCGGCGCCCGGTCAGTACGGAACTGCTGGAGCGGGCGAGCGTCAAGGCGGTGGACTCCGTGTGGATGCCGGTGCTGGCGCCCACCGACCTGATGGAGAGCCGCCTCTCCGCGCTCTGCGAGCACTACTGCGACTTCGGAGACCTGCTGCCCATGGCCCGCATGCTGCGCGAACAGATCGACTGGGACCGGATCGATCACGACCACCGGGCGGCGCCGCTGTCCGACGCCTTCCTCTACCTGCTCGAACGGCTTCACGTCATCGACCGCCCGGAGCGGACGGAGGGAGCGTCATGACCGGCTCCGAGATCACCGAGTACCGCATCCAGCACCTGCTCGACCGGCTGGCCCGCGAGGAGACCGCCGAAATCGGCGTACGCGTCGAGATGCACGGCGCGCGGGCCGTCGTACGGGGCCGCGTCACCGACGAGGAGTGCCGGACAGCGGTCCTGCGGGTGGCCGGTGAGGAGCTGGCCGGCCTGGACTGGTACGACGACCTCACGGTGAGCCGCCCCGGCCCGCCCGACCACTCGGAGGAGCTGTCATGATCCGCGTGGCGGCGATAGGGGACATCCACTTCGGGACGGACAGCGCCGGGCTGCTGCGGCCGGCCTTCGACACCCTCGGCGAATGCGCCGACGTACTGCTCCTGGCCGGCGACCTGACGCGGCACGGCACGGCGGAGGAAGCCCGGGTGGTGGCCTCGGAGGTGGCCGGGCTGCCGGTTCCCGTGGTCGCGGTCCTCGGCAACCACGACTACCACAGCAATCAGCAGGCGGCCGTCGCCCGGGAGCTGCGGGCAGCGGGCGTGCACGTCCTGGAGGGCGAGGGGGTGCTCCTCGACCTCGGCGGCCGAAGGGTCGGCGTCGCGGGCACCAAGGGCTTCTGCGGAGGCTTCGCGGGGCGCAGCGGAAGCGAGTTCGGCGAACCGGAGATGAAGGACTTCATCCGCTGCACCCGCGGCTACGCCGAAGGCCTCGGCCGGGCGCTGCGCGAACTGCGCGAAGCGGGCAGCACGCTGCGCATCGCGCTCACCCACTACGCGCCCGTACCGGACACCCTGGCGGGTGAGCCGCGGGAGATCTATCCCTTCCTCGGCAGCTACCTCCTGGCGGAGGCGGTGGACGAGGAGGGAGCCGACCTGATCATCCACGGGCACGCCCACCAGGGCACCGAGCACGGTATGACGGCGGGCGGTGTCCGCGTGCGCAACGTCGCCATGCCCGTCATCGACCGGGCCTTCGCCGTCTACCACGTCACCCCGGACGGGCACGGACCCGAGGCGGGTGGGGGCTGGGGTTTGGGGTAGGCGCAGGGCGTGAGCTATGTAAGCCCTGGCAAGGAGTACTCCCGCGACAGCCGGTACGTCACCACGCGGATCACCGCCGAGGGGCGCGACGGCTACCCGGCGGAGCCCGGGCGCTACCGTCTGGTGGTGAGCCGCGCCTGTCCGTGGGCGAGCCGGGCGGTGATCGTACGGCGCCTGCTCGGGCTGGAACAGGCGCTCCCGATGGCCGTCGCCGGACCCGTGCACGACGAGCACAGCTGGACCTTCGGCCTCGATCCGGGCGGGCGTGACCCCGTACTGGGCATCGAGCGGCTCGAGGAGGCGTACCTCGCGCTCGACCCCGGCTACGACCGGGGCATCACGGTGCCTGCGATCGTGGACGTCACGTCCGGGAAGGTCGTGACCAACGACTTCCCGCAGCTCACGCTCGACCTGTCGCTGGAGTGGGCGCCCCACCACCGGGCGGGGGCGCCCGCGCTCTACCCGCCCGCGCTGCGGCCGCAGATCGACGCGGTGAACGAGGTGGTCTACCGCGACGTGAACAACGGCGTCTACCGGGCCGGGTTCGCCGGATCGCAGGAGGCGTACACCGACGCGTACGAGCGGTTGTTCGCCCGGCTCGACTGGCTGTCCGCCCGGCTCGCGGGCTCCCGGTACCTCGTCGGCGACACGGTCACCGAAGCCGACGTGCGCCTGTTCACCACCCTCGTCCGCTTCGACGCCGTGTACCACGGCCACTTCAAGTGCAACCGGCACAAGCTGAGCGAGATGCCGGTGCTGTGGGCGTACGCGCGGGACCTGTTCCAGACACCCGGCTTCGGCGACACCGTCGATTTCGACCACATCAGGCGGCACTACTACCTCGTGCACTCCGACATCAACCCCACCGGCATCGTGCCCGAGGGGCCCGACCTGTCGGGCTGGACGGCACCGCACGGCCGGACCGCGCTGGGCGGGCGGCCGTTCGGCGACGGCAGCCCGCCCGGGCCGGTCGCGCCCGAGGAAGCGGTGCCGGCCGGCCACACCCCCCTCGGTGCTTGAACGGCCCACGCCGGGGCAGGCGTCGCGCAGGGGGCAACGAAAGCCGTGTACGTGTCCGGGGGGCCGAAGGAGGTGGAACAGGTGCGCATCGCTTTCCTCACCGCACGCGAAGGCGTCGAAGAAGTCGAACTCACCGAACCGTGGAAGGCCGTCGAAGGGGCCGGCTGGAACCCCCAGCTGGTCTCGACCGAGGCCGGACAGGTCCAGGCCTTCCACCACCTCGACAGGGCCGGCCGCTTCACCGTCGACCACATCCTCGCCGGTGACACCTCCGAGGCCTTCGACGCGCTCGTCCTGCCCGGCGGAGTCGCCAACCCCGACGCCCTGCGGATGAACGAGCGCGCCGTCGGCTTCACCCGCAGCTTCTTCACCGAGGGCAAGCCCGTCGCCGCGATCTGCCACGCCCCCTGGATGCTGGTGGAGGCCGGTGTCGTACGGGGGCGGACGCTGACCTCGTGGCCGAGCCTGGCCACCGACATCCGCAACGCCGGCGGCACCTGGGTCGACGAGCCGGTACGGGTCTGCCGGGCGGCGCCGTCCACGCTGATCACCAGCCGGAAGCCGGACGACCTGGACGCCTTCGGCGCCGCCGTCGTCCGGGAATTCGACCGGCACATGCGGCGGGACGACCCGCAGGACACGGACGACACGCTGATCGGCTACCGGGTCGAGGCGTCCGACGGGCACATCGGCACGGTGGACCGCCATTCGCCCGAGGCGGGCCGGGACCACCTCGTCGTCGACACCGGTCCGTGGATCTTCGGGCGTCATGTCCTGGTCCCGGTCGACGTGGTGGGCCGGGTGGACACCGGGAACCGGACGGTCCATCTCTCCGCCACCAAGGCGGAGGTCAAGGACTCGCCCGACTTCGAGAGCGGACGCCACGAGGACGATGTCGCCGCCATCCGCCTCATCGAGCAGTACTACGCCAACCGGCACATGTGAGGCCGCCCCTGGGAGCGCCCGCCAAGATATGCCTGGTTTGTCCACCCGGAGGATGGGCAGCCGGGCCCATGCAGGCGGCTCAAGGCCGCAGGACGGAGGCCCAACATGTCGACGAACACGCTCATAGCCGTTATCGCGGCCGCGGTGGTCGTGGTGATCGCCCTATCCGCCCTTCTGTGGCTCCTGGCGCGGCGGCGCCACCTGCGCGACCGCTTCGGCCCGGAGTACGAACGCACGGTGGAGGAGAAGGGCGGCGCACTGGCCGCCGAGCGCGAGCTGCACGCCCGCGAGGAACGGCACGACCAGCTCGAGATCAAGGAACTCCCCCCCGCGCGGCGGCGCCACTACTCCGAGGAGTGGAGCGGCGTACAGGAGCACTTCGTGGACCGTCCTGCGGGCGCCGTCGACGAAGCCGACGACCTGGTGTCGAGGCTGATGACGGAGCGCGGCTACCCGACCGAGGGATACCGGGGAGCGGTCCGCGACCTGTCGGTCGAGCACAGCCGCACGCTGGACCACTACCGGGCCGCGCACGAGGTCAGGGCGCGGAGTGCGAAGGGACAGGCGACGACGGAGGAGCTGCGCGGGGCGATGGTGCACTACCGCGCCCTGTTCGAGGAACTGCTCACGGATCAGAGGAGCCAGTGACATGCAGACCCACGACGACGATGAACGGGAGACCACATCCGGCCTGAGCACGGAGGATCTCGCACAGGCGGATCAGGCGGGCGAGGAGCGGGAGACGGCGGTCTACCCGGGCCAGGCGACCGGGGACGCCATGCCCGGCGAATCCGCCACCGACCGGGATGCCGGCGAGCCCACCACGGATCGGGGCTTCGGCGAGCCCATGACCGATCAGGACATCGGCGAGCCCGCCACCGATCGGGACGCGGGGTCCGCGGACGACGGGGCGGCGACCGGAGCAGACGCCGGGAGCGACGAGGAGCAGCCGCTGCTCGCCCCCGGGGACGCGGAGCGGTACCGCACGGCCTGGAGCGAGATCCAGGGCCGCTTCGTCGACGACCCGCGGGCCGCGGTCACCTCGGCGGACACCCTGGTGGCCGAGGTCATGCAGAGCCTCGCCGGGACTTTCGCCACGTACAAGCAGGAGCTGGAGGGCCAGTGGCAGCGCGGCGACGACGTGGCCACGGAGGACCTGCGGATGGCGCTCCAGCACTACCGCTCGTTCTTCAACCGCCTGCTGAAGACCTGAGCGCACTGCGCCACAACGCCCGGCAGGCTGCCTCTCACTCGTGAGAGGCAGCCTGCCGGGCGTTGTGGCGAGCTGAACGCGCCGCGACCGCGGCCGCGGGCATTCACCAATAGTGCCGCCGGCCTCCGACCGCGTGCCCCACCGCGCCGAGCACCCACAGCACCAAACCCACCAGGACGAGGATCAGGCCGATCGTCCACAAGATGGACAGCCCCGTGACGAAGCCGACGATCAGCAGAATTACGCCGAGGATGATCATGAGTTTCTCCTTGTCCTACGCAAGTCCGGACTCCCTGCGTGTACCACTTTTGAGGCGCTTCACGCCTCTCCGGCGAAAGTCCGAACCCCCGGAGACCGCCTCACCTGCTCCTGTCAAGTAACGAACAGCAGGGGCTACGGCCTCAGCCCTCCTCCGGGCACGGTGGATATCCGCCGCCCTGCACCAGAGCAGGAGCGACACCCGTCCGGAGCAGAGGCAGCCATGTCCCGTCGCGCAGGGGTCTTCGTGACCCGCCGCCCCCGACTCGTGCTGCTCGCCGCGCTGGTGTTCCTCGTGCTCTCCGCGGTGTTCGGCGCGGACGCGACCGGCCGGCTGAAGACGCAGGGATATGACGACCCCCGATCCGAGTCCAGCCGTGCCGCCCTCGTGGCGGCCGAGCGCCTGGGTGCGTCCCCCAACCTGGTCGTCGTCGCGGAGGCCCGCGGCGGTTCCGTCGACGACCCGGCGGCCCGGGCCGCGGGCGAGGACCTGACCAGGCTCCTCGCAGCCCAGCCGCAGGTGAGCGCCGTGACCTCGTACTGGACCGGCGGCGCGCCGGAGCTGCGCGGCCGGGACGGCCGCGCGGCCATGCTGGTCGCGCACGTGGACGGCGAGGGGGAGCAGCTCGGAGCCAGGGTCAAGCAGCTCGGCAAGGAGCTGACCGGCCCGGCGGCTTCCACGACGGCCCTGACGGTGCACGCCGGAGGGACCGCGCTCGTCGACGCCGAGCTCCAGGACCTCTCGGAGTCCGACCTGAAGCGCGCCGAGTCCGTCGTCCTGCCGGGAACGCTGATCCTGCTGGTCCTGGTGTTCGGCAGTGTGGTGGCCGCTGCGCTGCCCTTGCTGATCGGGGTCCTGGCCATCGCCGGGACGCTGCTGGTCCTGAGCGCCCTCGGCGCCGTCACCGACGTCTCCGTCTTCGCGCTGAACCTCACCACGGCGCTCGGCCTCGGGCTGGGCATCGACTACGGGCTGCTGGTCGTCTCGCGGTTCCGTGAGGAGCTCGCCCTCGGCTACCTCCCGCGCAACGCGGCCATACGCACCGTGCGCACCGCGGGCCACACGATCGGGTTCAGTGCCGCGACGGTATCCGCCGCGCTCGCGACGCTGCTGGTCTTCCCGCCGTATTTCCTGCGCTCCTTCGCCTACGCGGGCATCGCCGTGGTGGCGATCGCGGCGGTGAGCGCCATGACCGTGCTGCCCGCCCTGCTCGCGCTGCTCGGGCACCGGGTGAACGCCTGGGCCGTGCCGTGGCGCCGCCGGGTGCGGCAGGGTTCGGGGTCGCGCTTCTGGGAGGGGCTGGCGCGGATCGTCGTACGCCGCCCGCTGCTCGCGGCGCTGCCGGTGATCGGACTCCTGGCGGTGCTCGCCGGGCCGTTCGCGCACGCCGGTTTCGCCACCCCCGACGACCGGGCGCTGCCGGTGAGCACGGCCGGCCGGCAGACCGGGGACCTGGTGCGCGGGGCGTTCGACATGAAGGGCTCCAGCGCGCTCACGGTCGTCCTCACCGGTGCCCCGTCCGCGCCGGCTCAGGAGGACTACGCCCGCCGGCTGTCCGCGCTGCCCCAGGTCGCCCAGGTCGGGGGGCCCGGCGGCAGCTTCCGGAACGGCGAGAAGGCGGCGGCCTCCGCTTCTGCCGGATCCACCGCCGTGCCCGCCGTGCCCGCCGTGCCCGCCGGTGACGGAACGAGCCTGCTCTCCGTGGTGCCGCTGGCCGACCCCCAGTCGCGCGCTGCCCAGAAGCTCGTGCACGACATCCGCGCGACTCCCGCCCCGGCCGGCGGCGAGGTCCTCGTCGGCGGACCGAGCGCCGTACTCGTCGATGCCAAGGACACGGTGGGAGACCGGATTCCGCCGGCGCTCTCCGTGATCACCCTCACCACCTTCGTGCTGCTGCTCGGCTTCACGCGCAGCCTGCTGCTGCCGCTGAAGGCCATCGCGCTGAACGCCCTGAGCCTCGTGGCCGTCCTCGGGGCCATGGTGTGGATCTTCCAGTCCGGCCATCTGCGCGACCTGCTCGGATTCACCCCCGGACCGCTCAGTACGACCATGCCGGTGCTGCTGTTCTGCATCGTCTTCGGACTCTCGGTGGACTACGAGGTGTTCGTCCTCGCGCGCATCAAGGAGGCGCACGAGGCCGGGGAGGACAACGCCGGCTCGATCATCTCGGGCATCGCGCACACCGGCGGCATCGTCACGACCGCCGGTTCCCTGCTCGCGTTCACCCTCCTGAGCTTCGGCACCTCCCGGGTCTCCCTCCTGCAGTTCTTCGGGATCGGCGCGGGCCTCGGCGTCCTCCTCGACGCCACGCTCGTGCGCGGTGTCCTCGTACCGGCGCTCATGCGGCTGGCGGGCGACCTGAACTGGTGGGCACCGCGGCTGCTGCGGCGCAAGGTCCCGCGCCCGGCGCCACCTCCGCCCCCGGTTACCGCCGGGAGACGCCCGCCAGGCCGGTGCCCCCCGGGCCGCATCCCGGTCCGTACCGCCGCCCGCGCCCATCCGGACCCGCACACGCACACCCGCATCCACTCCCCCGTCCACGCGCGCCGCTGACCATCAGGGCGCCACCGCAAGGAAGACCCCTCATGACCGACATCGCCATCACCGGACTCGGCTGCCGCTTCCCCGGCGCCCCCGACATCCGCGCCTACTGGAAGCTCCTGATGAGCGGCGAACGACAGTTCTCCGCCGTCCCGAGGGAGCGCTGGAACCACGAGACCTTCCACTCGCCCGACAACCCGTCGGCCCGCAATGCCGCCTACACCGACCAGGTCGCCTTCCTGGACGACGTGGACCGCTTTGACGCCCTGCACTACGGGGTGCCGCCCGCCCGCGCCCGTGCGATGGACCCGCAGCACCGGCTGGTGCTCGACGTCGCCCGCGAGGCACTCGACGACGCGGGGCTGGGCCGCGGAGACTTCGACCGCGAGAACACCGGGGTCTTCATCGGGATGTCGGTGTCCGACTACAAGGACCTCATGACGGCCCCCCTGCGGGCCATCACCCTGGCCGAGGAGTCGCTCGCAGCGGACGACCGCGGCGGCCTCGACGCCGTCAGGGAGCAGGCGGCGCAGCTCGGCGCCATCCAGACGTTCACCCTTCCCGGGAGCCTGCTCAACATGGCGGCCGGCACCGTCAGCCGGCAGTTCGACCTCGGCGGCCCCAGCTTCGCCGTGGACGCCGCCTGCTCCGGCTCCCTGGTCGCCCTCGACCAGGCGATCGCCCAGCTGCGCCAGGGCAACTGCCGGATCGCGGTCGTCGGCGGCGTGTACGTCAACCTCACGCCCGACAGCCTGGTCGGCTTCTCCAAGCTCCGCGCGCTGTCCGCCACCGGGGTGTGCCGCCCGTTCGACGAGGGGGCCGACGGCTTCGTCCTGGGCGAGGGCGCGGGTGCCGTGATCGTACGGCCGCTGGCCGACGCGCTGGCCGACGGCGACCGCGTCTACGCGGTGATCAAGGGCATCGGCTCGGCGAACGACGGCGCGTCCCCCGGGCCGCTGGCCCCCGCCCCCGAAGGCCAGCTGCGCGCCATGCGCCGGGCCTATGACGACGCGGGGGTCGCCCCGTCCTCCGTGGGCTTCCTGGAAGCCCACGGCACCGGCACCGCCGCCGGCGACCGCTCCGAGGTGGAGGCACTGCGCCGGCTGCGCACCGAGTACCCCGACGAAGACACCAGCCTGTGCTACCTCGCCGCGGGCAAGGCCCTCATCGGGCACTCCCTGTCCGCGGCGGGCATCGCCGGACTCATCAAGACGGCGCTGGTCGTGCACCACCGCACGATCGTGCCGCAGCCGGACACCACCCCCCACCCGGAGCTGGGCATCTCCGCCGCGGGCCTGCGCTTCGCCGACACCGCGCGGCCCTGGCCGAGCGCGGCCGCCCCGCGGCGTGCCGCCGTCAGCTCGTTCGGTTTCGGCGGCACGAACGTCCACGTGGTCCTGGAGGAGCCGCCCGCGGCGCCCTTCTGCCACCCCTCGGCACGCACCGCCGACGCCGGCGGCGCCGAAGGCAAGGGAGGCACGGGAGGCACCGGACCGCAGCTCGTCCTGCTGTCGGCCGGCAGCCCCGAGCTGCTGGACCGGCACATCGGCGAGGTACTCGACGCGGTGGAGCGCGCGCCCGGCGTGCCGATCGCGGCACTGGCGCACACCCTGGGCTCGCGCAAGCCGCTGACGGCCCGCCTCGCGATCGTGGCCGCCGACACGGAGGCGTTCACCAGGCGGCTGCGCCAGGCCCGCCAGCAGCTCGAGGACGGCGCCAGGGGCGACCTCGGCGACGGCGCCTTCGCCGCCGACGCCCCCCTGCCGGCCGCGCAGCGCCGCATCGCCTTCCTCTTCCCCGGGCAGGGCAGTCAGCGGCCGGGGATGATGCAGGACCTCTACGAGAGGTTCACCGGCTTCCGGACGACGGTCGGCCTCCTCAGCGCGGTGGCCCGCCGGGACACCGGCTTCGACCTCACCGATCTGCTGTACGGCCAGGCCGCGAACCCCCGCGGCGACGCCGAGGAGCTCAGGCGGCGGATCGCCGCCACCGAGGTGTGCCAGCCCCTGCTCGGGACCGTCCAGATCGCCGCCACCCGTCTCCTCGCCGGCTGCGGCGTCACTCCCGACCTCGCGCTCGGCCACAGCGTCGGAGAGTTCGCCGCGGCCGCGGCGGCCGGAGCGCTCACCGACGAGGACACCATCCGGCTGCTCGTCCACCGGGGCACGACCCTCCGTGAGGCCGAAACCGAGCTCCGCGGCGGGATGCTCGCCGTACAGACCGACAGGGAGACCTGCCGCCGACTCATGGACGGCATCGACGACGTGTGGCTCGCCTGCTTCAACCAGCCGCGGCAGGTCGTGGTCAGCGGTGCACCGCGAGGGCTCGACGCGGTGCGGCGGTCCTGCGCCGAGGCCGGGGTCGTCACGGTGACGCTCGAGGTGTCCAACTCCTTCCACTCGCCGCTGCTGGCCTCCGTCGAGGAGCCCATGCGCGCCGATCTCGCCGACCGCACCATCGCCGTCCCCGTCCTGCCGTTCGTCTCGTCCGTGAACGCGGAGGTCTGCACCGACCCCGAGCGACTGCGCCACCTGTGGGCCCGGCACGCGTCCACGCCGGTCCACTTCGACGATGCCGTGCGTACGGCCTACGACCAGGGGGCCCGCGTCTTCCTCCAGGTGACCGGCGGCAACTCGCTCCTCTCCTCCGTGCGCCGCAACCTCGTCGGCCACGGCGACGTCCACGTCATCCCCGCCGCAGGGGCGGCCCCGGACAGCGGACGCAGCTTCGTTCTGGCCCTCGCCCGGCTCGCGGTCCTGGGCGCCCCGGTCGACCCGCGCGCATGGGTGCCCGCGGCGGACCGCCGTCTGCTGGACCTGCCGGTGGCGAAGCTCGACACCCAGTCCTACTGGACGTCGGCCGGGCGCCCCGCGAAGAAGGACCCCTCCCCCGCCTCCCCCCTCATGACCCAGTCCGCACCGCCTCAGGAGAACTCGATGAACATCCCCGTGGACCACCCCGTGAACGACACGGCGAACGACCCGATGGCCGAACTGCTCACGCTCGTCCAGCAGCAGGCGACACTGCTCAGCCGCCTCACCGAGGCCCTCCCCGCGCAGAACCACGCCGCACCGGCCGCCCCGGTCGCCGCGCCGGTCGTCGCACCTCCGACAGCCGAAACCGCACCTGTGCCCGCTTCCACGCCCGTCCCTGCTCCGGAGACCTCCCAGGTCCCCGAGGTCCCCGCGGCCCTCCCCGAGGCCGCCGGCCCGCCCGCTTCCCGCGCACCGGCAGACGAACAGCCTGCGCCGACCGGAAGCATCGACGAGGTCACCGACGCCGTGTTCGCCCACGTGGCCCGGATCAGCGCCTTCCCGATGGAACATCTGCACCACGACCAGCTGCTGATCGACGATCTCGGTTTCGACTCGCTGATGCTGACCGACCTGTTCGTCTCCCTCAAGCGGCTGTGGCCGCAGTGGAGGTTCGACGAAAAGGCCGCCGACCGGCCGACCGTCGGGAAGATCGCCGCGTTGATCGCGAGGGGCCCCGCGGGCGCCCCGCCGGCAGCCGTCCCCGGACAGCGCGCCGACGACGGCGAGGACGCCCCGCCGACGCCGCCCGCCCACCTCACCGTGGTGCCCCCGCACTCCGACCCGACGCACACGGACCGGACGGAGCCGGCCGCCTCCCCGGCCGCCCCCACCACCTCCGCGCTGCCCGAAGAGGACACGCGCATCGAGTGCTTTCCGGAGATCACCGCCCACACCGAGCGCATCGCCACGCTCCAGGAGATGGAGCTGCCCAATCCGTACTTCCTCGTCCACGAAGGCGGCATGACGGACACGACCGTCATCGACGGCCGGGAGCTCGTCTCGTTCTCCAGCTACAACTACCTGGGCATGGCGACGCACCCCCGGGTGAACGAGGCGGCGAAGGAAGCGATCGAACGCTACGGCACGTCGGTGTCGGCCAGCCGGCTGCTGTCCGGCAGCCGTCCGCTCCACCTGGAACTCGAAGCGGAACTCGCCGACCAGCTCGGATGCGAGGCCTCGATCACCCTGGCCAACGGGCACGCCACCAACGTCACCGTGATCGGGCACCTCGTCGGGCCCGGGGACCTCGTCATCCACGACTCCCTGTCCCACGACAGCATCCTGCAGGGCTGCAAGCTCTCCGGCGCGACCCGGCGGCCGTTCCCCCACAACGACGCGGAAGCCCTCGACGCCATCCTCACGCAGGTCCGCCACCAGTACCGGCGGGTGCTCATCGTCATCGAGGGCGTCTACAGCATGGACGGCGACATCGCCGACCTGCCCGCCCTCGTCGAGGTCAAGCGCCGGCACGGCACGCTGCTGATGATCGACGAGGCCCACAGCATCGGAACGATCGGCGCGACGGGGCGCGGGATCGGCGAGTACCACGGCATGGAGCGCTCAGCCGTCGACCTGTGGTCGGGCACGCTGTCCAAGGCGCTGGCGAGCTGCGGCGGCTACGTCGCCGGGACCCGCTCCGTGATCGAGTACCTGCGCTACACCGTTCCGGGGTTCGTCTACAGCGCCGGCATGACGCCGGCCGACACGGCCGCGTCCCTGGCGGCCCTGCGCGTGCTGCGGGCCGAGCCGCAGCGGGTGGCACGCCTCGCGGAGAACGCCGCGCTGTTCGTCCGCCTGGCGCGCGAGGCGGGCATCTCCATCGGGGACAGCCACGACACGCCGATCGTCCCGTGCATCGTCGGGGACTCGCTGAAGACCCTGCGGCTCGCGGAGACGCTGTTCCAGCAGGGCATCAGTGTCAACCCCATCCTCCACCCGGCCGTGCCCGAGGACATGGCCCGGCTGCGCTTCTTCATCACCTCTGACCACACGCCCGACCAGATCCGTCACACCGTGACCGCGCTGGCGCTGGGGCTGCGGCACCCGGACACGGCCCGCGCCGCCTGATCCCGCCATGGACACCACGTTCCGGTCGATCCCGCCGGCGCCGGGCCGCATCCACCGATGGGGCGGAGCCTCCGTCATCGTGGCCCGGCGCCCCGACCTCCACCAGGCACCGGTTCTCTCACCGGCCGAACAGCGCGTGGTCCACGCGCTGCCGGTCTGGCGGCAGGCCGAGTGGGCGGCCGGCCGGCTGCTCGCCAAGCGCCTGGCCGGCGAAGCGCTCGGCGCTCCGGCGACCGAGGTGGAGATCCTCCCCCGGGACGACGGCAGCCCTCGCGTCGTCGTCCGCGGCCGTCCGATGCCCGGCGTGCACGTCTCCATCAGCCACACCGCCCACCACGTCGCCGCGGCGCTCGCACCGGGACCGGTCGGAGTGGACCTGTGCGAAACGGTCTCGGCCGCCGCGGTACGCAGGGTCGCGGACCATCTCCTCTCGCCCGAGGAGCTCTCCCTCATCGGCACGGACCGGCCCGAGGCCATGGCCGGCGCGTGGGCGCTGAAGGAAGCCGCGGTCAAGGCCGAGCGGAGCGGCATCTTGGGCGCCGCTCCGCGCCGCATCGTGATCCTCGGCCTTCGGCCGCCCGTACTCGGCGGACGGCGCCGCGCGATGGTGTGGCAGACGGGAGACGCGGTCCTCGCCCTGGTCCTCGCGCACCCGGCCGCGCCGCCGAACCTTCCGGCGGCCCCTCCCCCGGCCCGGTCGGCTGGGTGTCCCTCGTGACAGCACTGCGTTGGTGCTCCTTGCCCCGCCGGATCATGCTTGTCAGTGGAGCCCCTGGCCGTGCAGGTTCCCGTGGGACAGCGGGCAAGAACTAGCGAGGGCGAGATGAGCGGCGATGGAGCGACTTCCCAGCTCTCCTGGTGAGCGGCCGGAGGAGACGGACTTCTCCCCTGAGTCGGCGTACTCGGCCACGGCCACCGTCAACGAGGAGGGCACCGTCACCGACTGGAGCGAGGGTGCCCAACGGCTGCTCGGCTACGCCCCCTCCCAGGTGGTGGGGCTGCCCGCTGCCGACCTGCTCGCCGAAGGCGCCGGTGATGCGGCGCAGCGGATCCCGGCCGAGGAGGAGCGGTGGAGCGGCACCGTGGCACTGCGGCACCGGGACGGCCGGCGGCTGGAGGTGGGGCTGATCGCGCACCGCTGGACGTCCACGGGCGGGACCGCCAAGTGGACCGTGGTGTCCGCCGTGGCGGGCGAGCCCGGCCCCGCCTGGGACGCATCGCTGAAGGAATGGGCGTTCGCCCAGTCCCCGTGCTTCCTGGCGGTCTTCGACGCGGACCTGCGGCTGGTGCGGGCGAACGCCGGCATGGAGCGCACCCTGTGCCTCACGGAGGCCGAGATGCGGGGGCTGCGTCTGCCGGAGCTCGCGCCGGATCCCGTGAGCGACGAGACCGAGCGGAAGATGCGCCTGGCGTTGGAGACCGGTGAGCCGCAGTACGTGGATGCTTTCGTCCGCCCCACGGGGGCGAGCGCGGAGCACGGCTGGGCCACCACGCTGGCGCCCTTGCGGGACCCGGACGGCCGCGTGCGCGCCGTGTCCCTGGCCGCGCACGACAAGACCGAAATCGAGGGCGATCTGCCGCAGATGCTCGTGCCGAACGTCGCCGCCGCCCGTATCGGTACGACTTTGGACAGCGCCCGCACCGCGCAGGAGCTGGCCGACGCCGCAGTCCCGCGGCTCGCCGACTTCGCGGCCGTCGACCTGCTGGACCCGCTCCCGCGCGGGGACGAGCCGTCCTCCCGGACCGTGGCGGGACCGGTCACCGTGTGCCGTACCGCGGTGCGCTCGATCCTCGAAGGAAGCCCGGAGTCCCAGGTCGCGGTCGGAGAGACGACCGTCTATCCGGCTCTGTCGCCCCCCGTGGAGTGTCTGGCCACGGGGCGGGGCGCCGTGTTCGGGACAACCGATCCGGCCATCATCCGATGGGTGGCCCAGGACCCCGCAGCCGGCTGGACCGGCGCGTACGGGACCCACTCGATCATGGTGGTGCCGCTGCGCGCCGGCGGTATCACGCTCGGCCTGGCCGTCTTCAGCCGTCATCAGAGCCGCGAGCCCTTCCAGCAGGAGGACCTGTCGCGTGCCGAGGAGATGACGAACACCGCGGCCGTCAGCATCCACAACGCGCGCCGGTACCCCCGCGAGCACACCAGCACCATGACACTGCAGCGCAGTCTGCTCCCGCATACGCTCCCCCCGCAGGCGGCACTCGTCGAGATCGCCTCCCGCTACTTGCCCGCCGGTACCGAGGCCGGTGTGGGCGGTGACTGGTTCGACGTGATCCCGCTGTCGGGCGCGCGGGTGGCCCTGGTCGTGGGCGATGTCGTCGGCCACGGCATCCGTGCCGCCGCCACCATGGGCCGGCTGCGCACGGCGGTACGCACCCTGGCCGATGTCGACCTGCCGCCCGACGAGCTGCTCACCCACCTCGACGACCTGATCATCCACCTGTCCGCCGACGACACGGACCGGGACGGTTCCGGGGACGCCGCCGGGGGCATCGGCACCACCTGCCTGTATGTGGTCTACGACCCGGTCACCCGCCGCTGCACGGTCGCCCGGGCCGGCCACCCCCCGCCCGCCGTGGTCTCCCCGGAGGGCTCCGTGTACCTCCTCGACGTCCCGGCCGGCCCGCCGCTGGGCCTGGGGGGCCTGCCCTTCGAGACCGTGGAGGTCGAGCTTCCCGAGGGCAGCATCCTCACCCTTTACACCGATGGCCTGCTCAAAGACCGTGATTACGACATCGACGAGGCCCTGGACAAGATGTTCGCGGCCCTCGCCCGTCCCGCCTCGACGCTGGAAACGGTCTGCGACCGCGTATTGACCGCCCTGCTGACCCACCGCCCCGACGACGACGTCGCCCTGCTGGTCGCCCGGACCCGGGCCCTGCACGCGGACAAGGTCGTCGTCCTGGACCTGTCCTCCGACCCCTCCGTCGTCGCCCACGCCCGCCGGCACGCCACCGACCAGCTGACGGCCTGGGGGCTGGAGGAGGCCTCCTTCGTCACCGAGCTGCTGGTCAGCGAACTGGTCACCAATGCCATCCGCTACGGCGAGCCGCCCATCCAGCTGCGGCTGATCCATGAGGACACCACCCTGATCTGCGAAGTCTCCGACTCGAGCAACACCGCCCCGCACATGCGGCGGGCCCGGATCTTCGACGAGGGAGGGCGGGGCCTGCTGCTGGTCGCCCAGCTGGCCGAGCGCTGGGGCACCCGGCACGCCCCGGTGGGGAAGACCATCTGGGCCGAGCAGTCCCTCGTCGGGTTCTGAGGCGTCGGGTGCTGCGGCGTCGGGTGCTGCGGATTATGCGTGAGAACGTTCCCTGTGACACGGCTGTGACAGTCGACGGACAAGCTCATGAAGTCGACCGGTCAAGGTCTTCTTAGGGACAAAAACCGACATTCCGGTAGATGTCCCTCTGCTTCCGAGGGAGTGAGCAGCGATGACCTGACCGATCCGTCGGAGGAAATCCCATGAGCCTCACCCTCACCATGCCGCACGTCGCCGAAGCCCCCGCACCCGCGCTGGCCCCGCGTGAGCAGGAGGCCCTGCGCTACATCGCCGCAGGCTGCACCTACCTCCAGACGGCCCGCCTCATGGGGCTCTCCAAGCACACGGTCGACGCCTACCTCCGCCGCATCCGGGCCAAGCTGGGCATCAACACCACAGCCGAGATGACCCGACTGGCCATCTCCCTGGGGCTGTGACCTCCAGCCACCCCAGTCGTCAAGCAGCGCCGGCCGCCCTCAGGGCGGCCGGCGCTCCTGTGTGACACCCCTAGAAGACCGCCCCGGCCCAGGCCGGCGGCTCCGGTGGCGGCACGGGGCCCCGCGAAACCCCGGAAGGCCGGGGACCCGCGGGGGGGTGCGGGTCGGCGCCCGCGCCGGCGCCGGTCCCGGTCGCGGCGCGCAGGGCCGCCACGAATTCCAGGCAGGACTCGTAACGGTCCTCGGGGGCCTTCGCCAGGGCCTTCGCCATGACCTCGTCGGCAGCGGGAGCGAGACCCGGCTTCCGCTCCGTCAGGAGCGGAGCCGGGTCGTACTGGTGCGCCCACAGCAGTGCCATGTCCTCCTCGCGCTGGAAGGGCGGCCCGCCGGTGAGGCATTCGTAGACGAGACAGGCGAGGCTGTAGAGATCGCACCTGCCGTCCACCGGCCGGCCGGAGATCTGCTCCGGCGCCATGTAGTCGAGCGTGCCGACGATCTCGCCCGCGCTCGTGATCCCGCTGAGGGAGAGCGACTTCTTCGTCAGTCCGAAGTCGGTGAGATAGACGTGTTCCGGGTGGTCGCTGTCGGTGCCCGCCGCGATCAGGACGTTGCCGGGCTTGACGTCCCGGTGCACCAGATCGTGCGCGTGGGCCGCGTCGAGTGCGGATGCCACCTGGGCCGCGATGCGCAGCGTGGTCGCGGCGGGCAGCGGGCCGTCCCGGTCCAGCATCGCCCGTAGGTCCAGGCCGGAGACGTAGCGCATGGCGATGTACAGGACGCCCTCGGTCTCCCCGGCCTCGTAGATCGGCACGATGTGCGGGTGGTCGATCTTCGCAGCGACCCGCGACTCATGGGTGAAGCGGCGGCGGAAGGTGTCGTCGCGGGCCCGCTCCGGGGCGATGAGCTTGAGCGCGACCGTGCGGTCCAGGCGCAGGTCCTTCGCGCTGTAGACGACCGCCATACCGCCGCGGCCGATCAGTCGCTCGATCCGGTAGCCCGCGATCTGCTGGCCGATCAGGCCGGAGGGCCGGCCCGTGTACTGGCTCAGATTCGATGCCGCCCCCATCAGACACCCCCCGCAGCCGGCCGGCGCGACAACGGCTCAGCGTCGCTGTGGTGCCCACGGGCAAAGGTGCCGATCACGTCGACCCCGTCCTCGGTAGTCGGACGACATGGCTCATGGGAAAGTCTATCCAGTGATCCACACGAATGCCCGCTCGGACGAGCGGGCATTTCCTCCCAGCGGTGCTCCCCGAGGTGCTCCCCCCACCGGCTCCACGTCCACCCCGCCGGCCTCGCACCCCGCCGGATCCGGTCAGCCCTGGCCGCCGGCGCCACCGCGGCCGCCCTGACCACTGGTCTCACAGCCGAGGCCGATGCAGATGCCGCCGTCGCCGCCCCAGCCGCCGGCCCCGCCGTCGCCGGCGGGCAGCGCGTCCCCGCCGTTGCCTCCGTCGCCGCCATTGACACTGCCGCGGCACGTCCCGACGCAGACCCCGCCCTTGCCTCCGTTCTGGCCGTTGCCGCCCGGCCCGCCGTTGGTGCCGGCGCCGCCGTTGGCGCTGCCGTCGCACAGCCCGGCGCAGACTCCGCCGTTGCTGCCGTTGGTGCCGTTGACCGTTCCGTTGCACTGGCCCGCGCAGACCTTGTCGCCGACGCGGACGCTGCCCTTGCCCACCTGGACGCCGCCGGTGCCCCCTTGGAGCTTGCCGAGCACCGTGCCGGCGCTGATTCGGTCGCCGCGCTGCCCGCTGTCGCCGTCGGGGAAGGCGAGGCCGTGCTGCCGGCCGGCGAGGGCCTGGGCCGCGGGGGCTGCCGGAGCCGCCGTGGCGGTGGTCGCCATGGCACCGGCACCGATCAGAGCCGTCGAGAGGGCCATACCGAGACGGAACTTCCAAGAGTGCACGCGCATGAGATTCTCCCTTGCGAAGAAATTGATTCAGTGGGTGATTCCGGTACCGAAAGACACGGGCTCCCCGGCCCACAGGGGGCCGGGGAGCCCTTCCTCCCCTGCGTTCCCACCCTTGTTCCTCAGTGGGAGAAGGGGAAGTCCTCTCCCATCAGCGCGAACCAGTTGCCTTCCTCGTAGTGCTCCTTCCAGGTGTCGAGCTCCTCCTTCGAGATGTCGTACTTGTCAGCGATCTTCTCCTGCGTCTTGTCCGAGTCGTCGGCCAGCAGAGTCAGCACGATGCGCACCTTGTCCACCACCGTCAGCTCCGACTTCGACTTGTCCGGCAGGTCCTCGAAACGCAGGCTGCATCCGCCGGACCGGCCGGGCTTGCCGGGCTGACCCGGCTTACCGGGCTTGCCGCCCTTGCCGCCCTCTCCACCCTTGCCGCCTTCGCCGCCGCCCCCGCAGGGTGCGGGCAGGTCCGCCACGGCCGACGAGCTGATGCTTGCCGGAGCGTGGTGCTCCGACGCCTGAGCGGCGACGGCAGTACCGGTGACCAGAGCGAACGAGGTCGCGGCCAGGATGAGCGGACGCTGCCAGGAAATCGTGAACATGGGGGTCTCCGTTGGTGTGATCAAGAAGTAGAGGTGCGGGAGGGAAGCGGGTGGAGGGTGGGGGGGAGGCCGCGAAGGCCTCCACCCCGTTTCGGTGCTCGGATTAGAAGAGGGAGGCGCCACCGGCACCGGCGTCGCCGCCGAGGCCGCCGATCAGGCCGCCGAGGCCACCTGCGCCGCCGTCGCCGCCGGCTCCGCCCTTGAAGATGCTGGCGCCGCCGGTGCCGCCCTTGCCGCCCTTGCCGCCGATCAGCCAGCCGTCGCCGCCGCCACCGCCGGCGCCGCCCCCGCCGCCCTGGAGGATTCCGGCGCCGCCCTTGCCGCCGCCGCCGCCCGCGCCGCCGATGCGGCCTTCGCCGCCACCGCCGCCGCCACCGCCGCCGCCACCGACGAGGAGCCCGTCGCCACCGGTACCGCCTTCGCCACCCTTACCACCGGTGCCGAGGACGCTGCCGCCGCCGGCACCGCCGGAACCGCCGCCGCCTCCGACGAGGCCGCCGCTGCCGCCCGCACCACCCTTGCCTCCGGCGCCTCCGTCGAGCGGGAGCGCGGTGGCCACGTGTCCGGGCATCGGAGCCGCCGTTGCCACGGAGGCCGGAAGGACGATTCCCCCACCGATGAATGCAGCGGAAGCAACCAGCGTCGCGATACGAATCTTGCGGTTCATGATGTTCTCCTAATTAACGTGATGATTCATTGAGGTGTGCCCGGGGATTCGGGACGGTGCGGTGGTGTCGGGGAGAGGAGGAACCCTCCGGGAGGAGGCCTTCCGTCTCTGCCCTGGTGCCTCGTTCCGTTTCCGGTGAGGCCTTTCCGCTCCACAAATAAACCCCGGGGGGCACCCCCCGGTCATGTTGCGGAAAGTCGGGACTTGACGCCCTCCTCAACGTCGGATAAAAGCCCCCCGAAGCGGCTCCCTCGCATCGCTGGGCCCCCTGTGGCCGGATCGGATCGCCTGCGCGAGCTGCTCGTGGGACCGCGCTCACGACGGCCGGTGCCGACGGGTACGGTTCCGCCATGGATTCCGCAACGAGTTCCACCGCCGACCACGCGACGCCGTCGGCGGTGATCAAGGACACCGCACGTCAGCAGCTGGAGAAGCTGGGCGGCGGAGGGCTGTCCCTGGACGCCGTGGCGCGCGACAGCGGTCTCGCCCTCACCGATGTAGAAGCCGTCTTCCCGCACCGGGACGACCTGCTGACCGCGCTGGTCATCGACGCCTACAACGCGTCCGGCGCCGCGATGGAGCAGGCCGACCAGGCCGCCGGGGACGCCGGGGCGTCAGCGGGTGCGCGGCTCCTCGCGGTGACGCGCGCCCTGCGCCGGTGGTCCTTCGACCACCCCGCCGAGTTCACGCTGATCTACGGTTCGCCCGTGCCCGGCTACCACGCCCCGCAGGACACGGTCCCGGCCGCCTCGCGTACGCCCGGGGTGCTGGCCGGCATCGTGCGGTCGGCGCTCGAGCGCGGTGCGCTCACCCCGCCCCGGCGGACGGTGCCCGGCCCGCCGCTGCTCCTGCCGGCGGCCGTGGAGGCCTTCGGCGGCGTGCCCGAGGCTCCGTTCTCGGACATCATCGAGCGCGGCATCGTCCTGTGGAGCAATCTGATCGGCCTCCTGGTGTTCCAGGTCTTCAGCCGTACCCACGACAGCGTCCGGGACGAGGCCGCGTTCTTCGACTACGCCATCGCCGTGGCGGCCGAGAGCATCGGGCTCGAGGTCCCCTTGGGCGAGCACACCTCCTAATGCTTTTGTCAAGCGGCCGCAGTGACAGGGAGTTCACGTTGGAAGCGCTTTCCGTCACGAATGAGGGCCCACAGGACGTTGACGCGTCGGCGGGCCAGGGCGAGGACGGCCTGGGTGTGTCGCTTGCCTTCGGCGCGCTTGCGTTCGTAGAAGCGGCGGGATTCGTCGCAGTTACGGATGCTGATGAGCGCGGAGGTGTAGAAGACGCGTTGCAGGCCGCGGTGGTAGCGCCTTGGCCGGTGGAGGTTGCCGCTGATGTTGCCGGAATCCCGGGGAACCGGGGCGACTCCGGCGAAGCTGGCCAGGCGGTCGGAGCTGCCGAAGCGGCTCATGTCGCCGGCGGTGGCGGCCAGGAACTCCGCGCCCAGCAGCGGGCCGATGCCGGGCATGCTGGCGAT
>NZ_JAGGOZ010000047.1 GCF_018614075.1 Streptomyces sp. ISL-94 | reverse complement strand
AGTTGCCTGCAAGCACTCCACAAGGAAGCCTTACAGGTCTTTTTCAAAGGAACCTCATCCACCGAAATGGACGGGGTATCAACTTTTGGCGTTGATTTTTGGCACGCTGTTGAGTTCTCAAGGAACGGACGCTTCCTTTGTACTCACCCGCAGTAAC
Organism: Streptomyces sp. ISL-94; assembly: GCF_018614075.1. GTDB lineage: Bacteria > Actinomycetota > Actinomycetes > Streptomycetales > Streptomycetaceae > Streptomyces. The sequence goes on along the minus strand of NZ_JAGGOZ010000047.1, from coordinate 23,549 downwards.
ACGTACTGGGGCTTTCCTCCGGGCTTTCGTTCTGTGTTCTTGCATTTCCGACTCTATCAGAGTCGGTCTCACTTGCTTTCCAGGTTCTCCGCTTTCGCGGTTTCCCTTTCCGGCGATTCCGACTCTATCAGCGATTCTCGGTCTCCCTGACCACTCTCCGTTTTGCCAAAAGGGCATGCGAAAAGAAATCTGAAGATCAAGATCGGTGTTGACAGAAGAGGAGTCCCGTCCATCGGACGTTCGCGAGAAGTTCACACGAAGCGTCCTGGCAGGAGTCACGACAGTACAGCCCCTGGGGTGCCCAAGCAAATCGTTTCAGGCGTATGGTCTAGTCCACCGGTCTAGTCCACTAGTCTCCGTGCCAAAGGGCCAGCCCAGGTCCGGACCTACATCGGGCGAACCCGAACATCACGTGACATATCCTTCTGAAGAGTACGCCGTTCGCGACAGGTAGTGACGGCGACACAATGAAGCCCCACCCCTGGGAGGCCCCCATGACCAGCGTGACGTCCCCACTTGCCGGGCGCGCCATCGGACTCGCGGCAGTGCCCGATCCGGTGTTCTCCGGCGCGATGGTGGGACCGGGCACCGCTATTGATCCCGTGCGTGAGCCTTCGGAGGCGGTGTCCCCCGTTGATGGTGTGGTCGTCTCCCTGCACCCGCACGCGTACGTCGTAGTCGACAGCGATGGCCACGGTGTACTCACGCACCTGGGGATCGACACCGTGCAGCTCAACGGCGAGGGCTTCGAGCTGCTCGTGGACAAGGGCGACACCGTGACCCGCGGCCAGGCCGTCATCCGTTGGAACCCCGCCGCTGTCGAGGCCGCGGGCAAGTCCCCCATCTGCCCCGTCGTGGCGCTGGAGGCCTCTGTCGAGTCCCTCTCCGATGTGGCCGAGAGCGGCGACATGAAGGCCGGGGACGTTCTCTTCAGCTGGAAGTGACCGCGTCCGCCTGACCCCTCCGCCCAAAGAGGCGCGAGTCGGACATCCACCGCGGCGGCTGGGCCCGCCGCTCAATCGGAGACGGGTGAAATGGAGACAACGCTGCGAGGCGTCGGCGTGAGCCACGGTGTGGCGATCGGCGAGGTGCGGCACATGGGTACGGCGGTTCTCGAGCCGCCGGCGAAGCAGATCACCGCGGATGAGGCGGAGCGCGAGCAGGGGCGCGCCCGTCAGGCCGTGGAGGCTGTCTCGGCCGACCTGATCGCGCGCGGCCAGCTGGCCGGTGGCGAGGCTCAGCACGTGCTCGAGGCCCAGGCGATGATCGCCACGGACCCCGAGCTGATGGCGGACGTGGACCGGCGGATCGCCGTCGGCAGCACGGCCGAGCGCGGTGTGTACGACGCATTCGCCTCCTACCGCGACCTCCTCGCGGGGGCCGGCGAGTACATGGCCGGCCGGGTGGCCGACCTGGACGACGTACGGAACCGCATCGTGGCGCGCCTGCTGGGGGTGCCGATGCCGGGTGTGCCGGACAGCGACGAGCCGTACGTACTGATCGCGCGGGACCTCGCGCCTGCCGACACGGCTCTGCTGGACCCGGCGCTCGTGCTCGGCTTCGTCACCGAGGAAGGCGGCCCGACCAGCCACAGCGCGATCCTCGCGCGGGCGCTGGGCGTGCCGGCGATCGTGGCGCTGCCGGGTGCCGGTGAGATCGCCGAGGGCACGGTCATCGCCGTCGACGGCAGCACCGGCGACCTCTTCGTCGAGCCGAGCGATGAGAAGCGGGCCGAGCTGGAGGCCGCGGCCGCCGAGCGGAAGGCCGCTCTCGCCGCGTCGTCCGGTCCGGGCGCGACGTCCGACGGCCACAAGGTGCCGCTGCTGGCCAACGTCGGCGGTCCGGCGGACGTGCCGGCGGCCGTCGAGGCCGGGGCCGAGGGTGTGGGCCTGTTCCGCACCGAGTTCCTGTTCCTGGACGACAGCACGAAGGCGCCGTCCGAGGAGAAGCAGATCGAGTCGTACCGCAAGGTGCTCGAGGCCTTCCCCGAGGGGCGTGTCGTCGTCCGTGTGCTGGATGCCGGCGCCGACAAGCCGCTGGACTTCCTGACCCCGGGCGACGAGCCGAACCCGGCGCTCGGCGTGCGCGGTCTGCGGTCGCTGCTGGACCACCCGGAGGTGCTGCGTACGCAGCTCACCGCGTTGGCCAAGGCCGCCGAGGGGCTGCCCGTCTACCTCGAGGTCATGGCCCCGATGGTGGCGGACCGGACCGATGCGAGGGCCTTCGCGGACGCGTGCCGCTCGGCGGGGCTGAGGGCGAAGTTCGGCGCGATGGTGGAGATCCCCTCCGCCGCGCTGCGGGCGCGCTCGATCCTCCAGGAGGTCGAGTTCCTGTCGCTGGGCACCAACGACCTGGCCCAGTACGCCTTCGCCGCCGACCGTCAGGTCGGTGCGGTGTCGCGGCTGCAGGACCCGTGGCAGCCGGCGCTGCTGGACCTGATCGCGATGTCGGCGGAGGCCGCCAAGGCGGAGGGCAAGAGCTGTGGTGTCTGCGGCGAGGCCGCTTCGGACCCGCTGCTGGCGTGTGTGCTGACGGGTCTGGGTGTCACCTCCCTGTCGATGGGTGCCGCTTCGATTCCGTATGTGCGGGCGACGCTCGCCAAGCACACCCTCGCCCAGTGCGAGCGTGCGGCTGCCGCCGCGCGTGCGTGCGACAGTGCCGAGGAGGCCCGTGTGGCCGCGCAGGCGGTGCTGTCCGGCGAGTAGCCGGCCGGATGGTGTGTGCGCAAGTCGATCGAGGGGCCTTCGCCGGTGGCGAGGGCCCCTCGGTCATTTCCTAGCGGTGCGGGCCCGGGGCGTCCACCTCGTAGCCGGGGCAGTACTCGACGCCCGGCTCGGGGGCGACCGGTTCCCCCGTGTCGGCGTCCGTGCAGTAGGCGTTGAAGACGGCCGCGGCCGACAGGACGGTGAGGCGGCCGCGGTCCAGGCGCCAGCCGTGGACCCGGTCCCGGAAACCCTCGGTGGTGCTCCGCAGGACCAGTCCACCGGGGCCGCCGAGGGCGAGCCCGGCGGCGAGGACGGTCACGAAGTCGAGGCCCTCGCGGCCCTCGATGCGGGGCGGCGCCCCCGGCTCTTCGCCCACGTCGGCGTGGAGGACGGCGACGAGCTGTTCCGCCTCGGTCGGGACGCTGCACACGAGGTGGTGATGGCCGGGGCCCGCGCCGGCCACCAGGCGTTCGAGCGCCGCGGCGGCGCGTTCGAAGGAGGCCTCGCCGATGTCCTCTCCGCAGTCGGCGCAGGTGCCGACCCCGGCGAGGAGGCTGGTGGCGTACTCCCAGGTGGCCTGGCGGACGGCCTCGTCGAGGAGGAGCGGGGCCAGTTCGTCGACGGGCTGGCCCGCGTAGGGAAGGCCGGCGCTGCTGCCGGCCAGCTCCGCCGTGAAGCGGGTGCGTGCTTCGGCGGTGTCCGGGTCGAGGCCCTGCTCCGCGCAGTACTCGGCGTACTCCTCGGGGTCGAAGAGGGCGACGGTGGTGTGGATGCCCTGGGCCGCGAGGGAGCGGAGCAGGGCGTCGACGTGGCGGAGATAGTCCTGGTGGTCGTCGAAGGTGAAGCTGCGGTACTCCCGCATGGCCGCGAAGTCCCCGGCGTCGGCGAGCAGGCCGACGGTGCTGGGGACCTCGCGGCGCAGGGTGCGGCGGCGGTCGGTGCCGGTCGCTCCGCGCGTCCGCGAGGTCCTTCCGGTCTTGGTCGACCGGGTGCCGCCGGCGGTGCTGGTGGTGCTGGTGGTGCTGGTGTTGGTGTTGGTGTTGGTGTTGGTGTTGGTTCCGGTGTGCTTCTTCGGTGGCATGGTTCCCCCTGAGTGGCGCAATCACTTGCTCACTCAGAGTAATCATCGCCACTGACAGTGAGATCAGCCGCGGGTGCGGGCCAGCTCCTCGTAGAAGTGGAGGAGGTCGACGTTGTCGACGGAACCCGGGTTGACCGCCTTGGCCAGGGGCGCGCCTTGGAGGAGCCGCTTGACCGGGACCTCGATGCGCTTGCCGGTGAGGGTGTGCGGAATGCCCGGGACCTCGATGATCTCGTCGGGGACGTGGCGCGGGGAGAGTTCCTCGCGGATCGTCGCCTTGATGCGGGCGCGCAGATCCTCGTCGAGGGTGGCGCCGGGGGCGAGGTGGACGAAGAGCGGCATCCAGTAGCCGCCGTTCGGCTCCTCCAGGCCGATGACCAGGGATTCCTTGATCTCGGGGAGTCGCTCCACGGCCTCGTAGATGTCAGCGGAGCCCATCCGGACGCCCTGGCGGTTCAGGGTGGAGTCGGAGCGTCCGTGGATGATCACCGAGCCGTGGTCGGTGATCGTGATCCAGTCCCCGTGGCGCCAGTTGCCGGGGAACATCTCGAAGTAGCTGTCGCGGTAGCGGCTGCCGTCGGGGTCGTTCCAGAAGCGGATCGGCATGGACGGCATGGGGTTGGCGACGACCAGCTCGCCGACCTCGCCGATGACGGGCTTGCCGGACGGGTCCCAGGCTTGGAGGTCCGTACCGAGGCAGGCGGCCTGGAGTTCACCGATGTGGACGGGGAGGGTGGGGACGGCGCCGGCGAAGCAGCTGCACACGTCGGTGCCGCCGCTGACGGAGGCGATCCAGAGGTCCTCGGCCACCTCGTCGTGGAGCCAGCGGAAGCCGTCGGGCGGGAGCGGGGAGCCGGTGGTGGCCACGCACTTCACGGTGGAGAGGTCGAATTCCCGGCCCGGGTGGACGTCGGCCTTGCGGCAGGCCATGACGTAGGCGGCGGAGGTGCCGTAGAGGGTGGCCTTGGTGCGCTCGGCGATGCGCCACTGCGCGCCGGTGTCGGGGTAGCCGGGGCTGCCGTCGTAGAGGACGACGGTCGTGCCGGTGAGCAGGCCGGAGACGAGGAAGTTCCACATCATCCAGCCGGTGGAGGTGTACCAGAAGAACCGGTCCTCCGGGCCCAGGTCGCAGTGCAGGCCGAGCTGCTTGAGGTGTTCGAGGAGGATGCCGCCCTGGGACTGGACGATGGCCTTGGGCAGGCCGGTCGTACCGGAGGAGTACAGGACCCAGAGGGGGTGGTCGAAGGGGACCGCCTCGAAGACGGGCTCGGTGTCCGCGGAGGTGAGGGCGGACCAGTCGAGGGCGCCCGCGGGGGCCGGGGTGCCGAGGAGCGGGATGTGGACGGCGGCGCGCAGGGAGGGCAGCTCGGCGCGCAGTTCGGCGACGGTGTCGCGGCGGTCGTGCTCCTTGCCGCCGTAGCGGTAGCCGTCCACGGTGAACAGGACGACCGGCTCGACCTGCTGGAAGCGGTCGAGGACGCTGCGGGCGCCGAAGTCGGGGGCGCAGGAGGTCCAGACGGCTCCGACGGCGGCGGCGGCGAGGAGGGCGACGACGGCCTCGGGGATGTTGGGGAGGTAGCCGCTGACCCGGTCGCCGGGACGTACGCCGAGGGCGCGCAGTTCGGCGGCGAGCGAGCCGACCTGGCGGCGGAGCTCGGCCCAGGTGACGGCGATGGGCTCCTGGGTTTCGTCCACGCACAGCAGGGCGGCGGCGTCGGCACGGTCCGGGTCCTCGGCGGCGCGCAGGGCGTGCTCGGCGTAGTTGAGGGTGGCTCCGGTGAACCAGCGCGCGCCGGGCATGGTGCGGTCGGCGAGGACGGAGTCGTACGGGGCGGTGAAGCGGACGTCGAACCACTCGGCGACGGCCTGCCAGAAGGTGTCGAGCTCGTCGACGGACCAGCTCTGCAGGGCTGGGTAGCCGCCGTCGGCCGGGGCTCCGTGGTGCTCGGCGGCCCAGGCCTGGAAGGCGGTGATCCGGGCCGCGGCGATCCGGTCGGGGCCGGGGGCCCAGAGGGGTTCCGGCTGCGTGGCTGAGGTCATGGGTCGGCTCCCGGTCAAGTCTGCGGCTCGCGCTTCGTGTGCGTACGGTGCCATCGCGCGGGGGGTGTGCGCGCGGCGGCTCACAGGGACGATGCCATGTGATCGACATCCGCACCAGAGTCGCCATCACCGCTCACGGGGTCGGCGGCATGTGGGCCGCCACCAGCCTCCGCCGGTCGCGTGTGGAGGTGCGTGGGCGGTCGCCGGTGCGTGAACGGCAGTTGAACGCGGCACCTTCGCCCAGGGGCCGGTGGCAGGGTGCTCTCCATGAACGGTCGCGATCTGGTGCGTGCGGTGAAGGACATCGGTACCGAGCGGGGGCGGCGCGCCTGGCTCTCGGCATGGCGCCACCGGCGCGCGGACGCGGAGGGGCTTCCGCGCCGGGGCGTGGAGCGGGCGCGGGTGCCGGGGCTGCTGACCGGTACGGAGCCCCGGCCGGGCGGGGGGGTGCTGCGGTTCGCGCGTTCGGAGCTGCTGGTACGGGTCACGGCGGGCGGGGCCGTGTTCTGGGGCTGGGACGGGGCCGAGCCGACGCCCTCGTACGCGGTGGTGGGCAGCGGGCCCGAGCCGGATCCGCGGGCCGTGCTGGAACCGGACACGGGGGGCGGCTGGCGGGTGGTGTCGGAGCGGGTGACGGTGGCGGTGTCCCGGCACGGGGCGGTCGAGGTGCGGACCCCGGGCGGGGCGGTGCTGCGGCGGGAGCTGCCGCCGCGGTGGTGGGAGCCGGTTCCCCTCGCCGGGGAGGCGGGGGTGGGGGCCGGGACGCCCTCGGGCGGGGGCGGTGGTCTGGGTGGGGACGGCGGTCCGGGCGGGGACGGCGGTTCGGGCCCGGGCGGGACTCCGGCTGGGGACGGCGGTCCAGGCGGGGACGGCGGTTCGGGCCCGGGCGGGACTCCGGCTGGGGACGGCGGTCCAGGCGGGGACGGCGGTCGGGGCGGGGCCGGCGGTCCCGGCCGGGCTTCATCCGACGGCGGGGGCGGGGACGGGCCGCGGTGGCTTCAGCGGAGCGAGGTGCCGGCGGACGCGCGGTTCTTCGGGCTGGGCGGGCGGGCCGCGGGGCCGCGGCTGCGGGACGGGGCGTACCGGCTGTGGAACACGGACCCGAAGGGCGGTTTCGGGCCGGGTGACGACCCGCTGTACCTGACCATGCCGGTGCAGATGGTGGTCGCGGACGCGGGCACGCACCTGGTGTTCCACGACAACTCGTGGGACGGCCGGGTGGTGCTGCGCGAGGGCGAGGAGGGCGCGGGCTCGGGGGTGGACCGGCCGGGGGTGACCGAGTTGCGCATGGAGGGCGGTCCGCTGCGGTGCTGGGTGCTGGTGGGGACGCCGGCGCGGGTGCTCCAGGGCTGGTCCGGGCTGACGGGCGGCGCCGCGGTGCCGCCGGAGTGGGCGCTGGGGTACCAGCACGCACGCTGGGGGTTCGGGAGCGCGGCGGAGGTGCGGCGCGTGGTCGGGGAGTACGCGTCGCGCGGGCTCGCGCTGTCGGCCGTACACCTGGACATCGACCACTACGACGCGCACCGGGTGTTCACGGTGGACGAGAAACGGTTCCCCGATCTGCCTGGTCTGGCACGGGAGTTGGGTGGGCAGGGGGTGCGGCTCGTCTCGATCGTCGATCCGGCCGTGAAGACGGGCGACGCCGTGCACGCGTCGGGGCGCGGAGTGGGGGCCGGTGGCGCCTTCGTACGGCACGCGCAGGGCGGGGAGGTGCGGGGCGAGGTCTGGCCGGGGGAGTGCGTGTACCCGGACTTCACGGATCCGGCGGTGCGGGAGTGGTGGGGCGGGCTGTACGAGGAGCGGCTCGCGCAGGGCTTCGCCGGTTTCTGGCACGACATGAACGAGCCGGTGTCCTTCGCGCCGTTCGGGGACGCCACGCTGCCGCGGTCGGCGCGGCACGCGATGGAGGGCGCGGGCGGGGACCACCGGGCCGGGCACAACGTGTACGCCCTCGGGATGGCGCGGGCGGGCTGGGAGGGGCTGATCCGGCTGCGGCCGACCGAGCGGCCGTTCCTCTTTTCCCGGTCGGGGTGGGCGGGGATGCAGCGGTACGGGGGCACGTGGTCGGGGGACGTGGAGACCAGCTGGGAGGGGCTGCGGGCCTCGCTGGCCCTGGTGTTGGGGCTCGGGCTGTGCGGGGTGCCGTACTCGGGGCCGGATGTGGGGGGCTTCGGGGGTTCGCCGTCTCCTGAGTTGTACGTGCGGTGGCTGCAACTGGGGGCGTACCTGCCGCTGTTCCGGACCCACTCGGCGATCTGGGCGGGGCGGCGGGAGCCGTGGGAGTTCGGGCCGGAGGTGGAGGAGCAGGCGCGCGAGCTGCTGGCCGAGCGGGAGCGGCTGCGGCCGTACTTCGTGACGCTGGCCCATCTGGCGCGGCGGACCGGGGCCCCCTACGTGCGGCCGCTGTGGTGGGGGTCGCCGGAGGAGCGGGCACTGCGGGACTGCGAGGACGCGTTCCTGCTGGGTGATGCGCTGCTGGTCGCCCCGGTGCTGGAGTGCGGGGCGGACCGGCGGGCGGTACGGCTGCCGCGCGGCCGGTGGTACGACACCGCCACGGGGGCGGCGTATGAGGGGCCGGGCCAGATCCTGCTGGATGCCCCGCAAGGGCGGATCCCGGTGCTGGCGCGGGCGGGCTCGGTACTGCCGGTGCGGTCCGCCTCGGGCGCCGGGGTGGAGCTGGAGGTCTGGGCGCCGGCGCGGGGGCGTACGGGTGGGGGCGTGGTGATCCGGGACCCGGGGCCGGGGTTCGAGGCGGGCGTGGTCGAGCGGTACACCGTGCGGTGGGCTGGGGAGACGGTGGTGGTGGAGACGGAGGCGGGGGCTGCGGTGGGGGGTGTGGTGGTGCGAGGGGTCTAGCGACGCGGCTCCGGTGGGCTTGAGGGTGGCGGGGCGAGTGGGTGCGTGCGGCTGCACAACCGGGGCTCCGCCCCGCACCCCGCGCCTCAAACGCCGACGAGGCTGGAATTGGCCGGTCGCTGCTGGATGTGCGGGGGCCTGAAAAGTGGCTGAGGACAGTGGGTGCGTGCGGCTGCACGACCGGGGCTCCGCCCCGCACCCCGCGCCTCAAACGCCGGCGGGGCTGGAATTGGCCGGCGTGGTTAGGGGGTGTATTGGCCGGCGAACCAGGCGGTGGCTGCCTGGGTGTGGAGGGGGAAGGCCAGTTCGGTGGGGGCATGCAGGATGTGCCAGCCCGTGGTCTCGGTCGTGGGTACAGGGGCCGGGAGGGCGGTGGCCGGGCGGGTCGGGAGGAAGCCGAAGAGGAGCAGGTGGCCGGCCGGGGAGCTCATGGCGTCGGCCAGGGTGACCTCCGAGGCGGGAGCGGTGATGCCGGTTTCCTCGCGGAGTTCGCGGACGACCGCGTCGCGCCAGTCCTCCCCGAAGTCGATGAAGCCGCCGGGCAGGGCGACGCCGCCGAGGGCCGGCTCGATGGTGCGGGTGATGACCACGAGGCCGGTGCCGTCCGCGTCCTCGACGGGGAGGAGGGTGACGGCCACCGGGAGCGGGTTGCGGTAGGCGGTGGCGCCGCAGGAGGGGCAGGAGCGGGGCCAGGTGGTCGTACCGTACGGCGCTCCGCAGGTGGAGCAGTGCGAGTCCCTCAGCTGTGCCGGCATGCGGCGATGGTATGCCAAGGGGTATGAGAGCAGCGGCGGTTGTGGTGTGCGTGGGACTGCTGACCGGCGGGGCGGCGGCTCCGCCCGGGTTCACAGCCTTGGCCGACGTGGATCCGACCGTCCGGCAGGACATGCGGTACGCGGGCGCCCGGAACTTCACCGGCGGCCCGGTCGACGGGTACGAGGAGCCCGTCTGCCTGCTCGCGCGGCCCGCCGCCGAGGGATTGCGGCGGGCGCAGCGGCGGCTGCTGCGGCGCGGCCTGTCGCTGAAGGTGTACGACTGCTACCGGCCGCAGCGGGCCGTCGACCGGTTCGTGCGGTGGGCAGCGGATGCCTCCGATCAGCGGACCAAGGCGGAGTTCTATCCGGATGTCGACAAAGCCCGGCTGATTCCGGAGGGGTACATCGCCGAGAAGTCGGGTCATTCCCGCGGGAGCACCGTCGACGTGACCCTCGTGGCGCTCGTCGGAGGCAGGGAGCTGGACATGGGGACCTCTTTCGACTTCTTCGGGCCCCGCTCGCACACGGACAGCCCGGCGGTCCCGGCCGCGGCCCGTGCGAACCGGCGGCTGCTGCACGCGGCGCTCGGCGACGCGGGTTTCGTCAGCCTTCCCGAGGAGTGGTGGCATTTCACCTTCAAGCCCGAGGCATTCCCAGATGATTATTTCGACTTTCCCGTCTCTGCCGGCTCGGTGCGGCCGTGAGCAGCCCTGGGTACCGTGCCCGTATGACCTTCGATTCTTACGAGGAATTCTGGCCCTACTACGTCGCCATGCATTCCCGTGCCGCCACCCGCTGGGTGCACCTCGCCGGCACGCTCACCGGGCTGGCCCTGACCGTCTACGGGGTGGCGCGGGGGCGGAAGCGGTATCTCGCCGCGCTGCCCCTGATCGGGTACGGCACCGCCTGGCCGGCGCATTTCTTCATCGAGGGGAACAATCCGGCGACCTTCGGGCATCCGGGGTGGTCGTTGCGCGGGGACGCGCAGATGATCCGGATGATGCTGGCCGGGCGCGACGCGGAGCTGGCTGAGATCGCGCAGAAGTGGCTTGCCGCGAACCGGTGACCCGGCAGCCCGCCCGTGCCAGACTTCTGACGATCCGTCAGTTCAGACTGGCCTGGGAGGGGTTTTGGCACGCACACGCACACCCGTCGTGAGCGGGTGGTTCACCGAGGACGGACCGGGCGGCGGCTTCCGGCTGCTCGGCACCCGGTGTTCCGCCTGCACCGCGGTGTTCTTCCCGCGCGAGGACGCGTACTGCCGCAATCCGCACTGCCCCGGTGGCGGCGAGCTCGCCGAGGTGCCGCTGTCCCCGCGCGGGCGGGTCTGGTCCTACACCGACGGGCGCTACCGGCCGCCCGCCCCGTACGTGTCCGATCCGGACGCGGCCTGGGAGCCGTACGCCCTGGTCGCGGTGGAGCTGGAGGCCGAGGGGATGGTCGTGCTGGGGCAGGCGGCGCCCGGGGTGGGGGTCGCCGATCTGGTGGTCGGAATGGAGGTCGAGGTGGTGGGCGGCGTACTGCACGAGGACGCCGAAACCACCTGGCTGACCTGGCAGTTCAAGCCGGTGGGAGGGATCGCGTGAGCGCCGACATCGCCGTGCTCGGCGCCGGGATGCACCCGTGGGGCAAATGGGGCCGCAGCTTCGTCGAGTACGGGCGGGCCGCCGCGCGGGCGGCGCTCGACGACGCCGGACTGGACTGGACGGACGTGCAGTCGATCGTCGGCGCCGACACCGTGCGCTCCGGCTACCCGGGCTACGTGGCCGGGGCGACCTTCGCGCAGGCGCTCGGCTGGCAGGGCGCGCGGGTGACCAGCGTGTACGCGGCCTGCGCGTCCGGGGCGCAGGCGATCGGGGCGGCCCGGGCGCAGATCCTGGCGGGCCTGGCCGACGTGGTGCTCGTGGTGGGCGCGGACGCGGCGCCGAAAGGATTCTTCGCACCGGTGGGAGGGGACCGGCCCGACGACCCGGACTGGCTGCGCTTCCGGGTGCTGGGCGCCACCAACCCGGCGTACTTCGCGCTGTACGCCCGCCGCCGGATGGCCGTCCACGGGGACACCCCGGAGGACTTCGCCCAGGTCAAGGTGAAGAACGCGGCGGCCGGGGCGCTCAACCCGTATGCCCGCTACCGCAAGACGGTCACGGCCGAGGAGGTCGCGGCCTCGGCGGTCGTCGCCGATCCGCTGCGGCTGCTCGACATCTGCGCCACCTCCGACGGGGGCGCGGCGCTGGTGCTCTCCAGCATGGACTTCGCGCGGTCGCGGGGTATCGCCGGCCCGGTGCGGATCCGGGCCGTCTCGACGGTGACCCCCACCTACCCCCGTACGGTGCTGGACCTGCCGGACATCGCCACCGACTCGGCGCTGGCCGTGGAGCCCGCGGCGGGGTCCTTCCGGGCCTCGATCGCGCGGGCCGCCTACGAGGAGGCGGGGCTCGGCCCGGAGGAGCTCTCCCTCGCCGAGGTGTACGACCTGTCCACGGCGCTGGAGCTGGAGTGGTACGAGGACATCGGGCTCTGCGGCGAGGGCGAGGGGGCCAAGCTCGTACGGGAGGGCGCGACGGCCCTCGGCGGCCGGATCCCCGTCAACACGAGCGGCGGGCTGGCTTCCTTCGGGGAGGCGGTGCCGGCGCAGGCCATAGCGCAGGTGTGCGAGCTGACGTGGCAGTTGCGCGGTACGGCCGGCGACCGGCAGGTGCCGGGGGCACGGGCCGGGATCACCGCCAACCAGGGGCTGTTCGGGCACGGTTCGGCCGTGGTCGCGGTGCGCTGAGCGGCGGCTACCGGCGGGTGTTGTCCCAACGCTTGACGGCCCCCGGTGGCGGGTTCACACTCGCTCCACAGTCCCGCGCCTCGACCGGGACCCCGAATCCCCCCATGAGAGCTGCGGCCCGTACCCCAGTCGGCGGGGGTACGGGCCGCCTCCATGTCGGGCCTGCCGGCAAGGGGTCCGTGCGGGGCCTGTGTGCCAGCGCCGAGTCAGGCTCCCGCCGTGAGGCTGCGGCGGCGTGCCCGGGCCAGCGACATCGCGTGTTCGACGACCCCGACCAGTACGTCCTTCACGGACTCCCGGTCGCGCGCGTCGCACAGCAGCACCGGCACCCCGGGGTCGAGGTCGAGCGCCTCCCGTACGGTCACCACGGGGTGGCGGTCCGCGCCGTCGAAGCAGTTGACCGCGACCACGAACGGGATCTCGCGGCGCTCGAAGTAGTCGATGGCGGCGAAGCAGTCGGCGAGGCGGCGGGTGTCCGCGAGGACCACCGCGCCGAGCGACCCCTGGGCCAGCTCGTCCCACAGGAACCAGAACCGGTCCTGCCCGGGCGTGCCGAACAGGTACAGCACCAGGTCCTCGCGGAGCGTGATGCGCCCGAAGTCCATGGCCACCGTGGTGGTTCTCTTGCCCTCCACTCCCCCGGTGTCGTCGATGCCGACGCCCGGCTCCGAGAGCTGTTCCTCGGTCCGCAGCGGTCTGATCTCGCTTACCGCACTGACCAGGGTGGTTTTGCCCACCCCGAAGCCGCCCGCGACCAGGATCTTCAAGGTCAGCGGCTCGACCGGTGACACGGCGTGCATGGCACCGGTGCGGCTAGAGCGCCCGAAGGCCATCGATCACCTCACGCAGAATGGATTCGTCGGGCAGTTCGGCCGGCGGTACCGGCCGGTTCACGCGGACCAGTTCCTCGTCGACCAGGTCCCCGATCAGGACCCGTACGACACCGACCGCGAGGTCGAGTTCGGCCGCCAGTTCGGCGACCGACTGCGGCCGTTCCAGGCACCGGCCGAGGATGTGGACGTGTTCCGGGGACAGGGTCATGTCCCAGACCGGATCGTCGGCCGCCGCTTCGGCGACGACGAGGGCGATCAGGTCGAGTCGGTGCTGGCCCGCGTGGCTGGTGCGGCCGCGGGTCATGGCGTACGGGCGGACGACGGGACCCGCGTCGTCGTCGAACCAGTGCGCGTGGTCGGGGGCGGGGGCTCGGTCTGCGACCGGGGTGTCGGCGGGGTCCTGGCCTGGATCGCTCATGCCGTACGACTCACCCTCCGGCTGGCAGCCCGGTGCGCGGGGCGGTCGCCAGGTGGTCGCCGACGCGCTTGACCATCAGCGTCATCTCGTACGCGACCTGGCCGACGTCGGATTCGGCGTCGGCGAGCACGGCCAGGCAGCTGCCGTCACCCGCGGCCATGACGAACAGGAAGGCCTCGTCGAGCTCGACGACGGTCTGGCGGACCCTGCCGGATTCGAAGTGCCGGCCGACGCCCTTGGCCAGGCTGTGGAAGCCGGAGGCCACCGCCGCGAGGTGCTCGCTGTCCTCCCGGGTCAGGTCCTTGGAGCTGCCGGTGGGCAGGCCGTCACCGGACAGGACCACCGCCTTGCGGATGGATCCGACCTTGTCGACCAGCTCGTCGAGGAGCCAGTTGAGCGGGCCGGAGCCGCGGCCCCTGGTGTCGTTGCCGGTCTGCGGTGCGGTCATCGACCGTCCCCCTCGTTCTCGTATCCGGGACCTGTGGCGGCGGAGGTGCCGGCCTCGGTCTCCGACTGCTGCTGTGCGTGCTGGTTGCGGCCCGCGGTCCAGCCGCGCTGGAGGGCGGACATGCGCGTCCGTACGTCCTCCGCGTCCCGCTCGGCCACCTGGTCGGGGGCGGCGTCGTCGGGACCGGGGCCCGGGGAGTTCTTGAGCTGCGGGGCCAGGCTGGCCTGGCGGACCCGGCGGGGCAGGCCGCCGGTGCCGGGCGCGGGCTTCGCCGCCGGCTTCGCGGCGGGCTGTGCGGGGGCCTGCGCCGGCGCGGGCTGCGGGACCGCGTGCACCGGGCGCGGCTCCACCCGGCGGCCGTGTTCGGCGACCAGGGTCGGGGCGGGGCGGCGGCGCGGCAGCGGCACGGCTCCCGAGGAGCGGGAGGCGTCGGGGCGCGGGGCCTCCAGGCGCTGGGTGTCCAGACGGACCGGGCCGGTGGGGGCCTGGGACTCACGGTCGCGGTCGCTCTTGCGGGCGCCGTGGCGCTCGGTGTGCCGGTCGGTGTGCGGCCGGTCGGCAGGGTGCAGCCCGAGCAGGGCGCTGCGCGGGATGCCGGTGGGCGGGGTCTCGTCGTCGAGCGTCGCCATGGCCGGACGGCCGCCGATGCCGTCCAGGACGGCGGGGTCGTCGAGCGCGTCGAGGGGCACGACGGCCTCCACCCCGTCGATGCCGAGGACGTCGAGCGGGGCCTCCAGCTCCACGGGTCCGCGCAGTTCGGCGACCGGCACCGGGCGGCCGGCGGGCCCGCGCTCCACGGCGGCGGGCGCGGGGCGGTCGGAGGGGATCGCGCCGTTCCGGGCGGCCGCGGCAGCGGGGCCCGTCCCGGCGCCGCCCTCGGCCTCGCCGAGCCGGATGCCGGCGCCGTTGGTCTCGGGAGCCTCGGTGAGGATGTCCACGGGGAGGAAGACCACCGCGGTCGTGCCCCCGTACGGGCTGGGCTGGAGGGCGATCTTGACGTTGTGACGCTGCGCGAGGCGGCTGACGACGAACAGGCCGAGGCGGTCGGTGTCGGAGAGTTCGAACTCGGAGGTCTCGGCGAGCCGGAGGTTCGCGTCGAGCAGCGCGTCCGGGTTCATGCCGAGGCCGCGGTCGTGGATCTCCAGGGTGAAGCCGTTGGCCACGCGCTCGCCGTGCACCTGGACCGCGGTGTGCGGCGGCGAGAACACGGTGGCGTTCTCCAGGAGTTCGGCGACGAGGTGGGTGATGTCGGCGACGGCGGGGCCGGTGATGCCCAGGCGCGGGAGCCGGCGCACCTCGATGCGCTCGTAGTCCTCGACCTCGGCGACCGCGGCCCGTACGACGTCCATCAGCTGGACGGGCTTGCGCCACTGGCGGGAGGGCGCCGCGCCGGAGAGGATCACCAGTCCTTCGGCGTGGCGGCGCATGCGGGTGGTCATGTGGTCGAGGCGGAAGAGGTCGGCGAGCTCCTCGGTGTCCTCGGTGCGGCGCTCCATCGTGTCGAGGAGGGTCAGCTGGCGGTGCAGCAGGACCTGGTTGCGGCGGGCGAGGTTGACGAACACCTCGGAGACGCCGCGGCGGAGCTCGGCCTGCTTGACGGCGGCCTCGACGGCGGCGCGCTGCAGGGTGTTGAGGGCCTGGCCGACCTGGCCGACCTCGTCCTTCTCGTACTCCAGGCGGGGTGCCTCCGTCTCGACGTCCACGTGCTCCCCGGCGGCGAGGCGGCGCATCACGGCGGGCAGCCGGACGCCGGAGGCCTCGTGGGCCTCCTTGCGGAGGCGGGACAGGTCGCGGACGAGTTCGCGGCCGATGCGCACGGAGAGGATCAGGGAGACGATCAGGGCGATGAAGCCGAGGATGCCGGCGACGGCGGCCTGGATCAGGACGTCCATGGCGACGGGCTCGACGCGCTTCTGGTAGCGGTCGCCGGCGTCGGTGCCCATGGTGGCGAGTTCGTCGAGGACCTTGGTGGAGGCCTCGTCCCACTGGGCGGCGGTGAGGCCGCGGGCGTTCTTGACGGGGCCGGCGGTGAGGAAGCGTTCCTCCGCGTCGCGCAGGGCCTTGGTGTCGACGCCGCCCCAGTACTGCTCGAAGCGCTCGCGGTCCGCGGTGGGGAGGATGGCGAGGTTGAACTCGTAGAGCAGCTTGCGGTTGGCGGCGAAGTCGGAGACGCGGCGGATGTCGGCCGGGCCGGAGTTGCGGGCGGCGAGGGCGGAGGCGATGACGGCGTCCTCGCGGGAGAGCGTCTCGCGGGCCCGGGTGATGCCGACGAGGGCGCGGCCCTGCTTGTCCATCTCCACGTTCTCCAGGGCGTGGAGATTCATGAGGAACTCGTAGCAGGGGTCGACGAGCCGGCCGTAGAGGTCCAGGGCCTGGCCGGGGTCGAGGCTGTTCGTGTCGACGGAGTGGCGCAGGGCGCCGACGCCGCGGAAGGCGGCGAGGATCGAGCGCAGGCGCTCGGCGTTCTGCGGGCTCAGCTCGTCGAGGACCTCGGGTTCCCGGGCGCTGGCGCTGATCTTCTCAACGGCGGCGTCGGTCTCGGCGCGGCGCTTGGCGAGTTCGGCGGTGGCGTTGGCGGCGCGGGGGTCGCCGATGACGACGAGGCTCTGGCGGCGTTCCTTCTGGATGACGCGGACGACGTCCTCGATGGGGTAGCCCACCTTGTCGATGACGTAGGCCACGTCCAGGAGTTGGACTGCCTGGCGGCCGGTGATGACCGTCGCGAAGCCCCAGAGGGCGGTCAGGGAGACGAGCGGCACAAGGAGCAACGCCACGATCTTCCGGCGGATGGACTTCCCGCGAAAGCGCATGGCCTCCCCAGCCTCCCCCAGCTCAACCCCGTTGTCGGGGGTCGGTGTTCCGTCATTTAAACGGCGTGAGCCTACTACTGCCAGGGAGCGGCATCGAAGGCGTGTCCGGACGTTTTCGGCCGGACCCCTGGACGAAGATCACGAGTTGTCCGATACTTCCGGTGATAGCGGCCCGATATGCGGCAGATGACACTTGCTGAGGCGTCAGTTCCCGCAACCTGATGGATGGCTGGAATTGTTCGCTCCGCGATCACCGGGGGCGGTGGAAGTGTCCGGGATCCGGGAATCTCCCGGCCGTGCGGAACGTCTTCTGTTCTGGGTAGACGTGTGGGGTGGGCACAACCGACCGCGCGGTGGGGAGGGAGCGGACCATGAGCGGACACGAGGGCGAGGGCGAGGGCGGCGGGGGCCGGCGGGGGCTGTGGGTGGAGGAGCCGGCGCGCCGGCACCGGCTGCCGGACCCGGTGCGGGCGTCCGCGGTGCGGGCGGTGCTGATCGCCTCGGTGACGCTCACCCAGGCGACGGTCACCTTCTTCCTCACGCTCACCGGCTCGTGGCTGGCCTTCCCCATGGGGCTCGGCGCGGTGGCGGGGACGATCGTGGCCACGTGGGGGGTCCTGGACGTGGTGATCACCCGGCAGACGTGGAACCAGCGCTACGGGGTCGTGTCGGAGCCGAGCAGCACGGCGCGCGCCCGCCGCCGCGACGCGGCCCGTGCGGCCCGTGCGGCCCGTGCGGCGCGGCCGTCAGGCGCCACCGGCCGAATATCCCGCGAGGACGGCCCCCTCACGGCCTTCGGCCGCCGCTAGGCCCCTGCGCGCGCTGGTGCGGCCGGTCGGCGCGGGCGGCTCGTGACGGGCACGCCAGACAGCCGACTCCCCGCCGGGCCGCCCTGACGGCTCGGGTGGCCGGCGCGGGCGGGCACCATGCCGAATGGCCGGCCTACGCCGGCCTGGACCCCGGTCCGGGGGCCTGGCCGACGGACCCCGGGGTCAAGGCCGGCGGACGGAGTCCGGCGCAGCGGGGCGAAGCCCGTGAGGCGCGCCGGCGCCGAGCGGTGCCAGCCACGCGTCAAGAGGAGGAGGCCGCGGCGGCTCGGCGGAACATGCGGGTTGCCGTGATTTCGCCGTGGATCGTCTCCTCCTCCGGGGACTGCTGGGGCAGGCCCGGGCGGAGGTGTTCCTCGACGCTGATGTACTTCAGGCCCGCCCGCAGGTCCGCGTCGTTGCGCAGGCGGATGACCAGCGGGAACTCGGCGAGGGCGGTGGTGTCGAACAGGCCCGTCGTGTAGAGCAGCTGGACGCCGAGGGCGTCCGAGACGGCCCGCTGGAGCTCCAGCAGGTACGTGGCGTTCGCGCGGCCGATCGGGTTGTCGAGGAACAGCGTGCCCGCGTGGCGGTGCTTGTCGCGGCCGCGGTCGTTGCTGCGCAGCGCCGCCATCGTGCAGTAGAGGGCGATCGCGGCGGTCAGCAGCTGGCCGCCGGAGAAGACGTCGCCCATCTGGCCGACGGGGACGCGTTCGGCGCGCAGGACGGCGTCCGGCTTGAGGATCTCCACCGAGATGCCCTTGGGTTCGAGGGCCGCCTGGACGCCCCTCAGGAGGAGGGACATGCCGTCGCGGCGGCCTTCGCCGAAGGAGGCGGTGCTGTTCTTCTTCACCGCCGCGCGCGTGGCCTCGTCGATGACCTCGCCGAGCCGTTCCGTGAGCGTGGCCTGGTCCGGCTCCTCGAAGCGGATCCGGAGGAATTCCTGGCCCGACCACTCCCCGAGGCCTTCCGGCAGCTGGGAGAGGCGCTGCGCCGAGCGGAGGGTGGCCAGCGCCGACTCGACCAGGCCACGCAGGCGGTCGACGATGCTGTCGCGGTTGCGCTCCAGCTGCGCCAGCTCGTCGGTCAGGACGCGCAGCCGCGGGGCGAACGCCGCCGCCCAGGCCGCCGCGTGCTCGGGCAGGGCGGAAGCGGGCAGTTCGCGGACCTGCTGGCGCGCGGGGGTGCGTACCTGCTCGTAGCGGGTGGCGTTGGCGTGCCGGACCAGGATGTCGCTCGCCTCGCGCACGGCGGACTCGGCGGCCGAGAGGTCCGCCGCGCAGCTCCGCAGGGCACGGCGGGCCTCGGTGGCCGACTGGCGGGCCTCCTCCAGCGTCCCGGGGTGCGGTACCGGCTCCTGCTCGTCGTCGGCGTGGGTGTGGTCGCGCAACAGGTCCCGCAGCAGGGCGGCGGTCTCGTCGAAGCCGCCGGCACCGTCCTCCGCGGTGCGGTGGGCGTGCAGCAGGTCGGCGTGGGCGGCCCGGGCGCTCTCCACGGCGGCGGTGTGGGCGGCGAGTTGCGCGGTGGCCGTACGGAGCAGGCCTTGGGCCTGTTCCACGTCCTCGGGGATGAGCTCCTCGGGGAGTTCGGTGTGCGCCTCGCCCTCGGCGGGGGCGTGCCGCTCGGCCTCGCCGCGCAGCCGGCCGAGCTGCTCGCTGGCGGTGGATGCCCGGGTCTCCAGCATCTGGACGAGGGACTCGGCGCGGGCGGCCGCGGCCTGGCGGGAGGGGCCGTCGGCGCCGTCGGTGCCTTCGAGGAGCTGGGCGGCGCGCGTACGGACCTTGTTGGTGAGGCGGTCGAGTTCGGCGAGGGCGGCGCTCTCGTCGCTCTCGGCGCGGGCCTGTTCGGCACGCAGGTCGGCGCCGACGCCGACTTTCTCGTAGAGCTGGGAGGCGGCCCGGTAGGCCTCGCGCAGGTCCGGCAGCGGCGCCTTGGCGGTGCCGTCGTCCTCCGGGAGGGGCTCGGGGGCGCCGGCGATCTCGGCGCGCTCGGCCCGCAGGGCGCGGGCGGTGCGGCGGGCGTCGTCGGCGGCGCGCTGGGCGGCGCGCCGGTCCTCGTCGGCGGCGCGGGCCCGGTCCAGGCAGGCCTCGGCTCGGGCCTCGGACTCGGCTGCTTCATCGGCGAGTTCCCGCAGGCGGGCCTGCCAGCCCGCGCGTTCGCGCAGGCGGAAGGCGAGTCCGGCGAGGGCGTCGGCGACCCGGCGGGCGCGCTGGGCGGTGTCCTGGCGTTCGTCGCGTACGCGGGTGGCATCGGCGGCGGCCTCGTCGGCCTCGGCGCGTACGGTACGGGCCTCCGCGAGCTCGGCGTCGGCCTCCTCGGCGAACGCACGGGCCGCTTCGGCCTGCTGCGCCAGCTCGGCGAGGCGGCCGGCGGGGCAGCCGCTGCGCCAGGAGGCGAGGCGGGCGGCCAGTTCGCGGTCGCCGGCCAGGCGGGCGGCGAGCTCGCGGATCTCCGTGTCGCGGGCGGTGGCGCGGGTGCGCAGCGCCTGGCGTTCCTCGTCGGCGGCGTGCTCGTCGTGCATGGCGGGGTTCGGCGGTACGAGGAAGACCGCGTCGCTCTCCCCCGGCGGCAGGGGTGCCAGCAGGGCGGCGGCCGTGCCGACGGCGACGGTCGAGCGGGGCAGCAGGGCGGCGCCGGAGAGGACCTCGCGGGCGCGGCTGTGGGTGTCGGGGTCGGTGATGACGACGCCGTCGACGAGCTCGGGGCGGGCCGCGAGGACGGCGGCGTGGTCGGCGGGGTCCACGGACTGGGCGAGGTAGCGCCAGCCGGGGAGGGCGGGGATGCCGTGTTCGCCGAGGTACTCGACGGTGGCGAGGACGTCGGGGCCGGGCGGCAGCAGCCCGCCGTCGCCGAGGGCGCCCAGGATGCGGGCGTCGTCGGCGGCGGCGGTGCGCAGCTCGAAGAGGTGGCGTTCGGCCGCCGCGATCCCGTCGGTCAGCAGGACGTGGAGGTCCTCCGCGTTCCGGTCGAGGTCCGCGGCGGTGAGCCGCCCGGCGGTGGAGTCGTCCTGGGCCGGGCCGGCGGCGCCGGCGAGGTCCCGGCCCGCGCCGTCGGCCGCGGACGGACCGGTGGGCGTACCGCCGTCGGCGCGCGGGGACGGGACCGGGGCGCCCGGGGCCGCCGGGAGGCCCAGGAGGGCTGCCAGGCGGGGGGATCCGGCGAGGGATGCGGCGGCGCGGTGTTCGGCGGCGTGGACCGCTTCGGCGGCGTCGGCGGCGTCGGCGGCGCGGGCGGCGGTGAGTTCGGCGCGGGACTCGGCGGCGGCGGCCTCGCGGGCGGCCTCGGAGGCGGCCCGGGCGGCTTCGCGGGCCTCGTCCCAGGCGGCCACGGCGGTCTTCTCGGCGTCGGTGGCGGCGAGGGCGGCCCTGGCCGGGTCGGCGTCGGGCGCGGAGTCGTCGAGCCAGCCGGCCCGGACGGCCTCGGCGGTCTCCTGCTGGACCTCGCCGAGCCGGGCCCGGAGGTGTTCGGCCTCGCTGCGGGCCCGCTGGGCGGCCGTGGCGGCGGCGGTGGCGTCGCGGTGTGCGGACTCGCCGGCGGCCTGGAGGGCGGCGGACCGCTCCTCTTCCTCGTTGGCCACCCGCTCGCCGTGTTCGGCGGCGGTCTGCAGGGCCCGTACGAGATCGGCGGCGGCCGTCGCGCGTGCGGCCAGGGCCGGGGCGGCGTCCCGCTCGGCCTCACGGATCGCGACGGCGACGCGGGCGGAGCGGTCGGCGGCGGCGCGGTGGCGCAGCACCGTCTCGGCGGCCTGCCAGGCGGCGTGCAGCGTGCGCGCTTCGAGGAGCTCGCGGCGCTGGGCGGCGGCGGCCTTGTCGGCGACGGTCAGGGCCAGCGAGGCGTGCCGGTAGGCGAGTTCGGCGGACACGGCGGCGCTGCGGGCGCGCGCGGACTCGGCGGCGGTGACCTCGTGGGCGGCTCCGGTGACCCGCTGGGCGAGGTCGGCGGCCCGGCCGCGCTCCTCGGTGGCGCGGGCGGACAGCCGCCGGGCGAGCGTGCGCGTACGGCGCTCGGCGCCCGCGTGGACGTCGCGCAGCCGGGAGCGGGTCTCGGCGGCCTCGACGATGCGGGTGAGGAGGTCCACGGAGCCGGCGGTGAAGTCGCGTTCGGCCATGAGCTCGGCGCGGCGGCCGAGCTTGTTGCCGAAGCCGTGGACGAGGTCGGCGAGGCCGTCCGTGTCGCGGGTGTCGGTGACGGCGCGCAGCAGGAGGTCGGTGAAGTCGGAGTCCTTCTTGACCGCGAAGAGACCGGCGGCTTCGCCCTCGTCGGCGTTCATCTCGCGCTGGTAGCGGAAGAGTTCCGGGTCGAGGCCGAGGTCGGTGAGGTGCTCGTTCCAGCGGTCGTGGATCTCCTCGAAGCAGACCTCCAGGTGCGGGTACGCCTTGCCGGCCTCGGTGAGGGCGTCGCGGAAGCCCTTCATGGTGCGGCGGCGGCCCTGGGCTCCGGAGGCGCCTTCGACGGGCGGGCGTACGGCGGTGGCCTCGGCGACGGGAAGGCTGTCGAGGCTGAGGCCCGGGCCGGGGCGGAAGGAGTACCAGGCCTCGGCGAACTTGCGCGGGTCGTTGGAGACCTGGCGGCCGCGCCATTCGCTGACCTTGCCGACGACGACGCACTCGCCGGTCTGGGTGTGCTGCCATTCCAGGGCGACGTGTCCGCAGTCGTCGGCGAGCAGGAACTTGCGCAGCACGCCGGAGCTGGCGCCGCCGAGGGTGTTGCGGTGTCCGGGGAGCATGACCGAGAAGATCAGCTTGAGGAGGACGGACTTGCCGCCGCCGTTCTCCAGGAAGAGCACGCCGGCGGGCGCGGGGCGGCGCGGCGGGCCGGTGGGCTCGTCCTCGAAGAACTCCACCTGGGCGGGCGCCGGGTGGGGCACCGGCTCGCCGACTCCGCGCAGGTCGAGCACGGTGTCGGCGTAGCGCGCACCGGCGGGCCCGATGGAGTAGAGGCGGATCCGGGACAGCTCGTACATGGCGGCGGACTCTCGTTGCTTCTCGGTGTTCTCGGGGGTGTTCTCGGTACGGAAGGGCAGGTGGTCAGGCGTGGAACGGGAGCCCGGCGTCGGCCGCGAGCTCCAGGTCGTCGCCCTCGGGCGGCGGCAGCAGGGTGGCGGAGCCGTCGCTGACGGGGACCACGCCCAGTTCGAGGAGCTCGGCCATGGCGGCGCTGCCTGCCATGTCGCGGACCTGGAGCTGGTAGCGGGGGGTGGTGCGGTAGGTGCCGCCGGCGTCGTCGCCGGTGCGCTGGAGGAAGCCGGAGTCGGTGAGGAAGGCGGCGGCCTTGCCGACGATGCCGGTGGTGGAGCCGGCGAGGCGGCGGGCGTCCTTGGTGGCGCCGGTCGCGCTGCGGCGGGCGTAGACGCGCCAGGCGGCCTCCAGGCCGGGGGCGTCGGAGGCGGGGTCGGTGTTCTCGCCGAGCTCCTCGGCGCGCTCCTCCAGGCGGCGGCAGGTCTGGCGGACGAAGGCGTCGACGCCGTTGACGGTGATGCGGCCGATGTAGCCGTCGTCGGCGAGGTCCTCGGGGCGGGGGTAGGCGAGGGCGGCGACGGCGAGGTGGGCGAGGCCGTGCAGGAACCGGTCGGCGGAGTCGGCGGCGGTACGGCGGGCGTAGTCGCCCATGCGGACGGCGAAGACGGAGTCCTCGCCGGCGGCGACGGCCATGCCGGCGCGGGGGGACACCTCCAGGACGACGAGCCCGAGGCCGGTGGCGACGGCGTCGGCGAGGCGGCCGAAGGCGGTGTCCTCGCGGTAGCGGCGGAGTAGCTCGGCGTATTCGGCGTCGCGGGCGGGGAGCAGCTTGGGCTGGAGCCCGAAGGCGACGAGCCGCGCCGCGTCGGCGGCGTCCGCCGGGGTCACCGGGGCGGCGTGCGCGGACGCGGACGCGACGGGAGCCGACGGCGCGTCGGGCTCGCTCCACGCGGTGTGCTCGGCGTGGTGGTCGCTCACTGGTACGTCTCCTCGGCGGTACGGGCGGTGATGAAATCAGAACCGGAAGGCACGGCAAGCACGGCAAGCGCGACCGGACCGGCGGGCG
>NZ_JAGGOZ010000046.1 GCF_018614075.1 Streptomyces sp. ISL-94 | reverse complement strand
CTCGTACACCACGCCGTAAGGGTGGGTGGCCTCTGGGTGGGTCGTGTTAACGGCGTTAAGGGGTGAGCCCTCAGGGGTGCGGGGCGTTAACGGGGGTGCCGGGTGAGGATGCCCCGGTGGGGTGGTGTTAACGGCGTTAATGGCGGGCGGTTGCCTCCTTGGGTCCTTTGGTGCCGGTGGCTCGGTGTTCGCTGCGATTGTGAGTGGAGCGTTGTTGCCAGTTCGCGGGTACTGGACCGGGCATCATCGCGGGTCGTGATCTGGTGCGCGCCGAGGTTCCGGCGGGGCTGGTCTCGCCTTCGGTACTGGGCGAGGCGACGGCGGCCTGACGTTACCTTCGAGGGCCGGCGGGGCGTGGCTGCCATGAGGGCTCGCGGGGGCGTGAGGGTCGGGGGCGCGAGGGCTTTGTGCAGCGTGCGGGCGGCAGCGTTAACGGCGTTAACGGGTGGTCCAGCCGCCGTCCACCGAGAGGGTTGCGCCCAGGACGAAAGAGGCGCGGTCGCTGCACAGCCAGGCGGCCGACTCGGCGATTTCCTCGGGGACGGCCATGCGGGGGAGGGGGGCCGACTGGAGGAGGACCTCTTCCATGGCCGGGTTCTCGCGGAGCCAGGCGTCGATCATCTCGCTGCGGGTGGCCCCCGGGGCGATGGCGTTCACGCGGATGCCCTGGGCGGCGTACTCGCAGGCGGCGGCCTTGGTGAGGCCCAGGACCGCGTGCTTCGAGGCGATGTAGGGCGCCGTCACCGGGGTGGCCACCAGGCCGGCGGTGCTGCTGTTGTTCACGATCGAGCCGCCGCCGGTGGTCAGCATGGCGCGGATCTCGTGGCGCATGCAGTTCCAGACGCCGCGGACGTTCGTGTCCATGACGCTGTCGTACGTGTCCTCGTCCAGCAGGTGCATGGGCTTGGGGGTCGCGCCGATGCCCGCGTTGTTGAAGGCCGCGTCGAGCCGGCCGTAGGTGGCGACGGCCGCGGCGACCGCGCGGGCCACGTCCTCGGTGCGGGAGACGTCGGCGACCACGTACTGGGCCTGGTGGCCGGCGGCGCGCAGTTCCTCGGTGAGCTCGGCGAGTTGGGGCTCCCGGCGGGCCACGAGCGTCACGGCGGCGCCCTCGCGGCAGAACACGCGGGCGGCGGCCGCCCCGATGCCGGCGCTCGCGCCGGTTATCAGCGCTGATTTGCCCACCAGCAGAGATTTACTTGTTCCCAGCGTCACCGCGCGACCGTAACACGGTGCAATGGGGCGTGTGATGAAGAGAGAGATCCAGAGTGTGCTGGTGACCGGGGCTGCAGGGTTTGTCGGATCTGCTGTTGTGGAGCGGCTCTTGGAGGAGGGCGTGCGGGTGCGGGCGCTCGTCCATCGGGCCGATGCAGGCGAAGGGGTGGAAGCGGTACGGGGGGACCTGGCTCGGGGCGAGTCGTTGCGGGGGGTGTGTGACGGTGTCGGCGCGGTGCTGCATCTGGCCTCGCGGATCGGGGGGTCGCCGCAGGAGTGCCGGGCCGTGAACGTGGAGGGGACGCGGGCGCTGCTCGCGGAGGCGGAGCGGGCCGGGGTGCGGCGGATCGTGCAGCTGGGGACGGCGGCCGTGTACCGGGACGGGGCGCACCGGGGTGCGGTGGAGGGGGAGCTCCCCGAGGAGCCGGAGTCGGTGACCAGTGTGACCCGGCTCGGCGGGGAGCGGCTGGTGCTGGCGGCCGGGGGGACGGTGCTGCGGCCTCATCTGGTGTACGGGCGGGGCGACCGCTGGGTGGTGCCGTCGCTGGTGCAGTTGCTCGCGCGGTTGCCGCACTGGGTGGACGGCGGGCGGGCCCGGACGTCCATGGTGTCGGTGGATGCGCTGGCGGGTGCGCTGGCGGAGCTGGCCGTACGGGAGGAAGGCGCAGGCGGTGTGCTGCATGCCGGTCATCCCGAGCCGGTGACCGCGCGGGAGCTGGTGGAGACGGTCGTACGGGAGCTCGGGCTGCCGCTGCCGGCGGGGGACGTGGACGTGCCCGGGGCGCTGGAATTGCTGGGGGGCCCGGGGGAGCCGGATCCGGTGCTGCGGCGACGGGTCTCGCTGTACGCGGTGGACCACTGGTACGACAGCGGGCGGTTGTGGGGACGGCTGGAGGCCTCGCCCGGGCCGCGGTTCTCGGAGGCGTTCGGTCAGTACGCCGACTGGTACCGGGCTCAGGGTCTCGGCTGAGAGCGCCGACGGGCCGCTAGGCGGCGCCGGTCACCGTGGAGTGGAACACGGTGCGGCCCTCCTGGTGGCCGGTGACCACGACGTGGCCGGGGGAGACGAGGGTGGCGTCGATCCAGCAGGGGGCGTCCAGTTCGGCATAGTGGTGGAACTCGGTGGCGATGCCCGAGGGGGTGAAGCCGCCGGGGGCGTGGAGCCCGCAGGCGGCTTGGCGGGCGGCCTCGACGAGGACCATGCCGGGGTGGTGGTCGTTGGCGTGCTCGAAGAGGATCGGGTGGTCGAGGTCGGGGCTCAGCTGCCAGCGGCCCGGCCGGTCGCCGGGGGCGAGGACCACGTCGAAGGGCAGCAGCCGGCCGGCGGAGGCGGCGGCGATCGGCGTGAGGCGGGGCAGCGGCCGGGTTAAGGCCTGCAGGCCGCGCTCGCCGCGGAGCCGTCGGTAGGTGGCGGGGGCGACGCAGCTGAAGCGGGCGGTGCCGGAGCCGGCGACTTCGCCGTTCCGGCGGATGTCCACTTCGAGGAAGCCGGAGAAACGGTTCCCCTTCCAGCCGAAGTCCGTGCACACGGCGGTCATCTCGAGGTCGCTCGGGCTGCGGCCTATGCGCAGCCGCTCGGGCCGGGTCGTGAAGTCGAGGCTCCAGAGCAGGACGTTGTGGCCGAGGGGGACTCCGTAGACGGCGTGGCAGAGGTAGAGCCCCACCTGGCGGATGGTCTCGCCGGCCTGTACCGGGTCGTGGCTGGTGCCGTCGGCGCTGGTGAAGAAGGTGTGGGCGCGGGGCCACTGCCCGGTGAGGGAGAAGGAGTCAGCGCCGATGGGGTCGCAGCCGGTCAGGAAGACCTCGGCGAGAGAGCGGCGGTGGACGTACTCCCGGGGCACCGTGGTGGTCAGGCCACGGGCGTCGTTGCAGCGCATCCATGGTTCCCCCGCCCCCGGCAGAGGGAGGACGGGCGCGTTGTTCCTGATCGTCAGCATGGTCATGGACTACTCCCGCAGAGCCGTTTGACGGATGGGACGGGGTGGGTTCGGGTGCTCACGCGAGACGCAAGATACGTACTCTCCGGTTTTGTTTGCAAGGTCCCAAGAGGCAGCGGATATGGCGCGAGTAACGGTGCCCCCAAGTGGGAAGCGGGGATTGCGGGCCGTCTGCATGACGCCTACCAGCGGATATCCGGGTCGGGGGTGTCGGCCGGGACGCGGCGGGTCCCGCCCCAAGTGAGAGGGGGTCTTCCGGTCATATGCGCCGGTCCGGCAGGGCGGTGGCACCTGCCGTTCTGCCGAGGAAATTCAAGCCGGCTCCGGGCCGTCGGTACGGCGTCGGCCCTGCCCCGCAAACCATTGGCATGCGGGGCGGGTCGTGTCAGACTCGGGGCCGCCGCCGGTGAAACAAGAACCGGATGGGCGGTTTTCAACTGCGGGGCGTGGACACTCGGCTGCGCCCTGTTGCCGACAGCCGCCGTGCATCCTGGAGAGCTTCAGATGAACCGACAGTGCCCGATAGCGATCGACGTCTCCGGTGCGGACGTGCACGCCGAGGCAGCACTCATCCGCGAACAGGCGCCCGCGACGCAGGTACTGCTGCCGGGCGGGGTGACCGCCTGGGCCGTCAACCGGCATGCCGACATACGCAGGCTGCTGGTCGATCCGCGGGTCTCGAAGGACGCGTACCGGCACTGGCCGGCCTGGATCAGCGGGGAGGTCGGCGCCGAGTGGCCGCTGGCGATCTGGGTCTCCGTGCAGAACATGATCACCGCCTACGGCGCCGAGCACACGAGGCTGCGCAAGCCGGTCGCCGCCGCCTTCACCGCGCGGCGGGTGGCCGGCATGCGGCCGAGGATCGAGGAGGTCGTCGACGGGCTGCTCGACCGGCTGGCCGTGCTGCCGCCGGGTCAGGTGGTGGACCTGCGCACGGAGTTCGCGCACGAGCTGCCGACGCGGATCGTCTTCGAGCTGTTCGGGATCCCGGAGCGCTCGTGGGCGCCCCTGCACAAGATCATCAAGGGCTTCTTCGACACCGCGATCACGGCCGAGGACGCGCAGCGGAACGCGGCGGACCTCGACGTCACGATGGCCGACCTGGTCGCCTACCGGCGGGCGCACCCCGGGGACGACATGACCAGCGCGCTGATCGCCGCCCGGGACGCCGGCGGGCAGGAGGGGCGGGCGGAGCTCGGTGAGAAGGAGCTCGTCGACAACCTGATCCTGCTCTTCACGGCCGGCTACGAGACCTCCGTCAACCTCATCTGTACGGCGCTGCACGAACTGCTCCGCAACCCCGACCAGCTGGCGCTCGTACGGGAGGGGCTCGCCTCCTGGGAGGACGTGGTCGAGGAGGCGCTGCGGATCGAGTCGCCGGCCTCGTACGGGCTGCTGCGGTTCGCGGTGGAGGACATCGACATGGGCGAGGGGGTGGTGATCCCGCAGGGCGACCCGATCATCGTGTCCTTCGGCTCGGCCGGGCGGGACCCGGCGGTGCACGGGGCGGACGCGGAGCGGTTCGACGTCACCCGTGAGACGCGCGGGCAGCACCTGTCCTTCGGGTTCGGGACCCACTACTGCCTGGGCGCGAACCTGGCGCGGCTGGAGTGCGCGATCGCCGTGCGGCGGTACTTCGAGAGATTCCCGGCGACGGCCGTGGTGGCTCCGGAAGCGGGGGAGCTGCCGCGGGTGGAGTCGTTCATCTCCAACGGGCTGCGGGAGTTGCCGGTGGTCCTGGGGGCGGAAGCGGGAGTGACGCAGTGGCGGATTGACGGAGTGACGGAGTGACGGAGTGACGGATTGATCACGTGAGGGTTGATCCTGACCTGCTTGAAAAAAATCGGACCTTCTGGTTGGTTTTAATGGGGTGGTGGATCCCGTCATGCGGATCCGGCCGCAACGAACCCATGGACAACGGAGGCACCCGTGGCACGGCAGGAGCGTGCGGTACGTACGCGTCGCGCGATCTTGGAAGCGGCGGCGGCGGTCTTCGACGAGCGCGGATACGACGCGGCCACCATCGCGGACATCCTCTCCCGGGCGGGCGTCACCAAGGGCGCCCTCTACTTCCACTTCTCCTCCAAGCAGGAGCTGGCCCAGGGCGTGCTCGACGAGCAGTTCGCCGAGGGCGGGGTGCCGCACCGGGAGAGCAAGCTGCAGGAACTCGTCGACGTCGCCATGGTGATGGCGTACCGGATGAAGCGTGAGCCCATGCTCAGCGCGGGTGCCCGGCTCTCCTTGGGGCCGGGCATGCGCGAGGTCTTCGGCGGGGGCTCGGTGCCGGGCTGGATCGAGTTCACGCGGACCCTGCTGGTCCAGGCGAAGGAGCAGGGTGAGCTGCTGCCGCACGTCGATCCCGCCGAGACGGCCTGGATCCTCTCCGCCTGCTGGACGGGCGCGCAGATCTACTCGCAGACCCTCAGCGACCGCGCGGACATCGAGCAGCGGGTGTCCGCGGTCTACCAGCACATCTGCCCGAGCATCGCGACGCCGGCGATGCTCGGCAGGCTGGACATGGCCCCTGACCGCGGGCGGCGGGTGACCGCGGAGATGGGGCTCGGGCCCGGTCCGGGGGCGGCGCAGGAACCGGAGCCGGCGCTGTCCTGAGGTTGCTCCGGCGGGAGTTGGGCAGGCGGGGTCCGGGGCTCCGGGGCTGACGGTCTGCGGGGTTCGGCGGGTGCGCCGGGTTTCGGTGGACCGGTCGGCTCCAGCCGGACGCGAGCCGGGCTCCGGCGGGGCCGCCGACTGTGGCCGTAAAGATCTTGTACCCCCTTGGGCAAACCGCGTTGGCGGTTTGTGGAGACTCCATGGTCAAGCAGGAGCGTGGCGCTCGCACGCGGGAAGCTCTGGTGCGTGCGGCCGCGGAGGTGTTCGCCGAGCAGGGGTTCGTCACCGCGTCGATCGCGGTGATCAGCCGCCGGGCCGGGGTGAGCGCCGGGGGCCTGCACTTCCACTTCGGCAGCAAGACCGCGCTGGCGCAGGCCGTCGAGGACCGGGCGGCACAGGCGGTGCGGGAGATCACGGTCGGAGTGGCGGGGTCTGCTGCCGGGTCTGCTGCGGGGGCGGGTGCCGGCGGGAGCGCCCTGCAGGTGTTGGTCGATGCCACGCATGCGCTGATGGCCCTGCTCGCGCGGGACGTGGTGGTGCGGGCCGGCTTCGGGCTGTGCGCGGACGCCTCCTGGAGCGGCGGGGTCGACCTGCGCGGGCAGTGGCGCCTCTGGGTCGGGGAGGTCGTGGCGGCCGCGGCGCGGGAGGGGTCCCTTGCCGAGGGGCTCTCCCCGCAGGACGCGGCGCGCGGGGTGGTGGCCGCGACGGTGGGGCTGGAAGTCATGGGCGCGTACGAGCGGGAGTGGGTCGCGCCGCACACGCTCACCCGGTTCTGGACGCTGATGCTGCCGCGGCTCGCGGCGGCGGGGACCCTGGACGGGCTGCTGCCGCAGGGGTCGGCGGGGGGCGTGGTGCCGCCGGGTGAGGGCTTCGGATCGGACTGACCGGTCTGCTTTTGGTGGGGGGGCCCTGCTCCTGTGACCCTTGTTGAGGGGTGGTTGAGGCTCGCTGTGGTGGTTTCGTGAGGGGGAGTTTTTTCTGAAATCCCAGTTCACAGACGGTTCTTGAGGGGTGGTGGGGTATCGCTGGTCCCGAAAACAGCACGACCGGTTTGATATTGACAAACCGTCGGTCCTGTTTTCTACTGACGGTGCGACTCATCCAAGGACAGGGGAGTACGGCGTGGACATCGATGTACTGGGCGCGTTGGCCGTGCGGGAGAACGGAGTCTCCATCACGCCGACCGCCCCCAAGCCCCGGCAGGTCCTGGCGCTCCTGGCCCTCCATGCCGATCAGGTGGTACCCGTATCGGCACTGATAGAGGAGCTGTGGGCGGGCGAGCCGCCGCGCAGTGCGCGTACGACGCTTCAGACGTATGTCCTGCAGCTGCGGGCGCTCATCGCGACCGCCTTGGAGCGGGGTGCGGATGCGGCTGCGGGTGAGCAGGCGGGGATGCGGACCGCCAAGGACATCCTGGTCACGCTGCCCGGCGGATATCTGCTGAACAGCGGTGGCGGGACCCTCGACGTGCGGGAGTTCGACCGGCTGGCGGGGACCGGCTACCGCGCGATGGACGCCGGGGACTTCCCCGGTGCGGCGCGGCTGCTGCGGGAGGCGCTGGCCCTGTGGTCCGGGCCGGCCTTCGCCGACGTACAGGGCGGGGTGCAGCTGGACATGGAGACCCGGCGGCTGGAGGAGACGCGGCTGTGCGCTCTGGACCAGCGGATCGAGGCCGACCTGCGGCTGGGGCGGCACCGGGAGCTGCTGGCCGAGCTGACGGTGCTGGTGACGCGCTACCGGACGCACGAGAACCTGCACGGGCAGTTCATGCTCGCCCTGCACCGGTCGGGGCGGCGGGGCGAGGCGTTGGACGTGTACCAGCGGCTGCGCGGGACGCTGGTGCGGGAGCTGGGGCTGGAGCCGTCCGTGGCGCTGCGGCGCTTGCAGCGGTCGATCCTGATGGCGGGGCCGGAGAGTCTGGCCGAGGCCAATGTGGAGCCGGGGGGCGAAAGGCTCGTGCGGGTCTGAGGGTTCGGGCTTGGGTTCGGGCTTGGGTTCGGGCTTGGGTTCGCGTTCGGGCTCGGGCTCGGGTGCGGTGCGGGTGTGGTGCGGGTGTGGGTCCGGGGGCTCTGTCGGGGGCGAGAGGAGACGGCTCGGTGCAGGAGAGGTCGGAGCGGACCCGGAGGCGGCTGGTCTACGCCGGGGCCGAGATGTTCCACCGGAACGGCTACGCCAACGCGACGCTGGGCGAGATCGCGGCCGCGGCCGGGGTGACGAAGGGGGCGCTGTACTTTCACTTCGCCTCCAAGGACGAGCTCGCGGAGGCCGTGCAGCAGCGGGGGTGCGCGCTGTTGCACGATGCGGTGCGGGCGCTGCGTGAGGACGGGGTCTCGCCGTTGCAGGCGCTGATCGACGTCACGCACTGGCTGGCACGGACGTTGTACGAGGAGCCGGCGATTCCGGCGAGCTTCCGGATCACGAAGGAGTGCGGCGGGGCGGGGCCGCGGGGGCCGGTCGGGGCGCGGCCGGTGGTCGTGGACTTCCACGGGGCGTGGATTTCGGCGGTGTGTACGTTGCTCCGGCTGGCGCGGGACGCGGGGGAACTGCCGGCGGCGGGCCGGCGGTGGGAGAGCGCGGAGGCGTTGGTCGCGGCTGCGGCGTGCGGGATCGAGACCATGGCCGGGACCGGGATGTCGTACGGGGAGTTGCGGGGGAAGGTGGGGGCGTTGTGGGCGCTGCTCCTGCCGAGTCTCGTGGCCGACGGGCGGGAGCGGGGGTATCGGACCGAGGCGGAGTTCCTCGGGGCGGAGGCGGTGCGGATCGGGTTGTGAGGGGGCCCCGGCTGGGCCGCGAGCCGTGGGCCGCGGGCCCCGGTCGGAGAAGGGTGCGGCGCCGTTGCTGGGGCTCCGCCCCAGGCCCCGCGCCTCAAACGCCGGCGGGGCTGGAGTTGGCCGGCGGCGGGGGCTGGGTGTGTGGGGCTGGACGGTGCGTGCGGGTCAAGGATCGGGGCTCCGCCCCGGGCCCCGCGCCTCAAACGCCGGCGGGGCTGGAATTGCCCGGTGGCGAGGTTCGGTTGGGGCGCTCGGATTGTGCGGGTGCGGGTACGAGATCGGGGCTCCGCCCCGGGCCCCGCGCCTCAAGCGCCGGCGGGGCTGGAGTTGGCCGGCGGCCTCGAGCGCCGGTGGGGCTGGAGTTGGCCGGCGGCCTCGAGCGCCGGTGGGGCTGGAGTTGGCCGGCGGCGTGCCTTGAGGGTGGCGGGGGTGGGATTGGCTGTGGGTGTGTCTCGGGCGTTGGGCTGGATGGGGGCTTGAAAGGGGCTTGAGGAATCGGGGGGTGGGGGTGGGGTGGGGCTAGCGTGCCCCCGTGCTCGACGACTTGGGGGAGGAGACTGTGAAGATTCAGGTTTTGGGTCCGTTGAGTGCCGAGGTCAACGGGGGATCCATTGTTCCGACCGCCCGTAAGCCCAGGCAGATTCTCGCGCTCCTCGCCCTGTATCCGGGGCGGGTGATGCCGGTGCCCACGCTCATGGAGGAGATCTGGGGGACCGCGCTGCCGCAGAGTGCGCTGACCACGCTGCAGACCTACATACTCCAGCTGCGTCGGCGGCTCGGTACCGCCATGGGGCCGGGCGGGCCCGGTGGCGTGAAGGATGTGCTGGTCACGCGGCACGGGGGGTATTTGCTGCAGATACCGCCCGAGTGTGTGGACGTGCATGAGTACGAAACGCTTGTTGCTCGGGGGCACAGCGTCTTCGAGCAGGGTGATGACGAGAGCGCGGCGGCCATGCTGCGGGCGGCGCTCGCGCTGTGGCAGGGGCCCGCGCTGGTCGACGTACGGGCGGGGCCAATCCTGGAGATCGAGGTGATGCGGCTGGAGGAGAGCCGGCTCGGCACCGTGGAGCGGCGGATCGACGTGGATCTGCGGCTGGGCCGGCATACGGAGCTGCTGGCCGAGCTCACGGAGCTGATCGCCCGGCATCCGCAGCACGAGGGGCTCCACTCGCAGGCGATGGTCGCGCTGTACCGGTCGGGGCGGCAGGCGACGGCCCTGGACGTGTACCGCAGGCTGCGGGGCCGACTGATCGAGGACCTGGGCGTCGAGCCGTCGCCGCAGTTGCAGCGGTTGCACCAGGCGATGCTGACGGTGGATCCGGCGCTGGACGTGCAGGCGGGGCCGAAGCGGGGGTCGACCTTTGACTTGTACGCCGTGTGAGGCACTTGGCATGCCGTATGGGTTTTGGTGAGGGGCTGCGGGAGTTCCGGCTTCACGTGGCGCAGGCGGAGCTGGACGACCTGCGGGGGCGGCTGGGGCGGGTGCGGTGGCCCGACGAGCTGCCCGGAGTGGGGTGGGCGTACGGGATTCCGCTCGGGGAGATGAGGGAGCTCGTCGAGTACTGGCGCTCGGAGTACGACTGGCGGGCGGCCGAGGCGCGGTTGAACGCCTGGCCGCAGTTCACCACCGTCATCGACGGGGCGAACGTGCACTTCGCGCACCTGCGGTCGCCCGAGCCGGATGCCACGCCGCTGCTGATGACCCACGGCTGGCCCGGCTCCTTCGTGGAGTTCCTGGAGGTCGCGGGTCCGCTGACCGATCCGCGGGCGCACGGCGGGGATCCCGCCGATGCCTTCCATCTGGTGCTGCCGCACATTCCGGGCTTCGGGCTGTCCGGGCCCACGACCGGGGCGGGCTGGGAGTTCAAGCGGGTCGCACGGGCCTTCGGGGTGCTGATGGAGCGGCTCGGGTACGAGGCCTACGGGGTGCAGGGCGGTGACTGGGGGGCCGCCGTGTCGAGGGAGCTGGGGCGGCTGCGGCCCGGGAACGTGGTGGGGGTGCATCTGAATCTGCTGCCGGGCGGCGGGGCCGCCGAGGAGCCGCTGCCCGAGGAGCTGGCGGCGCTGAGCCCCGACGAGCGGGAGCGGACGGTGGCCAGCTGGGAGCGGTACCGGAGTTGGGCGCGCGAGCGGCAGGGGTATGCCGACATCCAGGCGACCCGGCCGCAGACCCTCGCGTACGGGCTGAATGAC
This sequence comes from Streptomyces sp. ISL-94, assembly GCF_018614075.1. Classification (GTDB taxonomy): domain Bacteria; phylum Actinomycetota; class Actinomycetes; order Streptomycetales; family Streptomycetaceae; genus Streptomyces. The sequence goes on along the minus strand of NZ_JAGGOZ010000046.1, from coordinate 55,998 downwards.
TCGCCGGTCGGGCTGCTGGCCTGGATCGGGGAGAAGTTCGCCGAGTGGAGCGATCCCCGGTGCCCCGTCGACCGGGAGAGGGTTATCACCAATGTGATGCTGTATTGGGTGACCGGGACGGCCGGGTCAGCCGCCCGGATCTACTACGAGCGGGCGCACGCCGACTACGCCGGGCAGCCGCCGGAGGTGTCGCGGACGCCGACCGCACTCGCCGACTTCCCCCGGGACAACTTCATTCCGCTGCGGCACGTGGCCGCACGCACCGACAACATCGTCCGCTGGACCTCCTACGACCGGGGCGGGCACTTTCCCGCGATGGAGGTGCCGGAGCTGCTGGTGGAGGATGTGCGGGCCTTCTTTCGCCTTCTCGCCTCCTGACGGGGGCCTCGTCAGGCCTGGGCGGTGGCGGTGCGGGAAATGGCGTCCAGGGCGGCCGGCCACGGGAAGTGGGGCGGGATGTCCTGGCCGGCCGGGCCGGGGATGAAGCCGCCCTCGCCGAACAGGACCTCCACCCCGGCGGCGCGCAGGACGGCCAGGGACTGGTCGAACTGCGGGTGCGCGGCGAGGCCCGTGTTGGTGCAGGGCACGGCGACGGCGGGGGTGCCCTTGCCGATCGCCTCGGCGGCGACGCCGACGGTGAATCGGTCGGTGAGGCCGAGGGCCCAGGCGTTGACCGTGTTGAAGGTGGCGGGTGCGAAGAGCAGGGCATCGGCCGGCGGCCATACGTCGTCCTCCCCGGGCAGCTTGTACTGCCAGCGCACCGGGTGCCCGGTCAGGGCGGCCAGTCCGTCGAGGCTTCCGGCCAGCCAGTGGGCCGCGGTCGGGGTGAGGCCGAGGCACACGTCCCAGCCGCGGGCCTGGGCGTCCTCGATCACGTGGGCCACGTCGAAGACGGGCGGGGCGGCGGAGCAGAACAGGTACAAGGTCCTCGTGGTCATGCGGCCATATGATCATATTGCTTGACCTCAACCATGCTTGAGGGAGCATGATCGGTTCCATGAGCGAAAACGAACGCGGGACAGAAGCAGAAGCTGCGGCAATCGAGGCGATCGCGGAGGTCGTCGCCACCGTCGAGCGCACGCAACAGGCCAAGGACGCCGAGGGCTTCCTCGCCCTCTTCCACCCGGACGCGCTGTGGACCACCGCACACGGGAAGGTCCTCATCGGATTCGACGCGATAGCCGAGTTCACGCGGGAGGTGCTGCCGGCGGCGAGTTGGGACGGGAAGGTCAGCTACGAGGTGGTCCACACGCAGTTCCTGCGGCCCGACGTGGCCGCGGTGAAGGTGCGGCAGGTCTACCACGGGGCCGACGGGGAGGGCAGCGAGGGTGCGCCGCTGTACGTGATGACCCGGGCGCAGGACGGGCGCTGGCTGCTGACGGCCTGCCAGAACACCCAGGTGGTGGTCGCCGACCCCGCTTAGCCCGATCAGCGCCCGGGTCGTTTGCCGGGTTACTGCTTCGGCCAGCCGATGTCGTCGTCCGGCTGCTCGTCCTGGGCCGGGCCGGTGGAGCGGAGGGCGGCCGCCGGGGCCGCGGTGTGTGCTGCGGGCGTCCAGGACGCGCGGGATGCGCACACCGATGGCCTCATCGTCGACTCCAAGGCGCTGGATTGCGGGAAGAGCAGGGCGCCGGCCGGTTCGGCGGCCGGATTCTGGAGAGTCTGCCTCGACGGGGTCGAGGACCGCTCGAGGAGCGCATGAGGTCCGGATGAGGTCCGCACGAGACCGGCCCGCAATCCGTGGCAAAGGTTTGCCCGGCTGTTGCCGGGGACCCTACGCTCGGGGCCCGTTCCCGACAGATTCCTTGCCCGCGACCTCAAGGATGCTCATGCTGCGACAGCCTGCGTTCGGACACCGCCTGAGGAAGCTCCGGCTGGCCAAGGGCCTGTCGCAGACGGCGCTGGCCGGCGAGGGCATGTCCACCGGCTACCTCTCCCGCCTGGAGTCCGGGGCGCGTCAGCCCACCGACCGGGCCGTCGGCTACCTGGCGGGCCGGCTGGGCCTGGAGGCGTCCGACTTCGAGGAGCCGGCCACCGGCTCCCTGGCCCACGCCCTCACCCTCGCCGGGTCCACCGGCTCCCCCGACGCCATCGAGGCGCTCCGCCAGGCGCTGGCCGCCGAGGGCCACGAGAGCCCGGTTCTGCGCTGGCAGGCACTGTGGCTCCTCGCCCAGGCCGCCCGCGTCCAGGGCGACCACGCGGTGGAGCGGGAGCGGCTCGCCCAACTGGTCGCGCTCGGCGAGGAAGTGGGCGTCAGCGAGCTGCGCGTACGCGGCCTGACCCGGCTCGCCCGCTGTCTGCGCTCCATCGGTGAGATCACCCCGGCCGTGGACGCGGCCGTCGAGGCCCACCGGATCGCGCTGGGCGAGAAGCTGGGCGTGGAGGACCGGGCCACCGCCCTGCTGGCGCTCGTCTCCGTACAGGCCGAGGCGGGTCGGATGGGGGACGCCCGGGTGCACGCGGACGAGCTGACCGCCCTCGTCGAGGGCCGCTCCGACGCGCTGTGGGCCGAGGCCATGTGGACCGCCGCCGCCGTGCGCATGCGCCAGGGCGACTACCCCGGGGCGCAGGCCTGCCTGGACGACGCCCTCGACCGGTTCAGCAGCCAGGAGGACCTGATCCTGTGGATCCGGCTGCGCCTGGCCACCGGCCGGCTGCACCTCCAGAAGATGCCCGTCGACCCCGCACAGGCGCAGCGCCGCGCCGAGGAGGCCGAGGCCGCCCTCGCCTTCGTGGGCACACCGGCCCTGCGGCAGGACCTGACCGCCCTCAAGGCCGATCTCGCCTTCGCGACCGGCCGCTACGACGATGCGCGCGCCCTGCTCGGCGAACTGGCCGCCGACCAGCCGAGGATGACGTACCGCGGGCAGGTGCGGCTGGAGATCCTGCGCCACCAGCTGCTGATCCTCGGCGGCGACCCCTCCGGCATCCAGGGGCTGCGCGCCCTGGCCCAGCAGGCACAGGAGGACGCCAACATCGACCTCGCCGCCGAGATCTGGCGGGTGCTGGCCGATGCGCTGACGGAGGCGGGTCAGGTCGGCCCCGCCTCGGTCGTCGGGGGGTTGGGAACTGTTGGTTCTTTAGTTCACTCGTGTGAGTGATAGTGCATTTGGGTGAGTGTCCTTACCGTCGGTTGCATGAATCTCAAGGAGTGGGCGAAGGCGCAGGGTGTGCATCCGCAGACCGCGTATCGCTGGTTCCGTGAGGGCAATTTGCCGGTTCCGGCCGAGCGTGTGGGGCCGCGGACGATTCTGGTGAACGTGGAGGCCAACACCCTGCCGGTAGTGGTCGGTGGTGTCCGCCTGTACGCCCGTGTCTCCTCTCTCGACCAGAAGCCGGATCTGGAGCGTCAGACGGCGAGGTTGTCGGCGTGGGCGGCGAAGGCCGGGGCATCGGGTGGTGCGGATCGAATCCGAGGTCGCGTCCGGGATGAACGGCTCGCGTGCCAAAGCGCGTCGTCTGTTGGCCGATCCGGATGTCACGACCGTGGTGGTGGAGCACAAGGACCGCCTGGGCCGCACGAGCGTCGAACTCGTCGAAGCGGCCCTGTCCGCGACCGGCCGTCGCCTGGTGGTCCTCGATGACGGCGAAGTCGAGGAGGATTTGGCTCGCGACATGGTCGAGGTACTGACCTCATTCTGTGCCCGCTTGTACGGACACCGTTCGGCGAAGGACCGGGTGCGCAGGGCGCTGGAGGCGGCGGCCGGCGATGGGTGAGCCGACCGGGAAGCTGCGTGCCATCGCCCCTTCGTTTGTGGCGCTGGGTCCGTCCGGTGTGGCGATACGCGACCGCCTGGGGCACCTCACCCCGGAGGATGAGGAGGTCCTGCGGGCTGTCGGTGAGCACCAGGGCAGGCTCGCGTCCCTTGACCTCAAGCGGCGTTGCACGGACGGTCCCGACCACTCCACCGACACGTGGGCGGCACGTAAGCGGGAGCTGACGAAGGAATCGTCGTCGCGGATCGCCGGGGCGATCACCAAGGCCAGCCACGATCAGTGGGCGCTCGCCCGCCGCTGCCAGGCCGCGAACATCCAGAACCTGGACGCCGGTATCCGCACACTGCGGCACCGGCTGTCCCTCCCCATCGGGGAGAAGGGCAGCAAGCGGGCTGCGGGCGGCTACCGCTCCAAGCGCGAGTGGTTCAACAAATCCCGCCGTCTGGCCGCGTTGGAGGCCCGCCACGCTGCCGCTGTGCGCGACTGGCAGGCCGGTCGGGTCCGCGTCGTGCGGGGCGGGAAGCGGCTGGCGAACACCCGGCACCACCTCGCCGAAGCCCAGCTCACCGAAGAGCAGTGGCGTACCCGGTGGGAAGCCGAACGCTGGTTCCTGGCCGCCGACGGCGAGTCCGGGAAGCGGTTCGGGAACGAGACGATCCGCGTCACCCCCGACGGTGAAGTATCGATCAAGCTGCCCGCGCCGCTGGCACACCTGGCCAACAGCAAGCACGGCCGCTACACCCTCACCGCGAAAGTCTCCTTCAAGCATCGGGGCGAGGAATGGGCCGATCGGATCGAAGCAGACCGGGCGGTGGCCTACCGCATCCACCTGGATGTGGAGCGCGGACGCTGGTACCTGACCGCAGCCTGGCAGCGCCCCATCGTGCAGACCGTCCCGCTCGCCACCGCCCGCGCGAACGGAATGGTCAGCGTCGACACCAACGGCGACCACTTCGCCGCCTACCGGCTCGACCCGCACGGTAACCCGGTCGGCCGGCCGCACCGCTTCCCCTACGATCTCAGCGGCTCGACCGACCACCGTGACGCCCAGATCCGCCACGCCATCACCGGGTTGCTGCAACTGGACGAAGAGCACCGGCGTCCAAGGCCATCGCGATCGAAGACCTCGACTTCACCGCAGAGAAGACGCGGGAGAAGCACGGCCGCAGGAAACGGTTCCGGCAGCTCATCTCCGGAATCCCGACCGGCAAGCTCAAAGCCCGCCTCGTGTCGATGGCCGCCGAACAGGGTCTTTCCATCGTCGCTGTCGACCCGGCATACACCTCCCAGTGGGGAGGCCGGCACTGGCAGAAGCCGCTGGTCACCCCGAGCCGACAGATGTCCCGGCACGATGCCGCCGGCATCGCGATCGGGCGACGCGCCCTCGGGCACCGGATCCGGCGACGGACGGCACCGCCCCCACACGACCAGAGTGATCGTTTGGGGCATCGGACCGCCCAGGCCGGACCAGGCACCCGAAGGCGTGACGGAAACCGCCCACCCACAACGGACCGGCTCCACGGAGAGCCGACGCCGAGTGGGAAGAGAACGCGGAGACCCAGTGCATCCAAAACCGTTCGGGATGCGCCCAGCACGCACCAGTGGGTCCAAGACCCGGTCGCGCACACTGGTTAGGAACGGTTGAGGAAAGCTCGAGTCCCCTGGTGCAGGCTGGGCGCACCCGCACAAACGATCAGGGGAGGTGCCTCTCATGTCGTCGCAGCGCGTGCACGCGAGCGAGCGGACAGCGTGGATCGCCGCCCCGGCCGGCGTGGTCTACGGACTGCTGGCCGACGCCGTGCGCTGGCCCCTCCTGCTGCCCGCGCCCGTCCACGTCGAGCGGATGGACTTCGACGGCGTACGGGAACGGCTGCGGCTGTGGGACGTGGCGGGCGAGCGGGTCCGGTCCTTCCACCTACGCCGGGTGCTGCACCCGCGGTCGAGGACCGTCGAGTTCGAGCAGGAGGACACCGCCCGCCCGGGCGCGCACACGACCGGCACCTGGGCGGTCGAGGCGCGCGGCGCCGCCGCATGCCTCGTGACGCTGCGCCAGGAGCGCACCCTGGAGGGGCTGCCCGCCGCCGGGACCGAGCGCAGCCGCCAGGAGTGGGAGGCGGAGCCGGCCGAGCGGCTCGCCCACCTCAAGGCGGTCGCCGAACGCTGGGAGCGCCTGGACGAACTGCTGCTGTCCTTCGAGGACAGCGTGCACGTCGACGGCCCCGCCGAGCTGGTCTACGACTTCCTCCACCGCATCGCGGACTGGCCGGAGCGGGTCCCGCACGTGGAGTCGGCGAGCGTGATCGAGGACGTGCCCGGCGTGCAGGTGGCCGCCGTGGACACCTGCGCCACCCCCGACGGCCGGACGATCGCCACCAAGGCGGTGCGCCTGTGCTTCCCTTCGGCCGCGCGGATCGTCTACAAGGAGCTGGTGACGCCCGAGCCGATCGCCGCGCACACCGGCGAATGGTCCCTGATCCCGGACGGAGACGGCGTACGGGTCGTCTGCGCCCAGCAGGTGATGCTGCGGGAGGAGGCGGGAACCGAGCTCGTCGAAGCCCGCCGGTACGTGCGGACGTGGCTGGGGCGGGCGAGTACCGAGACGCTGCGCCTGGCCAAGTGGCGCGCACAGACCACTGTGCGCCGGCTGCGATGAGTACGGGAAGGAGACCGTGGATATGGCACTGACCCGGCCGGCCGCGGAGGCCCTCGAAGCGCCCCTGTACGTCCCCGGCCCGGAAGGCCCCTGGGACGAGGTGGGCGACCGGCTCGACGACGCGGGCCGGGCTGTCGTCTGCACCACCTGGGGCCAGTGGCTGACCGCCGTGCTGCTCGACCCGGCGCTGCGCCCGCTGCTCGGGGAGGACTGGCCGCGCTTCCGGCAGACGCCGGCCGCGGCGGGGCGGATGCGGTTCGCCGTATCGCGCTTCGTCGTGAAGTACACCGCCGCCACCGCCCTGGACGTGCCCGTGGACACCCTGGACCTGGGCTACGGGCCGGGCGGGCGGCCCGTCCTGCGGGGACAGGGCTCCGGGGTGGAGGTCAGCCTGGCGCACACCGGCGAGCTGATCGTGGTCGGCGTCAGCCGCACCGGGCCGATCGGCGTGGACGCGGAGCCCGTCGACCGGGACATCTCCGTCGGGTTGCTGCGCGGGCACGTGTGCACGGCGCAGGAGGGCGCCGTGCTCGACGCGCTCCCCGAGGACGAACGCCGGGCGCGCCTGCTGTGGCTGTGGACCCTGAAGGAGGCCTACACCAAGGCGCTCGGGCACGGGGGGCGCCGGCGCTTCTCCACCTTCGGATTCGGCCTCGACGGCGGGGGCCGGGTGGTCCTGACCGAGGCGGCGGACGCGCAGGCCGCGGAGCCCGTGGCGGGGGAGTGGAGTTTCGCCACCCATCTCGTCCAGGACCGCTACGTGGTCAGCGAGGCGCACCGGCCGCGCCCCTGACGGGCCCCGCTCGCCCCGCTCAGGCCGCTCAGGCCGCTCAGGCCGCTCAGGCCGCTCGGGCCGCTCAGGCCGCGAAGAGGTCGAACGTCGAGGTGCGCCGGGGTCCGGCGAGCACGTCGAGCTGCGGGTCGACGGCCAGCATGGCCTGGTGCAGGCGTTGCAGCTGGGGTGACGGCTCCACGCCGAGGTCCTCGATGAGCCGGGCCCGCAGCCTGCGGTACACGTCGAGGGCCGTCGCCTGCCGGCCCGACCGGTACAGCGCGACCATGACCTGCGAGTGGAGTCCCTCGTGCTGGGGGTGGCGCGCGGTCAGCTCGGTGAGTTCGGCGATCAGTTCGGAGTGCCGGCCGAGCCTCAGGTCGGCGTCGATCCGCCGCTCCACCGTGACCAGGCGGCTTTCCTCCAGGCGCATCACCTCGATGTCGAGGATCGGCCCGACCCGTACGTCGACCAGCGCCGGGCCCCGCCACAGGTCCAGGGCGGCCCGCAGGCGGGCGGCGCAGACCTGGTCGTCGCCCGACTCGAAGGCGCTCTGGCCCTCGCGGGCGAGGCGCTCGTAGTCGTACACGTCGACGCTCCCCTCGGGGACCTGCAGCAGATAGCCGCCGTGCCGGGTGGCCAGCACGTCCTTGGCGCACCCCGGGGCGTCGGGGCCCATCGCGGTGCCCAGCCGTCGGCGCAACTGGAGGATGTACGTCTGGAGGGTGGTCAGCGCGCTCTGGGGCGGCTGCGTTCCCCAGATTTCCTCCATGAGTGTGGGAACGGGTATGACGCGTCCGGGATACAGCGAGAGAAGAGACAGGACCTGTCTCGGCTTTCCTGCGGTCGGAACAATGGATCCCCCGTTGACCTCGGCACTCAACGGACCCAGAACCTGAATCCTCACGGTCTCCCCTCCGCACTCGTCGAGTCACCCGGCATTTTTCTGCCACCGGCGGCGAAGGAACTGCCCCGGTGCCGCGCACGCTAGCCGGGGTAGACGTTTTCCATCCTTTTCCTTTAGTGGAATTCAAGCCACCTTCGGTTACGGCCAGTCGATCTGGCCGGTGGCCGGGCCGGCAGCCGGGCCGGTGGCCGAGGTCGGCGGGACGGGCCAGTCGATGGCGCCGCCGTCGGCCTGGGCGACGCCGCCCGCGGTGAGCACGGCGGCGCAGACGAGGGCGGCGGTGGCGAAGAGGCGGGCGATGTTCTTCATGGTGACTCCTCCGTGGCAACTGTTTGATTCTTCTTGGCAAGTCCTCTGCCAAGAAGCTTGGCAACGCCCCCTTGGAATTCGCTCGGCAATCGCTCGAGATGGACTGGAGGGGCTTACCGAAAGCGCTCTGACCTGTAGGGGAGTTGACGGGGAAAGAGTCGGACAGGGCGTTGCCAAGTGTTGCCAAAGGGCCGGGAACTAGAGTCTCGCCGGAGCGGGCATTGCCCGATATTGCCAAAGCTGCCAACTGATGGGCAATGTATTGCCAAGCCTGTTGGCAATGCTTGGTCATGCGGGTCGTGAACGTGCTGCGGCCCCGACAGCGGGGGGAGGCCCCTGAAATGAACGCGCCGACGTACCACGGGGAACGAACGGCCCACCTGAACACCGCGGGCACGGGCCGGATGCCGGACGGCGTACGCGCCGTGCTCGCCGAGTGCACGGCCCTCGACGACCGCTTCGGGCCGGCCGCGCTGGAGGAGAGCCTCGGCGGCGTCCTGCACACGGAGGTCCACGAACGCCTCGGCGGCCTGCTGGGCGTTCCCGCCGGCGACACGGTCCTCGCCGCCGGCGCGGCCGAGGCCTTCGAGGCCTTCGTCTGCGGCACCGGCCTCGGCCCGCGCGACCGGATCTGGACCACGCCCCACGAGGGCGTCGCCCACCTGACCGCCCTCCACGCCCTGCGCGACCGCACCCGGTGCAGGCTGGAGGTGGTGCCGCTGCGGGCGGACGGGGACCTGGACCTGGACTGGATGCGGGCCCACCTCGACGAGGACGTCGCCCTCGTCTCCGTCGTCCACGTCTCCTCGGCCTGCGGAACCGTCAACCCGGTCGAGGACATCGGCCGGCTCCTCGCCCCCCACCGGGCCCGCTACGCCGTCGACGCCTCCCACTCCGTCGGCCGGCTCCCCGTCGACGCCGCGCGCATCGGCTGCCACCTGCTCACCGCGGACGGCTGGCGGTTCCTGCGCGGTCCCGAGGGCGTCGGATTCGCGTACGCCGCCCCCGGCACGTGGGACGGTCTCCCGCAGGCGCCCGCTCCGGCCGCCGCCGCCGCGCTGAACACCGCCTTGGCCCACCACACCGCCGCCGCGTCCCTCCCGTACGAGGACCTGCTGCCCCGGCTGCGCGCCGTCGTCGAGCGGACGCCCGGGATGGAACTGCTCGCATCGGGACGGGAGCAGGCCGGCATCCTCGCCTTCCGGCACGGCGAGATCCCCGCCGCGGCCATCCGCCGGGGTCTGGCCCGGCGCGGGGTCGTCCTGTGGAAGACCGTCGCGCACGAGAACCCGCTGCACCCGGCCGGGCAGGACGGAGCCACCGCGCTCCGCGCGTCCGTCCACCACGACAACACCGCACAGGACATCGACCGCTTCGAGCAGGCGCTCGCGGAGGTCCTGCGGGAGGAGCGGCACGCCGCCGCCGTCCCCGCCGAAGGCGCGCTCGCCGCGGTCGCAGCCGCGAGAGCGGCCGATTTCGGCCGGCCGTCCCCATACCGCGCGCGGCCGGTCAGGCGGCGCGGCCACCTCACGCTGCACCGGGCGACCTGAGACCCCGCCATCTTCAGACCTGGAGGAGCCCATGACCATCAGCGACGCGCCACCCCTGCCGGCCCTCGACCCTGCCGCGGAGCTGGCCGCCATCAAGGCCCGCGCGGTGGCCGGCCCGGACGAACGGGCCACCGAACGGCAGCACGCCAAAGGTAAACTCACCGCCCGCGAGCGGATCGGACTGCTGCTCGACGAGGGGTCGTTCCACGAGATCGAGGCCCTGCGGCGGCACCGCGCCAGCGGCTTCGGGCTGGAGGCCAAGAAGCCCTACACCGACGGCGTCGTCACCGGCTGGGGCACCGTCCACGGCCGCACCGTCTTCGTGTTCGCGCACGACTTCCGCATCTTCGGCGGCGCCCTCGGCGAGGCGCACGCCGAGAAGATCCACAAGGTGATGGACCTGGCCCTGGCGGCCGGCGCGCCCCTGGTCTCGCTCAACGACGGCGCGGGCGCCCGTATCCAGGAGGGCGTCTCGGCGCTGGCCGGCTACGGAGGCATCTTCCAGCGCAACACCAAGGCCTCGGGCGTCATCCCCCAGATCAGCGTGATGCTCGGCCCGTGCGCGGGCGGCGCGGCGTACTCGCCCGCGCTCACGGACTTCGTGTTCATGGTGCGGGGCACCTCGCAGATGTTCATCACGGGCCCGGACGTGGTCCGCGCGGTGACCGGTGAGGAGATCACCCAGGACGGGCTGGGCGGCGCCGACGTGCACGCCGCGGTCTCCGGAGTGGCCGCCTTCGCCTACGAGGACGAGCCCGGCTGCCTGGAGGACGTACGGCACCTGCTCTCGCTGCTGCCCGCCAACAACCGCGAGACACCGCCGCGCGAGCACACCGACGACCCGGCCGGGCGGCGCACCGACGCGCTGTCCTGCCTCGTCCCCGCCAACCCGCAGCATGCGTACGACATCCGCAAGGTCATCGAGGAGGTCGTCGACGACGGCGACTACTTCGAGGTCCAGCCGGCCTGGGCGACCAACGTGGTGTGCGCGCTCGCCCGGATGGACGGGCACGTCACCGGCTTCGTCGCCAACCAGCCCGCCAGCCTCGCCGGGGTGCTCGACATCCACGCGAGCGAAAAGGCGGCCCGCTTCGTGCAGTTCTGCGACGCCTTCAACATCCCGCTCGTCACCCTGGTCGACGTACCCGGCTTCCTGCCCGGCGTGGACCAGGAGCACGGCGGCATCATCCGGCACGGCGCCAAACTGCTGTACGCCTACTGCAACGCCACCGTCCCGCGGATCTCGCTCGTGCTGCGCAAGGCGTACGGCGGCGCCTACATCGTCATGGACTCCCGCTCCATCGGCGCGGACCTCGCGCTGGCCTGGCCGACCAACGAGATCGCCGTCATGGGCGCCGAAGGCGCGGCGAACGTCATCTTCCGCCGCGAGATCGCCGCCGCCGAGGACCCCGAGGCGATGCGCGCACAGAAGATCAAGGAGTACACGACCGAGCTCATGCACCCCTACTACGCCGCCGAACGCGGGCTCGTCGACGACGTCATCGATCCGGGCGAGACCCGCTCGGTGCTCGTCGGGGCCCTGGCCATGCTCCGCCCCAAGTACGCCGACCTGCCGTCGCGCAAGCACGGCAACCCGCCGGTATGACGGCCGGGGAGGCGGCGGACGCGCCGCGGACGTGGCGGATCCTCGGCGGGGAGCCCGGCGAGGACGAGACGGCCGCCGTCCTGGCGGTCCTGACGGCCCTGCTGCTCAACAGGTCCGGGGCCCCCGCGCCGGAGCCGCCGCGCACGGCGGCCGCCGGGTGGGACCGCGCCCCGGCCGGCGGGTTCCGCCCCGCCGGCAGCTGGCGGCACCGCTGAGACCGCCGGGGGCCGCCTCCATCCCACTTCCGCCGCGCCACGAGTTCCCTGCGACACGCTCGACAGGCAGAGGCGAGCGACGGAGGGATGAGGATGACGGTGAAGGCGATGGACAAGGCACCCGAGCGGCCCGTGGCCCTGGTCACCGGGGCCACCAGCGGCATCGGACTGGCCGTCGCCCGGGACCTGGGCGCCCGCGGGCACCGGGTGTTCGTATGCGCCCGCACCGAGGCCAAGGTCAAGGAGACGGTCGCGGACCTCCAGGCCGAGGGGCTGAGCGTGGAGGGCGCGGCCGCCGACGTACGCGACCGGGCCGCCGTCGAGGGCCTGGTCGCCGCGGCCGTGGCGGCGTACGGCGCGCCCGTCAGCATCCTGGTCAACAACGCCGGCCGCAGCGGCGGCGGCGCCACCGCCGGCATCACCGACGAGCTGTGGCACGACGTCATCGACACCAACCTCAACAGCGTCTTCCTGCTGACCCGCGAGGTGCTCAACAGCGGCGGCCTCGGCGCCGAGCCCTGGGGCCGCATCATCAACATCGCCTCCACCGCGGGCAAGCAGGGAGTGCTGCTCGGCGCCCCCTACTCGGCCTCCAAGCATGCCGTCGTCGGCTTCACCAAGGCCCTCGGCAAGGAGCTCGCGCCGACCGGCACCACCGTCAACGCGGTCTGCCCCGGCTACGTGGAGACGCCCATGGCGGCGCGGGTGCGCAGCGGGTACGCGCAGGTGTGGGACACCACCGAGGACTACGTCCAGGAGCAGCTCGAAGCCAAGATCCCGCTCGGCCGCTACTCCACCCCCGAGGAGGTGGCCGGCCTGGTGGGCTACCTGACCACCGACCTGGCCGCGTCCATCACCGCCCAGGCGCTCAACGTGTGCGGCGGGCTGGGCCAGTTCTGATGCCGTCCGCCGTCCCGCGCGGGGACGGACCTGCGAGAGGGGCCCCGGACGGTCGACCGTCCGGGGCCCCTCTCGGCCGCGCGTGCCCGGCTCTTCACAGCACCGACGGCGACCCCGACACGTTCCAGGCGAGGGCCTGCGGGGCGATCCCGGCGGACCGCCACTCGGCCAGCACCGCGCCGTCCACCGGCTCGTCCGCAAGCAGGACGTGCCGCAGCGCCGGCAGGCCGGCCCGGGTCCCGCGCGCCGCCGCGTTCAGCCGCGCGAACGCGGACGGCAGCTGCGTCACCACCGTCACCTCCTGCTCGGCCAGCAGCCGGGCGAAGGCGCGCGCGTCGGACGCCGTGTCCCGGTCCACGACGACGGCGCGTCCGCCCGACAGCAGCGGACCCCACATCTCCCGCATGCCGAGGTCCAGGCTCAGGGAGTGGAAGTACGTCCACACGTCGTCCGGACCCGCCTCCAGCATCGGGACGCAGCCGTCCACCCACGACAGCACGTCCATGTGGGTCACCGGCCGCACGGCCAGCGCCCGTCCCGGGTCGCCGCCCGAAGGAAGCGCCAGGAAGGCCGTCGTCGACGGGATCTCGCGGCGCACCGCCGTCTCGGGCCGTGCCGCGATGACGAACCGGCCCGCCTTGGCCACCGGGATCTCGTCGCGCAGCAGTCCGCTGTCGGAGACGACCATCTCGGCGCCGGCGTCGCGCATCAGGAACTCCTGGAGCCCCGCGTTGTGTCCGGGCTCCAGCGGCAGCACCGCCGCTCCGGCGCGCAGCGCGCCGACCACGGCGCCGGCCGCCGTGCAGGAGCGCTCGGCGCGGACGGCGACGGCGGAGCCGGGGCCGGCCCGCCCCGACAGGCGCCGCGCGATGTCGTCGGCCAGCCACTCCAGTTCGAGGTAGGTCGCCTCTGCCTCCGCGTCCCGGGCGGCGACCCGGCCCGGATGGCGGGCGGCCGAGGCCGCGAAGCGGATGTCGACGCGGTCCCGGCGCGCGGGCCACTCGCCGGCCGGGTCGAGCCCGATCCGTCCGAGCAGACCTGCCAGGTCGGCGGACAACTGGTCGAGCTCCGGATGATCCGGAGTGGCGTTCATGCGGCCTCCCAGCGGCGGGTCGTTACTCCAGGGCCGATGGTGCCGGGGGAGACATGAGAACCGCTCAAGTCCTGCCGTAGAGGGCCGGTCGGGGGCGGATCGGGGGCGGATCGGGCGGCGGTCAGGCGGTGCTCAAGACCCGCTCGAAGGCCGGTCCACGAGGGGTCGAAGACCGCTCGGGACGCCCTGGCCCGCCCTGTGGGGGCATGCCTACGATTCTGGGGCTCATGCCGAAGCCACACACTCCTCGCCGCGTTCCGAGCGACCACTCGTAGACGCACGCATATGGAACTGAGCTTTGTGGCTATGGCCCGTCTCGCGAGACTGGACTTGACTGTACTCATGACTCAGAACGCGCAGAACACGCAGATCACCCTCGTCATCGGCGGCCACGGCAAGACCGGCCGGCGCGTCGCCGAGAGGCTCACCGCTCTCGGCCGCCAGGTCCGGATCGGCTCCCGCACCGGCGAGCCCGCCTTCGACTGGAACGAGCCCGCCACCTGGGCGCCGGCGCTGGAGGGCGTCGACCGGGTGTACGTGACCTACTACCCCGACCTCGCCTTCCCGGGCGCCGCCGAGCAGGTCGGCGAGTTCTCCAAGGTGGCCGTGGCCAACGGCGCGCGCCGCCTGGTGCTGCTGTCCGGCCGCGGTGAGGAGGCCGCGGAGGTCAGCGAGAACAACCTGAAGGCCTCCGGCGCCGATTGGACGATCGTCCGCTCCAGCTGGTTCAACCAGAACTTCTCCGAGAGCTTCTTCCTGGAGCCCGTACTGGCCGGCGAGATCGCCCTGCCGACCGGCGATGCCGTGGAGGCCTTCGTCGACGCCGACGACCTCGCCGATGTCGTGGTGGCCGCGCTGAGCGACGACAAGCACATCGGCAAGACCTACGAGCTGTCCGGCCCGCGCCTGCTCAGCTACAGCGACGTGGCCGTCGAACTGTCGAAGGCCACCGGGCGCGAGATCAAGTACATCTCCGTCACCAACGAGGAGTACCGCGCGGTGCTGCGCGAGAACAACCTCCCGGAGGAGTTCGCCGACCTGTTCACCATGATCCTCGACGGCCGCAACGCGCACCTGGTGCACGGTGTCGAGGAGGCCCTGGGCCGCAAGCCCAAGGACTTCGCGGACTTCGCCCGCGACGCCGCCGCCTCCGGAGTCTGGAACGTCTGACGGCGCGTCCGCCCCACCACCCCGCTCCATCCCTTTCGCTCCTTGACCGGGCGGCGACTCTGGTACGGCCGCCGCCCGGTACTCGGGGCACAGGAGGTTCCCATGCCCACGCCCCGGACGTTCTCCAGCGAACACGGACTGGACTCGCTCCCCCCGTACTTCCACGGATTCGCCCTGATGCACATCGCGATGCGACGCGACGCGGCCCGGCTGCGCGCCGCGGCCCCCGCGTGGAACGGCGGGGGAGCCGAGTGGTGGCAGCGGCTGCGCGAGGTCATCGAATGGCACCACACCAGCGAGGACGACGTCCTGTGGCCGGGACTGCGCCGCCGCGACGCCGGCTTCGACGCGCAGGCACGGGAACTGCACGAGGACCACGAGGAACTGGACGCCGCGATGGCCGCCGTGTCCACGGCGGTCGCCCGCCGCGGCGACGGCCTGGTCCAGGCCGCGCAGACCTTCGAAGGCGTGCTGCGCGACCATCTCCGCGACGAGGAGCGGATCGTCTTCCCCGTCTTCGACCGGCTCGGCGAGCGGGCCTATCTGGCCGAGGAGCGCAAGGTCGTCTCCAGCGCCCCGATGCGCGTGATGACGTACCTCCAGCCGTGGATGTTCGACGGCGCTTCGCGGCAGTCGGTCGCGCACGTCTCCGCCACCATCCCGCCGCCTGTCCGGCTGATCGGTGCGACGCTGTTGCAGAGGCGCTACGCACGCACGCTGAAGGGACTCCAGAATTGACATCCTCCCCGCCCTGAAGGGCGGGGATTGCTAGCTCACTTCGCCTGACACCTAACAGGTGGCAGGGCTTACAAGATCAGCACTAGCCGGGTTGAGACCAGCCCGGACCAGCATTACGCGTGCGGAGTTCTTGTCCCTGGGGGACACCGCTCCGCACGCGGTGCAGGCATACGTTCTCTCGGAGAGGGGGAGTGCGTGCTTGGTTCTCGCTCCGCACTGCGCGCAGTCCATCGTGGTGTGCGCGGGGTGTACCAGGTGCACGGTGCGCCCGTGCTTGCGGCCCATCTCGATCAGCGCGGCCTTCGTCGCACCGATCGCGGCGTCAGCGGCCTTACGGCCCATGGTCGACTTGGCCAGGAACTTCGGGCGGAAATCCTCGACGGCGAGGGCGTCATGGTCCCGCACGACCTTCTTGGCCCATTTGCGGCCGGTGTCCTGCCGCTGCCGGGCGATCTTCTTCGACACCTTCGCCGCATGGGCGCGGGCCTTGCGGTATCCGGCGGTGTCGGGCCGGTTCTTCGGGGTCTGGCGCCGCGCCATCATCCGCTGGTAGCCGGCCAGCTTCCGCGCCGCGGTCTTGCCGTGCTCGGGGTGGGGCAGATCGTGCGCATCGGATGTGGTGGTGGCGGTTTCCTTCACTCCCCAGTCGATACCGATCGCTCGCCCCGTTGCGGGCAGCGGTTCCGTCTTGGCGGTCACGACGAAGGAGGCGTACCAGTGGCCGATGCTGTCTCGGTACACCCGTACCGACGTGGGGTCGGACGGCAGGTCGCGCGACCACACAGGCTTCACAACGATCCCGCCGGCCAGGTGCAGGCGGCCTTCCTTGAGGGAGAAACCGCGCCGCGTGTAGTTGAGCGTGGGCAGCGCTTCCCGCTTCCGCTTGATACGGGGCATCCCGGCCCGCTGCCGCATCGGAAGCCTGGCCTTGATGTCCTTCAGCGCCTTGGCGCGGGACTTGGCGAAGTCCCGGATGACCTGCTGCTGCGGCACCGAAGCGCCCTCACGCAGCCACGCCATCGAACGGCGCGCCTCGGTCAGCAACTTGTCGAGCTGTGCCGGACCGCACGTGATCTTTTCGGTGGCGCCCTTGTTCAGCCCGTGGACCTTGCGGGACATCGCCACGCACTCGTTCCACACCCACCGGCACCGCGCCCACTCCGTATCAAGTGCGGCGAGCGCGGTGGACGACACGCGCAGTCGGTAGGTGTACCGGGCAGGCCCGGCTCCCTGCGCCGTCTGCATCGGGGTCGTCATGAGGTTCAACGTACCCACCACCACTGACAACGACAGAAAGTGCCGGTCACAGCAGATGTGCAGAGAACTCCGCCGCTTCGCGGCACCGCCCCGAGGACCCATTCCTCCCCGGCCTGAAGGCCGGAGCCTCCTGGGAGAAATCAGGTGACCGGCACGACGACGCAATCCGTGACACTCGTGGCCGCGACGGTGGGCACCGGCCTGATGGCCGGCCTCTACTTCGCCTTCGACATCTCGGTGATGCCGGGCCTGGGCCGCGGCGACGACCAGACGTACGTGACCGCCATGCGGAACATCAACGAGGCCATCGACAACGGCCTGTTCGGCCTGCTCTTCCTGGGCGCCTTCCTGGCGACCGGGGTGGCAGCCGCGCAGCAGCAGCGCAGCGGCCGACCGGACGCGGCGCGCTGGGGCTGGCTGGCCTTCGCGCTGTACGGGCTGTCGCTGGCCGTCACCGCCGTCGTGAACATCCCCCTCAACAACCAGCTCGCGCGCGCCGGCGCCGACGCCGCCGCGGCCCGCTCCCGCTTCGGCGGCCGCTGGGCCTCCGGCAACCTCGTCCGCACGGTGGCCTGTACGGCGGCCCTGGCCGCCCTGGGCCGCGCGCTGACGCTGCACGGCCGCGCGTCGGCGGTGTAGGCCGCGCCGAGCCCGCGCGGCACCGGTTCGACCCCGCGATCGGCGCCCGCTCTCTTTCCGTCCCCCGCGGGAGAGCGGGCGCTTCGCCGTGTTGTTTCCGCCGCGTTGTTCGAGAGGATGAAGGCATGGACACGCTGACCGGTCTGCTGGAGGGTCCCAAAGCCCGCGGGGCCTTCCTCCTCAAGTCCGTCTTCAACCCGCCCTGGTCGCTGCGCGTCGAGGACCGGGCCCCGCTCTCCGTCGTCACGATGGTGCACGGCGACGCCTGGCTGGTCCCCGACGAGGCCGCCCCCGTCCTGATCCGGCCGGGCGACGTGGCCGTCGTACGGGGCCCCGACCCGTACACGGTCGCGGACGCCCCCGGCACGCCCGTCCAGATCACCGTCGGCCCGGAGCAGCGGTGCAGTACGGAGGAGGGGGAGGACGTCACCGACACGATGGCGCTCGGCGTGCGCACCTGGGGCGACACCTTCCAGGACGCCGGCTCGGCGGTGATGCTCAGCGGCACCTACCAGGCGCCGAGCGAGATCGGCCGCCGGCTGCTGAGCGCGCTGCCGACCATCCTGGTGCGCCCGGCCGAGGCCGCCGACAACACCCTGGTCACCCTGCTGACGTCGGAGATCTCCAAGGACGAACCGGGCCAGGAGATCGTCCTGGACCGGCTCCTCGACCTGCTGCTGATCGGGGTCCTGCGCACCTGGCTGGCGGCGCCCGGCAGCGGCGCCCCCGCCTGGTACCGCGCGCAGAGCGACCCGGTGGTCGGCCCCGCCCTGCGGCTGCTCCACGAGAACCCGTCCCACGGCTGGACCGTCGAGGAGCTCGCCCTGAAGGTCGGCGTCTCGCGGGCCTCCCTGGCCCGCCGGTTCACCGAGGTCGTGGGCGAGCCCCCGGTGGCCTACCTGACCGGCTGGCGCCTCGCGCTCGCCGCCGACCTGCTGCGCGAACCGGACGCAACGGTCGCGACGGTGGCCCGGCGCGTGGGCTACAGCTCGGCCTTCGCCCTGTCGACGGCCTTCAAGCGGGTCCGGGGCATCAGCCCCCAGGAGTTCCGCACGGGCGCAGGCCCGGCGGCCGCCCCGCAGGCCGCACGGCCGCCGCGCACGGTGGTGCTGCCCGGGCCCTGACCCCGACCGCGCGGCCACCCCGGCCACGGTGCCACTGGTCCCATGGCCGCGCCGCCGACGTGCGGCTGCTGCATCAGCCGCTCTCCGGCGGTGCCTGAACGGGCGGTTCGGGTCTTGGCGGCTGGTCCTGTGCCAACTGCCGGAGCCCTGCACCGCCCGAGATGACCCAAGGACTGCCCGCGACGGCAGGGGGCGCTTGCGTACGGGCCTGAACACCGGCCGCCGGCGAAGCTGTTCTCTCGATGGGTGCGCAACCCCTTCCCTACCTTGACGACCCCAGCCATAGAAGGTGCGCCCACGCGAAGCCCGCAGGCCGCAATTCCGGGCGTTCGGGGCTCGCTCAGCCCACGTCCCAGCGTCCGCCGCCGGGCGGCGATGCTGCCGTTGGCTGGCGCCGGTGCTCTGGCGGGCGAGCGCTGCTGAACAGGCTCAGGGGTGTAGCGGCTTGACCAGGGTCTGGTAGACCGGTGCGCCGTCCCACGGCCGGGTGTGCCCTACGAGTTCGTACCCCTGCCGTTCGTACCAGGCGGCGGCCGGGGCTTCGGGGCGGACGGTGAGGGTGGCCCGCTCCGCGGTGAGCCCGTCCAGCAGTGCGGCGTGCAGTTTCGTGCCGATGCCCTGTCCGCGCCAGTTGGCCAGGACGGCGAGTTCCTTGACGACGAAGGTGCGTCGGCCGTCCTCGCGGGTGAACTCGGCTGTGGGGGTCGTATCGAGGAAGCCGTCCCACCATCCGGTGGTGGATGCGAGGGGGAGCCCGTACGCGAACCCGGTCAGCCTCCCGTCGCCGGTGCGGGCGAGGACGAGGCGGAAGCCAGGTGTCTTGTGCTCGCACTGGTAGGCATCCAGGAACAGCGCGAGGTCGCGAGGCCCCTCTAGATATGGGGGTTCGGCGAAGACGGACTCGTAGACGGGGGCGATGTCGTTGAGCGCCCCTCCGGCGTAGGCGGGGTCGGTGATCAGGGCGTAGTGCACGGTGTCCTCACTAGGTGGGGCGGATGCGGTCGAGTTCGCGGCGGGCAACGGCCAGTCCCTCCCGTGCTCGGCCGGAGGAGACCTCGGTGAGCAGGGCCTCGCCCTGCTGGATGTGGTGGGCTGCTTCCTCGGCCTCGCCGGAGCGGGCGAGGGCGCCGGCGAGGCGGCCGCGGTGCAGGGCTTCATTGCGGGCGTAGGTGACCTCTTGCCGTTCCAGAGAACGGCGCAGCCAGGTCACGGCGGCTTTGTGGTGGCCGACGGCGGTGAACAGTTCGGCCTGTGCTGAGGCGAGTTCGGCCGGGCCGTGGAAGAGCGTCCAGTCGGGGGCCGGGCGGCTGCCTCGGTCCTGCTCGTAGAGGCGGGCGGCGCTGGCGAGGGTGGTGCGCGCGGACGCGGAGTCGCCGAGCATGGCCAGCGCCCTCGCCTCGCGGGTGGCGAGGATCGACATGAGCGACGGCGGTGCCCACGGGGCTGCGAGCGCTGCGGCCCGTCGGGCGTGGTCGAGACCGTCGCGGGCCCGCTCCTCGCGCAGTTCCAGGAGGGAGAGGGAGGCGAGGACCAGGACGGCGAGGCTGTTGTCGCGCAGTTCGGTCGCGGTGTCCCGGGCCTGGGTCCAGTAGTGGCGGGCGCGGGCGTGGTCGCCCGCGTCGAAGGCCAGCCAGCCGACGTGTTCGGCGGTTTCCCCGCTGACCAGGCGCAGTTGCCGACCGATCGTCTCGGGGTACTGGCCGGTGTCGATGAGCCGCTGAACGCGGGAGAGGTGCGCGGCGGCGAGTGGGCCGACGGTCGCCCCGCCGAAGCGGTCGTCGAGCCCGTACAGGCCGCTGAGTCCGGCTCGCAGGTCGGTGACGGTGTCGGTGCCGACACGGGGACCTTCGTACGCGGCGGCTGGGACGGGCGCCCCCATCCCGGCGATGCCGAGGGCGGCGCCGCCCACGGCGGCGAGGAGGGTGCGGCGCTCCACGGGATCGGGCCGCCTTTCGCGTAGTTCGGGGATGGGGTCGAGCACCGGCACAGGGACGATCACGGGGTTGCGCCGGTGCGGCGGCACGCGGAACCCGCACTGTTCCAACGGGACGCCGAGCATCGCCTCTAAGACTCGCTGACGGCTGGGCTGTGGACAGGGCGGAGACGGCGCACGCCACCGTCTGACCTGCCGGTCCGTGACGTCCGCGCGCTCGCCGATCCGGGCGGCGACCGCCGCGTATACGCGGATGAACTCCGCGGGCGAGCGCCACCCGAACCCGTCGACGAGGTCGGCGAACGGTGTTGCTGGCTCCGGGCGTTCGGGCATCGATCCCCCTCGTGCGGAGCTGGTGTAACCCTTCCCTTGCACGGTAGAGCCATGACCCCCGGACTTTCAGGGGGACGGCGAGAGGAAAGTCCGGCTGAAAGTCCGGCCACCCCGGCGACCCGACCGGCCGTGACGAGTTGACTACCCACTGCACACCCCACAGCGGAGTGTGGCCCGGTCTGCCTCCGGACTGCACCTCGACCGCCACGAGCCGGAGGAGCGCCATGCATACCCGCAGCAACGAGCCCACGGCCAGCACACCCGAGATCCGCCTTCGCGCTCCCGGTGACACGCTCTCGGCCCGCACGCTCGCCCGAGCCGAGCACGGCCTCGCCGCGTTCATCGCCCGGTGGGACGACCCTGAAGAGATCATCCACGGCGGCGACGGCGACGGCGACGGCGAGGGGGACGCCGTCGCCGAGGGGGAGAGGTGAGTCCATGAGCCCGACCCACGCCCGCCGTGCGCCTTACAACGTCGGTGACCTGGTCACCGGCACCTCCTACGTTCAGCCCGAGGACCGTGCCCGGGAGAAGCCGGTGGAGATCACCGGCCACATCGTCCAGGTCGGCTCCGGATGGGACGGCATCGACGCGGATCGCGCGTACGTCTGGGTCCGCCTGTCATCCGGCCGCGAACACCAAGCGCTGATACGGGACATCCGCAACGTGACCTCTTGACCCGCCGCTGCCGGACACATCTGCGGCATCGCCATAGCCCAGCACAAGGAGACGACCTCGCCGACGTGTCCATACAAGCGATCGTTCGCGCATCCCAATGAGCGGCCGAGTCGTCGCGGGGAGCCGGGCGGCCAATCTCCTTGAGCCACAACAGCGGCTACCCCATGCCAGCCACACCCGACTCCCCTGGGTGTCCCGATCTTACGAATGACCCGAATCAACCCACGAAGAAAGGTATGGACCACCATGCCAGCACCCCCACTCCCGCACCGCCTACATCCCGCACCGGTGCCTGTCGAAAAGTTCGTCCGCCGTACCTATCTGGAGCGGGCTGCCCGCTACCGGATCGCGGCGGACCGCATGAGCACGGGCGGCCTGAACGACCGTCACAGCGTCGCCGACATCGGCGCCGGCCACACCGAGCTGGACGTGTGCCTGCGGACCGAACACGGTTGGCGTGGACGCTACGTGGCCGTGGACCGGTGGACCGGCGATGTGGACCTGGAACGGTGGAAGCCGCCGATGCGATTCGACTGGCTTGCCTGCCTGGAGGTCATCGAGCACCTTCAGGACCCGGACCGCCTGATGTCCGTGCTGATGGACAGCGCCGAACTGGGGGTGGTGATCACCACCCCGAACCCGGCCGTGGTCGACGTCCTGGCCATGGACCCGACCCACAAGACCCCGGTCAGCCGCGAGCACCTCGCACAGCTCGGCTTCTACACGAGCCTGCACAACTTCTACGGCACCGCCGAGGACGGCATCTGCGGCACCTGGTACCGGGAGGGCCTGGACGTCGTGGAGCGCCAGGTGACGCCTGTCCGGTACGAGGGGTGCGGACGGTGATCAAGGAGGGCCAGTACACGTTCATCGCGGGCCGGGGCGAGGTACGACCGTTTCTGGGGAAGTACGCAGCGAAACGCGCGGACATCTTCGAGGTGATCGAGCGCCGGTTCGCCGCGGCCGGGCTGGGCCAGATGCGGTACCGGCCGCTGCGTCTGGAGCTGGAGATCACCACGAAGTGCAATGACAGCTGCCCGTCGTGCGGGATGGGCGCGCTGCCGCTCGCTTCCGGGATCACGATGAGCCCGGAGCAGCGGGCCCGGCTGGTCGATGAGTTCGATGCGGTCGGCCTGCCGTCGGCCGCTGTGACCGGCGGGGAGCCGTTCGTGGCCGTCCACGCGCTGATGCCGCTGATCAAGGCTTTGACCGGGCGGGGCATCGACATCTCAAAGCTGACCACGAACGGCGTCTGGGGTGCCCGGCGCCGCTGTGAACGGACCTTCGACAAGCTGGAGAAGGCCGGACTGTTCGACAACCGGCTGTTCGTGCCGCTGATCATGCTGTCCGTCGGCGAGCAGACCATGCCCCTGGAGTGGGTCGCCCGGATCCTGCACCACGCGGTCGTCCACTACAGCGACCGTGAACTGAACGTCGCCGTGTCCTCGCTGGCACGCCCGGACAGCCGCGAGCACAAGGTGTACGAGCTGATGGAGGTGTACGAGAAGGCGTACGGGGACTTCCCGCACGACCGGGTGCACTCCACGATGCGCGTTTACCTGGACAACGAACGACTCCCCGAGCAGCAGAAGGTGCACCGGCCCGGCGAGACCACGGTGAAGCGGTGGATGGACCGCTGCTTCGACTGCTTCGCGCCGACGGTGGGCACCTACATCCTGCCGTCGGGCCTCGTGAAGCAGGACGGCCGTGTGTACGCGTGCGCCTCCTTCGACGTCCCCGAGTCGCTCGGCTTCGGGAACCTCTTCACCGACGGGATGCGCACGATCGTGGAGCGCGCGAACGACGACGCCTACCTACGGAGGATCGCGGACGGCGGCGGCCTCAAGGGCCTGCACGGCGCGGTCCCAGAGGAGTTCACCACTGAGACGACGTGCGGCGGGTTCTGTGCATCGTGCTCCCTGCTGAGCGACAAATATCGCGAGGCCAACGGCCTGCCTGCGGTCCTGCCGCTGCCGATCATCGGGCAGGACGCGCTGATGTCACGTCTGCGCCCAGGCGAGCCGGCCTACAACCACTGAGGAAGGAGCATCGTCAATGCTGAAGGTGACAACGACCGAGCAGGTTCTCCGTGCCGCGCTGGCACGGGTCGCAGGCAAGGGCGTCGATACGCTCCCCGAAGACGGACATCTGGAACAGGACCTCGGTATCGACAGCCTGGCCCTGGCCGAGTTGGTGACCGATCTCGAACAGCGCCTGACCATCGTCATCCCGGACGAGGAAACCGGCCGCCTCAAGACGGTCACGGACGTACGTACCCTCCTTGCCCGCCTCGTACCGAACGGAATGGACGCACTGTGAGCCTTCGCCACATCGACCCGAAGCAGCGCGGTTTCCTCATCGTCAACTCCCACCCGGACGGGGCCGCTGAGACCGTGCACCGGATGTGGGAACAGATCCCGCCCCGCACCGACGGCAGCAGCCCGGTGGTACTGCTCCTCGGACACAGCGCCGGGTACGGGCTGGCCACGCTGCTGACGGGGCTGCGCCGGCACGGCATTCGGGGCGTGGGCGTCGCCTTCGAGGGCGCGGAGACCGAACGTCGCACGGCCACGGCGGGCTGGTACCGCACCGCGGCCGCCGACGCCCTGGCCCGGGCCGCCGGCCGCGACTTCGTGTTCGTCAACACCGACGCGTTCTCCGAGGTGGGCAAGGAGGAGGTGCTGAACCTGCTGGAGGAGCGGTACGGCAAGGTTGACCACCTGATCTACAGCCTGGCGGCTCCGCGCCGCACCGACCCGGCGACCGGCACGGTCCACCACTCGGTGATCAAGCCCCTCGTCGGGCGGTACGAGGCCCCGGCGCTGGACTTCTCCGGTGACACCCCGAAGGTCGGACAGGTGACCTTGGAGGCGGCCAGCGACGAGGAGCGGCACGCGACGGAGCAGGTGATGGGCGGCGCGGACTGGCGGCTGTGGGTGGACGCTCTGGCCGAGCGCGGCCTGCTGGCCGACAGGTTCACGACCGTCGCACTCACCTACATCGGCTCGGAGCTGACGGCGCCGATCTACCGACAGGGCACCATCGGCGCGGCGAAGGAAGACCTGGAGCGGACCGCCGGGCACCTGGACGCCGAGCTGGGAGATGCAGGCCGGGCGTTCACCGCGGTCGCGGGGGCGGCCGTCACACAGGCGTCGAGCGCGATCCCCTCGATCGCCCTGTACACGGCGTTCCTCCGGACCGTCCTCGGAGACGGGTTCCGTACGACGGCCGAGCAGGCCGGGGAGCTGTGGGAGCAGCTGACGGGGGCAGCACCGTTGGTCCTCGACGAGCAGGGCCGCATCCGGCTGGACGGCTGGGAGCTGGACGACGAGGTCCAGGATCGGGTGCGCGAGCTGTGGGCGGACCCGGAGGCCGGACTGGAGCGCGCGCAGGGCGGAGCGGACTGGTTCATGGGACAGATCCGCGAGCTGTACGGGTGGGGTGTCGAGGGTGTCGACTACGCGCGGCCCGCGGAGACGACGGTGGCGTGGCCGGCGCCGAGGGCCTGAGCAGCGTCGCGAATTCTCACCCCTTCAACTCACCCCTCAAGAGGTTTGTTTCAGCAGTGGTACTCGTGCACGCACTCTACGAGGACGTGACCGCGGAGATCGTCGCGGGTGCGGGTGCGGGTGCGGGTGCGGGCCGGGGGACGGCGCGGGCCTCGCGGGCCACCGCGGTGAGGACGAGGCCGCGGGCGGTCAGCCAGCGGCCTTCGTACACCGGGTCCACGGGCGGCGGGACCGACGGGTGGAGGGTGGCCGTGAAGGTGCCGTCGGGGGACAGGGCGAGGGTGGCCTCGCGGAAGCCGAGCCAGATGCCGGTGGCCGGGTACCAGGCCTTGTACGCCGCCTCCTTGGCGGAGAAGAAGATGCGCTCCCAGGGCGGGCAGGGATCGGCGGCGGCGAGGCCGGCCAGGTGGGCGCGCTCCGCGGCGGAGGCGACCAGCGCGAGGACCCCCGCCGGGAGCGGGCCGGCCGGTTCCGCGTCGATG
Organism: Streptomyces sp. ISL-94; assembly: GCF_018614075.1. GTDB lineage: Bacteria > Actinomycetota > Actinomycetes > Streptomycetales > Streptomycetaceae > Streptomyces. The sequence continues at coordinate 30,413 of NZ_JAGGOZ010000046.1, read as the reverse complement.
CCCAGGGCGGCCACCGCCGAGGCCGGGGCGGCCACCGCCGCGCGGTAGCCCTCGCAGTGGGTGATGCTGCCGACCACCCCAGAGGGCCACTGGGGGGCGCCGCCCGGGCCCGGCAGCAGGGCGACGGGCCGGCGGCCGAGCTCGGTCAGGCAGCGGCGGGCGCAGGCCCGGGCGGTCGCGAACTGGCGGCGCCGCCGCTCCCGGCGGCCCTCCATCAGGGCCGCCTCGGCGGGGAAGAGAGGAGCGGGCGCCGCGTCGTCGAAGGCTTCCGATGACGTGACGCCCGGGGGCAGGAGTTCCTCGATCATCGCGAGGCGAGCTCGGACACCGCCGAGACCGCCAGGAGCGGGCGCTCCAGCGGGAGCATGTGGCCCGCGTCCGGGACGCGTTCGAAGCGGGCGCCGGGCACGACCTCGGCGAGGGTCTGGGCCAGCGCGATGTCGATCACCTTGTCGGCCTCGCCGTGCAGGACCACCGCCGGGACCGTGACGGACTTCAGCGCCTCGCGCACGTCCCAGCCGCGGGTGCAGCGGAAGAACTCCGCCCGGACCCGGGGCACGGCCGCCGCGAACAGCTGCCGGTTCACGTCCCGGACGACGGGATCCACCCCCTTGCCCATGGTGGAGCCCAGCAGCTTGCGGCCCAGCCACGGGCGGCGCAGCGCCTTGGAGAAGACGGCGCTGCCCATCATCTTCACCTCGCTGTCCGGGGTGTCCTGGCCGTGCGCCGCCGTGCCCAGCAGCACCAGCCCGCGCAGCCGGCCCGCCGACGGCGAGGTGGCGGCGTACGAGAGGGCCGCGAACCCGCCGCCCGAGTGGCCGACGACCACCGCCTCGCGCGCGTCGGTCTCGCCGAGGACCGCCGCCAGGTCCGCGCTCAGCCGCTCCACCGAGACCGGCGTACGGCCCAGCGTGGAGGCGCCGTGGCCCCGCTGGTCGTACAGCACGACGCGGTGGCCGGCCCGGATCAGCCGGTCCGCGACGGTGCCCCAGACACGGCGGGTGTGCGCCCAGCCGTGCACCAGGACCACGTCGGCGGCCGCAGGCGTGCCCGCCAGCGGGGTGAGGACGGTGACCGCGAGGCCGGCGCCGTCGTCCGTACGGACCGTCAGCTCGTGGGTGGTCTGCGGGGCCGTCGTCACCGCGGCACCGCCGACAGCTGCCGGTCCAGGGACTCGAAGGCGGCCAGAGTGCCCTTGGAGTGCTCCGCGCCCAGGTCCGCGACCTTGGCCAGCAGCTTCAGCCAGCCGTGCGGGCTGCCGGTGAAGTGCATGGAGATCCGGGTGCGGCCGTCCGCCAGGGGTTCGAGCCGGAAGGTGCTGGGGCCCCGGAAGACCCCGTCCACGTACTCGACGTCCAGGCGGCGGCCCGGCTCCACCGCCACCGTGCGCGAGGTGAAGCGCAGCTTCAGCCCGCCCTTGTCGGCGCCCTTGGTGTGCACCGTCACGCCCACCAGGCCGCCGACCTCGTCGGGGACGCCGGAGACCGCCGTGAACGTGTTGGCCGGAACCCACCACTTCCTGGCACCGCGGAACTCCGCGACGAGCGCGTCCCAGACGGCGTCCGCCGGGGCGTCGATCACCGCCTCGTCGATCAGGTCGTACGTCGTCATGCCGAAGCCTCCAGTGATACGGGAAAAAGAGCGGCGGGGGCGGGGTCCCTCTCCCCGCCCCCGCCGGGACTCCACTCGACCGGTAGGGCTGCCGTCAGGCGAAGAAGCCCTGGCCGGGCGTGAAGAGGTTCTTGGGGTCGTACTTCGCCTTGGCGTTGAGGAAGCCCGACCAGCGGTTGCCGAAGTGGGCCTTCCAGTCGGCCCGGGTCATGTTCGGGACCGAGCCCACCAGGTAGCGCTTGGCACCCATGGACACCGCGAGGTCGTAGAGGCGGCGGTTCTGGTCCAGCATGCCCTGGATGCCCGGCTCACCCGGGTTGGGGAAGCGCAGCAGGTCGAAGAGGTAGCCGACCGACTCGCCCGGCTGCATCGCCAGCGGCCGCTTGATCTTCGAGGTGTAGTACGGGTAGAAGAGCAGGAATCCGCCGCCCAGCGAGTCGGCCGTCAGCTCCTGCTCGACCAGCTTCATGAAGGTCTTCGTCTTCGACGCCGGCAGGAACATGCTCAGCCACGGCTTGGGCGTGAACCAGTGGCCCGACTCCTTCAGGTACGCCTCGTACGCGTCGAGCCGGAACATGTACTCCCGGTACGACGTGTCCTCGATGACCGCCTCGGCCCGTACGTCCTTCAGGTCGGCCAGCAGCTTGGCGCGGTCCGGCGGGGTCGTGTCGTAGGTGGCGCCGGCCTCCATCTTGTAGCGCCAGCCCGACCCGTCCGGCTTCTGCAGCATCTCGCCCGCGTGGACCTGGAACCGGCCGTCGGCCAGCACCTTCTCGGAGTCCGCGAGGTACGTCTCCAGGTCGGCGTAGAAGAGGCTGAAGATGACCGACCGCTGCGGCGCCGGGATCAGCTTGACCTTGACCCGGACGATGATGCCGACCTGGCCGCCGCCCGACAGCGCGGCGTTGAAGAGCTCCGGGCGCAGCCACGGGGTGGCCGTGACCAGCTTGCCGTCGCCGGTGATGATGTCGATGGCCTGCACCGTGTCGCACAGCAGGCCGTACTTCTGCACGGTGCCGCCGATGCCGCCGATGCTGATGGTGCCGCCGACCGAGAGGTACAGGTAGTCCGGCAGCGCCGGCGGGGTCTTGCCCAGCGCCAGGGTGGCGTCGGTCAGCTGGCCCCACGTCACACCGGCCTCGACCACGGCGTAGTCGCTGCCGATGGAGAGGATCTTCGACATGCCCTTGGCGTCGATGGAGATGCCGCCCGGGACCCGGGCCTGGCCGTACACCGAGTGCGACTCGATGTCGGCGCCCGTGCCGCCCTGCCCGTTGACCGCGACCTTGATGCCGTTGACCCGCGCGTAGTCGACGATCTTGACGATGTCGTCGATCCCGCCCGGCCGCAGCACCGCCCACGGCTTGTTGGCCGCCGCGTCCCACAGGTGGCCGAAGTCCTTGCCGAAGGAGTCGACCACGGCCGGCGTCGTCTCCAGCGTGCCGGCCAGTCCCGGCACCGGGACGACGTCCGCGTTCCCCGCGGCCTGGGCGGCCGTGGCCCAGGTCTGGTCGACCGCGTTCCAGCCGACGACGGCGATGGCGGTCGCGGCGATCGAGCCGAGGACCTTGCGGCGCGACGGCTGCGCTGCGGCGTCCGAGGAGGTGCCGGCGGTGGTTCTTGGGGTAGTGCTCATCTGGGTACGTCTCCCGATTCCCATGGCGTGGCGTACTACTGCTGAGGTACCGGCTTGCCGGTGCGCACCTGCGAGGCGAGCTGGTACTCGCTCAGGTCGAAGCGCTTGGTCTGGCCGCGGAAGCGCCAGGTGTAGGTGGGCCAGATCGACGGGTTGCGGCCGTTGGCGTCCAGATACCAGCTCTGGCAGTTGCCCGCGTTCCACACGCTGCCGTCGAGCTTGGCGTCGAGCGCCTTGTTGTAGGCGTCCTGCGCCTCCTGGCGGACCTCGACGCTGGCCAGGCCCCGCTTCTCGATCTGTTTCAGCGCGTCGAGTACGTACGCGATCTGCGCCTCGATCATCACGACCTGGGAGGAGTGCCCCAGCGTCGTGTTCGGGCCGAGCAGCATGAAGAGGTTGGGGAAGCCGGCGATGGTGGTGCCGCGGTGGGCGGACATGCCGTCCTTCCACGCCTCGCGCAGCTGCACGCCGCCCCGGCCCCAGATCCGCTTCGCGACCGGGCGGTCGGTGGCCTGGAAGCCGGTGCCCAGGATGATGGTGTCGACCTCGCGCTCGACCCCGTCCTTGCCGACGATCGACTTGGCGCGGACCTCGGCGATCCCGTCGGTGACCAGGTCCACGTTGGGCTGCTGGATCGCCGGGTACCAGGTGTTGGAGAAGAGCAGCCGCTTGCAGGCCATCACGTAGTCGGGCGTGAGCTTGGCGCGCAGCGCCTCGTCCGGTACCGACTTCTTCAGGTGGTCGCTCGCCATCTTCTGCATCTTCCCGGCGACCTTCGGGCGGGCCATCACGAAGGCCAGGATCTCCCGGCCCCACATGTTGAAGTTCCGCCGGAAGTTCTGGTAGCCGGGCACCGAGCGCAGCAGCTTGGCCTGGAGCGGGCTGGTCGGCTTGTCGTTCTTCGGGCCGATCCACGGGGGCGTGCGCTGGTAGAGGTCCAGCTGCCCGACCTCGGGCTGGATCTGCGGGACGAACTGGATGGCCGAGGCGCCCGTACCGATGACGGCGACGCGGCGGCCGGCCAGGTCGTGCTCGTGGTCCCAGTCCGAGGAGTGGAAGACCTTGCCCTCGAAGTCCGCCAGGCCCTTGATGTCCGGTACGGCCGCCTCGCTGAGGTAGCCGGTGCCGGTGACCAGGAGCTGCGCGGTGTAGTCGCCCTGCGAGGTCTCGATCTTCCAGTGCCGCTCGCCGTCGTCCCAGCGGGCGGCGACCAGCTCGTGCCCGAACCGGATGTGCGGGCGCACCCCGAAGCGGTCCGCCGTGTCGCGCAGGTACGCGTACAGCTCGTCGCGCTTGCCGAAGGTGGACTTCCAGTTCGGGTTCTGGGCGAAGGAGAACGAGTAGAGGTGGGACATGACGTCGCACGCACAACCCGGATAGCTGTTGTCGCGCCAGGTGCCGCCGACCTCGTCGGCCCGCTCGAACACCAGGAAGTCGTCGATGCCCGACTGCAGCAGTCGGATGGCGGTGCCCAGGCCCGAGAAGCCGGTGCCGATGACCGCGACCCGCAGGTGCCGGGTCGGGCCGCGGCCGCCGGGACGCGCCTCGGTGCCCGTACGGGCCCCGCCGTCCTTGGCCGGTTCGAGAATGCTCGTCACGTCGGCCTCCTTAACGGCGGGTGATGGTGACGCGGAAGTTGTTGAAGAACTTGTCCTCGAGCGTGTACGCGAAGATGTCGAGGTAGCGCTCGAAGCGGGAGACGACCTCTTCGCCCTCCATGGCCACGGCCTCGTCCCGGCGCTCGGCCAGCAGGACCAGCCAGGCGCGGCAGGCCATCGCGAAGGACTCGCGCTCGTTGACGATCTCGTCGATCTCGAAGAGGCCCTCGGCGGCGGCGCTCAGCTCGCTCAGGTGCGGGATGTGGCAGCCCTCGAACTCGGAGCGCTGCAGGAACTTCAGGTCGTCGAGGAGCGCGCGGTTCATCGGCAGCGCCTCGGCGGTCATGGTGTGCAGCACGAACTTCGCACCGGGGTTCAGGGCGTTCGCGACCTGCTGGAAGAAGTACCGGTAGCGCTTGGTGCGCTCCTTCGGCGGCAGGTTGGAGGAGACGAAGTGCTCCAGCGCGTTGATGCAGAACGCGGCGTCGTACTTCTCGCTGTCGTCCGCGGCCTTGTAGTCGGCCCAGCTCTGGACCAGCGTGGTGATCCGCGGGTTGTCCAGGCCGGCGATGAACGCCTCCTGGGTGCGGGACAGGGTCAGGCCGACGGCCTGCTCCGCGCCGTGCACGGTGGTGAGGCGGTTGAGCATGGTGCCCCAGCCGCAGCCGATGTCCAGGACGCGCCTGGTGCGGCCGGCGGCGACGTCCGCGAGCTCGGCGAACTTGTCGAGCTTGCGCTCCTGCGCCTCGTCGAGGGTGGCGACCAGGTCCTCGCCGTCTTCCCAGTAGCCGCCGGAGTACATCATCGTGGGGCCCAGCAGGAGCCGGTAGAAATCGTTGCTGACCTCATAGTGGTGCCTGATCGCATCGACCTCGGGGTCCACCGACTTGGGGGCGACCGTTGTCATCCTGATCCTCTTTCCTGCGTGTCCGGCGGGCCGTGTTCTTTCGAATTCGCGTCGAGAAAACCGGATGCCCCGCAAGGCGTGCGCAAGACGGCCCGGATTCGTGATCCGGCGCCGTGTTGCGCGTTCCTTGCGGGGGCGGGGCTTTCATCACTCTCGAAAACCAGACACGCACTGCCGAGTTGCATTGCCGAGAGAGGACCGACCCCATGTCGCTGCCCACCATCGAAGAACTGGCGAGCCAGCTCGAGGCCGTCTCGGGTGCCGCGGAGGTCAGCCCCGACGCCCCGCTCCAGCACATAGCGGACGTCGACTCGCTGGACCTGATGGAGTGGCTGTACGGCTTCCAGAACCAGTACCCGCACATTCCGGCCGACGAGTCGCTCTTCGCCGACCTCGACGACACGACCACGCTGCGTGACGTGTACGCGAAGATCGTCGATCTCGTCCCGGCTCAGGCGTAGCGAGGGGTGACGTGACCGGCTTCGACATCACCGGGTGGGGCATGTCCGTACCCGAACGCATCGTCACCAGTGCCGAACTCGCGACACGTTTCGGCGTGGACGAGCACTGGGTCGTCAGCCGCTGCGGCATCCGCGAGCGGCGGGCGGTCAACCCGGGGCAGACCACCGCCTCCCTGGCCGTCGAGGCCGGCCGGCGCGCGCTGGAGAAGGCGGGCCTGACCGGCGCGGACATCGCCCACCTCATCGTCGCGACCGCCACGCCCGAGCAGCCGTCCCCGGCGACCTCCGCGTTCGTCCACCACGAACTGGGCATCGCGGGCAGCGCGCACGACGTCAACTCCGAGTGCGCGGGCTTCGTCTACGGGCTGGTCTCCGCGATGGCGCTGATCGCCATCGACCCCCGGCCGATCCTGCTGATCGGCTCCGACACCCACACCCTGACGGCCAACCCGGCCGACCGGGACCTGTCCATCCTCGTCGGCGACGGCGCGGGCGCGGTCGTCCTGCAGCCGGGTCCGGAGAACCGGGTCAAGGCGTGGAACCTGGGCGCCGACGGGTCCTGCACCGGCTCGCTCAAGGTGCTCGCCGGCGGCAGCCGGATGCCGACCACCGAGGAGACGGTCGCCGCGGGCCTGCACTACGCGCAGATCAACGGCAACGAGATCTACCTCAACGCCGTCCGCTACACCGTCCGTACGGTGCGCGAGACGCTGGAGAGCGCCAAGGTGGACGCCGCGGACATCGACCACGTCGTGCCGCACCAGGCCAACATCCGGATCATCAACTCGATCCTGTCGCACACCGGGCTCCGGCAGGAGGCCCTGATCACCAACCTCCAGAAGTACGGGAACACGGCCTCGGCGTCGATCCCGATCGCGCTGACCGAGGCCCTGGAGGAGGGCCGCATCAAGGCCGGCGACAAGGTGCTGCTGGCCGGCTTCGGGGCCGGTATGACCTGGGGTTCGATCCTGATGGAGTGGGGCGGTGTCGCAGCATGAGCAAGAACAGTGCGGGCGTGCGGCCGCAGTCCCCGGTCGCGCTCGTGACGGGCGCCTCGGGCGGCCTCGGCCAGGCCCTGGCGCTGGAGCTGGACGCGCTGGGCTGCAGGGTGGCGGTCCACTACAACAGCTCCAGGCAGGCCGCGGAGGCAGTCCGGGAGAAGCTGGTCAACCCGTCGGTGCTGGTCACGGGTGACGTCGGTTCGTGGGAGGCCACCCAGGCCCTCTACGCGGAGATCTCCGACGGGCTCGGCCCGGTGGACGTGCTCGTCAACAACGGGGCCATCCGCAAGGACAGCCTGATGGCGATGCAGAACCCGGCCGAGTGGGCGCAGGTCATCCAGACCAACCTGATCGGCTCGTTCCACACCGCCCGGGCCTCGGTGCCGTACATGCTGCGCCAGCGGTGGGGCCGGGTGATCAACATCGTGTCCCCGTCGGGCATCATCGCGACCGCCGGCCAGACCGCGTACTCGGCGTCCAAGGCGGGGCTGATCGGTTTCACCCGCACCCTCGCCGCGGAGTGCGGCCGGCGCGGGGTGACGGTGAACGCGCTGTCCCCCGGCTTCATGATCACGGGCATGACCGACACCCTGCCGGACCGGGTGATCGAGGGCATGGAGGACAAGGCCCCGATCCCCCGCTTCGTCACGGTCGAAGAGGTCGCCCGCAGCGTCGGCCTCTTCCTCGACCAGGACTGCATGACGGGCCAGGTCGTCAGCATCGACAGCGGCGTTTCCATCACCTGATCCCCCGCCGCTCCCCCAGCCCCGGCCTTCCCCTCCCCCACAGGGAGGCCGGGGCCGCTCGGCGTTCCGCAGGAGCCCGGTCCGGGCCGGAGTCCGGCTCCGGGTGTACGGGCATGTGAAGGCCGCCGCCGCGCTGTTGCGCGGCGGCGGCCTTCACGCGTCCGGGTCAGGCGGCGGGAGAGGACGTCATGCGGTGGGTGACGCAGCCGTGCTCGGCCAGCGAGCACGGGCGGGGCACCGGCACGCGGTGGTCCACCTCGAAGACCCCCATCAGCACCGGGTCCAGGCAGGTGAGGGAGCGCGTGGCCGTCCGGGGTTCGGGGGTGCGCAGCAGTTCCAGGTACGCGGCCTCCGTCTCGGGCGCCGGGTCGATGCCCAGCTCCTCCGCCAGCACCTCCCGCAACTGCTGGTAGCTGCGCAGCGCTTCCGCACGGTTGCCGGCCCGGGTGTGGGCCGCCATCCGGCAGCGGTACGCGCTCTCCCGGAACGGGGCGCGGCGCACCGCCTCCTCCGCGTACCGCAGCGCGTGGTGCTCGTCGCCCAGCGCGGAGGAGGACAGGCTCGCGGTCTCCAGCGCCTTGAGGCGGAGCTCTTCGAGCTGTTCGCGCATCGCGTTGACCCACTCGCCCTCGTGTGAGGGCAGGAACGAGCCGCGCAGGTTCGACACCGCGCCGGCCGCGAGCTGCTGGGCCACCGCGTAGGAGCCCTCGGCGTACGCTTCGGCGGCCTCGGTCACCGCGGTCTCCGCGACCTCCACGTCCACGGCCGCGTCCTGCGGCACCCGCAGGATGTAGCGGCCGCCCTGCGCGACCAGGGGGGTGACCCCCGGCTGGTCCTGCGGAGTCGTGACGAACGTACGCACCCGGCTCACGAGGCTGCGCAGCGCCGAGGCCCAGGTGTCCGGCAGGCCCTCGGGCCATATGGTCTCGGCCAGTTGGTCACGGTCCGTGCCGCCGGCCCGCTCGAGGAGCAGTCGGGCGAACGCCACCTGCGCCTGGGCGCTCGAGAGGTGTTGAGGCGGTGCTCCGTCCGGCTCGATCGTGACAAGACCTATGAGTCTGATCAGCACTGTGCACTCTCCGAAACGGTCGCTTCGGGCCGTGTCCCCCATCGTGCGATTCAGAGGATACCGGCGGGCCTTCTCGGCATGTCAACAGCGACCGGCAAACATTCCCAGCCGAATGAAATCCCAGGTCCAGGCATTCCCTTTCGCTTTTCGAGCGCCGCTGTGGTCCTGCTGTGGTCTCACTGTGGTCCCGCTGTGGTCCGGCTCTTGCGCCGCTATTGCGCCCCCCGAGCCTTAATGGAATTCCACTAGAGCCCCGCCGGAAAAACGGCAGGGTGTCGATGGAGTTCCGGGTCCGCCGGACGATCGCGATGAGGAGAAGCACGTGAACGCATCCGCCGCCTGGGACCGCCTCGAGCCGAAGCTGGCGTACTTCCGCGACCGGGTCCGGTCCCTGGAGTACGAGCCCAACCGCAAGAACAGCTTCGTCGCCTACACCGCCGAGCGGGACTCCGCGTACGCGGATCAGGACGGCCGCCGGCTGCTGATGATGTCCGGCTACTCCTACCTCGGACTGGCCGGCGACGAGCGGGTCGTCTCCGCCGCCAAGGCCGCCGTCGACCGCTACGGCACCGGCAACCACGGCGTGCGGGCCCTGGCCGGCACGACCCCGCTGCACGAGGAACTGGAGGCCGAGGTCGCCAAGGTGGCCGGCCGCGAGCGGGCCCTGGTCTTCGGCTCCGGCTACGCCGCCAACGTCGGCACCGTCGGCGCCATCGTCGGCCCCGGCGACACCGTCTTCATCGACAAGTACGACCACGCCAGCATCGTCGACGGCTGCAAGCTCTCCGGCGCCACCGTCACCCGCTTCCGCCACAACGACGTCGCCCACCTGGAGCGCCGCCTCGCCGCCGCCCCCGACACCGGCGTACGCCTCGTCATCGTCGACAGCGTCTACTCCATGGACGGCGACATCGCCCCCTTGGTCGACCTGCGCAAGGTCTGCGACGCCCACAACGCGCTGCTGATGGTCGACGAGGCCCACGCGCTCGGCGTCATCGGCGCCACCGGCAAGGGCATCGAGGAGCACTTCCACTACGAGGCGAAGGTCGACATCAAGCTCGGTACCCTCTCCAAGGCCATCCCCTCCATGGGCGGCTGGGTCGCCGGCTCCGCCGAACTCGTCCACCACCTGCGCTACGCGGCCCGCCCCTTCCTCTTCTCCGCCGCCCTCGGCGGAGCGCAGACCGGCGCCGCCCTGGAGTCCCTGCGGATCATGCAGCGGGAGCCGGAGCGCGTGCAGTTCATCCAGCGGGAGTCCGCGCGCTTCCGCGGCATCCTCAACGAGGCCGGCATCAGCACCGTCGACAGCGAGACCGCGGTCGTCCCGGTCATCGCCGGCTCCGACGAGTCCGCCTACGACCTCGCGACCGTCTGCCGCAAGAACGGCGTGATCGGACTGCCCGTGGTCACCCCGGCCGTCCCCAACGACCTGGCCCGGCTGCGCATCGCCATCACCGCCGCCCACACCAAGGCCGACATCGATTTCGCCGCCGAGGCCCTCGTCACGTCGGCGCGCGAGTGCCGGATCATCTGACCGCCCTCACGACGACCTCTCGTACCTCTCGTACCGCTCGTACCGCTCGTACCGCTCGTACCGCTCGTACCGCTCGTACCGCTCGTACGTCTCCGTACGCATCCATACGTCTCAGTCCGCCTTAGGGAGCAGACATGCCTGGACCGTCCAGGGGCAGTTCGGCGCAGCCGCCCGTAGCCATCACCGGCATGGGCGTGGTCACCCCCGGCGGGTGCACCCCGGACGAGCTGTGGCGCACGCTGCGGGCCGGCCGGTCCACCGCCGCCGAGCTCACCCACATCGACCTCAGCCGCCACCGGGTGCGGATCGGCTGCCGGGTCCGCGGCCTCGACGGCCTCGCCGGGCTCGTCCCGGCCAAGGAAGCCCGCCGGATGGACCCCTTCGCCCACTACGGCACGGCCGCGGCCCTCGCCGCCCACCGCGACGCGGGATCGCCCACCGCCGAGGCCGGCCGCACCGCCATCGTCGTCGGCAACGCCGTCGGCGGGCGCGCCACCAGCGACCTGGAGTCCGCCCACTTCACCGAGGGCGGTCCGGCCCGGGTCAACCCGCTGATGCCGCTGATGACGATGCCCAACGCGGCCGCCGCCCAGATCGCCATCCGGCTCGGCTGGACCGGCCCGGCCCTGACCGTCGCCAACACCTGCGCCAGCGGCGCCGACGCCATCGGTCACGCCCTGATGCTGCTCCAGACCGGCCGCGCCGACCTGGTCATCGCGGGCGGCACCGAGCACACGCTCACCCCGGTCACGCTGGCCGGCTTCGGCAACCTGAGCGCGGTCTCCTTCCGCAACGACGACCCCGAGCACGCCTCGCGCCCCTTCGACAAGGACCGCGACGGGTTCGTGATGGGCGAGGGAGCCGGATTCGTCGTACTGGAACGGCTGGAGGACGCGCAGGCGCGCGGGGCGAAGACCTACGGCCTCGTCGCCGGGTACGCCGCCACCGCCGACGCCCACCACCTCGCGATGCCGCTCCCCGACGGCGCGGGAGCCGCGGCCGCCATGGCCGGAGCCATCGCCGACGCCGGCCTCGACCCCTCCGACATCGTGCACGTCAACGCGCACGGCACCTCCACCCCGTACAACGACCGGTCCGAGGCAGCCGCCCTCACCAAGGTGTTCGGCACCGCCCAGCCGCCCGTCACCGCGCCCAAGTCGGTCATCGGCCACCTCATCGGCGCCGCCGGGGCCGTCGAGCTCATCGCCACCGTGCAGGCCATGCGCCACTGCGAGGTGCCGCCCACCGCCAACCACGAACAGCTGGAGCCAGGAATGGACATCGACGTCGTCCACGGCGCCCCCCGCGCCGTGCGCCCGGGACCCGCGATCACGAACTCCTTCGGATTCGGCGGCCACAACTCCTCCGTGGTGGTGACGCCGGTATGACGACCCTCTCGCTCCCCTCCCCGGTCCGCACGCTCACCGTCACCGAGCCCGAGATCACCGACTACCGCGGCGCAGCCCGGCGCGGGCTGCCGGCCGCCCGGCCCGGACAGGCGTCCCCCGTCCACACCTTCGTCCTCGCCCACACGGTGGCCGAGCAGACCGTCGCCGCGCTGACCGAGGCCGAGCCGGGCCCGGTCTCCGTGGTCCACCTCGGCCAGGACATCCGCACCGTGCGGCCGGTCCGTCCCGGCGAGCAGGTGACCGTACGCCTGGACGTGCTCGGCATCCGCAAGGAGCCTCGCGGCGCCCGCATCGCGCTGCGGGTCCGGCTGTTCGGCGAGGACGGCCCGGAGCCCTTCGCGGAACTGGTCATCTCCGCCCTGCTGGTCGGCGCGACCCTGCTGGAGCCCTTCGGCGACATCGCGGGCGGCGCCGCCGCCCCCGCCCCGCTGGGGGCCGGCGAACCGCAGAGCGCGGTGCACGCGCTGACCACCGACTGGATCAGCACGTACGCCCACGCCTCGGGCGACCTGAACCCCATCCACCTCGACGAGGAGGCGGCCCGCGGGGCCGGCTTCGACAGTGTCATCGCGCACGGCATGAGCGTCGTCGCCCTCGCGGTGGAGGAGGCCGTGGACCGCTTCGCGGCCGGCGACTCCGCCCGGGTGCGCGGCCTCGGCTGCCGTTTCTCGGCCCCGGTGCCCCCCGGCGTCCCGCTGGAGATCAGCCTCCAGCCCGACGCCGAGGCCCGCGTCGTCCGCTTCACCTGCAAGACGCCGAAGGGCGCCGCCGTGAAGTCCGGCTGGATCGAGTTCGCCGCCCCGGCCCAAGGAGGCCCCCGATGACGGCGCCCCACGCGGCCGGCGCCGGCGCCGGCGCCGGCGCCGACGACCCCGCCGCCGTCGAACTCGGCCTCCTCGGAGGGTTCCTGACCCAGGTCCGCGACCGCCCCCACGCCACCGCGCTCCTCTTCAACGGGGACGAGACCAGCTACCGCGAGCTGTACGAGCTCGCCGGGCGGGAACGCGACCGGCTCGCGCTCCTGGACCTCGCCCCCGGGGTGCCGGTCGGCGTCCTCGCCGACAAGTCCCCCGCCGCGGTGGCCCTCGTACTCGCCTGCCTGCTGGCGCGGCGGCCGCTGCTGCTGCCGTCCCCCGCCCTCGCCGACACCCTGCTCGCCGACCTCTTCGCCCAGGCCGGCTGCGCCCGGGTCCTCGCCCCCGGCGGCGAGAGCGCCCGGGTCGCCCCCAACCCGGAGGTCGAGGCCCGGCCGCTGCCCGCCGACGAGGCCGCCGAGGTGGCCTTCATGCTCACCACCTCCGGCTCCACCAGCCTGCCGAAGATCGTCCCGCTGGGCCTGGACGCCGTGGACCGCTTCACCCGGTGGGCCGGCAACGCCTTCGGGATCGGACCCGGCCGCACCGTCCTCAACTACGCCCCCCTCAACTTCGACCTCTGCCTCCTCGACGTGTGGACCACCCTCGCCCGCGGCGGACGCGTGGTCCTCGTCGACCCGGCGCTGGCCGCCCACGGCCGCCACCTGCGCGACCTGGTCCTGCGCCACGGAGTCGACGTCGTCCAGGCCGTCCCGATGGCCTTCGGACTGCTCCAGGACGCGGCCGCCAAGACCGGCGACACCTTCCCCGGCGTCGAGCACGTCATGTTCACCGGGGACGCCATCCCCGACCGCGTCTTCGCCGCCCTGCCCGGGCTCTTCCCGCAGGCCCGCATCCACAACATCTACGGCTGCACGGAGACCAACGACAGCTTCGTCCACGAGGTCGGGCCCGCCGAGAGCACAGCCACCTCTTTCCCGCCCGTACCCATCGGCCGCCCGCTGCCCGGCGTGCACGCCCTCGTCATCGACCCCGACACCAACGCCCCCGTCGAAGGGCCCGGCAGCGGAGAGCTCTTCGTCTCCACGCCCTTCCAGACCCGCGGCTACCTCGACCGCACCCGCCACGCCGACAAGTTCACCGGCCACCCGCTGGGCCTCGACGACCGCCGCTGGTTCCGCACCGGCGACCTCGTACGGCGCGACGCCGCCGGCACCCTGCACCTGACCGGACGGACCGACTTCCAGGTCAAGGTGCGCGGAGTCGCCGTCAACACCGCCGAGATCGAACGGGTCCTCCAGGAACACCCCGGTGTGCTGGAGGCGGGTGTCGCCGCCCTGCCCGACCCGATCGCCGGCAAGAGGCTCGTCGCCGGGGTGCAGCGGGCCCCCGGCTCCGCCCTGACCGGCCTGCAACTGCGCACGCACTGCGCCCGGCACCTGCCCAGGGCCGCCGTCCCGCACCAGCTCGTCCTCACCGACGCGCCGCTGCCGAAGACGGCCACCGGAAAGGTCGACCGCAAGGCGCTCGACCGGCTCGACCAGCCCGCATCCACCACCGCTTCCACCCGCGCTTCCACCACCGCACCCACGACGACACCCGTCGCCCCACCTCTCGCCGAAGGAATCCCGTCATGAGCAACGTCGACACCATCAAGAACTTCGTCATCACCGAGTTCCTCCCGGGCACCGCGGCCGGTGAGCTCGCGGCCGACCACGACCTGCTCAACGACGGGGTCATCGACAGCCTGGGCGTCCTCAAGCTCATCGCCTGGGTCGAGGACCGCTTCGAGCTCGCCATCGGCGACGCCGACCTGGACCCCGACAACTTCCGCAGCGTCGAGGCCATCGACACCTTCATCGCCGAGTCCCGCCGCACCGCGGCCGCGTAGCGCACCGCCCCCCACCCCGACGGAGACGAGACGGAGACCGACCGTGCATGACGCACTCACCGGCCTGCTGGAGCAGCGAGCCCCGGTCGGCCGCGAGACCTGGCGGTCCTGGTGGGACCAGCTCGGCGACGGCGGCCTGGACAAGGCCGAGGTCGTCGCCCTGCTGGCCTCCCTGGCCAGCCGGCTCCCGGACCACCAGACCCTGCGCCACCTGCTGGACTCGCTCGCCGAGCGCCGGCCGGCGGCGACGGTGACCACCCCCTGGGAGGGCACCGTGAACGTCGTCGGCACCGGCGGCGGGCCCAAGACCTTCAACATCTCCACCGCCTCGGCGTTCGTCGCCGCGGCCGCCGGGGTCAAGGTCGTCAAAACGGGCTCCCGCGCCTACACCAGCTCGCTCGGCTCCGTCGACCTGCTGGAACGGCTCGGTGTCCGTCTCACCTCCTCCTACGCCCAGACCGAGGACACCCTCGCCGCCTACGGGATCGCCTTCGCCGGGCCGTTCGTCTACCCGGCGCAGCTGACCCGGCTGGCGCGGACCGTGGCCCCGTACAGCATGAAGCCCTTCGGCCGCTTCCTGAACGCGCTGGGCCCGTTCCTCGCGGACCTGCCGGTGGCCGCCCAGGTCACCGGGGTCTCGGCGGCCGCGCCCCTCGACACCCTGCGGCAGCTCGCCGCGACCCTCACCACCCGCCGGATCTGGCTGACCACGAACGACACCGGCGCGGACGAGCTGCTGCCCTTCGCGACCAACACCGTCCACGAGGGGAACACCCTGACCCGGACCATCCGGCCGGGCGAACTCGCCCCGGGCGACGGCTCCTTCGGGGACCTGCGGCCGGCCGCCGACCCGGCCGGAGCGGTCGGTCACTTCCTCTCCGTCCTCTCCGGAGCGGCGGGCCGGGTGGCCACCCGTACGGTCTGCCTGGGCGCGGCCGCCCTGGTGGTGGCCTCCGGCACCCGCCGGGACTGGCTCTCGGCGGTCTCCCTCGCCGAGGAGGCGGTCCGCTCCGGCGCCGCCCACGACCTGGCGCAGCGCCTGGCGGCCGCCTCGGCCCCCGCCGCCCCCCGCACCCTGGCGGTGGCCCGTGCATAGCCCCTCGGCGGCGGCCCCGACGGCGGGGACGGACTCCGCCCCGACCGTGACGCCGGCGCCGGCCCCCGCCCCGGCCCCCTTCTTCGCCCGCCGCACCCCCGGCGGACCCCCCGGACTCGCCCTGTTCCTCAACGCGGGCGATCCGCCCCTGCCGGTCCTGCGCGACCTGGTCCTGATGCTCGACGAGGAGGGCGTGGACTGCCTGGAAGTGGCCGTCCCGTTCCCCGACTCGGTCACCGACGGCCCGGTCATCCGCCGCTCGGCCCGCCGGGCACTGGACCGCGGCGGCGCCGGCCTGGACGACGTACTCGCCTTCATCGCGGACGTACGGCCGCACCTGGCGCACCTGCGGATCGCCCTGCTCGCCGACTGGAGCCACTCCCTCAAGCACCGGGACCTGGCCGCCGCCACCCGCGAGATCGCCGCGGCGGGCGCGGACGGACTCCTCGTCCACGCGCTCCCCCCGCGGCTGCGCGAGGCGCACCTGGAGTCGGCCGCGGCGGCCGGACTCCCGGTCGTCACCACCTGCTACACCAAGAGCCCGCCGCAGACGCAGGCGCAGGCCGCCGCACAGGCCTCCGCCTACCTCTATCTCGTCGCCCACTACGGACGCAGCGGGACCGCACCCGCCGCCGGCCATGCCGCGCTGGCGCAGACGGTCACCGGTCTCCGGGCGCACACGACGTCCCCGATCGCCGTCGGCTTCGGGGTCAGCACACGGCAGGACGTGGAGGCCGTCGGGGCCGCCGGCGCCGACGCCGCGATCATCGGCTCCGCCGCGGTCGCCGCCGTCGAGCGGGCCCAGGAGGCCGGCACCGATGTGACCGGGGCCTTCCGCGGATTCGTCCGCTCGGTCCTGCCCGCAGCACCGCACTGAACCGCCTGACCGGCGGGAAAGAGAGCTCCACCCCTCATCCGAAACATCCGAGCACCACCCTCACACCGGGAGATTGCCATGATCGTTCGCGACATCGAGTCCGTGAAGACCGTCGAGTGGGGCAACGGCCTCAGCCGCCGCTTCCTCCTCGCCGAGGACGGCCTGGGCTACTCGCTCACCGACACCACCGTGCTGGCCGGCACCAAGTCCCGCCTGGAGTACGTCAACCACCTCGAGGCCTGCTACTGCATCGAGGGCTCCGGCGAGGTCATCGAGCTCGACGGCACCTCGCACGAGATCGTCCCCGGCCGGATGTACGCGCTCGACCAGCACGACGCCCACTACCTCGTCGCCAGCCCGCACGAGGACCTGCGCCTGGTCTGCGTCTTCTCGCCCGCCCTGCGCGGCGACGAGGTCCACAGCCTCGACGCGCACAGCTCCTCCGCCTACTGAGGCCGGCACCGATGCACCACTCATCCGCACCATCACCGAATCAAAGCCAATCGAATCAAAAGGGGTCGTCGTGATCCGTTGGAACGCCGACCAGGCAGATCTGCGCGAAGGCCTGGAGAGGTGGGGAGACGCACTCAGCGCAGACCACATCGAACTCGACGAGCAGTCCGCCTTCTCGGAGGACAAGTGGAAGCTCGTCCAGAAGACCGGGATCCTGGGACTGCCCTTCGAGGAGGACTACGGGGGCCTCGGCCAGTCGCTGCTCACCACCATGTACGTGCTGGAGGGCCTCGGCGAGTACAACCGCGACGCGGGCCTCAGCTTCTGCGTCACGACGTCCATCTGCTCCACGGGGATCCCCGTCCAGCAGTTCGGCACCGTGGAGCAGAAGGAGCGCTACCTGCCCCAGATCTGCTCGGGTGAGGCGATCGGCGCCCACGCCATCACCGAGGCCGAGGGCGGCTCGGACGCCATGGCGATGACCACCAGGGCCGTGCGCGACGGGGACGACTTCGTCATCAACGGCAGCAAGGTCTTCGTCAGCAACGGACCGATCGCCGACGTGATCGTGGTCTACGCCCGGACCCATCCGGACGGCGGCCCGCTCGGGACGACGGCGTTCCTGGTGGACCGGGGCACTCCCGGACTGACCGCCGGCAAGCCCATCAAGAAGATGGGTCTGCGGACGTCGCCGCTGAGCGAGCTGTTCTTCGACGACGTACGGGTGCCCAAGAGCGCGGTGCTCGGCCGGGTCGGAGGCGGGTTCCTGGTCCTGGACCACGTGATGAAGCGGGAGATCCTCTTCTCCTTCATCGTCAACGTGGGGGAGATGCAGCACCGGCTGGAGCGGTGTGTCGATTACGCGAAGACGCGCAAGTCGTTCGGAAAGGCGATCGGTTCGTACCAGACGATCGCCAACAAGATCGTCGACACGAAGATCCAGCTGGAGACCGCCCGCAAGTGGCTCTACGACACGGGCGAGAAGCTGGAGGCCGGCGAGAACGTCACCGCCGACCTCGCCATCTCCAAGATCGTCACGAGCGAGAGCAACCTGGCCACCAGCCTCACCGCCGTGCAGGTCTTCGGCGGCCACGGCTACATGTCCGAGTTCGGCCTGGAGCAGGACGTGCGCAACGCCGTCGGCGGCACGATCTACTCCGGCACGAACGAGATCCAGTACAACCGCATCGCCTCGATGCTGGGACTGGGCAAGTGAGCACCACCCGCCCGCTGTCCCGGACGCTGCTGAAGGTCTGCGGGGCCACGGCCCCGCAGGACATCGAGGCGGCGGCGGCCGCCGGGGCGGACTGCGTCGGGCTCTGGCACGGCGTACCCGGCGGCCCCTCGGAGCTTGACCTGGACGGGCTCGCCGCCCTTGCGGCGGCGGCCCGTTCGGCCGGCCTCCTGCCGGTCCTGGTCACGTTCCTGGCCGACGCCGGTGAGCTCGCCGCGATCGTGCGGCGCACCGGCGCCGGCTGGGTCCAGCTCCACGCCTACCAGCCGCCGACGGTCGTACGGGCGCTGCGCGAGGCGCTTCCGGCGGAGGTCGGCATCGTCAAGGTGCTGCACGTCGAGGAGGGCGGGGGCTGTGTGGAACGCCCGCTGATCGGCGCCTACGACCGGGCCGGCACCGACCTCTTCCTCCTCGACACCGCCACCGGCGACGGCCGGATCGGCAGCACCGGCGCCGCCCTCGACCCGGACCGCGTCACGGCCCTGCTGCCCCGGCTGACCCGGCCGTTCCTGCTGGCGGGCGGCCTGACCCCGGCCAACCGCCCCGCGTACGAGGAGGTGGTGCGCCACCCCCGGTTCCGCGGCATCGACGTGGACACCGCGGCGCGCGACGGCGCGACCGGCGGCTTCGGCGTCCCGCAGATCGCCGCCCTGGCCCGCGCCTGGCGCACGGGCGCCCGTACCGCCCGCATCCCCGACCACCCCCAGCTGGAGCTGTCGCGATGACGAAGCAGAACCGGACCGGCTTCCCTTTTCTCGAGGCCCTCCTGGCCTCCCGGGCCCCCGTGGTGATGGAGGTGAAACGGCGCGACGCCCACGGCTACGACATGCTGGGCGGCCGGACGCCGGCCGCGATCGTGGGGGCGTACGAGACGGCGGGCGCCCCCTGCATCTCGGTGGTGACGGGCCGCTGGTTCGGCGGCTCGCCGGCGCTGCTGCGGGACGTGGCGGCGCTGACCGGCCTCCCCCTCCTCCAGAAGGACTTCATCACCAGGAAGGACCAGGTCCGCACGGCGAAGGAACTCGGGGCGTCGGCGGTGCTGCTGACGGCGGCGCTGCTGCCGGCGTCGAGCATGCGGACGCTGGTGACGGAGTGCCTGCTGACCGGCCTCACCCCGTTCGTCGAGATCACGCAGGAGGCCGAGCTCGAATCGGTCCACCACCCCGAGGAATGCGTGATCGCAGTCAACAACAAGGACATCAAGACGCGGGAGCGCGGCGCCGGCGACCTCGGCCGCTCCCTGGACCTGCTGCCGGCGGTCCGCGCGGCCGGCGCCGCCTGCCCGGTGAGCGCGAGCGGCATCGACAGCCCGCAGACCGCCGCCGGACTCCTGGACGCCGGGTTCGGGGGCCTGCTGGTGGGCACCTCGCTGCTGCGCACCGGCTCGCCGTCGGTGTGGGTGGACGCGATGGAGGGTGCGCGGAAGGGGCTGACGGTCCGATGACTACGCTCCCGGGCGGACTGCGCCCGTACACGCTGAACGCCGCGGGCATCCCGCTGTCGGCGCTCCTGGCGCTGCCGCAGGGCGGGGCCGCCCGCTCCACGATCCTGGCGATCCACGGCCGGGGCATGCGGGCGGCGTACTGGAACTCCTTCGTCCCCCTCGCCACGAGCCTGGGCCACGCGGTCCTGGCGGTCGACCGCCCGGGGTACGGGGCCTCGGCGGAGCTGCTGCCCGAGGGCCAGACCCTGGCCGGCCAGGCGGAAACCCTCCACGCGGCCCTGAAGGAGCACGCCGCCGAGCACGAGACCGGCGCGGGGGTCTTCCTGCTGGGCCACTCGGACGGCGGCAAGGTCGCCCTGCACACGGCGGCCACGGACGGCGGTGTACCGCTGCTGGGCCTGGACGCCTCGGGGGTCGGCTACCGGTACAACCCCGAGGCCCTGCACTTCCCCTCCACGCTGGGCGGCGGCGCCACCAAGCTCAACTGGGGCCCCCTGAACCTCTACCCGCGCGGCACCTTCCAGGCCAGCCGCACCCTGCTGGCCCCGACCCCGCCGCGCGAGTCGGCGGAAACCCTGCGGTGGCCCGGCCAGTACGAGGAACTGGCCCCGCGCGTCCGCGTCCCGGTCCGCCTCACCTTCGCGGAACACGAGGCCTGGTGGCACCTGGACGCCCCCACCCTGTCGGCG
This sequence comes from Streptomyces sp. ISL-94, assembly GCF_018614075.1. Classification (GTDB taxonomy): domain Bacteria; phylum Actinomycetota; class Actinomycetes; order Streptomycetales; family Streptomycetaceae; genus Streptomyces. The sequence goes on along the minus strand of NZ_JAGGOZ010000046.1, from coordinate 9,942 downwards.
ATGGCCTCCCGCCTGACGGCCGCCCCCTCGGTCGCGGTCGACCACCTCCCCGCCTCGGGCCACAACATCAGCCTGGGCCACACCGCCCCCGCCTACCACCTGCGGGTCCTGACTTTCCTGGAGGACCGCCTCCTCGCGGCGCAGCCCTAGAGCCCGCGGCCGCGCCGGGTCACGGGCCCGGGGGCAGGCCCGCGGACAGGGCGCGGGCGATCGCGGCGGTGTGCCGGCAGGCCCGGCGGGCGGCGGCGATGACGCGGTCCTGTGCCCCGGGTTCGGTCAGTGCCCCGTTCATGCGCGCGGTGAAGCGCGCCCAGCGTGCGCGGTCGCCGCTGCCGTAGTAGGCCACGCCGTCCCCGGTGTGCAGCCCGTAGGCCGCGGCGACGTACGGGCGCAGGACCAGGCCGCCGAGCGTGGAGCCCTCCATGACGTACAGGAACCCGAGCAGCGCCCGGGGGTCCGATGCCGCGGCACGGCGGATCTCCCGCGCGAACGCCCCCGCCTCCGCGGCCGCCCAGGGCACCGGGGCGCCGCCGGCGCCGGCGAAGTACGCCAGGTCGCGCTCGACGAGGGGAAGTTTGCCCAGGTCCGCCGACCACACCGAGCCGACGGACGGACTGGTGGCGCGCGACAGTTCGTCCTCGAGCGCCTCCAGCACCACGCCGTAGGCGGTGAGCTGCCCGACGTACCGGTCGAGCGGGAGGGTCCCGGCGGTCATCGCGGTCGCGAACCGGGTGCTCTCCAGGCCGTCGTGCCAGGCGCGGGTGCCCGACCGCAGGCGCTCGACCACCGTGGCGCTCACGCGCCGCTCCGCTGCCGGAGCGTCCGGTACAGACGGTCGATGAGGTGCCCCTTGCGTTCGACCGTCACGTCGAAGTACGCCGCGCTGCGCTCCGAGCGGCACAGGCCGTGCACGGCCTCCTTGGCCGCGCGCTTCAGCTCGACCGCTTCCGCCGCGAGCCGAAGGAGCGTCCCCTCCAGCTTCGGATGGCCGAGGACGAACGGCTTCAGCCACGTGCCGGCCGGCTCGTCCGGGGCGCGCCCCGCGGGCGGCGCGGAGCCGAGCAGTTCGAGGACGACCCGGTTGCCCAGTCCGTCGAAGTCCTCGTGGGTCTTGGCCCCGCCGAGCTCCGGCACGAAGTCGGTCAGGTCGTTGAACAGCTGGCTCGCCAGACCGAGTGCGCGCATGGCGCCGTCCAGCGCGCGCCGCTCGTCCTCGACGACGTCCAGGGCCGCCATCGCCGCGTCGAGCGGCATCCGGAACAGCGTCCCGGTCTTGAGCGCGGCCGTCGACTCCCAGAACTCCACACGCGCCGCGTGGGGCGCGGCCATCAGCTCGGCGCGGGTCTGCGGCGAGCGCGTGGACAGGTCGACGGCCTGGCCGGTCAGGCCCTGGCCGACCGCCCGCACCAGGCTCGCCACGACGGCGGGGTCGGCCGCATGCCCCAGAGCGGCCGTGATCAGCCAGGAGCCGGCATTGAGGGCGAGGGGTATGCCATGGGTGACGTGGAGCGCGGCCTCGCCGTAGCGGACGCCGCTGCCGTCCTGGATGTCGTCGATCGCGACGGCGGCCTTCAGCAGGATCCGTACGGCAACTGCCGCCCGGCGGACCGCTGCCAGCTCCGCCGGGGATGCCTGGCGGCCGGGCTCGTTGGGGAAGCCCCGGTAGTTGCGGTAGGCCCAGTACACCATCGAGGGGCGCAGCGGGGCCCGGCCGCTCCCCGGCGCCCCGGCGGCGGGCGGCAGCGCCTCCTGCCCCGCCTTGGAGCCGACGGCGTCCGCGACCGGCCCGTACAGGGAACGCCGCAGCGCGGCGTCGTACACCGATGCCGCCGGGCCCGGGCCCGCTGGTGCGGCGGTCAGCGAGCCGAGGAACCCGGCCAGATCGTCCTCCAGCAGTGCCGCGTCACCCCGCACCACCGCCTCGACCCCCGGCGCATCCACCGTCTCCGTCACTCCGCCTCCGCACATCGCCGCTCTTCGAAGCACGAGCCCCGACAGCTGCGGGCCCGGCACGGCGAAGCGTGATCGTTACCCACGGGTGTCACAAGCCTGCGTCCGGATGCCGGGCGAGGACGGGGCGGGTTTCGGACACGCGACCGCGGCCCCGGTCGCATGGCGCACCCGGGGCCGGAGCCGTATCAGGGGTCAGGCGGCCACCACCCGGCTCACCAGCTGGTCGCGGACGCGGGCCGGAATGGCCGGAGCGAAGCGCTGGAGGTAGTGGTCCATGTGGAAGTCGTCGCTCACCAGGAACGGGAGGTCGAAGACCAGGAGCTTGCGGACCGCCAGCAGGGGGAGCGGGGCGCGCAGCGGGCGGAAGGCCTCGTTGTAGAGGCCCGGCTCCTCGCACACCGGGTGGAACTGGCCGATCATCAGCCCCTCCGCCACGAACTCGTCCTTCGCCTTGCGCTGGAGTTCGTCCAGCTCCACCGAGTCCGTCGGGTCGAAGCCCGGCAGGACCAGGAGGATGGTCAGGAGTTCGCGGTCCTCCGGCGACAGCGGCTCCGAGAGGACCGCGTGGCGGGTGCGCAGCGAGTCGACCGCCGAGGCCAGGTCCTCGCAGCCGGCGGACGGCACGGCGAGGTGGAACAGCTCCTTGCGCAGCGAGGGCTGGGTGTACGGGCACACCGGCCCGGTGCGGCCCAGCTCGGGGTGGCTGGAGACCAGGAAGTCCCGGCTCCACACGAGGACTTGGAGCAGCGGTCCGAGGTGCTCCGCCGGTGCCTTCCCGCGGGCTATCTCGCCGGCGGTCCACGACTGGATCAGATCGTCTCCCCTCATCGGGGTTCCCTCCACATGGGTCGCAGTACGGGTCCGCCGTCGGGCAGGGCGATGTCCCCGCCCAGGCGCTCGAAGCCGGCGCGCCGGCTCGCGGCCTCGCCGCCCGGGGAGCTGGCCTCCGTGTACAGGCCGACGCCCTCGGCGTCCGCGCGGGCCAGCAGCCGGCCGAGGAGCCCGGAGATCAGGCCGCCCTGCTGCCGGCCGGGGCGGACCGCTCCGAAGGAGACGTAGTAGTGCGGAGGGCCGTGCGGATGCCGTTCCTCCTGGAGGGCGGCGATGGCGCGCATCGCGTCCGCGTGCTCGCCCAGGGCGGCGGCGAAGGCCGCGTCCAGGGCCGCCTCGTCCGGCTCGGCGCCGGGCGGCAGGAAGAGCAGCACCGCGTCGCCGTCCGGGGTGGTGAGCACCCCGTCGTGGGCGGCCGACAGTTCCACGAACACCCGGAAGAACCCGGGCAGCAGCTCGGCCCGCAGCCGCTCGTCGGGGATCATCCAGCGGGTCAGCGCGTCCTCGTGGAAGGAGGTGGCGAGGAGGGCGGAGAGGTGGGTGACGGCCGATGGGGCCGGCCGGTTCACGGACGGGGAAGACAAGGCGGACAAGGGAAGCCTCCGGTCGGGTGAAGGGATGGAGGGTGGACGGGGGTCAGAGCGCGGCGCGGCCGTGGGCCGCGAGTTCTGCCACGCGGGTGTGCAGGGCCGGCAGGTAGTGCTCGGACTCCGGTTTGATCAGGACGCTGCGGATCACCCGCGCCGCCTCCGCGTCCCGCACCACGCGCGGGTGGCGCCGTACGAACGCGTCGGCGTCCGCGCGCAGCACGCTGAGGAACACCGGGTCCGCCTCCGCCGTCATGCCGTCGCGCAGCAGCCGGTCCGACGCCGCGTCGATCGAGGACAGGGAGCCGTCGGCGGTCGCCGGGAAGTACGTCACGATGTCGAGGTCCGGGCGCTGGTACAGCTCCAGCTCGTCGGACGCGGTCAGCAGGTCCGCCCACCGCAGCGCGGCCCGCCGGTTCGCGGCGAGGATCCGCCCGAAGCCGTCCGGGGTCAGCGGCAGCAGCTGCAGGGTCAGCCACAGGGCGGCGGCCGCCGCGCCCGCCCGCGAGCACTCCAGGCTGATCTCGCCCAGGTGCAGCTCCGCGTCGGTGAAGTAGGTGTACGGGGAGTCGTGCGCGAAGTGCCGCCCGGCGCGCGGATCCGGGAAGAGCACCGCCCCGCAGCCGTACGGCTGCAGCCCCTGCTTGTGCGGGTCCACGACCACCGAGTCGCACCCGGCGATCGCCTGCCAGGGCGCCGGGTCGACGCCGTCCGCACCCGCCCGGCCGAGGATCGCGTAGAAGCCGCCGTACGCCGCGTCGACGTGCACCCGCGCCCCGTACCGGCGCGCCAGCGGCAGCACCTCGTGCACGGGGTCGACCGCCCCCAGGCCGGTCGTGCCGGTGGTGACGACGACGGTGCCGATCCGCCCGCCGCGCAGCGCTCCCTCCAGCGCGCCGAGGTCGATGCGGCCGCGCGCGTCGGCCGGGATGCGGTGGCCCTCCATGCCCAGGACGTGGCACATCCGCTCGTGGGTGTAGTGGCATTCGGAGCTGTACGCGATGCCGCGGTCCGGGTGCAGCTGCCGGGCGACGTACAGGGCCTCCAGGTTGGCCATCGTGCCGCTGGTGGTGAGGTGCCCGACGTGCGCGTCCAGTCCGAACATGCCGGCCAGCGCGGCGACCGCCTCGCGTTCCATCCCGGTGGTCGCGGGGCCGCCCTCCGCGGCGTGGTTGTTGGGGTTGAAGAGCATCGCCGTCAGGTAGCCGGTGACGGCCGCCGGATGCGGCGGCTTGACCATTTGTCCGGCGTAACGCGGGTGGAAGAAGGGATAGTTGTGGTCCATCCGCTTGGCGAGGCGGTCGAAGGCCTCGGTGAACGCGTCGGGGTCGATCCGGTGCGCCTCGTGGGTCTCGTACGGGCCGAACTGCCCGCCCCACCGCTCGGCCACCCCGAGCGCGCGCGGCAGCCAGTCGCGTAAGTCGCGCAGGTCGTTCAGATCCACGGGTGCCTCCCCCAGCGGCCGCCCCGATCGGCGGCACGAGTCGCGCGTACGCGGTCGTACGTACACACGAGGAGCCTTGCCCAGGGCCCGCAAGGCCCGCGCAACGCCGAACGCCCGCCCCCCATCTGGGCTCGAGTGATGCGCAAGCCGGGTCTGGTGCACTCGCGGCGCGCCGCCTGTGCGAGGAGTACCGCTCGCCCGCTGCCGGCAGCGCGATCGGCCCTGCCCCGGCCGCCCGCGCGCACCCCACCCCTTCCCAGGAGGACATTCCATGGTCACCAGACGCAGCGTGCTCGGCGGCGCCATCGCCGCGACCGGCGCCGGCCTGCTCACCGCCGGCGGGCTGACGCCGCTGCTCGGCGCCGGATCCGCGCAGGCCACCGCCGCCGACGCCGCAGCCGCGGGGGCGCAGGCGGTCACCGTCCCGCCGCCCTTCACCGTGCGGATGCCGACGCTGCCGGTGCTCTCGCCGATATCCCAGCTGGGCGGCCAGGACACGTACGCCGTCACGATCAAGGAGGTGTCGCGGGAGATCATCCCGGGGGTGCAGACGAAGGTCCTCACCTACGACGGCCACTTCCCGGGCCCCGTGCTGCGCGCGCGCAGCGGACGGAAGGTGGTGATCCGGCACCGCAACGCCCTCACCATGCCGGTCTCGGTCCACCTGCACGGCGGCAGCGTCTCACCGGAGAACGACGGCGGCCCGATGGACACCTTCGGGCCGGGCACCTCGCGCGCGTACAGCTACCCGAACGAGCAGCCGGGGGCCGGCCTGTGGTTCCACGACCACGCCCACCACATGGAGTCGGAGCACGTCTTCCGCGGCCTGTCCGCCACCTACCTGCTCTCGGACGACAACGAGCGGTCGCTGCCGCTGCCGGCCGGCCAGTACGAGGTCCCGATCGCGCTCCGCGACGCCCGCTTCGACGAGGCCGGGCAGCTGGTCTACGTCATGGACGACGTCTTCGGCCGGACCACCATCCTCGCCAACGGCCGCCCCACCCCCTACTTCGAGGTGGCCGCCCGCAAGTACCGCTTCCGGCTGCTGAACTGCTCCAACATGCGCTTCTTCCAGCTGCGCCTGTCGGACGGCGGCCAGATGGTCCAGATCGGCACGGACGGCGGGCTGCTGGAACGCCCCTTCACGACGGACACCGTCGGGCTGTCGCCGGGGGAGCGGGCGGACGTGGTCGTCGACTTCTCCCGCTACCCCGTCGGCACGAAGATCGTGCTGGAGAACACCCTGGGCCCGGGGACGCCGGACCAGGTGGGCAAGGTGCTGCGCTTCGACGTCGTACGGACGGCCTCCGACCCGAGCCGGGTGCCGGACGTGCTGCGCACGCTGCCGGCCATGCCGGCGGCGACGGTGCAGCGCAACATCGTCCTCAGCATGGACGAGGACGGCCGGCAGGAGCCGCGGGGGCTCATGGACGGCCAGGCGTGGGCCCCCGAGCGCATCGACCAGACCATCGCACACGGCACCTCGGAGATCTGGACCGTCACCAACGCGAACAAGATCGTTCCGCACAACTTCCACATGCACCTGGTGCAGTTCCGGGTGCTGGAACGGGGCGGTGCCCCGGTGGGGCCGGCCGAGGCCGGGCTGAAGGACACCGTCCGCCTCTTCCCCGGCGAGACGGTGAAGCTGCACGCCACCTTCGACACGTACAAGGGGACGTACGTCTACCACTGCCACCTCCTGGACCACTCGGCGATGGGGATGATGGCCAACTTCCGCATCCGGTAGGGGCGCTCGCCGCTCGACGCGCGCTCAAGGACGGGCCGAGGACCGGGCGGAAGAATCCTCGGCAACAGACCATGTCCGGCCGTGTCCCCCACGAGTCCCCACATGAGTCCGAAGCCGAAAGGGAAGAGGAGGGAAGCCGATGGCCGCCACCGTGGCCATGACCGTGGTCCTCAGACCCGGCCCTCCGACCTCCCTCGACCTCCACGGCAGGTTCACCCCCGCCGCGCTCACCGCCGCCCTCGCGTTGCTGCCGCCGTGCACGCCGACGCTGCACCGGCACACCGCCCACCACCACACGCTCACCCTGCCCCCGCCGCCGTTCCCCGCGGGACGGCTGTCCGACCTGCTGACCGGAGGCGGGGCGGCGGGGGAGGAGCCGTACGCCGCCCGGGAGCCGGGCGGCGCCGAAGACGCCGGGGGCGCCGGCCATGCCGGGCGTGCCGGGCGTGCCGGGCGCTCGGGGTATGCCCGGCACGCCCGTCATGCCGAACGTGTCGACCCGGAACCGGAAAGGCCGCTTCCCATCACGCCCGTGCAACGTGACGTACTGCTGGACGCGATGACCCACCCGGGCGCCGGGCTGCACGTCGAGCAGCTGCACTGGCGCTGGTACGGACCGCTGGACGCCCGGCGGTTCGCGGCCGCCTGGCAGACGCTGTACGACAGCGAGGCGGTGCTGCGCACCGCGCTGGCCAGGCCCGCGGCGCCCGGCGCCGTACCGCTCGTGGCCGTACACCCGCACGCCGCGCCGCAACTGGAACGGCACGCGCGGGGCAGCGCCGACTGGCATGCGCTGCTGCTGAGCGAGCGGATGCGGGAGTTCGACCTGTACCGGCCGGGCACCGCGCTGCGGATCGCGCTGCTGGAGGAGCCGGGGCAGGTCTTCAGGGTGCTGCTGACCTACCATCAGGCGCTGCTCGACGGCTGGAGCGCACGGGTGCTCCAGCGCACGCTGTACCGGGCCTACCTCGCCGACGGGCGGCCGCTCGGCAGCGAGCGGCGGCCCGACATCCGCGACCACATGCGCTGGCTGGCCCGGCAGGACCCGGCACCGGCCCGGGTGTTCTGGTCCCGCGCCGGGGCCCCGCCGGGCGCCGCCGGCCTGCCGGGGCGACCGGAGCGGGCCTCGGGAAGCGGTTCGCGGCCGCGCGGCCACGGGCGGACCCGGCAGCGGCTCACCCCGTACGAGGCGCTGCGCCTGCGGAACTGGGCGGCGGGCCGGGGCGCGACGGAGAGCACGGCCCTGCACGCGGTGTGGGCCCTCCAGCTCCACCGTGCCGCCCCGGGCGCGCCCGCGGTCGCCTTCGCGGCGGCCGTCTCGGGCCGCGGCATCCCCCTCCCCGGCGCCGACCGCCTCCCGGGTCCGCTGCGCAGCGCCCTCCCGCTGCACGTCCGTATCGACCCGTCCGCCCCGCTGACCGCCCTCCTCACCACGCTGACGGACCAGGCCCTGGACCGGGCCTCCTACGAATGGGTCTCCCCGCGCCAGGCGGCCCAGTGGTCCGCCCGCGCTGCGGGCCTCCCTGCCGCGGGCGCGGGCGCGGGTACCCACACGGACACCGACCCGGGCACAGGCACCGGCGCGGGCGCGGACCCGGTCTCCGGGCTCGGCCCTGGGCCGGGCTCCGGCTCCGGCCCTGGGCCGGGCTCCGGCTCCGGCTCCGGCTCCGGCGCTGAAGGGGGCGCCGACGTGGGCGTCGGCCCTGGCGCCGGCTTGGGCTCTGTGCCGGACTCCGGCTCCGGCGCTGAAGGGGGCACCGGCCTCGGCGACGGCCCGGTCACCGGCCCCGGCACCGGCCCCGGCGACGGGCTCGGCTTCGGGGGCGACGCGCGCCGGGTTCCCGATTCGGTCATCGCCTTCGAGTCGAAGGCGCCCGCCGGGCCCGTCGACGATCCCGTCCACGCCGAGCTCGCCGCCGAGGGGGTACGGGTCGGTGCCGCCGAGGCCATCGGGGCGCACACCGCGCTGCCGTTCGCCGTCACGGCGCACCACGACGCCGAAGGCGGGCTCGTCCTCACCTCCGTCTACGACCGGGCGCGCGTCGCCGATTCCGATGCCGCCGAGACCCTCGCCCAGACCACCCTGCTGCTGCGCCAACTGCCCGACGCCGCCGGCGAAACCACCACCGTCGCCGAGGTCCTGGCGCTGCTCGACGGCAGCCCGGTGCCCCGCGTGGCCCGGCCGGCGGCCGCCGCCCGCACGCTGCGCATCCTGCGCGCGGCGGCCCGTACCGGCGCCGGCACGATCTGCCTGGTCCCGCCGCCCGACGCACCGCCCGGCTGTTACGACGCGCTCGCCGAGGCCTACCCCGGCCCGCAGGCGCTGACCACCGTACGGCCGCCCGCCGACGCACGGACCGTACTGGCCGCGCTCCGGCCCGCCCTCGCCCGGGGCGAGCCGCTGCTGCTGGGCGGGTTCTCCGGCGCGGGCTCCCTCGCAGGCGAGGTCGCCGAACGCATCGCCTCGCACGGCTGGCACCCGCCCCTCGTCGCGATCGGCGGCACCCTCACCACCGAAGGCGGTGGCCCCGACCCGGTCCGCGCCCTCGCCCGGACCCTGGAGACGGCCGCGGCGGCCACCACCACCGCCCGGACCTGACCGCCCTTGCCCTGCACCCGTCCGACACGACGCCCCGTCCCACACCACCAGGAGTGACATGTCCCGTCGTCTGTTCACCTCGGAGTCCGTGACCGAGGGACACCCCGACAAGATCGCCGACCAGATCAGCGACACGATCCTCGACGCGCTGCTCGCCCAGGACCCCGCCTCGCGCGTCGCGGTCGAGACGCTGATCACGACCGGTCTCGTGCACATCGCGGGCGAGGTGACGACGCAGGCGTACGCGCCGATCGCACAGCTCGTGCGCGAGAAGATCCTGGAGATCGGCTACGACTCCTCCGTCAAGGGATTCGACGGCGCCTCCTGCGGTGTCTCCGTCTCCATCGGCGCGCAGTCCCCGGACATCGCGCAGGGCGTCGACACGGCGTACGAGAACCGGGTCGAGGGCGATGAGGACGAGCTCGACAAGCAGGGCGCCGGCGACCAGGGCCTGATGTTCGGCTACGCCTGCGACGAGACCCCCGAGCTCATGCCGCTTCCGATCCACCTGGCCCACCGGCTCTCCCGCCGGCTGTCGGAGGTCCGCAAGAACGGCACGCTCCCGTACCTCCGTCCGGACGGCAAGACGCAGGTCACCATCGAGTACGACGGAGACAAGGCCGTCCGCCTCGACACGGTCGTCGTCTCCTCGCAGCACGCCTCCGACATCGACCTGGAGGCGCTGCTGGCCCCCGACATCAAGGAGCACGTGGTCGAGTACGTGCTCGCTCAGCTGGCGGACGGCGGCATCAAGCTCGAGACCGAGGGCTACCGGCTGCTG
>NZ_JAGGOZ010000045.1 GCF_018614075.1 Streptomyces sp. ISL-94 | reverse complement strand
ACCACGGCTCTCTTCCTCCGCAGCACGCGCCGCCACTAAGGCAACTCCGCCTTGTGACAGCCCTGCCCAGGCCGCGAACGTTGGCCTCGGGCACGGCGCGAGCGCTGACCACCCAAGGAAAGGAACCCCGATGGCAACACCCACACGATCAGCCGACAGTGCCGGCCGTGCCGCCGCCGTCCGCTGGGAGCAGGTGTCCATCCCCACCCCCTCCGGAGCCCTCCCGGCCCGGGTGTTCCCGCCGGCCGGGCCCTCCCCGCAGGGCTGGCTGGTGTGGGCCCACGGTGGAAGCTGGCGCGCCGGATCCGCCCAGGACTGGCACGGCGCGACGGCCGAACTCGCCCAGTTCTCCCGCTTCGCGGTGGTGAGCGTCGACTACCGGCTGGCCCCCGACGTACGGCATCCGGCGATGGTCGAGGACATCCTGTCCGCGCTCGCCTGGGCCGGACGGCAGGCCACGGCCGCCGAGGCCACCGGCGCCCGCCGGCCCCTCCTCGCCGTCGGCGGGGACAGTGCCGGCGGCACCCTCGCCGCCTCCGCGGCCCTCGCCTGCCGCGACCGCGGGACGGAACTGGCCGCCCAGGTCCTCGCCTACCCGCCACTGGACCCCGGCTGCACGGCAGCCTCGTACCACCGATTCCCCGACATGTTCCCGACGGCGCCCTACCTCACCGCGGCCTGGCAGGACTACCGGCAGTCGGGCCGGCCGGTCGCCTCCGACGGAACGCGCCTCTACAGCACCCCCTTCGAGGCGTCCGACCTGCGCGGTCTCGCACCGGTCGTCATGGCCACCGGTGACCTCGACCCCGTCAGCGACGACGTGCACCGCTACGGGCGCCTGCTGCGGGCGGCCGGAGTCGAGGTCGCCCTGCGGGAGTTCAAGCAGACCGGCCACGGGGCGTTCCTCCAACCGGGCCGCGGCCCGGGCGGCCCCGGAAACCACTCGACGGTGTCCCTGCGCCGCTGGCTCGGCCTGGCCCTGCACCTCCTCACCTCGCCGGACGGCACAGGCGCCTGACCGAGCCGGCGCAGCTCCCTTCCTCCCCTCCCCTCCCTCCCTCCCTTCCCTTCTCACACCTCACCAGACCACACTCACGGAGCCGACATGACCCCCGACGTCCCCAACCTCGACGCCCTGCTGCGGCACTTCGCCGATCTGCGCGACGGCCGCCACGGAGACGCCGTCACCCGCCCTGACAAGGAGGAGCACTTCCGCACCGCCACCGGACTCCTGGACCCGTACGCCCGCCAGGCCCTGCGCGAGCTCAACGAGGAACTGCTCCTGGGACAGGGCGTGGTGGACACAACCGGCGTCCAACGCGCCCAAGACGGCAGCCTCTTCCACGCCTGGACCCTGTGGTGGGACGAGCAGTCGGCCGCCGACATCCCGCCGGTGACGCTGTACGCGCACTACGGCAGCTCCTTCCACCACCCGCACCTGCGCGGAGCGACCGTCTCCGAATGGCCGCTCAACGTCTTCGACGACGCGCAGGCCGCCGCCGAGCTCCCCACCATGCGGGCCATCGCCGCCGCAGACCTGCACAACCTCGTCTTCCAGGCGGACTTCAGGATCGTGCCCGCGACCATGGCCGGCGCCTCCGGCGTTCCCGCCGCCGCCCACCAGCACTGAAAGGCACCACCTCATGACGAAGCTGCGCCTGTCCGTACTGGACCAGACCCCGGTCGGCGAGGACCACACGCCCGACCAGGCGCTGCGCGCTTCCGTGGACCTCGCCCGCGCCGCGGAAGCACTCGGCTACACCCGGTACTGGGCCGCCGAACACCACGGCTCCCCGGGCTTCGCGAGCAGCGCGCCGGAAATCCTCGCCGGGGCCCTGCTCGCCCACACCTCCCGGATGCGGATCGGAACCGGCGGCGTACTCCTGCCCCGCTACGAGCCGTCGAAGGTCGCCGAGGTCTTCGGAGTCCTGGCCTCCCTCCACCCCGGGCGGGTCGACCTCGGGATCGGGCGCGCCGGCGGCCCCGCGCGTGACTTCCCCGAACGCCTCGCCCGGCTGCGCGCCCTGCTGGGCCCCGACGGGGTCGTGCCGCACGCCCCCGTACCGCCGCAGATGTGGCTGCTGGGCGCGGGCCGCGAGTCGGCACGGCTGGCCGGGCGGCTGGGCACCGAGTTCGCGTTCGGGCACTTCTTCTCCCCGGGCGGCGGCCGTGAGGCGTTCGGCGACTACCGCGACGCCTTCACCGCGTCCACCGGCCGACGGGCGGGCGGGGCGCTCGCCGTGCGCGTGGTGACGGCGGACAGCTCCGGCCGGGCCGAGGAACTGGCCCAGAGCCTCCTGCTGTGGCGCGCCCGCAAGGACCTCGGCCACGACCGGCCCATGCCGTCGTACGAGACCACCCGCCGGCACCGCTGGACGGGTGCGGAGCTGGAGCGGGCCAAGGTGCACCGCACGGCTCTCGTCTCCGGGACGCCCGAGCAGGTGCACAGCTCGCTGACGACGCTGGCCCTCACCCACGGCGTGGACGAGCTGATCATCAACACCCTCACCCCGGACCCGGCCGACCGCCGTCGCTCGTACGAACTCCTGGCCGAGGTCTTCGACCTCTCGACAGCAGCCGACCCTGCGCCGGCCGCCACGGCCGCGCCGGTGGCCTAGGCGTCCTAGGCGGCGGCTGCCGCCGGCCGGAGCGTGATGCGGATCGAGCCGTCGGCGGCGGGCGTCACGGCGAGGGCCGTCAGGTCGGCGACGTGGGCCGTCGGGGCGTGGGCAGCGGCGCGGGGGCCGACCCCGATCACGCGCATGCCCGCGGCCCGTCCGGCGGCGATGCCGGCGGCGGAGTCCTCGAACACGATGCAGTCGGCCGGGTCCACGCCCAGCGCGGCCGCGCCCTTGAGGAAGCCCTCGGGGTCGGGCTTGCCGGCCTCGACGGACTCGGCCGTGACCCGGACCTCGGGCATCGGCAGGGCAGCCGCGGTCATCCGGGCCGTGGCCAGGGCCGCGTCGGCGGAGGTGACCAGGGCGTGCGGCAGTCCGTCGATCGCCGCCATGAACTCCGGGGCGCCCGCGACCGGGACCACCCCGTCGGTGTCGGCGGTCTCGCGGGCGAGCATCACCGCGTTCTCCGCGTGGTTGACCTCCATCGGGCGGTCCGGGAGGAGGACGGCCATGGTGGCGTAGCCCTGGCGGCCGTGGACGACCTTGAGGGCCTCCTGCGGGTCCAGCCCGTGCGACACCGCCCAGTCGCGCCAGCAGCGCTCGACCACCGCGTCGGAGTTGACGATCGTGCCGTCCATGTCCAGGAGCAGGGCCTTGGCGGTGAGGACGACGGGCGCGGTGGTGGTGCTGGCCGGCATCGGCGGGGCTCCAGACGGGGCGGGAAAAGAGAACAAGTGGTTCCGTCCACCGGTCAGGGAATGAGGACGGAACCACTTTGTTCCTACACGATACAAAACGAAGGGCGATCCGCGCTACCGGCACCGGTGTGAGGTTGCCGATGCCCGCCTCTCCCAGCCTCTCCCCGCTCTCCCCGCCTCTCTCTGCCTATCCCTCCAGGGCCCGGCGGGTCACGGGACCGTAGACGCCCCACTCGTTGTCGATGTCGTTCTCGTACTGGAAGGTCGACACCGCGTTCTCGACCTTCCCGTCGAATCGGCCGTTGATCTTGCCCGAGTACAGGCCGCGTGCCGCCAGCAGGCGCTGGAGCTTCTCCACCTCCGGGCCCGAGTCCCCGTAGCGCAGGGTCGGCCCCTCTGCGGGCGGCTTGGAGGAAGGGCTCGCGGAGCGGCTCGCGCTCGGCGACGGGCTCGGGGACGCCGACGCAGAGCGCGACGCGCTCGGCGAGGGCGAAGCCGACTTGGAGGCGCTCGGCGACGCGGAACGCGAGGCCGACGGGCTGCCCGATGCCGAGGCGGTCGGGGACGCGGACGACTCGGCCGGAGCCATGCCCGGAGCAGGCGCCGAGGCCTTCGCGTCGAGCAGCGCGGTGTCACTCCCAGAGGAAGTCGGGAGCACCCACAGCGCCGCCGCCGTCCCACCCACGGCGATCACCGCGCCGGCACCGAGCAGGATCGGCAGCAGCCGCCGGGAAGCCCGGCCGCCGTTCCGCTCCTCCGGGCCCCCGCCCCCGCCCCTTCCCCCGCCCCCAGCGTTTGCGGACAGCGTCGTCCCGGGCGCCGGAGCCGCCGGACCCGCTGGCATCGCAGGACCCGCTGGAGCCGCCGGACCAGTCGGACCCGCCGGACCAACTGGACCCGCCGGACCCGCCGGACCCGCCGGACCCGCCGGACCCGCCGGACCCGCCGGACCCGCCGGACCCGCCGGACCCGCCGGACCCGCCGGACCCGCCGGGATAGGCGGAACCGCTGGGAGGCGGACCGTCGCGTCCGAGTCCGGCCACGGCTGCTGGACCGGCGCTGCGGGTATCCCGTACGCCGGGGTGCCGGTGCCGCCCTGGGCCGGCACCCCGCGCGGCAGCGGCGGCGACGGCGGGGGCGCCGCCTCGTCGGGCTCGGCCGGATCTGGCAACGTCACGTACGGACGGATGCGCAAGGGGTCGAAACCCACACCCGGCGCACACCGGCAGCCGGCGCCTACAGCGCCGCAATCTGGACAGTGCTCACCGTTCACTGGAATCCCTCCGTGGCTATTGCCAGCGATTATGCAGACCCGCCGCGCCCCACCCAACCCCCTTCGAGAGGCCATAACCGGACACACCACGCAGGATGGAGATGTTGATCCGGCCTGAGGAGGAATCGATGGCTCAGGATGTGACCACGGAAGCCGCGGACCCCGGTCGCGGCTCGCAGAAGCCCGGTGCGGCGGCCGAACGCGCCTCCCGCGAGGTGCTCATCTCCATCGGCGCCCTGCTCCTGGGCCTGTTCATCGCCGCACTCGACCAGACCATCGTCTCCACCGCATTGCCCACCATCGTCAGCGACCTCGGCGGCATGGCGCACCTCTCCTGGGTCGTCACCGCCTACATGCTCGCCTCCACCGCCGCCACCCCCCTGTGGGGCAAGCTCGGCGACCAGTACGGGCGCAAGAAGCTCTTCCAGTACGCCATCGTCCTCTTCCTCATCGGCTCCGCCCTCTGCGGCCTCGCCCAGAACATGCCCCAGCTCATCGGCTACCGCGCCCTGCAGGGCCTGGGCGGCGGCGGACTGATCGTGCTGTCCATGGCGATCGTCGGCGACATCGTCCCGCCCCGCGAGCGCGGCAAGTACCAAGGCCTCTTCGGCGCCGTCTTCGGCGCGACCAGCGTCCTGGGCCCGCTGCTGGGCGGCCTCTTCGTCGACCACCTGTCCTGGCGCTGGGTCTTCTACATCAACCTCCCCATCGGTCTCGTCGCACTCGCCGTGATCGCCGCGGCCCTGCACATCCCCGTGCGCTCCTCGAAGCACACCATCGACTACCTCGGCACCTTGCTCATCGCCTCCGTCGCCACCTGCCTCGTGCTCGTCGCCTCCCTCGGCGGCACCTGGGGCTGGGGCTCGGCCCGGATCATCGGGCTCGCCGTGCTCGGCGCCGTGCTGCTCGTCGCCTTCGTTCTCGCGGAGCGCAAGGCCGCCGAACCCGTCCTGCCGCTCGGTCTCTTCCGCATCCGCACCTTCACCCTCTGCTCGGTGATCAGCTTCGTCGTCGGCTTCGCGATGTTCGGTGCGATGGTCTACCTCCCGACCTTCCTCCAGGTGGTCCAGGGCGTCTCCCCGACCATGTCGGGCGTCCACATGCTGCCGATGGTGCTCGGCATGCTGATCTCCTCCACCGCCTCCGGCCAGATCGTCAGCCGCACCGGCCGGTGGAAGGTCTTCCCCATCGCCGGCACCGCCGTCACCGCCCTCGGTCTGCTCCTCCTTCACCAGCTGCACCGCACCAGCTCGACCTGGGAGATGAGCGCCTACTTCTTCGTCTTCGGCGTCGGACTCGGCCTCGTCATGCAGGTGCTGGTCCTGGTCGTGCAGAACTCCGTCAGCTACGCCGACCTCGGCGTCGCCACCTCCGGTGCCACCTTCTTCCGCTCCATCGGCGCCTCCTTCGGCGTCGCGATCTTCGGCACGGTCTTCACCAACCGGCTCGACGACAAACTCGCCAGCGCCCTCACCGGCATCCCGCTGCCACCCGGCGCGAGCGCCGCGCAGCTGGAGGCCGACCCGCGGGCCATCGGCGCACTCCCCGCCGAGCTGCGCCCCCGCGTGCTCGACGCCTACGCCACCTCCATCACCGACGTCTTCCTCTACGCCGTGCCCATCGTCCTGCTGGCCTTCCTCGTCGCCTGGTTCCTGAGGGAGGACAAGCTCCGCGCCTCGGTCATGGCACCCGACGTGACGGAGACCCTCGCCTCCAACCCCGTCGAGCGCTCCTCCCACGACGAGGTCGCCCGGGCCCTGTCGGTCCTCGGCACCAAGGAGGGCCGCCGGCACGTCTACGAGAAGATCACTGAGAGGGCGGGCTACGACCTGCTGCCCGCAGGGAGCTGGCTGCTGCTGCGGATCAACAAGTACGGCTCCGCCGAACCCGCCCTGCTGGCCGAGCGCACCATCGTCCCGCTGAAGGCCATCACCGAGGCCGCCCGCCAGATCGAGGGGCGCGGGCTGGCCGTCCGCGACGGACTGCCGCTGATCCTGACAGACAAGGGCCGCGAGGCGGCCGCCAAGCTGGCCGCCGCCCGGCAGGAGTCCCTGGCCGAGCTGCTCGGCGACTGGTGGGGCCCGGACCGGCCGACCGACCTGGTCAAGCTCGTCAGCGAGATCAACGCCGAGCTCTGCGGATCCGACGCGGAGGAGCCCTACGAAGCCGCGACGCGGCGGGACCACGCGGTGCGCTGACGAGGACCGCTCAGACGAGGCGCTTCTCGAACCAGTGCTCCGCATACGGGCCCGAGTTGTAGGCGGGTATCTCCTCGTACCCGCTCCGCGCGTACAACGCGCGGGCCTCCACGAGATCCGACCTCGTGTCCAGCCGCACCCACTCGGCGCCCAGCGCACGGCCCTGCGCTTCCAGGGCCTCGAGCAGCGCCGCCCCGCCGCCGGTACCGCGGGCGCGCGGGTCGACGTACACCCGTGTGAGCTCGGCGGTGACGGGGTCGAGCAGGCGTATCCCGCCGCAGGAGAGCGGCTCGCCTTGGAGCCGGCCGACCACGAACCGGCCCGTCGGCGGGACCAGCTCGTCCGCCGGGAAGTCCAGCATCCCCTGGTCGATCTCGGCCTCGGTGACGGTCCGCTTCCAGTACCGCCCGGCGACCTCGGCGTAGTACGCGCGGCGCAGAGCGGTGGCGTCGGAGGTGGTGAAGGGCTCGGGGGTCACGGTCCATGAGGTGGTGTGAGTGCTCATGGCGTCATTGTGGAGTCGCGGTCGATCTCCCGCGTTGGAATATCCACAGGCACGGGCTGATGATGAGAAAAGATGACAATTCGCGTGTGCGTGGAGGGTGTGAAAGACATGGCTGAGCATCCCGACTGTGCCCTGGTCCGCCGTGGCTACGAGGCGTTCGGCAAGGGCGACCTGGAGACCATCGGCTCGCTGTTGACCGCAGATGTCATCCAGCACGTGCCCGGGAACAACCCGCTGTCCGGGCACCACAAGGGGCGGGAGAACGTCCTCGACTACCACCGCCGCCTCGGCGAGGAGACCAACGGCACCTTCCAGGTCCACCTGGAATCGGTACTGGCGGACGGGCGGGGGCACGTCATGAGCTTCCACACGGCGCGCGGCGACCGCGGGGACCGGGGGATCGAGATCCGCCAGGGCCTCTTCTTCACCATCGTCGGGGGGAAGATCACCGACATCGACCAGTGCACCGCGGACATCGACGAGGAAGACGCCTTCTGGAGCTGAGGCGCTCCAGAAGACAGAAGACAGAAGACAGAAGACAGGGTGTGAGGCCCGGGGCCGCCCGGTTGCAGGTGCTGCCCCGGGCCTCACACATGTCCGAGGTCTCAGGCCTTCTTCGGCGCCGCCTGCTGCACGACCTCGAAGGACCACACCGACGACCCGGTCGCCGCCGGCTTCGGCCGCTCGCCGCCGCCCTCACCACCGGCCGCGCCCGCGCCCCCGCCCTGGTGGGCGGCCTTCATCGGCCCCTCCATCCACGCCTGGAAGTCCTCCTCCGAGCGCCAGCGCGTGTAGACCAGGTACTGGTCGGTGCCCTCCACCGGGCGCAGCAGCTCGAACCACTCGAAGCCGTCGGAGGACTCCACAGCCCCTGCCCGCGAGGCGAAGCGCTGCTCCAGCACCTCCCGCTGCTCGGCGGGAACGGTCAGCGCGTTGATCTTTACCACACTAGGCACATGACACCTCTCAGGAATCACAAGCCGGGCCATGCGCCCGGCCTTGACGATCTGCGTGCTGTCTCAGTGTCGTATGCCGCGCACCAGCAAACGGCGTCCGGAGCACGGACGGCGCGGGGCTGATCGCCGTTCAGGCCCTCCGGCCGTCGTCTCCGGAGACGACGATGCTCCGCCTCCGTCGGCAGCACTCTTGGGCCGGCAGCCCGTTCCCGTCGATCAGCCCGCACGCGCGCTCCACGAGGAGTTCACCGGGTACGGGTACGGGTACGGGCGCGGGTTCGCCGGTTGCTGGTCACGCCATGGCAAAGTCCGCCGCCACGTGGAAGATGCGCGAGAATCCCGCCCGCACGGCGCCCCGCCGGGTGAGTACGGAGCGGTCGACTCCGGTGAACACGACGGCGAGCGCGATGTCGGCCCCGAGGGCCCGGCCCTTCACGCTCACCTCGGCGCGCTTCCTCTTGCCGAAGCCGGATTCCCTGACCGTGACGGTGACCCCGCGATCCTGGTTGTCCGCCTCGCGCATGACGACGTACTCCCGGCGGCTGACCGCCCACAGCCGGTAGCCATCGCCGGCGTGCTTCATGTGCAGGGCGCGGCCACGGCGCGTGACCCCCCAACGGTTCCGCTTCAGGTACACCCTCGCGTCGCCGACACGCAGCGTCGCCCCGTTCAGGGTCGGCCGCTCGGTGACCATCACCTGGATTCCGCGCGACTGAAAGACGGCTCTGGGGACCAGCCCGCCGGTGACCTCGGTGGCGCGGACGTCGTCCTGCGCGTGGGGCAGCGAGGCCACGGTGATCTCGCCCCACTCCGGAGAGGTCCCCCGCCAGCCGGTACGGCGAGGCCGGCCCTTCTCGCCGCCCTGCCAGGTGCTCAGCACGAACGGAGTGCTCTGGGTATGCATGTCCATGTCTTCCTGGCTAGTCGAACGGCTTCAGCGCGCTGCCGAGCTTCTCGGCCCCCATTGGCCAGGGAGCCCCCGGAGCCCCCGCGGTGCCCGGCCTTCCCCGGGCCTGTGCCGATGGCCTCGTGGTTGTCCCAGACCAGCGCGGCGCCGTAGGCGGTGCCGGTCCCACAGCCAATCCGGCGGTCACCGGACCGGGCGCCACCGGCAGTGCGGTCATCGAAGCGCTGAACGCCATCCCGGTCGGGTCGGTCGCGAATTTCGCCGGATCCTCCGTGACGGAAGACCTCGGCGCGTACACCGGACCGCGGAAACTGCGGCTCGAAGGCCGGCGGGGCCCCTTTGTCTCCGCCGTGAGCGGCGGCGTCAGGGGGTTGCGCCGAGTGCCTCTCATGGCGGCCTGGCTGGGACGGGACACCCGCAGGTGAGCGCCTATGGCCGTGCCCTGCCGGCTTTGTTGATCTCCATGAGGCCCATGCGGGCCATCCTAGGGATCCCGCCCGGGATATCGTCGTGCCGGTAAGGGAACGGCGCGGTATGAAACGCGGTACGAGACGCGGCGGCCAGGCGAAGTCAGGGTTGCGGTCAACAGGGCGGGAGGCCGGCGAGGCGTGGCTAACGCGGCAGAGCACAGCGGTGCGAACGGACATGCCGGAGTCATAGGCGATGGCGGCAGACTCGGGGCGGCACGCCTTCTGCTGTGGGCGCTGGCCGGCGCCCTCGCCGTCAGACAGGCCGCCGCCGTGCTGCGCGTCCCACCGGGCGAGTGGCTGAGCGGCTTCCACCTCCCCGGCAGCCTCCCCGGCTCGCTCTACGACGCCGGCCAGTTCACCGGCACCCCCTTCGCCGGGCTGGTCCTCAGGCCCTTCCTCGGCCTCGCCGCGCCGTCGCTGGAGGTCGCCTGGACCTGTGTGACGCTGCTGTTCGTCGCCGCGATCGGGCTCGTCGCCGCGCGCGGCCTGCCCGACCCCGTGCCGCGCCGCACCGCGCTGCTCGCCGCGCCCGTGCTGACCGCCCTGATGATGGTCTCGCTGCCCGTCCGCGAGGCCGCATCGCCCGGTCAGACCGCCGTCCTGCCGGTGCTGCTGGTGCTCCTGGCCGTCTTCCGGGTCCCCGGCGAACGCCCGGCCGGCTTCCTCATCGGCCTCGCCGCCGCCCTCCAGCCCGCCCTGCTGCTCTTCGTCCCGCTGCTGTGGCTGACCGGCCGCCGCCCCACCGCGCGGGCCGCCGCCCTGACCTTCGCCGGAGCCACCGCCCTGTCCTGGGCGGCGCTGCCCCGCGACTCCTGGACGTACTGGATCCAGCACCTCGCCGGCACCGGCCTCGGCGGCGCCCCCGACGGCCTCGCCAACCAGTCCGTGCACGGCGCCCTGTTGCGGCTCGGGCTCAGCGGCCCCGGCGAGATCGTCCTCTACGTCGCCCTCGCGGCCGGGATCACCTGGTTCGGCCTGCGCCGCGCCGCCCGCTACGCCCGCGACGGGCAGCTGCTGCTCGCCGTCGCCATCACCGGCTGCGTGGCCGTCGCCGTGTCCCCGGCCGGCTGGCGCCACCAGCTGCTGTGGGTACTGCTCGCCGTCGCGGGCAAGGTCGGCCGACGGGCCGCCGACCGGCCCGTGTGGCCGGTGGCCGTCGTCCTCGCCATGACCCTGCCCAGCGCCGTGCTGCTGCCGAACCTGGCCGCGCTGGCTCCCGTACGCGACAACGTGCTGCTCCTCGCCGCGCTGGCCGCCGCCTGCGCCGTGCCGTTCCTGCCGCGCTCGTCCCCGTACTGGCGCGAACCCGTTCCGACCGCCTACGGCCGCCCGGCCGCCGCCCGCTGGTCGCGCGTGCCGCTGCTGCCGTTCTGGCGGCGCGTACTGTCCCGCCCCAACCTGCTGCTGGAACTCCTGCTGATACGGGTCGGGTACTCGCTCTACTCACACATCCGCGCCGCCGCCCCCACCAGCCGCTCCCTCGCCGAGGGCAACGGCAGCCAGATCCACGGCATCGAGCGGGCGCTGGGCATCGACATCGAGCACGCCGTGAACCACGCCGTCGTGAACACGCCCTGGCTGGAGGCGTTCTTCAACTTCTACTACACCTCCTTCCACTTCGTGGTCCCGCTGACGATCCTCGCGGTCCTGTACTGGCGCCGCCCCGGCGACTACCGCTGGGCCCGGGCCTCCCTCGGCCTGGCCACCGTCCTCGCCCTCATAGGCTTCTGGCTCTACCCGCTCGCCCCGCCGCGCCTGATGCCCGCCCTCGGCTTCATCGACACCGTCCACGGGCCGCAGGACCTGGCCAACCCCTCGTACGGGGCCATGACCGCGATCTCCAACCAGTACGCGGCGATGCCCTCGCTGCACTTCGGCTGGTCGCTGTGGTGCGGGATCGTGATCGTGGTGCTGGCGCCCAAGGGCTGGCAGAAGCTGCTCGGCGTGCTGCACCCGCTGATCACCGTCTGCGCGATCGTCGCCACCGCCAACCACTGGGTGCTCGACGCGGTGGGCGGCGCGGCCGTCGTCGCCGCCGGCTTCGGCCTCGTGTACGCGCTGTCGGGCCCGCGCCGCCTCCACCTGACCGTGCCGACCCAGCGGCCGGCGGCCGAGCCGAGCGGGGAAGCACAGGTCAGAACCCCCGCGCGGGCATCCTGAGCCCCGAGCATTCGAAACAGACCGTCTTACCGGAGGACCGCCCGCGATCGACGCCCATGCCCCGACGAGGGCGTCGAGATCGCCGCTGTCTGTAAGGATCACGCCGTTGGGGCGGGGCCGCCACTCGAACGGGTGCGGTCGGGCCCGGGCAGGGGACGGCAGGGGCCGGGGCGTGGGAGGTGTGGTCCCTGCCGTCCTGGATCCGTCGTCAGCCGTGGCTGACGCGGAGTTCCTTGATGCCGTTGAGCCAGGCCGCGCGCAGGCGGCGCGGGTCTTCGCCCGTCAGGCGGAGGTCCGGCAGGGCGTCGGCCAGGGCGTTGAAGATCAGATCGATCTCCATGATGGCCAGGGACTTGCCGAGGCAGAAGTGCGGGCCGCCGCCGCCGAAGCCGAGGTGCGGGTTCGGGTCGCGGGTGATGTCGAAGGCGTCCGGGTTCTCGAAGACCTCGGGGTCGTGGTTGGCCGAGGAGTAGAAGAGGCCGACCCGGTCTCCCGCCTTGATCTTCTGGCCGCCCAGATCAGTGTCCTGGGTGGCGGTGCGCTGGAAGGACACCACCGGAGTGGCCCAGCGGACTATCTCCTCGGCCGCCGTGGAGGGACGGGACGCCTTGTACAGCTCCCACTGGTCGGGGTGGGTCAGGAAGGCGTGCATGCCGTGGCTGATGGCGTTGCGCGTGGTCTCGTTGCCCGCGACCGCCAGCAGCAGCACGAAGAAGCCGAACTCGTCGGAGGCCAGGTTGCCCTGGCCTTCGGCAGCCACGAGCTGCGTGACGATGTCCTTGGCCGGGCACTCCTTGCGCTCGGCGGACAGGGTCATCGCGTAGCCGATGAGCTCCATCGCCGCGTTGGAGCCCACCTCCTCCGTGATCGCGTACTCCGGGTCGTCGTAGGCGATCATCTTGTTCGACCAGTCGAAGATCTTGGCGCGGTCCTTCTGCGGTACGCCGATCAGTTCGGCGATGGCCTGGAGGGGGAGCTCGCAGGCCACTTGGGTGACGAAGTCGAAACTGCCGTCCGCTGCCGCTGCCGCTGCCTCCTCGGCGATCTTCCGGGCCCGGTCCCGCAGGGCGTCTTCCAGTCCGCGGATGGCCCGCGGGGTGAAGCCGCGCTGCACGATCTGGCGTACGCGGGTGTGTTCCGGCGGGTCCATGTTCAGCATGATCAGACGCTGGGCATCTATCGCATCACGCCGGATGTGCTCGTTGAAGCGGATGATCGCCGTGTTGGCGGTGGAGGAGAACAGCTCGGGGTGCGTGGAGACGTACTTGACGTCCGCGTGCCGGGTCACGACCCAGTAGCCCTCGTCG
Source organism: Streptomyces sp. ISL-94 (assembly GCF_018614075.1). Classification (GTDB taxonomy): domain Bacteria; phylum Actinomycetota; class Actinomycetes; order Streptomycetales; family Streptomycetaceae; genus Streptomyces. The sequence continues at coordinate 70,186 of NZ_JAGGOZ010000045.1, read as the reverse complement.
TCGAAGCCGGTGATGCCCCGCCGCTGGGGACACCACCACACGGGTGCGGTCTGCCGCAGCTGTGCGAACTCCGGGAGCGGGACCCGGCTTTGGAGCAGGTCGGGATCGGTGGCGTCGAAGCCTTCGGGCAGCGCGGGACAGGACATCGGGGCAACTCCAAAGTCTGACGGCCCATCAGAAGTTGGCTTGAAGGTAGTAACGAGTTCTAGAAGTGACAAGGGTCGCGGCGCCAACTGTTGCGTGTGGAATCCGTGCAGGGCGCGTGCAAGACCCTTGCGTGACGGGGCTCCGGGTCATAAGACTGCACGGAGAACTAGAACGCGTACTAGTTCGGGGCGGGGCGCCGGGACGGCCCGCCGCGCCGGCGCAGTGCAGGAGAGGACGAGCTCATGGCCGCGGAACCCGTCATCGTCGAAGCCGTACGCACCCCCATCGGCAAGCGCGGGGGCGCGCTCGCCAACCTCCATCCCGCCTACCTCCTCGGCGAGACCTACCGCGAGCTCCTCGCCCGTACCGGAATCCAGCCCGACTGCGTCGAGCAGATCGTCGGCGGCACCGTCACCCACGCCGGCGAGCAGTCGATGAACCCCGCCCGCAACGCCTGGCTCGCCATGGGCCTGCCGTACGAGACCGCCGCGACCACGGTGGACTGCCAGTGCGGCAGCTCCCAGCAGGCCAACCACATGGTCGCCAACATGATCTCCGGCGGTGTCATGGACATCGGCATCGCCTGCGGGGTCGAGGCCATGAGCCGCGTCCCGCTGGGGTCGGGATCCAAGCACGGGCCCGGCAAGCCGTTCCCGGACGAGTGGAACGTCGACCTCCCCAACCAGTTCGAGGCCGCCGAGCGGATCGCCCGCCACCGGGGCCTGACCCGCGAGGACGTCGACAGGCTGGGCGTGCTCTCCCAGGAGCGGGCCGCGGCCGCCTGGGCCGAGGAGCGCTTCAAGCGCGAGACCTTCGCCGTCCAGGTGCCGACCACGGAGGAGGAGCAGGCCGCCGGACAGGGCATGTGGCGGCTGGTCGACCGCGACGAGGGCCTGCGCGACACCTCCATGGAGGCGCTGGCCCGGCTCAAGCCGGTCATGCCGACCGCCGTGCACACCGCCGGGAACTCCTCGCAGATATCCGACGGGGCCGCCGCCGTGATGTGGGCTTCGCGCAAGATGGCCCGCGCGCTCAAGCTGCGGCCGCGCGCGCGGATCGTCGCCCAGACCCTCGTCGGCGCCGACCCGCACTACCACCTCGACGGGCCGATCGACGCGACGCGCGCCGTGCTCGGCAAGGCCGGCATGTCCCTCAAGGACATCGACCTCGTCGAGATCAACGAGGCCTTCGCCTCCGTCGTCCTCAGCTGGGCCCGGGTCTTCGACCAGGACCTGGAGAAGGTCAACGTCAACGGCGGCGCCATCGCGCTCGGCCACCCCGTCGGCGCCACCGGCGCCCGGCTGATCACCACCGCACTGCACGAGCTGGAGCGGCGCGACAAGGAGTTCGCGCTGATCACCATGTGCGCGGGCGGCGCGCTGGCGACCGGCACGATCATCCAGCGCCTGTAGGCGCTGCACACAGACCCCGTGGGATGGGATGCAGAAGGCCCCGGAGGCCGGACCTGGGGAGGCCGGCCGCCGGGCCTTCGTATGGCTGCTGCCGCCGGTGCGTGCGCCGCTGCTACGGCATTCCGCCGGGGTGCCCGGCGTATCCGGCCTGTACGGCGTGTGCGGCCGGCGCGGACGGCGCCGCGTACGGCAGCGGCTGGGTGCTCACCCGGTCCAGCAGGACGACGTTCGGGTTGCAGTCCGCCGGGTGGACCGTCACCGATCCGTCCGGCCTGCGCTCCACGAGCAGCAGGCTGAAGTCGGCGAGCGCCTGCAGCTGGGTCGGTTCGACCGCGTACTCGTAGACGCGCTGCCGACCGCGGGCGAAGCTGGTGCTCGTACCGTCGCTGGACGTGTGCGAGGTGGACTCGTTCGTCGAGCGCGTCGTACTGGTCGACGTACCGGTGGTCTCGCTGTAGCTGCCGCCCGAGCTGCTGGAGCTGCTCGTCGAGAACGGATTGGGCCCGCCCTGGTAGCTGCTGGAGCTGCTGTTCCCCCAGTTCGAGCCCCGGGTCACCGACTCGCTGTACGTGGTGCCGGTACTCACGGAAGACCCCACGGTCTTGGCCACGGACGTGCTGACCGTCGTACCGTCGGTGTCCGTCAGCGAGTGGAGGACGAAGGAGTGGTGGCGGCCCAGGAAGTCCGCCGCGATCCCGGCCTCCTGGTGGTTGCCCAGCCTCATGAAGCCGACCGTGCCACCGCCGATCACCTCCTGTGACCCCTCACGCAGATGCGGGTGCAGGACGGTGAGTTGAGCGCCGCGCCGCTCGCAGACGCCGGCCAGCTGCTCCAGGTACCGGCGCTGGAGGCCTTGCTCGCCGAGCGCAAGGACCACCGACGGTGCCGTCTCCTGGAAGGAGGCCAGGCGCCGGGTCACGCTCTGCACCGCCAGGTCGCCCAGCAGTTCCGTACTGGCCGACCCCGTGGTGAAGTCCAGCGCGATACAGGTGAGATAGCCGGGGCCGCGCCCGCCGCGCTCCGCGCCCAAGCGCTCCAGAGGATGCAGGAAGGACGCGAGCCGCAGCAGGCTGTCCCGCATCTGGTCCTTGTTCTTGTCGCCCAGCAGGTCGTCCGCGATGCGGTTGCGCTCCGCCCGGGTGAGGGCCTCGGTGTCGTCGATCTCGCCCATCAGGGCCCGCAGGCCCGCTCCCAGGCGGGCCGGAGTGACATCGGCGCCGAGGACCCCGCACAGCTGCTGGAGGATCCTGGTGTCGAGGGCCCGCGCGGCCCGGCTGCCCTCGGAGTCCTCGGCGTACACGGCCTCCACGAGGCTGTCGACCAGCTCGTGCGAGGTGAGGCCGCTCACGATGCCGCTCTCGGCCATGCGGCTCGGCAGCAGCTGTACGTCGACGGGGACACCGGCGAGCTCGGCGAGCGCGGACAGCTCCTCGCAGATGAGGGCCTGGGTCAGGTCGAGCACGATCAGCGGCTGCTGCTGGAGGGTCGACGTGCCGAAGACCGTGAGGAAGCCCTCCCGGCTGCGCTGGCTGCCGCCGAAGATGTCCAGGCGCCGCATGGCGGGGCCCGCCGGAAGTGCGCCCCACGCGTCGAGGCCGCGCACCCGGTGGTCCTGGGCCGCGGCGTGCTGGAGGGCGCGCTGGTGCCAGGACTGCCAGGCGTACTGGAAGTGGTGTTCCAGTTCCGCGCGCTTGGCTTCCAGCCGGCTGCCGGCCGTCGTGGCCGACTGCCCGGCGTGGACGACGAGGGCCGCGGTCACCGCCGCGGCGATCACGGCGAGTACGGCCATGGTGGCGCCGCCCATGGTGGCCAGGAGCAGGAGCACCACCGTGATCCCGCCACCGATCTTGGCCGTGGACCCCTTGCGGTCCTCGTGGGCCAGCCGGGCGGCATGCGCCCGGTTCTCGTACGCCACGGGTATGGGCTGCCGCTGCGGTTCGGGCTCGGGGAAGGGGCTGCGCAGCGATTCCGGGTCGCGGTAGGTCCAGCCGAGCCGCTGCCCGGGGTCGAAGAGGCGCAGGTGCCGGCCGGGCGGTGCGGCCTTGGCGTTCTGCACGGTCATGAGGGCAGGCTCCCAGTGGGTCCGACCGGTCCGACCGGTCCGACCGGTCCGGCGGGGCCGGCGGGTCCGGCGGGGCCGGCGGGTCCTGTCGGTGCGGCCGCGAACGGCTCCAGCGCGCGGATGCGCTGGTGGATCGGAGGGTGCGTGGCCATCAGCCGCGCCGTCATGCCCTGCCGGCCGTGGTCGTCGTCGGAGCCCTGGTCGAGCCACCCGGTCAGCGTGGCCAGCAGCAACGGCCCGAAGCCGATCTCCGCGGCGAACCGGTCGGCCCGCAGCTCACCGAGCCGCCCCGCCCAGGCGAGGAGGAACGGGATGGCGAACAGGCCCAGCGCAGGGGGGAAGGTGAGGGCCACGGACACGGCGAGCGTGCCGATGACCAGGGCGAAGATCAGCGCGCCGAGGCACGCGATCTGGGCGGCCACCAGGAAGACGAACTTCACGGCGAACTTCACGACGGCCATCACGATCCGGGCCGGGAACGCGTACCAGACGCCGAGCAGCCCGGACCAGGCGTGACCGCCGACGTGGTGCCCCAGCTCGTGGGCGAGGACGGCGGCGAGCTGCTCCGGGGGCAGGCCGCCCAGCGACTTGCGCGTGACGCTGACGATGTGGCCCGCGGCGGCGAAGGCGTTGACCTGGTCGCTGTCCTCGACCCACAGGTCGTAGCGCGAGCCGTCGAGACCGGCCCGCTGGGTGACGTCCTCCCAGAGCGGCTGCAGCCGGGCGAGCTCGGCGGCTGTGGGTTCGCGGACCTTGTAGAGGAAACGGGCCAGGGCACGCTCGGTGGGGCGGTGGAACATCAGCGCACCGGACGCGAGCCAGGCGATGACGAAGACGATGTCCAGCCCGGCGGGGAAGAGCTGGGAGATCAGCCAGACGACGAGGAAACTGCCCAGGAACAGAGGGAGGTTGAGCAGCAGCGTGGTGATGGACGACGAGTCCGCGCCGCGACGGGTGGGCGGGGGCGCGGTCGGGTCGTACGCGGCCGAGTACGCGGCGGCATCGTAGGCGGCGGGCTGGTGCGCGGCGGGCTGGTACGCGGGCGCCGGGGCTCCACCGGGCATCGGCGGCGCTTGTCCGGGCTGCGGCTTCGCGAGCGCGGGCGGCACGGGCGGCGGAGGCGTGCCCGGGGCGGGGGAGTAGCCGGGCGCCTGCCCCTGCGGCGGAGCCGGCGGGTGGCCGGTGGCCTGGAACCCCGCGGAGGGCGGCGTCGCGAACGGGCCGGGTGCGTGCTGCGGCGGCGTCGGCGGAGTGGGCGCGTACGGCCGGCCGTAGGTCGCGTACGGCTGCGGAGGCGCGGCGGCCGGATATCCGGGTGCCTGCGAGGGCGCAGCGGCGGGGTAGCCCGACGGCTGGTGCGGCGGCTGGTTCGGCGGTGTCGCCGGATACCCCGTCGCCTGCGCGGGAACAGTGGGAGGAGCGGCCGGGTAGCCGGGTGCCGCCGCCGGCGGAGCCGGGAGATAGGGCCGGCCCTGCTGCGGGACGGAGGGTCCGCCCGGCGGAGCCGCCTGCGCCTGCGCCCCGGGATGCTGCTGCCCGTACGGGTGGGGCGGCGGAGCCTGAGGAGTGTGGGGCTCGGCGAATTCGCCGCTACCCGGCGGGTGTTGAGGCTGCCGAGGATCGACAGGTTGGTTCACGGAAGTCCGCCCTATTGGTGCCTGGCGCTACACATGGCGCTGAAATGGAGACAGTTGGCCAAACGCTCCCGGCAGACGGACACGGTCGCATGGGACATCCCAGTGATTTCGACCCGCCCCCGAATCCGCCGAAGCGGAGAGTCGTTCATCGACCTGTGGTCGAGTCATGCTGCATCACACGCGGCTCGACGTCCAGTTGGATTCCCGGCAACGCGGAGCCTCCGCAACCGGGTTGGACACGACCATGATCGACTCTAGGATGCTGCCGACGAGACCGATCGACGGGGGCGGAACTGTGTCGACCACGCTGCGCGGGCACGGACCGGACGTGAGCCGGCGATGACGTCGTACACGACACCCCCGGGGACCGCCGGCGAAGCTTGGCACCGCCTCCTCGGCATGCCCACCTACGCGCTGGCCGAGGTGCCGCGGCAGCGGCCCGACGCCTCCCGGCCGTCCGGCCCCGACGACGAGCTGCGCGCACACCGGTTCGCCGCCCTCGTCTCCGCCTTCCACGCCCGCCACCCGTCCGACCCGGGCCGGGGCAGCGTCCTCGTCGGCTGGTCCCGTGCGTCGGCGGCGCACCCCCTCGACGTCTTCCTGGGCGGCTCCTCGCTGGCCGGTGGCGACGACTCCGCCGACCCGGGCGCGGCCCTGCTCCGCCTCCCCGCCGGGGCGCGGGCGCGGCGGCAGGCGCCGGGCGTCGTCGCCGGCGCCCTGGCGCACTTCCCCCATTGGACCGCCGTCGCCGGGGTCGCCGACGGACTGCTGGTCGACGACGAACCCAGGGCTTCGGGGACGTCCCGGCTGCGCCCCACCCTCGAGGACTGCCTGCTCGGCGTATGGCAGGAGGCGTTCGCGTGGCTGGTGCTCGCCGATCCGGTGCTGCCCGACGAGCTCGAAGAGCTGACGGGCGAGGCCGCGGACCGGCAGCGAAGAGCACAGTCCAAGGCGGCGGGCTCGCCCGAATACGCCCTGGCAGCCGCCCGGTTGGAGCGCAGGCACAAGGAGCTGGCGAAGGCGCCGGCCACCGGGCTGTGGCACATACGCCTGCTCGCCGGTGGCCGTACCCCCGACGAGGCCCAGAGGGTGGCCGCCCTGGTCTGCGCGTCGGCGGACCTCGAAGGGCTCCCCTACGCGCTCAAGCCGACCGGGCAGGTGGGCGACCTCCCGACGGTGCTCACGACCGGCCGCGGGGCGGGGGCCAAGCCGCCGGAGCCCGGGAGCTTCCCCTTCCACGGGAGCTCGGAGCTGCTGGCGGCTCTGGCCCGGCCCCCGGCCCAGGAGATACCCGGCGTACGGTTCGCGCTGCGCCCGGAGTTCGACGTGACCCCGGAGAACGCGGCCCGGACCGCCCAGCCGGGCGCCGCCCCGATCCGGCTCGGCACGATCCTGGACCGCAACCGCAGCCCCGTGGGCGCCCTCGACCTGCCGCGCTCCACGCTCAACCGGCACACCTTCGTCTGCGGGGCGACGGGCGGCGGCAAGTCGCAGACCGTACGCGGCCTGCTCGAAGCGGCCACGCGGGAGCAGCTGCCGTGGCTGGTCGTCGAGCCGGCCAAGGCGGAGTACCGGTTCATGTCCGCGCGCCTGGGTGACGAGCACGAGGTCATCGTCATCAAACCGGGCGACCGCGACTCCCTCCCCGCCGGCCTGAACCCGCTGGAGCCGTCCGTCTTCGCGGACGGTGAACGCTTCCCCCTGCAGACCCACCTCGACATGGTCCGCGCCCTCTTCCTCGCCTCCTTCGACCCCCAGGAGCCCTTCCCGCAGGTGCTGAGTGCCGCGCTGACCCGCTGCTACGAGGACCTGGGCTGGGACCTGACCCTCGGCGAACCCCGCTTCGCCGGGACCGAGCCGCGCTACCCGACGCTGGAGGACCTGGAGCACACGGCGCTGCGCATCGTCGCGGAGATCGGCTACGGCAAGGAGATCACCGACAACGTCCAGGGCTTCATCAAGATCAGGCTCGCCAGCCTCCGGCTCGGCACCACCGGGCGGTTCCTGGAGGGCGGCCACCCCATCGACTTCGGTGAACTGCTGAAGCGGAACGTTGTCTTCGAGATCGAGGACGTCGGGGACGACAAGGACAAGGCGTTCCTGATGGGGACGATCCTGATCCGGCTCATCGAGTACCTGCGCATGGAGCAGCGGACGACCCGCCGGATCTCCTTCCCCCTGCGCCACGTGACCGTCTTCGAGGAGGCCCACCGGCTGCTGCGGCGTTCGGAGGAGGGCGGGGCGAGCGCGCACGCCGTGGAGATGTTCGCGGGCCTGCTCGCCGAGATCCGTGCGTACGGCGAGGGCCTGGTGATCGCCGATCAGATCCCGAGCAAGCTGGTGCCGGACGTCATCAAGAACACCGCGGCCAAGGTGGTCCACCGCCTCCCGGCGCAGGACGACCGCGAGGCCGTCGGCGCCACGATGAACATCACCGAGGCGCAGTCGGAGTACCTGGTCACCCTCAAGCCCGGTGAGGCCGCGGTCTTCACCGACGGCATGGACTACCCCCTGCTGGTCCGCATGGAGGACGGCACCTCGCGCGAGGACGCGGCGGCCATCCGTCCGGCGTCCCCCGCCCCGCTGGTCGCGCCGCGCAGCGGGGCCTGCGGCGAGGACTGCTCGGCGGCTCCCTGCACCCTGCGGCAACTGCGCACCGCGCAACGCCTGACCGAGCAGGACGAGCTCCGTATCACCCTCTGGGCCGAAATGGCGGTGGCTGCACATCTGTTGGGCTGGACCACGCCCCTGCCGGGGAAGGCAATGCGCCGCGATCTGGCTCCGTACCGGACCTCGGACCGGCGCCTGCTGGAGTGCGCCATCGGCCAGGCCGTCGACCGCGCGGTACACAGCCGCGTGGGCGCCCCGGACTCACCCGCCGCCCTGGCCGGACACGTCGCCGCGATGATGCGGGCCCAACTCGACGGGGGCGATCCCTGTCCGGTCGCCGAGCCGCGGTGGAAGGCCCGGAAGGGGACGAAGACGCGGCAGTACTACCACGGGCGCCACACGCCGTCCGTACTGGAGAAGACCGTCGGCTGCGCGGACCCGTCGGAGGAGTGGCCCAAGCGGTTCGCCCGCGCGCTCACCGTCTTCGAGCGCCGGCCGCGCAAGCCGGTGCCCACACCGTCCACGGGGGACACGCAGTGAGCGAGCTCGACGCCGCGGAGACCACGGCGGAGGACGCCCCGCCGCCGCTGCCGGAGGTACCGGAGCCGGTCGGGGAACCGCAGGAGGCCCCGGAAGCGGTGGCCGGCGAGACCGCCGCCGACTCGGCGCTCGACGACGACGCCGAGCCGGCGGAGCCGGAAGCCCTTGCCGAGGCGGCGGATGCCGATGCCGATGACTCTGCCGAGCCGGAGGAGCCGGAAGCCCCCGAGGAGGTTGCGGATGTCGATGACACCGGCGACGCGGTGGCGGATGACGACGTCGAGCCGGAGGCGCCGGCCGCTGCCCACGAGACTGCGGATGCCGGCGAGGCCGACGGCGTGGACGCCGACGGCCTGACGGCGGACGACGACGCCGAGCCGGAGGAGCCGGAAGCCCCCGACGAGGTTGCCGATGACGATGACGATGACGCCGGCGACGCGGCGGCAGATGACCACGCCGAGCCGGAGGCGTCGGTGGCGGCCGACGAGGTAGCGGACGTCGACGACGATGGCGATGACTCCGAGGCGGACGACTCTGCCGAGCCGGAGGAGTCCGAAGCCCCCGAGGACCCGGTGGAGCCGGAGGCTTCGGCCGCCGTTGATGAGGATGCCGACGGCTCGGCGGTGGGTGACCACGTCGAGCCGGAGGAGTCCGATGCGGCCCCTGACGACCCGGTGGAGCCGGAGGCGTCGGCTGCTGCTGACGAGGCTGCGGGCGTCGATGACGATGCCGGCGACTCGGTGATGGACTACGCCGACCCCCAGGGGTTCGAAGTCTCCGTCGACTCGGCGGAGCCGGAGCCTGCCACCGCCGTCAATGCCGTCAATGCCGACTCCCTTCCCGGCGATTCGGCTGACGATCAGGCCGACGCTGCCGAGCCCTCCGAGGCTGCGGAAGGGGATCCGCACGATCTGGCGGACCGCCCGGCCGATTCCGCTGAGCGCGGCGAACCGGCGGGAGACGGGGAGCCGCGCGAGGCGTCGGCTCGCGAGGAGGGTCCCGAAGGAGGGGTCCTCGGGCGGTTGCGCGATGCGGTGTCCTGGTGGAAGGACCCGACCGACAAAGCCGTCGACATACACGCCACGGTCGATCGGCCTGACTTCACGGAGGTGACTCGGGCGGGAGAGTACCGATACGGTACGCCGCTCGACGGCCCAGACGGAAAACACATGCCCTTGTTCGACGGGCCGCCCGCACGCGAGCAGACCCAGCAAGGGAGCCTCGGGGACTGTGGAATCATTTCCACCATGGGCGCGGTCGCCGGACACCGCCCGGAGGCAATTTCCGACCGTATCCGGGAGAACGATGACGGTACGTACGAGGTGACGCTTCACCAGACGAAGCGGTCCCTTTATGGCGACTGGAGTCGTTTTGAGCCGACGGGAGCAGTCACTGTCCTGACTGTCACACCCGACCTTCCGATATCGGTTGATTCACCCGACCGGCCCGCTTATGCGAAATCGGGTGCCGGTGATGCGGCGTGGGTGCCGATTCTGGAGAAGGCAATCGCTGGAGTCGACGAGACGTGGGATGAGAGCCGCCCGAAGCCGGTTGAGGGCTACGTACGCCTCGACCAGGGGAGTTTCCCCAATCATCGTGCGGAACTGCTCACCCAGCTCACCGGCGAGCCCGCGTACACGGATGACTTCCCCACGCAGTACGACATCCAGGGGCGTAGCCCCGACCGGCAACTCGTCGAAACGCTGCGAGGGAAACTCGGGGAGGGATGCCCGGTCCTGGTCGGCACAGTGAGCCTCGAGCTCGACGACGACCGTGATCTCCCAAAGGGGCTCATCGACAGTCATGCCTATGAGGTGACCGAAGTGGACGACCGGGGATTGGTCCATCTGCGCAACCCGCACAATTCGGCGCATCCCGATCCGCTGACGGTCAAGGAATTCCGAGAGAGCATCAAGAACCGCTACACGACGATGGGGCAAACGTGATGGCCGATGAAGTCTTCCTTCGACACGGAGTTCCAGGGGAACGGGAGGGTGTCAGATATATCGTGCGCCGTGTTCGCGCTCCAAAGGAGCTTCCGGTCTCGGTGGCTCTCGTCGTCGTCGCTGATGGCGAGCAGCATTACGACCTGGGCATCGGGGACACGTTTCCCGTACGCGATGAGACGTGGGTCCTCGATCGCGTGGAGAATCTTCCGAGGCCGGATTGGTGGGTTGTTCTCCGTAAGATCGCGTAGTCGCTCCGCCCTGGCACCCGGAACGGGGTGAAGCGCGTCGACCGCGTCTAAACCGGGGACTGGCAGAGCAATGAGTACGTCGGACTCGACGGGCCCACGCACGAAGACGCTCGGCCGGGATCTCCCGGCCGAGCGTCTTCGTATGGCTGCTGTCCGCTGGTGGCTTAGTACCAGTGGTTGTTCTGCCAGAAGTTCCAGGCGCCCACGGGGCTGCCGTAGCGCTCGTTCATGTAGTTCAGGCCCCACTTGATCTGGGTGGCCGGGTTCGTCTTCCAGTCCGAGCCCGCCGAGGCCATCTTCGAGGCCGGCAGGGCCTGGACCAGGCCGTACGCGCCGGAGGAGGCGTTCGTGGCGGTGTAGTCCCAGCCGCTCTCGTGGGAAACGATGTTGTTGAACGCGGCGAACTGGGCCGGGTCCTTGATCATCTGCTGGGCGATCGCCTTGGCGCTCATCGGGGCGGCCTGCGCGGGGACCGCGGCAAGCATGGAACCGGCGACGCCCAGGGCGAGGACGGAGCCCACGAGGGTCTTCTTGGAAGCGGCGATGCGGCGGATGACTGCGTTGGACACGGATTGACCTTCCGAAGGGAACAAGGGCGGTCGCAGGCATGCCGAAGCATGCGTGAGCCACTCACGCGGAGGAGAGGGGTTCGTCGGCGGGGGGTGAAGCACCCCTGCCGCCTTGCGACTCATCCAGTTCTACAGACGACCGGACCCCCTGGCAACGACCCGTCTTACTACTGCCTTTCGCAGCTGGGGTGGAACGACCGCCCTCGGGCCCGATGGCCGTTCACGCAGGTGGCGGCCGGTACGAAGGGGGTCATAGGGGACGTTTACTGGCTACTATCCCGGTTCGTATGTGACGTGGGTCCTGTGGGGCGGGTCACCGCCGGAGCGCCCGAATGTCACGCTATGCGGCGGTTCGTACCCCCCTTGGGGGTGGGGTCCGTGCCGATTTCGGCCCCCGAATCGAAGGAGACACGCGCGTAGAAAGCAGCCTTTCGCGTCGCCCGCCGCAGCGCCTTGAGCAGGGTGGCGCCCAGCGTCAGTGTCAGTACGACGGTCAGGGTTGCCCGGCCCAGGTCCCAGCCCACCGAGGTCGCCAGGCAGTACGCGGCGAAGCGCGCGAGGTTCGCCGGTACGGGCTCCCCTGGGTGGAAGGCAATGCCCTGGCCCATGCCCTGCAGGAGCACCCAGCCCTGGAGGTTCATGACCGTGCCGTACGCGAACGAGCCCGCGAAGCCGTACGCCGCCAGCATCAGCAGCTCCGCCCGGCCCCTGATCCGCTCCGGGCCGGGCAGCAGCCCCGCGCCCAGCGAGAACCAGCCCATCGCCAGCATCTGGAACGGCATCCACGGCCCGACCCCGCCGGTCAGAAGGGCGGAGGCGAACATCGTCACCGAACCGAGGACGAAGCCGAAGCCGGGCCCGAGGACGCGGCCGCTGAGCACCATCAGGAAGAACATGGGCTCCAGGCCGGCGGTGCCCGCGCCCAGCGGTCTCAGCGCCGCACCCACGGCGGCGAGCACCCCGAGCATCGCCACCGCCTTCGCGTCCATGCCGTTGTTGTCGGCGATGGTCGCGACGACGACGGCGACGAGGAGCGGGAGGAGCGCGGCGAAGAGCCAGGGGGCGTCCTGTGAGTGGGCGAGCCCCGACTGCCGGTCGGCGAGGAGCGGCCAGCCGAAGGCGGCGATGCCGATGAATGTGACGAGGACCAGCGCGGCGGCGGCCCGGGGCCCGATCCGGACGGGCCGGGCGGGTCGGGCGGGTCGGGCCCCGGGCCTGGCGGGCCTGGCGGGCTGGAGCGGCCGCCGGTTCACGACAGGGCCTCGGTGACCTGGGTCACGGTGAGCCAGTGGCCCGGCGCGAGGATCTTCGCCACCTGGGGTGCGAAGGCGGGGGAGGAGACCACCACCTCGGCGGTGGGGCCGTCCGCGACGACCTCCCCGCCGGCCAGGATCACCACGCGGTGGGCCAGCTCGGCGGCGAGCTCCACGTCGTGGGTGGCCAGGACGATGGCGTGGCCGTCCGCCGCCAGGGCCCGCAGGATCTCGACCAGACGGGCCTTGGCGGCGTAGTCCAGCCCGCGGGTCGGCTCGTCGAGGAGGAGCAGGGCGGGCCGGCCGGTGAGGACCAGCGCCAGCGCCAGGGCCAGGCGCTGGCCCTCCGACAGGTCGCGGGGATGGGTGTCGTCGGGGACGTCCGGGAGCAGGGCGGAGACGAGATCCCGGCAGGTGCCGGAGGCCGCGCCGGCGTCGGAGTCGGCGGCGGCGCACTCGGCGGCGACCGTGTCGGCGTAGAGGAGGTCGCGGGGCTCCTGCGGGACGAGGCCGACGCGGCGGACCATCTCGGCGGGGGCGGTCCGGTGCGGGGTGGCGCCGCCGACGGTCACGGAGCCGGTGGCGGGGGGCACGGTGCCGACCATTGCTGCGAGGAGGGTGGATTTGCCGGCGCCGTTGCGGCCCATGAGGGCGACGGTCTCGCCGGGGGCGACGGCGAGGGTGACGCCGTGCAGTACCTCTACGCGTCCGCGCCGCACGCCGAGGTTCCGGAGCTCGGCCGCCATTTCGCCGGCCTCCGCCGGGGCGGGCTCGGGGCGTGGCGTGCCCCGGCCGAGCAGACGCGCAAACCACCCGCCCGGACGCCCCGTGTGCGTCCGCCCCGCCGCTGCCGGGGGCCGGCCCCCGGACCCCCGCGCCTCAAACGCCGGCGAGGCTGGATTTGTCCCCCGCAGTCCGCCCCTCACGGCTGAGTCACCGAGCAGCGGCACGTGAGCCGCGGCCGAGCCCTGCGAAGGGGCGCTGCAGTCAGGCATGGAGGGGGCCACATCCAGCCTCGCCGGCGTTTGAGGCGCGGGGTCCGGGGCGGAGCCCTGGGAAGCGGCGGCGCGGTCGGGCGCGGACGGGGGCGAATCCGGTCCGGCCAGGGCGGAGCCCTCGGAAGCGGCGGCGCGGTCGGGCGCGGACGGGGGCGAATCCGGTCCGGCCAGGGCGGAGCCCTGGGAGGCCGTGGGGTGGTCGGGCGCGGACAGGTGGTGGGTGGGGTTCGCGCGGGCCGACGGCGCGTGATCCCCGGCCGGAGGCGACAGACGGGAGCGCAACGGGGCGGCCAGGCGGCGGGCGTCGCGGATCGACAGGGGGAGCGGGGACCACCCGGCGAGGCGGCCCAGGGCGACCACCGGGGGGTGGACCGGGGACACCGCCATGATCTCGGCCGGGCTGCCGAGCAGCGGTACCGCCCCCGGTCCCGGCAGCAGCAGCACCCGGTCGGCGTACTGCACCACCCGCTCCAGCCGGTGCTCAGCCATCAGCACCGTCGTGCCCAGGTCGTGCACCAGCCGCTGCACCACGGCCAGCACCTCCTCCGCCGCCGCGGGGTCCAGCGCGGACGTCGGCTCGTCCAGGACCAGGACCCGGGGATGCGGCGTCAGGACCGAGCCGATCGCGACCCGCTGCTGCTGACCGCCGGACAGGGTGGCGATCGGCCGGTCGCGGAGTTCGTTCAGCCCGAGCAGGTCGAGGGTCTCCTCCACCCGCCGCCGCATCACCGCGGGCGGCAGCCCCAGCGACTCCATCCCGTACGCCAGCTCGTCCTCCACCACGTCCGTCACGAAGTGCGCGAGCGGATCCTGCCCGACCGTCCCCACCACGTCCGCCAGCTCCCGCGGCTTGTGCGTACGCGTGTCACGGCCCGCCACCGTCACCCGCCCCCGCAGCGTGCCCCCGGTGAAATGCGGGACCAGCCCGGAGACCGCCCCCAGCAGGGTGGACTTGCCGACCCCGGACGGACCGACCAGGAGCGTCAGCTCACCCTCCGGGATCACCAGGTCGACACCCTGGAGCGAGGGACCGGCCGCGCCCTCGTAGGTGACGGAGACCTGCTCGAAGCGGATCACTGGGATGCCTCCTTGGGCGGTACGGGTGCCACGAAGGCGGGCAGCAGGCCGATCAGGACCGCGACCGCCGGCCACAGCGGCAGCGCGGGCGCGACGAGCGGGACCACCCCCGGCCGCAGGCCCTCGGGGTCGACGGTGCCCGCGTGGATGAGGAGGGCGGCGACGGCCGCACCCGACCCGGCGACCAGCCAGGCGCGCGCGCCCCACCGGTCGGGCCGGTAGCGGGTCCGCACCGACCGGCGGCCCCCGAGCCGCAGCCCGGCCAGGGCCAGGACCAGGCCGATGCCGAGCACGGGGAGCCCGTACGCGGCGCCCTGCGCGGCGAGCAGCCCGTACGTGCCCGCGCACATGCCGAGCAGACCGCCGAGGGTGAGGACGTTGGTGGTGTGCCGCACGGCGGGCGGGACCTGCGCCGTGCGCCCGTACCCGCGCGCGTCCATCGACGCGGCGGTCGCGACCGAACGCTCCAGAGCGCCCTCCAGCACGGGCAGGCCGATCTGCAGGATGGCCTTCACCCCGCCGGTGGGGCGGCCCCGCAGCCTGCGTGCGGTCCGCAGCCGGACGACGTCGGCGACCATGTTCGGCGCGAAGGTCATGGCCACGACCACGGCGACCCCGGCCTCGTACAGGGCGGCCGGGAGGGATTTGAGCAGCCGCGCCGGATTGGCGAGGGCGTTCGCGGCGCCCACGCAGATCAGGAGGGCGGCCAGCTTCGCGCCGTCGTAGAAGGCGAAGAGCAGCTGCTCGGCGGTGACCCTGCCGCCGAACCGGATGCCCTGGGCCCAGGCGGGGAGGGGGGCCTCCGGGAGGGTGAAGAGGGTGTGCGTGCCGGGGATGGGCGAGCCGAGCAGCAGGGAGAAGAGGAGCCGCAGGCCGATGACGAAGAGGCCGAGCTTGAGGAAGGCCCCGTAGGAACGGGCCCAGGGGGCGGCGGTGCGGCGGGCCGCGACCACGTATCCGGCGACGCCGACGATCAGGCCGAGAAGGAGGGGATTGGTGGTCCGGGACGCGGCGGTGGCGAGGCCGAGGGCCCAGAGCCACCACGCACCCGCGTGCAGGGCGGTGGCCCGGCGGGCCTCGGGAGCCTGCCAGGGCCTGCTCCTTTTGTACGTCGGCCCCTGCGGGGGGTCTGACGCCGCGGGCCGGCTCCGGCGGGCCGGAGCCGCGTCGCCGGGTGCGGCTCCGGTGGGGGTGCGCCCGGCCTGCGGCCGGGCGGGATACCCACCCGCACCACCCGTGCGACTCGTACCCCGGGCGCGGGTGGCCCCCGTGGGTGCCTGGGCGCCGTCGGCGGCTGCCGCTCCGTGCGTGGCCGGTCCGGGTCCGGGGGTTCCGGTGGGTGCCTGGGCGCCGTCGGCGGCTGCCGCTCCGTGCGTGGCCGGTCCGGGTCCGGGGGTTCCGGTGGGTGCCTGGGCGCCGTCGGCGGCTGCCGCTCCGTGGCGGGCGTCCGGCGGCGGGGCGGCCGGGTGCGTCATCGGGCGCGGCGGCGGGACTGCCAGACGGCGGCCGCGGCCAGGGCGGCCACCGCCGCGAGGCCCGCCAGCAGGCCCGCCGACGGGGCGTTGCCGTTCACCGGGGGCCCGGCCTGCGGGGCGGCCGGGGTGGCCGTCGGGGCCGGGCCGTCGGCCAGCGGCTCGCCGCAGCCCTGCTCCGGGTAGCCCGAGATCGCGCACAGCAGCGCCGCGCCGTTGTAGCGCAGCGGCTTGGCGACCGCCGCCAGCGCCTCGGCCGCCGTGCCCTCCGGAGCCAGCTGCGCACAGGCCGTCCGCGGCTCCGCCTGCGGCGGGGCGTCGCCCGCCGGGGCGTCCGGCGGGACGCCGAAGTCGATGACGACCGCCACCCTCTTGCGGCCCTCCACCGGCGCGGTGGACCCGCACACGGCCCCGAAGTCGGCGGCGGCCCGCGGCTGCGCGGCCTGGTCCCCGGCGTCCTTGCCCACGGCGAAGCGGAACCCCTGCACGGAGCCGTCCGCCGGGCGGGCCATCGACGGGCCCGTGGTGGCGTACGTCCAGCCGCCGCCGGTGCCGTCCCAGAACGACCAGTAGCGGTAGCCCGACGCCAGCGCCGGGCCGGCGGCCGACAGGGTCAGGGCGATGCCGAAGGCAACCGCCAGGGCGGGGAGGCGGGGCGGTCGGGCCAGGCGGCGCATCAGAGCTGGTTCTTCTTCCGGCGCCCGCTCAGCAGGATGCCGATGCCCACACCGGCCGCGGCGCCCGCGCCGATCATCCACCAGACGTTCTGGTTGCCGGAGCCCTTGCCGCTGTCGCTGTCCACCTCGGTCGCGCTCGTGTCGGCGCCCTGAGGGGCCGGACCGGTCGCGTTCAGCTCCGAGACGAGGTCGGCGCCGCCGAAGGACTTCGGGTCCGTGCCGGTCGCGTGCGCGGCCAGGACCAGGGTGCCGAGGGCCGCCGGGCTGCCCTTCGCCCACGGTGCGGAGTTGCCCTTGAGCCACTCCAGCGCGCCCGCCGCCGACTGCTTGTGCCCGGCCGCGGCCAGGGCGATCACCGCGTCGGCGGTGTTGCCGGTGTCCGGGGTCGGCAGGACCTGGCCCGGGGTCACGGCCGTCAGGTGGCCGTCCTTCTTGAGTGCCTCGGCCAGGTAGCCGGCCGCGCCCTGGGCGGCGGACGCCGGGTCGGTGGCACCCGCCGGGCAGGCCAGGGGCGCGGCAGGGGTGTCCGTACCGGACGGGACGACGGCCGAGCCCCTTCCGAGGCCGGCCAGCACCGCGGCGGCCGTCGCGTCGCCGTTGGCGATCAGCTTGCCGTCGACCGGCTGGTACGCGAAGGCGCCCCGGTCGGAGGCCGGCTCGGCGGTGCAGCCCAGCTGGAAGGGGAGCAGGCCCTCGTACGCCGACTTGCCGGCCTTCGACTTGACCTCGGCCGGCTTCTCGCCGGCCACCGCGAGCGCGCTGATCACCAGGGCGGTGGAGTTGGCCTCGCTGGGGGAGCCGGGGACGAAGGACCAGCCGCCGTCCTCGTTCTGCACGGACTTCAGCCAGTCCACGCCCTTCTTGACCGCCTCGTCCTTGCCGCCGAGGGCCTTGAGCGCCTGCACGGCCGCGGCGGTGGCGTTCGTGTCGAACATCGTCGTCGCCTCGCATGCCGCGCCCGCGTCCGCGCGGAAGGAGGCGAAGCCGCCGTTCGCGCACTGCTGGCCCACCAGCCAGTCGACGGCCTGCTGGGCGGGCTTGACGCCGACCGTGTGCTGGGCGAGCAGCGCGAAGGACTGCCGCCACACGCCGTCGTACGTCGGGTCGCTCTTGCCGTAGAGCCCGGAGGGGATCACCGGCGGCGCGGAGGGGGAGGCGGGCGGCGTGGTGTCGGCGAGGGCTGCGGGGGCCGCGCCCACGCAGAGCACGGCGGAGGCGGCGAGCGCGGCGGCGCTGCGGCGGACGTTCATGGGGGCGGGTGCCTCTCCTGCTGGGGAGCGGGAGGCAGGCACGCAGGGGTACCGGGCTCCGGCTCCGTTTGCCTCGACGGTGCCGGCCGCCGGGGGACCCGGCGGCGCGAGCCGCGCACTCCGGTCCGGGGCATTCCGGCTCCCCGCCCGGGCGGCGCCGGGGTGGCGCCGCGAGTGGGTCACGGTTGCGGGTCAGCGCCGGAATTGCACCGGCTTCCCCCCGTACGAAAGTGTGGACGACGGGCTCACTCTACCGGCCCGTAGCCCGCGAGACCGGTGGCGCCGGGCTGGAGCACCCCTTACCGGCCGACGCACCGCCCGAGGCGCCGCCCGAGCCTCACAGGGCGCGGTACGCCACCGGGTCGCTGCCCGGGACCGCCTCCGCGCGGCCCTGTTTCACCAGCCGCCGCAGGTGGGCCTCCGCCTCCGAGACCGCGATGTTGCGGGAGCCGTACGGGATCTGCTCCCAGGGGCGGTTCCACTCCATCCGCTCCGCCAGCCCCCACGGGGTGAGCGGCTCGGCGAGCAGCGCCCACAGCCCGGTCAGCCGCTCCTCGTGGTGGTGCAGCAGCTCCCGTACGCGGGCGGGCGCGTCGGTGAAGGCGTGCTGGTGGGCGGGGAGCACCTCGGCGGGCCGGAGGCGGCCGATGCGTTCGAGGGAGTCGAGGTAGTCCCCGAGGGGGTCGGTGACGCGGGGGTCCTCCGGGGCCTCGTACAGGCCGATGTGGGGGGAGATCCCGGGGAGCAGGTGGTCCCCGGAGAAGAGGCGCCCGTTGCCGGGGAGGTTGGCCGGATGGGCCTCCTCCAGGTGCAGGCAGACGTGGCCGGGGGTGTGGCCGGGGGTCCAGATCGCCCGCAGCCGGCGCCCGGCGAGGGGCAGCAGCTCGGCGGGGACGATCTCCCGGTCGGGGACGGCGGCCCGCAGCCCGGGCAGGGTGCGCATGCGGCCGCTCGCGCGGGCGGCGCGCAGCGGAGCGATGTGCTCCTCGGGGGCTCCGGCCGCGGCGAGCTTCTCGCTCATGTAGTCGAACCAGACGCCGGGCTCGGCGGCGCGCGTCCGTACGACGACCTCGGTGTCGGCGGCGTGCATGGCGATCCAGGCGCCGGACGCCTCGCGGACCTGGCCGGACAGGCCGTGGTGGTCGGGGTGGTGGTGGGTGATGACCACGCCGTGGACGTCGGCGACGGCGATGCCGAGCGCGGCGAGGCCGGCGACGAGGGTGTCCCACGAGGCGGGGTCGTCCCAGCCGGTGTCGACGAGGACCGGGCCGCGGTCGGTGTCGAGGACGTGGACGAGGGTGTGCCCGAGCGGGTTGTCGGGGATGGGGACCTTGATCGCCCACACCCCGCCACCGTGATCGGTCACCTGTGACGTGTCCTCTGACATGAGGCCCCCTGTCTGCGAACTAGGCGAAGTCACGAATCTCAAAGAACAAGAACCCGTTTCACTTCTGAACCGGTAGCCCAAGTCGACCATCTCCAGCGGCTCCTGACTAGTCGTTGGATCTTCCGGGCTGTTCCGTCCTGCCCGTGGACTCCTCCAACTAGAACTGGTATCAGTTCTGGAACGCCAAGCCGCAGGAGGCATCAGCCATGACCGAGCTCGTGGAACACGGACAACTGTTCATCGGCGGGGAATGGACGGATCCGCAGGGCACCGACAGGATCCAGGTCGTCTCCCCCCACACCGAGCAGGTCATCGGCTCCGTCCCGCACGCCGCGAAGGCGGACGTCGACCGGGCCGTCGAGGCCGCGCGCAAGGCCTTCGAC
The DNA here is from genome assembly GCF_018614075.1 of Streptomyces sp. ISL-94. Lineage (GTDB taxonomy): Bacteria > Actinomycetota > Actinomycetes > Streptomycetales > Streptomycetaceae > Streptomyces. Next base: position 50,515 of record NZ_JAGGOZ010000045.1, on the reverse strand, counting down.
GAGGGCCCCTGGCCCCGGATGTCCCTCGACGAGCGGATCGCCGTCGTCACCCGCATCAAGGACGCCATAGCCGTCCGGCACGAGGAGATCGCCCGCTCGATCAGCTCCCAGAACGGATCCCCGTACTCCTGGAGCATCCTCGCCCAGGCGCTGGGCCCGATGATGGTCTACGACGCCGCGATCACGGTCGCGCGCGCCTACCCGTACGAGGAGTACCGCCAGGGCGTGCTCGGCCCGATCCTGGTGCGCCGCGAGCCGGTGGGCGTCGTCGCGGCCGTCATCCCGTGGAACGTCCCGCAGTTCGTGGCGGCGGCCAAGCTGGCCCCGGCGCTGCTCAGCGGCTCCACGGTCATCCTCAAGCCGTCCCCCGAATCCCCGCTGGACTCCTACATCCTCGCCGACATCGCGCGCGAGGCCGGCGTGCCGGAGGGCGTGCTGTCGATCCTGCCCGCCGAACGGGAGGTCAGCGAGTACCTGGTCGGCCACCCCGGCGTCGACAAGGTCGCCTTCACCGGCTCGGTCGCGGCCGGCAAGCGCGTGATGGAGGTCGCGGCCCGCAACCTCACCCGGGTCACCCTCGAACTCGGCGGCAAGTCCGCCGCCGTCATCCTCCCGGACGCCGACCTGGAGACCACGATCGCCGGGATCGTCCCGGCCGCCTGGATGAACAACGGCCAGGCGTGCGTGGCCCAGACCCGCGTCCTCGCGCCGCGCAGCCGCTACGACGAGATCGCCGACGCCCTCGCGGCGGCGGCGAGCGCCCTCGTCGTCGGCGACCCCCTCGACCCGGCGACCCAGCTCGGCCCGCTCGTGGCCCGGCGCCAGCAGCAGCGCTCCCTGGACTACATCCGCATCGGCCAGGAGGAGGGCGCCAAGGTCCTGGCGGGCGGCGGCCGCCCGGCCGGCCTCGAACGGGGCTGGTACGTCGAGCCCACCCTCTTCGGCGACGTCGACAACTCCATGCGGATCGCCCGCGAGGAGATCTTCGGCCCGGTCGTGTGCCTGATCCCGTACGGGGACGAGGCGGAGGCCGCCCGGATCGCGAACGACTCCGACTTCGGCCTGAGCGGCAGCGTGTGGACCGGCGATGTGGCCCACGGCATCGACTTCGCCCGGCAGATCCGGACGGGCACCTTCAACGTGAACACCTTCAGCCTGGACATGCTCGGCCCGTTCGGCGGCTACAAGAGCAGCGGCGTGGGCCGGGAGTTCGGCCCGGAAGGCCTGAGCGAGTACCTGGAGCACAAGATGATCCACCTCCCCGCAGGCTACGAGGCGGGCGCCTGATGGGAGACCGCTGGCAGGTCGAGGTGGACCGGGGCGTCTGCATCGGCTCGGGCATGTGCGTGAACCACGCCCCGGACGGCTTCACCCTCGACTCGGCACGCCAGTCGCACCCGCGCACCCCGCAAACGGACGCGAACGAGCCGATCCTGACGGCGGCCGAAGGCTGCCCCGTCGAAGCCATCCTGATCACCCTGGCGGCAACGGGCGAGCCGGTCTTCCCGCCGGAGGAGTAGCCGCCCGGCCCGGCGGACCCCGGTGCGCGCCGGACACCAGGGTCCGTGGGCACGCGGAACCTAGCGCCTCTTCACCTCCGGGAACGGCTCGGATACCCCCAGCGATCGAGCAACGGTGTTGGCGCACCGCCCCACGGTGCGCGCGTTGATGTTGCTCGTGTCGGGCCTGCCTATCGCGGGGTCCTGCCGCAAATCCAGTGCAGTTCCTTGAGCGCATCGAAGACATCCTCTGCGACCCGAGGAGCCGCACCCTCCTCGATCCTCTGAGGGTTTCCCCGCCCGCGCCAGGGATGAGGCTGCGCGTTCCGCAAGGTGCTGCGGGCATGACCATCCGGCATCCGCCCAGCCGTGAACTTGGCGATCTCGTACGAGAACTTCAGATCAATGCTCCGGCTCATCGCATCTCCCCCCTCGGGGGCCGAGATGCGCCGACCGACCGCCAACTCATTCCCACCACAACCCCGTTCTCCTGCGCCGATTCTCCCGTCGAGTTCTCACCCGCACAACAGAGACTCATTCCTCGGGCATCAGATCAGCTCAGGTCGGGGACCGGGTGGTCGGGGCTGTCGAGCCAAGGGACATGATTGCCGTCGGGGGCGACTGTCAGCCCGAACCGCTCCGGCCCGGGCCGGCCCATGCCGCGCCACCAGGCGTAGGCCGCCTCGACGGACTCCCACAGACGCCGAGGCCCGTGCTCCCACACGGTGAACCGGCCGGAGCTCCGCCCGTCCCAGTCCACGGCGGCCCAGGACGTCGCGTCGGTGGTGGCCAGCCACAGCCGCGACGCCACCCCCTCCACGTCAGGGTTGTCGTGCCAGGTCCGCCATACATCACGGAGCTGGAGCCCGACCGCGAACTGCGCGGCACAGTCGTCGCCGGACACCCCCAAGGCGAGAGTCGCGTCGAAGACTCGGTCGGCACATGGGCATCTCGCACCACGTCGCGGAAGATCCGCAGATCGGTACGCTGCCCGCGCATCAGCATGAACGCCGAGTACGGAGAGAAGGCTCCCGAGGCGACCCCGTACCCGTCCACGGTCACCCTCAGCAGCCCGTAGCAGAACCACGGCGACTCCCACGGTGCCAGGATCACCCCACCGGGCTCCGTCTCCTGCCCGTCGTTGACCTGGGTGACCACCGGGGTGTCGGCGTAGGCATGACGCAACCAGGTATCGGGCGCCGCATCCCGGGAACACTCCGCCAGGCCATCCCCGATCCACACCCTCCCGGGCAGGAAGGCGTGCCGGGCAACTCCCCAATAAGCGCGCTCCCAGACCGCAGCCAAGGGCGCCCCGAGACCTTCCTCCATCACGCCGAGCAGGCCCCGCATGGCAGCCGGCTCGGCTCCTCCGCTGCTCACCATCCGCGTACGCCTACTTCCCCTTGTGCTTCGGGTCAGGCTTCGGCTGCGCCGTATCCGGGGACGGCTTGGCCGTACCCGGATCCTTCTTCCCCGAGTGCTTCCCATCGCTCCCGCCGCCACCCTTGCCGGTTCCCCAACCCATGCCAGCCTCCTCAGAGTCGAATCGATCCCTCACGAAGACGACCGCAGCGACCGTGCCGCGACCGTCCGCCGCCCCGTACATCGCACGCAGCCGCACGGCGGATACATGTGCGGGTTCGGCAGCACCACCACCGGATCGCCCTCACGCACCGCGGATTCCTGCCCCCACGTCCGCCCTGAATCCCGCGACACCCGCACGGTCATGAGCACCCGCGGCTCGCCGTCACCCAGGCCCCGGATCACCGGACCGACCTCTCGTGGCCGTGGCGAAGCCGACCGTTCGGGGTCCGGCGCCGGGAGCCGGGAGTCCCAGGCCGTGTTCGTGTGCAAGAACCCGGACTGCGGCTGGTCGGGCAACGCCGACTGGAACGCGGCCCGGAACGTGTTGCATCTGTACCGGATGGGCCACGCGCTCATCCCGGCTGCCGGGAGGGCAGTCGTCAGGCGTGCCAAGCGCGTCAAGCCCGCTACCGCAAGGTAAGCAGGAACCTCCCGGCTTCAGCCGGGAGAGCACTTCAACTACTCGCCCAGACCAAGGGCTCCGTCTACCCGGTCGTACGGAACCAGCTCTCCGCGTTGAACGCCACCTTGGACGGGAGCCCGCAGCGGGGCTCCAGGAGCCTGTGCAGCGTGGCCGCGGATCTCTTCCAGTTGGCCGGCGAGCTTGCGTTCGACAACAACAGGTACACGGACGCAGCCGCCTCGTACTCGCTTGCCGCATCTGCCGGCAAGGAGGCAGGAGCCTACGACCTGTGGGCGTGCGCGCTCGTCCGGCACGCGTACCTGGATATGTCCGAGCGGCGGTATCGCGAGGCCGCGCAGATCTTGTCAGCAGCGGAGAGGGTGGCCGACCGAGGAGACAGGCAGCTGTCCACCCGCCATTGGGTCGCGTCGGTCCAGGCGGAGGCGTACGCGGGACTCGGTGACCTGACCGCATGCGAACGGGCACTCGACCGGGCGGAGCGGGTACGGGACCTGAGCGGCGAGAGCAACAACGGCGGATGGCTCCGATTCGACGGGTCACGGTTGGCCGAAGAGCGCGGGTCGCGGTACGCGAAGCTGGGGCGGCTCGACCTGGCCGAACACACGCTCATAAACGCACTGGGCCAGGACGCCCTGTCCGCCGGGCAGTCGCTGCGCCGCCGGGGCGCCGTCCTGGCCGATCTTGCTTCGATCGGTGCCCAGCGCGGCGATGCAGACCAAGTGCTCACCTTCGGCCGACAGGCTCTGGCCCTGGCCGGACAGACATCGTCCGGATACGTCGCCCGTAGACTCCAGGATCTACGAGAAGGGTTCGGCCCGCTGTCGCAGGACCGGCGCATCGCCGAACTGGGGGCCGAAATCGGTGCGTTGAACGCAGTCCGATGAGAGGGGTAGCCATGTCGCAGACCGAAGGCGCACGTCTGTTCCGGGAAACGTGGATCACTGGTGTGAAGGAGCACTTCCCGGGCGAACCGAAGACCGGCTACATCACGCCCTGGGACGACACACCAGAGTGGGAGCGAGAGGCCGCCGGTTCGGTGTACGAGCAAGTCCGCCAGTTCATCGAGATCAGCGGTGGTCAGGCGTCAAGACTGTCGCGTGAGCAGAAGAGCCGGTTCGTCGCCACATGCTGGACGGCCCAGATGTTCAAGCACTTCGGAGACCCCAAGCCGGGCTACGTCGCAGACTGGCCGGATCTTCCGACCTGGCAGCAGGAGACCGACGCCGACATCTTCGAGGCGATCGAGAACGCGCTCGGCTGACCATCCGGAGGTGGGTGCCTCATTCCGCACGCACGCGATCACGCACGCGACGAGGCACCTGTTTCGCCCGTGGGATGGGCGGCCACGAGCCGATGAACAGACTGGGTGGGCCTAAACGAGATCAGCTCCAGGCGGCGGTCGGACGCCAAGCCGTGCGAAGCGCGTAGCGATCTGACGCGCCTGCGGCTCCGGGTGGGCTTCGCGCCGCTGTCCGGTGCGGGTCGGGTCCACCTCCGACCGGCGTGAGGCCAACCCCAGACGGCCGTCGGACGCCAAGCCGTGCGAAGCGCGTAGCGATCTGATGCGTCTCGGGCTCCCGATGGACCTCTCACCGCTGTTTCGCGCAGGTAGAGCCGCCCCGACCCGGAACATGCCCCGCCCCGGAGTGACGCCTCGAAGCCCCCGCCCCCCGTAGCCCCGTACCGGCGGCTTCAGGACTTTTCCGGGGCCGTCAAGTCGATCAGGCGGCAGACGGTCTCGATGTCGATCTTGACCTGGGCGATCGAGGCGCGCCCCGAGAGCCAGGTGATCAGCGCCGAGTGCCAGGTGTGCTCGATGACCCGGACCGCCGAGAGCTGCTCCGCCGTCGGGGGGGCCTCCAGGCCCATCGCGTCCAGGATGATCGCCGTGGTCAGCCGGGAGACCGTGTCCACCTCCGGGCTCACGCTGCGGTCCGCGAACGTCAGCGCCCGGACCATCGCGTCCGCCAGGTGCGGTTCCCGCTGGAGGGCCCGGAAGGCCCGCATCAGGGTCTCCGCCACCCGCGCCGCCGGGTCGTCGCCGGCCGGCGGGCGCTTGCGCAGCGTGGTGTGCATGTGCTGGAGCTGGTCCTGCATGGTGGCCACCAGCAGGTGCACCTTGGACGGGAAGTACCGGTACAGCGTGCCGAGGGCGACGCCGGCGGCCTCCGCCACCTCCCGCATCTGGACGGCGTCGAAGCCGCCCCGGCTGGCCAGCTGGGCGCTGGCGTGCAGGATCCGGCGGCGGCGCGCCTCCTGGCGTTCCGTCAGGGGAGGGGACGCCGGTGTGGTGACCGTGCTGACGGCTTTCGCTTCCGCTGTCATCTGTCCCGTTCCATGGCGTTCCGTGTCGTTGCGGTGGCGGTTCTGCGAGGGAGTTGCAGGGGGCGTGCGGGGGGCGTGCGGCGGAGCTGATTCCGGGCCGGTCCGGGATCAGCATCGCAGGCGCCGCAGCCGTGGCGCGAATCACCTGCTCCGCCTCTTACGGTGTGGTTTCCGGCCGGTAGATTCAATGGTCTTCGACGGATCAAGTCTGAAACTTGTTCTACATTATGCGAGCGGTTACGCTCCGGCGAAAGTGCAGGGAGATGGGGGCCGAGAGTGACCGCTGAGGCCATGGTGAAGAGCCCTTTCACGGGTTCCGCCACCGACGGCGACCGCCCGCTGCGTATCGCACTCCTCACCTATAAGGGGAACCCGTTCTGCGGTGGCCAGGGCGTCTACGTCCGCCACCTCTCGCGCGAGCTCGTCCGCCTCGGGCACTCCGTCGAGGTCATCGGCGCGCAGCCCTACCCGGTCCTCGACACCGGCGCCTCGCTCACCGAGCTCCCGAGCCTCGACCTCTACCGCCACCCCGACCCCTTCCGCACCCCCAAGCGCGACGAGTACCGGGACTGGATCGACGCCCTCGAGGTCGCCACCATGGTGACCGGCGGATTCCCCGAGCCGCTGACGTTCTCGCTCCGTGCCCGCCGGCACCTCGCCGCCCGCGCCGGTGAGTTCGACGTCATCCACGACAACCAGACCCTCGGCTACGGACTCCTCGGCGACCTCGGCGCCCCGCTGGTCACCACGATCCACCACCCCATCACCGTCGACCGCCAACTCGACCTCGCCGCCGCGAAGGACCGCAAGAAGCGGGTCTCCGTACGCCGCTGGTACGCCTTCACCCGCATGCAGGGGCGCGTCGCCCGCCGGCTCCCCTCCGTCCTCACCGTCTCCGGTTCCTCCAAGCAGGAGATCGCCCAGCACCTGGGCGTCCAGGCCGGCCGCATCCACGTCGTCCACATCGGCGCCGACACGGACCTGTGGTCGCCCGACCCCTCCGTCGCCGAGGTCCCGGGCCGCATCGTCACCACCTCCAGCGCCGACGTCCCGCTCAAGGGCCTCGTGCACCTCGTGGAGGCCCTCGCCAAGCTGCGCACCGAACAGCCCGAGGCCCACCTCGTCGTCGTCGGCAAGCGAGCCGAGGAGGGGCCGGTCGCCCGCGCCATCGCCTCGTACGGCCTCCAGGACGCCGTCCGCTTCGTCAAGGGCATCACCGACGCCGAACTCGTCGACCTCGTGCGCAGCGCGCAGGTCGCCTGCGTGCCCTCCCTCTACGAAGGCTTCTCGCTCCCCGCCGCCGAGGCCATGGCCACCGGCACCCCGCTCGTCGCCACCACCGGCGGCGCGATCCCCGAGGTCTCCGGCCCCGACGGCGAGACCTGCCTCGCGGTGCCCCCCGGCGACGCGGGCGCACTGGCCGCGGCCCTGGGCCGGATGCTGGGCGACCCGGAGCTGCGGGCCCGCCTCGGCGCCGCCGGCCGCGAACGGGTCCTGGCCCGCTTCACCTGGGCCAAGGCCGCCGAGGCCACCGCCGCGCACTACCGCGCCGCCCTCGCGCAGGCAGCTGCCCGTACCCGCCGCGCGCGGTGACCTCCCCTCACCCGCGCCCCCCACGCCCCCCACGCCAGCTCATGTGCACCCCCCGACACCCCCGTGACCGCGAAGGCAGGACCCCGTGCTGACCGTCGATTTCTCCCGGTTCCCGCTCGCCGCAGGCGACCGCGTACTCGATCTGGGCTGCGGCGCAGGCCGGCACGCCTTCGAGTGCTACCGGCGAGGCGCCCAGGTGGTCGCCGTCGACCGCAACGGCGAGGAGATCCGCGAGGTCGCCAAGTGGTTCGCGGCCATGAAGGAGGCCGGCGAGGCCCCGGCCGGCGCCACCGCCACCGCCATGGAGGGCGACGCGCTCGCCCTGCCCTTCCCCGACGAGTCCTTCGACGTCGTCATCATCTCCGAGGTGATGGAGCACATCCCCGACGACAAGGGCGTGCTCGCCGAGATGGTCCGCGTCCTCAAGCCGGGCGGCCGCATCGCCATCACCGTGCCGCGCTACGGCCCGGAGAAGATCTGCTGGGCGCTCTCCGACGCGTACCACGAGGTCGAGGGCGGCCACATCCGCATCTACAAGGCGGACGAGCTGCTCGGCAAGATGGAGGCCGCCGGCCTCAAGCCGTACGGCACGCACCACGCGCACGGGCTGCACTCCCCGTACTGGTGGCTCAAGTGCGCCTTCGGCGTGGACAACGACAAGGCGCTGCCCGTCAAGGCGTACCACAAGCTCCTGGTCTGGGACATCATGAAGAAGCCCGCGCTCACCCGCCTCGCAGAGCAGGCCCTGAACCCGGTCATAGGCAAGAGCTTCGTGGCGTACGCGACCAAGCCCCACCTCCCCGTCGACGCAGCCGGCTCCGCAGGCAACGCGGGCTCCGCCCAGTGAGCTCGCCGGAGCGCACCGCACCCGAACACCTCGTCCTGAACGGGGTGCTGACCGCCGAGCAGGCCGCCGAGACGGTCGCCGGGATCCTGGCCGCGCAGCGGCCCGACGGGGCCATACCGTGGTTCCGCGGCCACCACCTCGACCCGTGGGACCACACCGAGGCCGCGATGGCGCTGGACGCGGCCGGGGAGCACGCGGCCGCCGAGAAGGCATACGAGTGGCTCGCGGCCCACCAGAACCAGGACGGCTCCTGGTACGCGGCCTACGCCGACCGGGCGGACGGGGTGGACACCGCCGAGCCGCAGGACACGGGGCGGGAGACCAACTTCGTCGCGTACGTCGCGGTCGGGGTCTGGCACCATTACCTGGCGACCGGCGACGACACCTTCGTGGACCGCATGTGGCCGGTGGTGTACGCGGCCGTGGAGTTCGTCCTCGGGCTGCAGCAGCCGGGCGGGGAGATCGGCTGGAAGCGGGAGGCGGACGGCGCGGCCGTCACGGACGCCCTGCTGACCGGCTCCTCCTCCATCCACCAGGCCCTGCGCTGCGCGCTGGCCATCGCCGAGCACCGCGAGGAGCCGCAGCCCGACTGGGAGCTCGCGGCAGGCGCCCTGCGCCACGCGATACGCCGCCACCCCGAGCGGTTCCTGGACAAGTCGCGCTACTCGATGGACTGGTACTACCCGGTCCTCGGCGGAGCCCTGACCGGCCTCGAGGCGAAGGCGCGCATCGAGGAGCGCTGGGACGAGTTCGTGGTCCCGGACCTGGGCGTGCGCTGCGTCCTGCCGAACCCGTGGGTGACGGGGGGCGAGTCCTGCGAGCTGGCGCTCGCCCTGTGGGCGACGGGGGAGTCGGACCGGGCGCTGGAGATCCTGCGCTCGATCACCCACCTGCGCGCCGACAACGGCATGTACTGGACGGGGTACGTGTTCGAGGACGAGTCGGTCTGGCCGGTCGAGCAGACCACCTGGACCGCCGGATCCATGCTGCTCGCCGTCGCGGCGCTCGGCGGCGACGAAGCCACCACGGAGGTGTTCGGCGGGACCTCGCTCCCGACCGGGCTGGAGCCCGACTGCTGCGGCTGAGCCCTGTAAGAGGGGCCTTCCTCCACCGCCCGGTGGAGGAAGGCCCCTTTGGCGCTGTTCAGGGCAGGTCAGCGGCGGTACAGCCAGCCCGCGACGGCGTGTCCGAGGAGGACGTAGACCACCGCCGCCAGGCCGTAGCCGACCACCACCTGCACCCATTCGCGGCTGAAGGTGAACAGGTCGTAGGACCAGCCGGCCAGCCAAGAGGCGGTGTCGTGGATGAACTCCACCAGCTCGTTACCGCGGTTGGCGTCCAGCAGGTACAGCAGGATCCACAGGAGGATCACGAAGGCGAGCACGTCCGCCACCAGTGCGACGGCCCGGCCTGCCTGGGTGGTTCCGCTTCCTCGGGCGTGTACTCGGGTGTGTGTGCGCATGTGACGCGTCTTGCCGCGCGGGCGCGCCGCAAACCCGAACGGGTCCCCCCGGTAGCGCAGTCACGGCGCCGGGGCGAGGCTGCGGGGGACGCCTCAGTCCCCGGAGGAAACCGTGTCCGTACCCACGACCGTCCGAATCCGCCGCGCCCTCACGGCGGTGGTCCTCTCCACCGCGCTGCTGGCCGGCGCCACCGCATGCGGCAGCGGCGGTGGCGGCGACGGCCGGCGGGAGGAGCTGTCCTCCGCCTCGATGGGGGAGCTGGCCGCCCTCGCGGCCGCCGAGCCCGCCGCCGTCGAAGCCGATGAGCTGGCCGCCGCGACGCCCTCGCCCAGCACCTCCGCCGAGCGGCAGAAGTTCGCCAAGACGCGCTTCGTCGCCAACGCGGGGCTCGCGGCCGGGGCGACGTACCAGTGGATCGTCAAGCCGTACCGCGCCGGCAAGTTCAAGAAGGGCGCCAAGGGCCGCACGTTCGCGCTCATCAAGGCCGGTCTCGCCGGTGCCTTCGCCTACAACCGGCTCAAGGCCGCCGCCGACAACGCCAAGGGCGACCCGCTCCTGTCGAAGGCGATGGGCCCGCTGACGGCGGGCATCGAGTCCCTCAAGGGCCTCAGCAGCAAGCTCCGCAAGGGCGACGCCGGCGACGCCGACATCGACTCCTTCAGCAACGTCATCGGCGGCGTCAAGGACGCGGGCAAGAGCGCGGGCGCCGAGGTGACCGACAAGGTCCCGAGCGTCTCCCAGCTGGGCGGCTAGCAGCGGTTGTCCGCTGCCGCTGTTTCAATGGGCGGATGATCGAGTACGTGTTCCTCGCCGGAGGGGCCGCCGGGATCGGCTGGCTGGTCCGCCGCAAGCACCGCGCGCGGGGGGCCGCCGTGCCCGTGCCCGGGATCCCCGGCATGGCGCGCCGGCCCGCCGGCGAGGGCCGCTGGCGTCCCGGCCGGCTGTACGAAGACCAGGGCGCGCCCCGCTGGATCCCGCAGCGCGGCGCGCCCGTGGCGCTCCCCGGGGGCCGGGCCACCGGGGTGCGGGCCCCCTCCGTACGGGAGGGGATCTCCATCAACCCCGGCTCGCGCATCGTCACCTGCGCGTACGAGGGCGGCGGGAGCATCGAGATCGCCGTCATGCCGCTGGACCTGCGCGAGCTGCTGGCCGTCCTGCCGCAGGCATAGCTAACTGTTGAGCTCCGCCAGTACGCGCAGGGTGTGCGGGTCCGGGGCCGTGAGGAGGAGGTCGGTGACCGGGCCCTTGCGCCACAGTTCCAGGCGCTCCGCGATCCGCTCCCGGGGGCCGATCAGCGAGATCTCGTCGGCGAACGCGTCCGGGACGGCCAGGACCGCCTCCTCCTTGCGCCCGGCGAGGAACAGCTCCTGGATGCGCCGGGCCTCCTCCTCGTAGCCCATGCGCGCCATGAGGTCGGCGTGGAAGTTGCGGGCCGCGTGCCCCATGCCGCCGATGTAGAAGCCGAGCATCGCCTTGACCGGGAGGAGGCCTTCCGCGACGTCGTCGCAGACCTTGGCCCGGGCCATCGGCGCGATCATGAACCCCTCGGGGAGCTCGGACAGCGAGGCCTGGTAGACGTCCGTGCGGGTCGGCGACCAGTAGAGGGGGAGCCAGCCATCCGCGATGCGGGTGGTCTGGGCGATGTTCTTGGGGCCCTCCGCGCCGAGCAGGACCGGCAGGTCCGCGCGGAGCGGGTGGGTGATGGGCTTCAGCGGTTTGCCGATGCCGGTGCCGTCCTCGCCGCGGTACGGGTGGTGGTGGAATCGGCCGTCGAGGACGACCGGGCCCTCGCGGCGCAGCACTTGGCGGATGACGTCCACGTACTCGCGGGTCGCGGTGAGGGGGCTCGCGGGGAACGGGCGCCCGTACCAGCCCTCCACCACCTGAGGGCCGGACAGGCCCAGGCCCAGCATCATCCGGCCGCCGGAGAGGTGGTCCAGGGTGAGGGCGTGCATGGCGGTCGCGGTGGGGGTACGGGCGGCCATCTGCGCGATGGCGGTGCCGAGACGGATCCGGGAGGTGTGCGCGGCGATCCAGGTCAGCGGGGTGAAGGCGTCCGAGCCCCAGGCCTCGGCGGTCCACACCGAGTCGTAGCCGAGGTTCTCGGCCTCGGTGGCGAGGTCGAGGTGGTCCGGGTTGGGGCCGCGGCCCCAGTAGCCGAGTGCGAGTCCCAGGCGCATGGACGGTCCCCTCCGCGATGCCGAGTCGTGGGCGTGGTCGTTGGCCGCGATATCTGACGGTACGTCAGGTGACTGTAGGGCACCGGCACTCTGCCCGGAAGGCCGAACCGGCATCGTGGCGACGCCGGACACGCCGACAGGCCGGGCGGAGAGGTCTCCGCCCGGCCTGCCGGGGTGTGTGCGCCTGTGCGTGCGTGCGTGCGTTCCGCGCCGGTCAGCCGCGCTGGATGCCCGAGGTGTCGTTCAGGACGCCGCGGCGGCCGTCCTGGGTCTGGGCGACCAGGGCGGACGGGCCGCGCTGCTCGACGGCCAGGTACCAGGTGCCGGGGGCGAGTTCGGCGATCTGGCTGGAGGAGCCGTCCTCGGCGAAGAGGGGGCGGGCCACCGGGACCGCGAACCAGAACGGGGAGAAGTCCGCCGCCGGGGCGGGCGCCGGGGTGTCCTGCGGACCCGGAGCCGGGGTGGGCGTGCCGCCGTACGGCGGGGCCGGCTGCGGGGTGCCGCCGTAGGGCTGCGGCTGCTGCCCGCCCGGGTACCCGTACCCGGCGCCCGGCTGGGGCTGGGCCCCGTACGGCGGGACGGCGGCGGGCCTCGGCTCCGGCACCAGCTGGCCGGCCAGCGCCGGGATCTTCGCGCCGGCGACGGCCACACCGGCCAGGGCCAGCGTGGCGAGGAAGGCGATGATGCAGCCCGCGCCGAGGTCGGCGCCGCTCGGGCTGGTGATCAGGGACCACAGGGAGGACCAGGCGGCCGCGACCGCGAGCACCGTCCCCCACGCGGACAGAGGCAGGCCCGCGAGCTTGCGGGCCTCCGGCTGGAATCGGGCCGCGACGAGCAGACCGGCCGCGATGAAACCGAGCAGGAAGATCGTGGGGAGCGCCAGACGGTACACGTCGGTGTCCCACACGCTCGGCAGGTCGAGGCCGGTCGCGGAGTAGAAATCGAGGAACGAGGCGATGAACAGCAGTGCCGCTGCTCCGATCACCACGCCGTCGCCTCGAGTGAGGGAGCGGATGTTCACGTCTTAGGTGTCCTTCTCGGTCTCGGTCGTCTCGTGGTGCCGCGGTCGCAGAGCATGCACGCAGCGGGGCGGGCGGCACCATCGTACGGAGGTCTCCGGCGGCCGAGAGGATCGGGGCGTCGGGCGGTCCCACCGGGAGTCCCGGCGGGACTCCCGCTTGGACTACCCGCCGAGGAAGCCGACGATGCCGTCCGCGATGCCCTGGGCCGCCTTCTGCCGCCACGCCGGACTCGTCAGCTGCGCCGCGTCCTTGGCGTCACGCATGTTGCCGCATTCGATGAAGACCTTGGGCCGAGTTGACAGGTTCAGTCCGCCGAGATCGTCGCGGATCACCAAACCGGTACCGCTTCCGAGGTAGTTGGCGGGCGACGAACCGGTGGTCCGGGCGAAGTTCCCGGCGATCCGCTCACCGAGCTGTCGGGAGGGTTCGACGATGGCCGCGGTGTCGGCGGCGCCCCCCTTGACCTCGGCGGGGAGGATGATGTGGAAGCCGCGGTTGCCGGCGGAGACGCCGTCGGCGTGGACGGAGACGACGGCGTCGGCCTTCGCCTCGTTGCCGATACGGGCGCGCTCGTCGATGCAGGGGCCCCAGGCGCGGTCGGCAGCCTCGTGGGTGAGAACCACCTTCAGGCCCTTGGCCTCCAGGAGGGTCCGTACGCGCACGGACACGTCCATGGTGAACTCCGCCTCCATGTAGCCGGAGTTGGTGGTGGTGCCGGTGGTGTCGCACTCCTTGCGGTTCGTGCCGATGTCCACCTGCCGCTCGATCTCGTCGGTGTGGTCGAAGTTGCCCGTGTTGTGGCCGGGGTCGATGACGACGGTCCGGCCGGTGAGCGGGCCCTTGGCGGGGGCCGCGGCGGGCGAGGCTGCCGGGGCGGCGATCGGCGCGGCCGCCGGTTTCGCGTCGCGGCCGTCCGGCCCGGCCCCGGTCAGTACCTGGGTCAGGACCCAGCCGGCCAAGGCGGTCGGAGCCAGCGCGGCGGCCGCGATGACGAGGGTGGAGCGGCGCGTGAACCAGGGCCGGTGGTCCGGCCCGGCCGACGCGGCGGCTTCGGGGCGTGGGGGGCTGTCGTCGTTGCGCACGCCGCGATGCTAGACCGGGGGCCCCCGGAGGGTACGGACCGTGGGCCATCCGGGGGCGTGGTGTGCTTATCGGTTATATGTCCGCGAAGTGTGCGAAATATGCCCGCCCAGTGCGTGCGAATGCCCGCGAATGTTCGTAAGTGCCGTTATATCCCGGACCCGGTGCGGCGCAGCACGCGCAGGGAGTCGGTCACCGAGACCTCCTCGAAGGCGCCGGAGGCGAGGGCCCGCAGGTAGATCCGGTACGGGGCCTGGCCGCCGTCGGCCGGATCCGGGAACACGTCGTGAATGACGAGCGTCCCGCCGGGGGCGATGTGCGGGGCCCAGCCCTCGTAGTCGCCGGTGGCGTGCTCATCGGTGTGGCCGCCGTCGATGAAGACCAGGCCGAGCGGGCCGCCCCAGGCGGCGGCGACCTGCGGGGAGCGCCCGACGATCGCGATCACGTGGTCTTCGAGGCCGGCCCGGTGGAGGGTCCGGCGGAAGGTGGGCAGCGTGTCCATCAGGCCGATCTCCGGGTCCACGACAGTCGGGTCGTGGTACTCCCAGCCGGGCTGCTGCTCCTCGCTGCCGCGGTGGTGGTCCACGGTGATGGCCGCCACCCCGGCCTCGCGGGCGGCGTCGGCGAGCAGGATCGTGGAGCGGCCGCAGTACGTCCCGACCTCCAGCAGCGGCAGCCCGAGCGCGGCCGCGGCCGTCGCCGCCTCGTAGAGGGCGAGGCCCTCCCGTACGGGCATGAACCCCTTGGCGGCCTCGAATGCGGCGAGGCTCTCCGGCTTGGGCGTGGCGGCCATGGTGTCTCCGGCGGTGGAACGGGGTGCGGGCGGGCCCCATGCTGCCTTACCGCCCGGTAGTGGTCCAGGCTGGGGCCCGTCCCGTCCCGACCCGTCCCGAACCCCACCCACCCGCCCCGTCCCCGTCAGCCGTCGACGTCCGCGCAGATCGCCTGGATCAGGGGACCTGCCTGGGCGGCGGGAGCGGAAGCGAGCCCGACGGCGATCGCCGGGGCTGCCGCCGACGCGATGCGGGACGCAACGAGGTGAGCCCATGGCCGCCCGTCCCAACGCCGCCGGCGCCGCCCGGCCATGCTCATGGGACCGGACAGGGCGGCTGTTTCGCCCGATGGACCAGCTTGGGACGTGTCACGCCTCGTCGCACTCGAACCAGACCGTCTTGCCCGTCGGGGTCGGATCCGTGCCCCAGCGGTCGGTCACGGCCTCGACCAGGAGCAGCCCGCGCCCCTCCTCCGTGAGCCCGTCGTCGTTGCGTGGGCGGGCTACCCGTGGGTGGGCGGGGCAGCCGTCCGTCACCTCGACCCGCAGCCCGTTCGGCTGCCGCAGGATCAGCACCGCGCAGCCCCGCCCGGGCACGTGGCGTACGACGTTGGCGACCAGCTCGGTCAGCGCCAGCTCGGCGCCATCGGCCAGCCCGGGCAGGCCCCAGCGGTCCAGGAACATCCGCAGGATGCGCCGCATGTGCCGGGCGGAGTGCTCACCCACGGTGAAGCCCATGCGGTAGCTGCGGCCAATTTCCGACGGAGAGTGGTCAGTTGCCTGATTCATGTCACCAGCGTGGAGTGGCGTGGTTACGCTCGGCTACAGGCCGAACCGAACGCCGCACGGCGTGAACTTGAGGGGTGACCGCCTCATGGTCAACATCCGCGAGCTCGACCCCAGCGCATCGCCGCTGGATTACTACGGCTCCGAACTCCGCCGCTTGAGGGAAGAAGCGAGGCTGAAGCAGGGAGCGCTGGGAGGCATCATCTTCTGCACGGGCTCGCTGATCGGGCAGATCGAGACGGCGAGGAAGGTGCCGACCCGGGACTTCTCGGAGCGGGTGGACGCGGCGCTCGGCACCGGTGGGGTGTTCTCCCGGCTGGTGGGCCTGGTCCTGCGCAGCCAGCTGCCGACGTGGTTTCAGGCGTACGCGGAGATGGAGGCGAAGGCGGCATACATCTCCAGCTACCAGGCGCAGCTGGTCTACGGGCTGTTGCAGACCAAGGCGTACGCGCGGGCCGTGCTCGGAGTGCGGACCGACGGGGACCTCGACGCGAAGGTGGCCGCCCGAATGGAGCGGCAGCGGATCCTCGACCGCGAGAACCCGCCACTGATGTGGGTGGTCATGAGCGAGGCCGTGTTGCACCAGGAGATCGGCGGCCGGGAGGTCATGCGGAACCAACTCGCCCACCTGTTGGACCTCCAGGGGCGGGAGTGGGTGAAGGTGCAGATCCTGCCGTTCGAGGCGGGGGCCCATGCGGGACTGCCGGGCAGCTTCAACTTGCTGAGGTTCGATGACGACCCGGACCTCGTCTACACCGAGGACTTCGTCCAGGGTCATATGACGGCCAACCCGCAGGCTCTCAGGGAAGGTTCCCTCCGTTACGATCACTTGCAGGCCGCCGCCCTCTCCGTAAAGGACTCGGCGGAACGGATCGCCCGTGTAATGGAGGAGCGCTATGGACACCATCCAGTACCTGACGGGCGCGCGATGGCGTAAGTCTTCGTACAGCTCTGACACCGGCGGAGACTGCGTCGAATGCGCCCCTCTCGGCGCCGCCGCCTGGCGTAAGTCCTCCTACAGCGGAACCACCGGCGGCGAGTGCGTCGAGGTCGCCGCCCAGCCCTGCCTCATCGCCGTCCGGGATTCCAAGAACCCCGACGGCCCGGCCTTCACCGTGAGCCCCGCCGCGTTCACGACCTTCGTGACGGCCCTCTCGGTATGATCCCTCCCCGTACCGGGGGAGGGGCGGGGCCGTATGCAGGGCACAGGGCTGTCCAGCCCGACGCACGGGGGGCCGTTCCGGGTCCTCGCGTACGGCGGCCGTGAGGGACGCCGATGCGGACGAGCCCAGGCCTTGGCCGGCTTCGCAGTTCGTGCGCCCGCCCTCGCTCGGGCAGGCGCTGGACGCCGTCGGGCCGCTGCCCGAGCCGTCGGTGCGCCGGCTGGCGGCCGGGCCGGCGCACGCCCTGACCCAGGTACGGGGCGGGGGCTGATCCACCGGGACCTCAAGCCGTCCAACGCCCGCGCCGCAGTGGCGGCCATGCCCCGCTGAGCGAGCGAGGGCCGAGTGGAGTGGAGAGGTGGGCGGGGCGGTATGGAAGACCTGGGGCCCTCGGGACCGAAGCGCGTGGGGCCGTTCGACGTGCTCGGCGTGCTGGGGCAGGGCGGTATGGGGCGGGTGCTGCTGGCCGCCGGGCCGGACGGGCGGCTCGTCGCCGTCAAGCAGGTGCTCGCGCACTTCGCCGACGACGAGGGCTTCCGGGCCCGGTTCCGGCGCGAGGTCGCGGCCTCGCGCAAGGTGTCCGGCGCCTACACGGCGGCGGTGATCGACGCCGACGCGGACGCCCCGACGCCGTGGCTGGCTTCGGTGTTCGTGGCCGGGCCGTCCATGGGCGCGGTCGTCGAGGCGGTCGGGGTGCTGCCGGAGGACGTCGTACGGCGCCTCGCGGCCGGGCTGGCCTCGGCCCTGGCGGAGATCCACCGAGCGGGGCTGGTGCACCGGGACCTCAAGCCCGACAACGTGCTGCTCGCCGAGGACGGCGTACGGGTCATCGACCTGGGCATCGCGCGGGCTACGGAACCGGGCGCCGAGGGCGACACCGGGCTGACGCGGACCGGCTTCGTCGTCGGCTCGCCCGCGTACATGTCGCCCGAGCAGGCCGAAGGCAAGGCGCTCACCCCCGCCAGCGACGTGTTCTCGCTCGGCTCGGTGCTGGCCATGGCGGTGACCGGCCGCAGTCCGTTCGCCGGATCCTCCACCCTCCAGACCCTCTACGACGTGGTGCACGCCGAGCCCGACCTGAGCGCCGTTCCGGCGGGGCTGCGCGAGGTCGTCGCGGGCTGCCTGGCCAAGGACCCGGCCGCCCGGCCGTCCCCGGCGCGGCTGCGCGAGCTGATCGGCCCGGTGCCTCCGGCGGGGCGGCAGTGGCCGTCCGCCGTGTACGGGATGATCGCCGCGCAACGGTCGGCCATCGACCGGCTGCTCGACGGCCCAGGCCAGGCCCACCCGGCCGGCCCGGCCGACGGCGACGGTCCTGCGCAGGGCCACGGCCCCGCCGACGGCCCCGGCCCCGGACCCGCGGAGGGCGGCCCCTCAGACGGCCACGGCGACGGCGACGGCCACGGCGACGGCCACGGCCCCGGCCCCGGACCCGCGGAGGGCGGCCCCTCAGACGGCGACGGCCACGGCGACGGCCACGGCGACGGCCACGGCCACGGCCACGGCCACGGCCACGGCGACGGCCACGGCGACGGCCACGGCCACGGCCCCGGACCCGCGGAGGGCGGCCCCTCAGACGGCCACGGCCACGGCCACGGCCCGACCGAGCCGTCGGCACCGCCCGGCCGCCCGGCTCCCCTCCCCGCCTCCGCACCCGCACCGCGGAAGGTTCCCGCCACGGCGGACACGGAGGCGGGCCCTGTGCGCGTCCCGCGGATCCCGTCCGTCCCGCCCGCCCCGACCGTCCCCCCGGACACCCCCCGCCTCCGCAGCCCGTGGCGCGCTCCGCGTCGGATCGTGACCCTGGCGGCGGCCGGTGTGCTGCTCGTGGCCGGTACCGGGGTCGCGCTGTACGTACGGGACCGGGTCATGGCGCCCGTCGCCTACAAGGCCGTCCCGACCTGTCAGGTGGTGCAACTGCCTCTGGTCATGCGGTCGACGACCCGCGACACCCGGTCCGAGACCCCCGAGGGCGTGCGGGCGGGCTGTAACTGGGACGGGCTCCCCTTCGGCGCGTCGCCGGCCGCGCTCGTCCGGTGGGACCTGAGCCTCGGCGGGGACGCGGACGCCAACGCGGGTACGCAGAGGGAGCGTTTCCGACTGGAGGCGGCCGGTCAGCGCGAGGCGCCCCACCTCGGGTTCGGCACTGAGGCCTATTGGGGCTCTGCCGGTCCCGACTTGACCTGTGCCCTCGCCGTCCGCGAGGGCAATCTCTCCGTCTGGGTGGGCCTCCAAGGCCATCCGTACACCAAGGTCGCCTGCGAGACCAAGGCGAAGGAGGTCGCCCGGGCCGCGCTGAAGGCCGCGACCCGCTGATCCGGCGCGGCATCCCGAAGAACACGTTCCCATCTGACCTTCCGTCAGATTGGAACGTGTTCTAGTCTGCCGCGCATGGGCATCGGAATCACGCAAGAACAGCGGGAGTTGGCCGAGGCGGCGCGCGGCTGGGTGGCGCGCGCCGTGCCGCCCGAGGAGGTGCGCAAGCTCCTCCACACCCCGCCGCAGACCGGCACGCGGCCCGCCTACTGGGACGCGATGACCGCGCAGGGGCTGCTGGAGCCGCACCTGGAGGGCGGGACCCTCCTCGACCTGGCCGTCGTCGTCGAGGAGGCGGGCCGGGCCGCGCTGCCCGGGGCGTACCTGCCGAGCGCGCTGGCCTCCGTACTGCTGGAGCGGGCCGGGGCCGATCCGCTCGACGGCCGGGTCGGGGCCGTCGCGCTCGGGCCCGGGACGCTGACCGCCGTCGCCGTCGAGGGCGGCGGACACCTGCTCGACGGGGTCGCGCCCCCGGTGCTCGGCGCCGGCGAGGCCGACCTCGTGCTGCTCGCCGCCGAGGCCGCGCACGGCACCCGCTGGTTCGCCGTGGACGCCGCCGCGCTGGACATCCGTACGCAGGAGAGCGCCGACCCGACCCGCCCCACCGCAGAGGTGCGGGCCCGCGGGGTCACCGTGGCGCCCGGCCGGCTGCTGGAGCTGGACGCGGCCCTGGTCCGGGACCTGGCCTGCACCCTGTTCGCCGCCGACGCCTGCGGCACCGCCGCCTGGGCCCTGCACACCGCCGCCGAATACGCCACGGTGCGCGAGCAGTTCGGGCGCCCCATCGGGCAGTTCCAGGGCGTCAAGCACCTGTGCGCCGACATGCTGGTCCGGCTCGAGCAGGCCCGCGCGCTCGCCTGGGACGCCGCCCAGGCCATGGACGAGCCCGCGGAGGTGCGCTCGCTGGTCGCCGCACTCGCCGCCGGGACCGCCCTGGACGCCGCCTACTCCTGCGCCAAGGACTGCATCCAGATCCTCGGCGGCATCGGCTTCACCTGGGAGCACGATGCCCACATCCACCTGCGCAGGGCCCTGGTCGCCCGGCAGCTGCTCGGGCCCGGCGACGGGCACCGCCTCCGGGCCGTGCGGCTCGCGGCGGCCGGCGCGCGGCGCGAACTCCGGCTGGTGATGCCTCCGGAGAGCTTGCGGGAAGGTGAGAGCCACCGCGCGAAGGCCCGTACCGCCATCGAGGACGCCCGCGGGCTCGACCCGGCCGCCGCCCGGCGGATCCTGGCCCCCACCGGCTACGCGGCCCCGTACCTGCCGCCTCCCTACGGCCTCGGCGCCGGACCCGTCGAGCAGCTCGTCGTCCAGCAGGAGCTGCGGGCGGCCGGGGTCAAGGTCGCCGACCTCGGCATCGCCACCTGGGTCGTGCCCTCGCTGATCGCCTACGGGACGGACGCGCAGCGGGAGGCGTACGTCCTGCCGACCCTGCGCGGGGACGTCACCTGGTGCCAGCTCTTCTCCGAACCGGGGGCGGGCTCGGACCTGGCCTCGCTGCGGACCCGGGCGGAGCGCGCGGAGGACGGCTCCTGGAAGGTCAACGGACAGAAGGTGTGGACGAGTTCCGCCCACAGCGCCGACTACGGGATCCTGCTGGCCCGTACCGACCCGGCCGCCCCCAAGCACAAGGGGCTCGGCTACTTCGTCGTCGACATGAAGAACACCCCCGGCATCGACATCCGGCCGCTGAAGGAGATCACCGGGGAGGCCCTCTTCAACGAGGTCTACTTCGACGACGTGCCGCTCCCGGCGGACGCCCTGGTCGGGGCGGCCGACGGCGGCTGGAAGGTGGCCCGCAACACCCTCGGCAACGAGCGCGTCCACATGGCCGACCAGATGACCTTCGACACCGGATTGGAAGCCCTCCTCGCGCGTGCCGCCGACCTCGACGGCGCGTACCGGGCGCGCATCGGGGCGCTCACCGCCGAGGCACACGCGCTGGCGTGCATCGGGCTGCGCACCACGCTCCAGCAGGTGTCGGGGCTGGAGCCGGGCGCGGGTGCGTCCGTACGCAAGCTCGTCCAGACCCCGCACCAGCAGCGGACCGCCGAGCTCGCGCTCGAACTGCTCGGCCCGGCGGGCGCGGTACGGGAGGGGGCGGGGGAGCGGGCGGTGCACGGGATGCTCATGTCCCGCTGCCTCACCATCGCCGGGGGCACCACGCAGGTCCAGCTCAATGTCGTCGCCGAGCGGATTCTCGGCCTCCCCAGGGACTAGGAGTCATCGGGCATGAAGTCGCACAAGTCGTACATCGTGGGCGTCGGCATGACGAAGTTCGAAAAGCCGGAGTCGCGGGACTGGCAGTACTGGGACATGGCGAAGGAGGCCGGGTCCGCGGCGCTCGCGGACGCGGGGGTGGAGTACGGGCTGGTCGAGCAGGTGCCGGTGGGCTACTGCTTCCAGGCCTCCACCGCCGGCCAGCGGGCGGCGTACGAGCTGGGGCTCACCGGGGTGCCGGTCTACAACGTGAACAACAACTGCGCGACGGGATCGACGGCGCTGATGATGGCGCGGCAGTTCGTCGAGGGCGGGATCAGCGACTGCGTGCTGGCGCTCGGCTTCGAGAAGATGAAGCGGGGCGCGCTGGGCGGGGGTGCCGACGGGGGCGACTTCAAGTCGTCTCCGGTGGCCCGGCACTACGGGATCATGGCGGCGGGGCACGGGTTCGAGATGTCCCCGCCGACCGCGCAGATCTTCGGGAACGCGGCGCGCGAGCACATGGAGCGGTACGGGACCACGGCCGCGCAGCTGGCGGCGGTAGGCGCGAAGAACCACCGGCACTCGGCGAACAACCCGAACGCGCAGTTCCAGGACGTCTACTCGGTGGAGGAGATCCTGGCGGCGAAGGAGATCCACGCGCCGCTCACGAAGCTGCAGTGTTCCCCGACGTCCGACGGGGCGGCGGCCGCGCTGGTGGTCTCGGAGCGGTTCGTGGTGCGGCACGGGCTGCACGACAAGGCGGTGGAGATCGTGGCCCAGGCGATGACGACGGACACGGAGGCCAGCTTCGGGGGGTCGTGCATCGACGTGGTCGGCAAGCCGATGACGGCGGCGGCGGCGCGGCAGGTGTACGAGGCCTCCGGACTCGGCATCGAGGACATCGACGTGATCGAGCTGCACGACTGCTTCTCGGTGAACGAGCTGCTGACGTACGAGGCGTTGGGGATGTGTGAGGACGGCGCCGCCGGGAAGCTGGTGGAGAGCGGGGCCACCACGTACGGCGGGCGCTGGGTGGTCAACCCCTCCGGGGGCCTGATCTCGAAGGGGCACCCGCTCGGTGCGACGGGGCTCGCGCAGGCGGCGGAACTGGTCTGGCAACTCCGTGCCGAGGCGGGCTCCCGCCAGGTCCCCGGAGCCCGGGTCGCCCTGGCCCACAACATCGGCCTGGGCGGCGCGGCGGTGGTCACCCTGCTCCGGAAATAAGGCTGAGCGCCGCTGCTGGGGCTCCGCCCCGCACCCCGCGCCTCAAACTCCCCCAGACTCCGTCCGGGGGGACCCCCAGGCGAGGCTGGGTCGTGCCCGGCGGGGCTGGGGGTGCCGCGCCGCTCAAAGACTGGGGCTCCGCCCCGGGCCGCGCGCCTCAAACTCCCCCGGACTCCGTCCGGGGGGACCCCCAGGCGGGGCTGGACGTACGGCGGCGGGAGAGGGCGTGGCCCGTCAGGCACAGGGTGGCCGTGAGGGCTGTTGAGGTGAGGAGTTGGGTGCGGGTGGGCGGGGTGGTGGCCATCAGGGCCATCACCGCCACGATGGCGGAAACCGACAGCCAGGTGGTCGCGGGGAAGCGGCGCAGGAGCAGGTGTGAGACCGAGACCGCGAGCCACATGAAGAGCATGGCCGCGCCCATCGACTTGGCCAGTGCGGGCAGGGCCGATCCGGGCCACAGGGCCTCCGGGAGGACCGCCGCGAAGCCCACGGCCGAGGCCGCGGCCACCGCGCGGGTGGGGACCTGCCGGGCGGAGCGGCGGCGCAAGGTACGCGGGGCGTCGCCGCGTTCGGCGAGGGAGTGGAGCATCCGCGAGGTTCCGTACAGGTTCGCGTTGAGCGCGGAGAGCAGGGCCACGAGGATCACTCCCTCGGTGAGCGTGCCCGCGTGCGGGATGCCCAGCCGGTCGAGGGCGGCGACGTACGGGCTCTCGCCGGGGCGGGCCGCGGTCCAGGGCAGGATCAGCACGACCACGCTCACCGAGCCGAGGTAGAAGAGGGCGATCCGCCAGATCGCGGTGCGCACCGCCGAGCGGATGCCGTTGCCCGGGTCCTCGGACTCCGCTGCGGCCATGCCGATCACCTCCATCCCGCCGAAGGCGAAGACCACCCCCAGCAGGGCGGTGACGATGCCGGCGATGCCGTGCGGGGCGAAGCCGCCGTGGGTGGTGAGGTGGGTGAGGCCGGGGGACGCGGTACCGGGTAGGGCGCCGGCGAGGGCGGCCACGCCCAGGGCGATGAACACCACGATGGCGCCCACCTTCAGTGAAGCGAACCAGAATTCGGCCTCGCCGAACGTACGCACAGAGTTCATGTTCGCTGTGGTGAACAGTGTCATCACCGTCAACGCGAAGGCCCACGACGGTATCCCGGGGATCCAGGAGTGCAGGATCGCCGAGGCAGCCAGGGTCTCGACGGCGATGGCCACCGCGGTCACCCAGCCGTAGAGCCAGCCGGTGGCGAAGCCCGCCCAGGGGCCCAGTGCGCGCTCGGCGTAGACGGAGAACGAGCCCGATGCCGGGAATTCAGCGGAGAGTTCGCCCAGCATGCGCATCACGGCGAGGGCCAGCAGGGCCGCGAGGGCGTAGGCCACGATCACGGCGGGGCCAGCGGCGGCGAGTCCCTGGCCGGTTCCGATGAAGAGTCCGGCGCCGATCACCCCGCCCAGGGCGAGCATCGTCAGGTGGCGTTGGCGTAGTCCGTTGGCTAGCACGTTACTTCCCTTACTTCCCTTGTGCAATGCGGTTGCCAAGGAGTGGAGTTGTTGAAGTTGGCGCAATCTGTGTTAGAAAAGCTATCAGCGTTCACAAGACGCGCTAGCGTTTAGACAGCAACAAGATTCGCACAACCGTGCGAAGGGGGAAGTGTGATGCCGTCCACCGTAAGTACCCGTCACACGCCCGCCGACCTGCGGTCGGTGATGCGCCGGTTTCCGACCGGAGTCACGGTGCTGAGCAGCGGAGACGTCGACAACGCCGTGGCCATGACGGTGAATTCGTTCACCTCGGTCTCGCTCGACCCGCCGCGCGTCCTGGTCTCCGTGATGCGCACGGCCCGCGCCCACCCGGTGATCACCAGCACCCGCAGGCTCTCCATCCACCTGCTCGCCGCCCACCAGGGCGATGTGGCCCGGCTGTTCGCCTCGCCCGACAAGCCCTCCGGCCGTCGGCTCGGCGAGTACCTCACGCGCTCGGCGGAGGGACACGAGATCCTGCCCGGCGCCCTCGCCTCGCTCAGCTGCGAGGTCGAGGACGACTACGCCGGGGGCGACCACAGCCTCTTCCTCGCCCGGGTCCTGCACACGACCCCCGGCGACAGCGGCCACGACGCCCTGCTGTTCCACCAGGGCGCACTCATCCCGGCCGCCACGCCGCGCGGTTGAGCGTCAGCGCCGTCCGCGGTGCCATCGGCATCCCCGTCGACACCCCGCAGGGGATCGCGGACGCCACCGTGGAACTCCTCGACGCCCTCCTGCACGCCAACCGGCTTGACCGGTCCGGGCTGATCAGCCTGATGTTCAACGTCACCGCCGACCTGACCAGCAACAACCCCGCGCTCGCTCTGCACGAGGCGGGTTGGGACCTGCCCGCCCTGTGCGCGCAGGACGCCGCCTTCGCCGGAGCCCCGCCGCGGATGATTCGCGTGCTGGCCCATGTCCGCTGGACGGCCGCCGGCCGCCCCGTGCCCGTCTATCTCGGCGGCGCCACCCGGACCCGACCGGCCATCTCTTCTTCCTGACGTTCGTCCCTCTGACGTCCGTCGACTCTCGTCCCTCCCGCACCACCGAGGATTCGCCATGCCCGAAACCACTTCCGGAACGGGGCTCGACACCGTTCTCGACGCCGTCGAGAAGATCGTCGGCATACGCCATGTCACCCGGCCCGAAACCGGCACGGGACCCCTGCCGCCGACGGGCAACGTGTCCGGCTTCGGCGCCCGCGCCACGCACGCGGTCATCCGCCCCGGCACGGTGAACGAAATCCGCGCCGTGATCCAGGAGTTCGACCGCCGCCCCGAGCTGCCCGGCCTGCACGCCGTCAGCACCGGGCGCAACTGGGGCCTCGGCTCCAAGGAGCCCGCCGCAGGACCCGTCGTACGGATGGAACTCGACCGCCTCGACACCCTGCGCGAGCTCGACCTCGACGCCGGATACGCCATCGTGGAACCGGGCGTCACCCAGGCGGTGCTGTCCGGGCAGCTCGCCGGCACCACCCGCATGCTGAACGTGACCGCCTCCTCCGGGCACACCTCCCTCGTCGGCAACATCCTCGACCGGGGCGTCGGACTGCGCCGCCAGCGCACCGAGGACCTGGTCGGCCTGGAGGCCGTCCTGCCCGACGGGCGCGTCGTGCGCACCGGCTGGTGGCCCGGCACCGGAGCAGGCAAGGCCGTCAACCCGTACGGTCTCGGGCCCAGCCTGCTCCACCTGTTCACCCAGTCCCCGCTGGCCGTCGTCACCGCCGCGGTGATCCGGCTCATCCCGCGACCGCAGGCCCAGCAGGTCGTCCGGCTCACCTTCGAACGGGACCGACTGGCCGAGGCCGTCGAGCAGATCCACCAGTGGCGGGCCGGCAACGCCGTGTCGGGCGTGGTCAAGATCTACGACACCGCCTCCTCCGCCACCTACGGCGGCGAGGACGGCCACGGCTACCTGGCGCACCTGTGCGTGGACGGCACCCGCTCCACCGCCGCCGCCCTCGCCGGGGCGCTGACCGCCGAGGCCGAGGCCTGCGGTCTGTTCACGGGGATCACCGCCGGGCAGGAGCCGGCCGCCGACGACATCGTCTCCAAGGTCGTGCAGGCCGCGTACGCCGGGTCCGTCGCCCACAACGAGGACATGCTGGCCTCGGCCACCGGCACCAGCGCCGACCGGGTCGACGCGGAGGGCAACGGCTGGCTGTTCTTCCTGCCGCTGATCCCCTTCACCGGAGCCGACACGGTCCGCGCACTGGCCATCCTGGACCGCATCCACCTGGCCACCGGCATCCGGCCCGGCGCCACCGTCAACGCCCTCGACGCCGACGTCATCGACCTCGTCGTCTCCTTCCCCTTCGACCGCGCCACCCAGGGCCCCGCCGCCCACCAGGCACTGGACCTCGCCTACACGTGGTTCGCCGAGGCCGGATACGCCCCGTACCGCATCGATTCCGAGCACGCCTCCTGGGCCGGCCGGACCGCCGCCGACCCCGCCGCGGGCGAGCTGACCCGCGCCATCGCCGCGCTGATCGACCCCAACGGGACCATCGCGCCGGGCCGTTACCTGTGACCGGCCGCGCCGCCCCGTCCGCATCCTCTTCGCACCAAGGAACCGCAGCCATGACCACTGCCCTCGCACCCACCGCCGTCCCCGACACCGCCGAGGCGATCCTCGCCCACGCCCGGACCCTCGTCCCGGTCCTGCGCGAGGCCTCCGCCCGGATCGAGGAGAACCGCCGGCTCCCCGCCGACATCGTCGCCTTGCTGCGCGACGGCGGAGTCTTCCGCGCGGCCATGCCCAAGACCTGGGGCGGCCCCGAACTGACCTCCATGCAGCAGTGCGAGCTCATCGAGACCATCGCCACCGGCGACCCGTCCACCGCCTGGTGCGCCATGATCGGTATGGGCTCGGGCATTTACTCCGGCTACCTCGACGACTCCGTGGCCCGCGAGATGTACCCCGGGCTGGACCTCGCCAACTCCGGCTGGATCTACCCGCAGGGCCGCGCCGTGCGCGTCGAGGGCGGCTACCGCCTCACCGGCCGCTGGAAGTTCGGCTCCGGCTCCTCCCACTGCGACTGGCTCGGCGCCGGCTGCCTCGTCGTCGACGAGAACGGCACCCCCGAGGCCGACCCCCTCACCGGCGCGGACACCCACTGGCGGGTCATGATCGCGCGGCCCACCGAGTACACCTTCCACGACACCTGGCACACCACCGGCCTGGCCGGCTCCGGCAGCCAGGACTACTCCTGCGAGGACCTGTTCGTCCCCGCCGAGCGCTCCTTCAGCTTCGGCGACCCCAAGCGCACCGGCCCGCTGCACAACAGCCCCGACGCCATCCTGCGCAAGATGCCCGGCATCCCGCTGGGCATGGCCCGGGCCGCGCTGGACCATGTACGGGAGATGGCCGCGCACCGCACCGACCGCGAGACCGGCACCCCCTGGGCCCAGGACCTCCGGATCC
This sequence comes from Streptomyces sp. ISL-94, assembly GCF_018614075.1. Lineage (GTDB taxonomy): Bacteria > Actinomycetota > Actinomycetes > Streptomycetales > Streptomycetaceae > Streptomyces. The sequence continues at coordinate 23,099 of NZ_JAGGOZ010000045.1, read as the reverse complement.
AGAGCACGATCGCCCGCCTGGAAGGCGAACTGACCGCCGCCCGAGCCGGTGTCTACACCACCCTCACCACCCAGTGGAACGCCCTGTCCGGCGGCACCGAGTTGACCGACGACGCCCGCGTGGCCACGGCCATCGCCCGCCACCACGCCTTCCGCACGGCCCGGCACATCGTGCAGACCCTCTTCGACCTCGTCGGCGGGTCCTCCGTCTACAAGCCCTCGCCGATGGACCGGTGGCTGCGCGACGCCTACACCATGAACCAGCACGCGGTCGCCCAGGACTCCATCCTCCAGCTCACCGGGAACGTGCTGCTCGGCGGTACGTCGACCAGCCCCTTCTTCTAAAGAGACCGAGAGACCCGAGAGACCGAGAGACCCCAGGGATCACCGCCATGGACCGCATACGCGTCGTTCTGTTCTCCGAAGTCAACTCCAAGCTGGGTTCGCCGTTCCTGAGCATGTTGCACGGCCACCCCCAGGTGGACCTCGCCGCCGTGGTCACCTCCCCGCGCGGCAAACGGTGCTCCTACTTCACCGAGGACTCCGACCAGGTCGACCTGGTCACCCAGGGAGCCGCCCTCGGCGTCCCGGTGCTGCGCCCCGCCTCCGTGAACAACCCCGCCTTCATCGACGAGCTGGAGCAGCTCGACGCCGACTACTTCGTCGTCGGCAACTTCCAGCAGATCCTGCGGGAGCGGCTGCTGTCCGTCCCCAAGGAGACGGCCGTCAACTTCCACCCCTCCCCGCTGCCCCGGTTCGCCGGACTCTCCCCCTTCTACTGGATGATCCGCGAGGACGCCGAGGAGTCGCTGGTCTCGGCCATCGAGATGGCCCCCACCCTCGACAGCGGCGACCTGCTCATGCAGCACCACGTACCGCTCACCGGGCGCGAGACCGGCCTGGACCTGCGGACCGCGCAGGAGCGGGCGAACGTCCTCATGCTGCTCGACCTGATCCCGCAGCTCGCCGGCCGCAGCCTGGTACGCACCGTGCAGGACCCCGCCCGGCGCACCTACTACGGGCGCCCCACGGACGAGGACCACCAGCTCGACTTCCACCTGCCGGTGGCCGTCGTCGAACGGCACGTCCGGGCCGCCTACCGCCATCCCGGCGCCTGGAACGCCGACGCGGCCGGCCGCCGGATCCGGATCCTGTCCGCGGACCCGGCCGGGGCCCCGTTCCCGGCCGCCGCCTCGCCCGGCCTGATCGCACGCGACGCCCAGGGCGCCGTGTACGCGGGCTGCGCGGACGGCTGGCTGCGGATCCTGACCACCGAGTCCGACGGGCGGGAAGTGCCCGTGAACAGCACCGCCCAACTCCTCGCCGGAGACCGGCTGGTGTCCCCCCGTACTCCTTCCCCCGCATCCTGAGGTCCGCCCGCCATGTCACTGATCGAACAGCGCGACACCGCGCATCCGCCGACCGTCACCAAGGTGCTGCACGTCCCCTCCGGCCAGGGCCCCTCGGTCTGGCTCAACGGCGACGTGTACACGGTGAAGGTCGACACCGCCGAGTCAGGCGGCACCATCACCCTGCTGGAGGCCTCCGTGCCGCCCGGCGGCGGCCCGCCGGCCCACGACCACCGCAACGAGGACGAGGCGTTCTACCTCCTCGAGGGCGAGCTGGAGTTCTACGCCGACGGCCGGACCTACGACGTGAAGGCCGGCGACTTCGTTTTCGTCCCCAAGGGCACCGTCCACCGGTTCCGCAACAAGGGCCTGCACGCGGCGAAGCAGCTGCTGATCTTCACGCCGAGCGGCTTCGAGGAGTTCTTCCTCCAGGCGGGGGTCCCGGCCCGGCCCGGCCTGCCCATCCCGCCCTTCGACCCCGCCGACAATCCGCGGGCGAAGGAGATCGCCGAGGAACTCGGCTCCTTCCAGGTCTCGATCCCCTCCGAAGAGGTCTGATTCCGATGCCCTTCGCGATCTACGTCCTGGGACTCGGCATCTTCACCATGGTCACCAGCGAGTTCCTGGTGGCCGGGCTGATGCCCCACCTCTCCGGCGACCTCGGGGCCACCATCCCGCAGATCGGCTACCTCGTCTCCGTGTACGCGGCGGCGATGGCCCTCGGCGGGCCGGTCCTCGCGGCCCTCCTGCTGCGTATGAACCAGAAGGGCGCCCTGCTCTGGCTATACGTTGTCTTCCTCGCGGGTCAGGCCCTGGGCGCCCTCTCCGAGAACTACGCTGTGATGCTGGGCGCCCGGCTTGTCACCGGAGCCGCCTCGGGCGCCTTCTTCGGGGTGGCGCTGGCCGTCTGCGTACGGATCAGCGCGCCGGAGGTACGGGGCCGGGCCATCTCCATCGTGCTCGGCGGCCTGATGGTCGGCACCGTGCTCGGGCTGCCGCTCTCGCAGCTCGCCGGTGAACATTACGGCTGGCGCTTCGCGTTCTGGGGCGTCGCCGTGCTGGCCGCCCTCGCCGCCCTGGTGACCTGCTGGGCCGTCCCCTCGCCGGCCGGGGACGCCGCGGCGACCGGGCAGGGCTCCGTACGCGCCGAGCTCGGCTCCTTCCGCAACGCCCGGCTCTGGGCAGCCTTCGCCACCAGCACGCTGACCATCGGGGCGACCTTCGCAGCGTTCTCGTACTTCGTGCCGATCCTCACCGGGGTCAGTGGCTTCGGCGACGGCACCGTCCCGCTGCTCCTGGTCCTCTACGGCGCGGCCACCGTCGTGGGCAACGCCGTGGTGGGGCGGCTTGCCGACCGGTACACGCTGCCCGTGCTCGCCGTGGGCCTCGGCCTCAACACCGTGTTCCTGACCGTGTTCGCGCTCGCCGCCGCCGTACCGGCCGCAGTGGTCGCCGCCATGGTCGGCATCGGCCTCGTCGGCGTGACGATGAACCCTGCCATGGTCACGAGGGTGATGCGCACCGCGAACGACCGGCCGCTGGTCAACACCGTCCACACCTCCTTCATCACCCTCGGCGTGGTCATCGGCTCCTGGGTGGGCGGCATCGGCATCACCCACTTCGGCCTGCGCGCCCCTCTGTGGACGGGCGCCGCCATGGCCGTGCTCGGCCTGGCCACCCTGCTTCCCGAACTGCTGCGCCGGGCCTCTCCGGCCCAGGTACCCGAAAGGCCCGTACATGTCTGAGCCCCCTCTTCAGCCCGGTTCCGCTGAGGACCGCGTCGCCCTCGTCACCGGCGCCAGCCGGGGCATCGGGGCCGAGATCGCCCGCCGCCTGGCCCGCTCCGGGGTCCGCGTCACCCTCACCTACACCCGGGGAGCCGCGGAAGCGGAGCGGGTGGTCGCCGAGATCGAGGCCGCCGGGGGCAGGGCCTTCGCGATCCGGGCCGACGCGGCCACCCACGAGGGCCCGGCCGAGGCCGTCGAGCGTACGGTCGCCCACTTCGGGCGCCTGGACATCGTCGTGAACAACGCCGGATACATGGACACCTCCGGGCTCCCGCTGTCCGACGTGCCCGCCGAGGTCATCGACCGGACCCTGCACGTGAACGTGCGCGGCGCCCTGCTGACCGCCCGGGCCGCCGCCCGGCACCTCCCCGCGGGCGGACGCGTCATCAGCATCGCGTCCTGCCTGGGCGAGCGGGTGCCCGGCCCGGGCATGGTCCCGTACGCGGTGAGCAAGGCCGCACTGCTCGGCCTGACCCGGGGCCTGGCCCGGGAGCTGGGGGAGCGGGGCATCACCGTCAACCAGGTCTCACCCGGCCCGGTCGACACCGACATGAACCCGGCCGAGGGACCGGCCGCCGACTTCCAGCGCTCGCTGACGGCGGTCGGCCGCTACGGCACGCCCGCGGACATCGCCGAGGCCGTGGCCTTCCTCGCCTCGCCCGGGGCGGCCTTCATCACCGGCGCGAACCTGGCCGCCGACGGCGGCACCACCGCATAGCCACGTCCGCACACCGGGGCCGGGCCGTGGAAACGGCCCGGCCCTCCGCACACCCACACCCACACCCACACCCACACCCAAGGACGCTTCGACATGGGCCACAAGCCCACCACCGCCGGGACTTCCCGGCTCCCCTCGCTGACCGGACTGCGCTTCTTCGCCGCCCTCGGCGTCTTCTTCTTCCACACCTCCCTGGCCGGACCACCGGCCCTGACGCCCTTCGGGGGCCGGGCGCAGGAGGTGTGGGGCCGGCTCTGGGCGCAGACCGGATCCATCGGCGTCTCGTTCTTCTTCATCCTCTCCGGCTTCGTCCTGACCTACGCCGCCCGCCCCGGCGACACCAAGCGGGCCTTCTGGCGCCGCCGGGTCGTCAAGCTGTTCCCGAACCACGTGGTGACCTGGGCCCTGGCGATGGTGCTGTTCGCCGCCGCGACCTCCACCTGGAAGCAGTGGCTGCCGAACCTGCTGATGGTGCACGCCTGGTTCCCGCGCCTGGACGTCTACCTGTCGGTGAACCCGCCCAGCTGGTCGCTGGCCTGTGAGCTGTTCTTCTACGCCTGCTTCCCCTTCCTCCACGCCGGCCTGCGCCGGGTGGCCGCCGAACGGCTGTGGGGGACGGCGGTGGCCCTGGTCGCGCTGATCGTCGCCGTGCCCGCGGCGGCGTACGCCCTGCTGCCCGACGGCACCACGCCGAACGGCTTTCCCGTGTCCGCCGAGCAGTTCTGGGCGGTCTACATGTTCCCGCCGGTGCGGACGCTGGAGTTCGCCCTCGGCATCGTGCTGGCGCTGATCGTGCTGTCGGGGCGGTGGACCGGCATCCGCGTGCGCACGGCCGCGGTGCTGACGGCCGCCGCGTGGGTGCTGGCCATGAACGTTCCGTGGCTGTACTCGCACAGCGCGGCCACCGCGCTGCCGCTCGCACTGCTGATCGGCGCGATCTCCGTACGGGACATCCAGGGCACGCCGTCCCGGCTGCACCACCCGGCGCTGATGTGGCTGGGCGAAGTCTCTTTCGCCTTCTACATGGTGCACGGCACGGTGATCACGTACGTGAAGCAACTGCTGGGCATGGAGCGGTCGTTCCCCGTCTGGCCGGGCGCGGGAATCGTACTGGTCTATCTGGTGGTGAGTCTCGCGCTGGCCTGGGCGCTGTACACGTGCGTGGAGAAGCCGGCGATGCGGGCCTGGTCCCGCCCGCGCCGCAGGTCATCTCAGGGCGGCCACGACCGGCAGCCGGCCGGTCAGCTGTCGGACAGTCCGAGCAGGGAGACGATGGCGTCGACCTCGCGGCGGTAGAGCTCCGCCGGGTCGTTCACCTGCTGCGAGAGGTAGCCGAAGACCTCCAGCGCGACCGGCCCGTACATCCGTCCCCAGATCCGCAGGCTCAACGACAGTGCCTGGGGCGGCAGATGGGGGAACTGTGTCCGCGCGGGCTCGGCCAGGGAGGGCTGGAAGTCCTCCCATGCGGTCGTGTCCTCGCGGGCCTCTGCCGGTACGTGGTCCCAGGCGCCGCCGACCACGTCCAGCACGGTCATACAGCCCCGCCGGGCGGCCTTGGAGACCTCCTCGGGCGGTGTGAAGCCGGGCAGGCCGTCGCCGTAGATGAGCCGGAAGGCGGCCGGGTTGTCGATCGACCATGCCCGGAAGGTGTCGCACACCGCGCGCACCCGCCGGGCCGGCTCGTCGGCCGGGAGCGCCGCGAGGGCCGCCTCGTGGGCGTCGGCGAGCTCGTTGTAGGCGTCCGCCGCGAGGGTGGCGATCAGCTGGTCACGGGTGTCGAAATAGCCGTACAAAGCGGCCGCCGTCATGCCCAGTTCGCGGGCGATACCGCGCAGTGTGATGCCCGAAGGCCCGGATTCCGCAAGGCCCTTGAGGGCGGCCTCCTTGATTTCGGCGATCGTCTGCCGGCGCAGTCGCGCCCGGCGGTTGGGCTTCGTGTCCATGTGTCGTCCTTCTGTCGGGGGCCAGAACTATACGACGTTCGGTTGCTAGCGTACTCCTGGTACAGTAAACACTGTTCAGAAATTAAGCATCGTTCAGTATGGTGTCTCAAGTGCGGTGCCCCAGACGCGCCGCCGTACCGGCTTTTCCTACCTGGAGTGCCCATGCCTGCCACGGCACCTGCCCGGAGGGCAGGGTTCACCCTGTTCCTGCTGGCCTTCGCCCAGTTCATCGTCACCGTCGACTACAACATCGTGTACGTGGCACTGCCCGACATCGGCCAGTCCCTCGGCTTCAGCGCCCAGTCCCTCCAGTGGGTCGTCTCGGCGTACGCCGTCTCCTTCGGCGGCCTGCTCCTCTTCGGCGGCCGCGCCGTCGACCGGATCGGCGCGCGCCGGCTCTTCCTCGTCGGACTGAGCCTCTACGCCCTCTCCTCCCTGGCCGGCGGTCTGGCCACCACCCAGAGCCTCCTGATCGCCGCCCGCCTCGTGCAGGGCATCGGCGGGGCCTTCCTCTTCCCGGCCGTCCTCGCCCTCATCGCCACCTCCTTCGAGGGCAAGGCCCGCATCAAGGCCTTCGGCATGTGGGGCATGGCCGGTTCGCTCGGCCTCGCCGCCGGTGCGCTCTTCGGTGGCGTCCTGACCGATCTGGCCTCCTGGCGCTGGGTGTTCTTCATCAACATCCCGTTCGCACTGATCGTCCTGATCCCGGCACCGAAGGTGCTGCGCCCCGACCCGGCGACCGGCGCCTCCGGCGGCTTCGACCTGCGCGGCGCCGTACTTGCCACCGTTGGCATCTCGGCCATCGTCTTCGGCCTGGTCACCGGCCCCGAGGACGGCTGGACGCACCCCACGCCGCTGACCGCCCTCATCCTGGGCACGGTGCTGCTCGTCGCCTTCTTCGTCACCGAGGCCAAGACCCGTGACCCGCTGATGCCGCTGAGGCTGCTGAAGAACCGGCCGCTGGTCGTCGCCATGGCCGTCGTCTTCATCTTCCAGACCGGCCTGTCCGGCGGGTACTACGTCTTCACCACCTACATCCAGCCCGTCCTCGGCTACACGCCGCTGGAGGCCGGCCTCGCCTTCCTGCCGCTGACGCTGGTCTCCATGATCGGAGCCGGCAAGCTCGCGCCGAAGTTCATGGAGCGCTTCGGCATGCGCGGCACCCTGTCCACCGGCATGATCGTCAACGGCGCGGGCATCGCCCTCACCGCCGCCGTCATGACCACCGGCGGCTCCTTCTACGCGATGCTCCCCGGCTCCGTGCTCTGGGGTCTGGGCGGCGGACTCGTCTTCGTCTCCGTCTTCGCCTCCGCCGGCTCCGGAGTGGACCTCACCGAGCAGGGCGTGGCTGGAGCCATGGCCTCCACCGCCCAGCAGGTCGGCGGCGCGGTCGGCCTCGCGGCCCTGGTGGCCGTCGCCAACTCCACCTTCACCGGTACCTACGCCGAGGCCGCCAAGGAGGATGTGGTCTCCGGTCTGCGCATGGCCGGCATCGCCGGCGGTGTCCTGCTGATCCTCGGCGGCCTGCTCGCCCTGGCCCTCAAGAAGCAGCCGCCCGGCGCCGGTCCGGCCGAGCCCGAGGTCCCGGCGGCCCGCCCCGAGCCGGAGGCCGTGGCGGCCCGCTGACCCGGCAGGCCCCCTCGTACCCCGGCCGCCGATGGCACCCCTGCCGGAGGCGGCCGGTCACCGCCCCGCCCCGCCGTTCCCCACCGGACCGGCGGGGCGGGCGCACGTCGTGGGAGGCTCAGGCGTGCCAGACGCCGAACAGTGCCGCGAAGAAACAGACGGCGGCGACCGGTACCACCCAGGGGGCCGTGCCGGACCGCCGCGCGGAACGGGAGAGGCGGGCGAGGGCGCCCGCGTTGAACAGCCCGGCGGCGAGGCAGTAGACCGCCCAGAGCGGCTCGAAGAGCCAGGCGGCCGATTCGAAGTAGAAGCTGTACCCCAGCAGCCAGGTGTCGACCTGGGTGACGGCGAGGAAGAGGTGCACCACCAGGAGCCAGGGCAGGGTCAGGATGACCGAGAGGTGACGCGGAAGCCAGCTCCCCTCACCCAGCCCGGCACCGCCGGCCATGGCCCACAGCGCACAGAGCCGAGGAGTATGACGTAGGTACGGGAAAGCGGCTCGCTCCAGGCCCGTATCGCGGCCTGCCTGATCCGGTGGGGAAAGGTTTCTTTCACGGTCTGCAGGGGTCACCCGGTATCGGGGTTCGCGCCATCGTAGGGGCAAGGACGGGGTGGTGTGCGAATTCCGCACACCACCCCTTCGAATTGCGTTTACCAGAGGATCCGGCGCAGGTTTCTGCGCGAGACGGCCCCAGGTGTTGTAGGCGCCGTTCCTGTACATCCACCCCGGAATCCCGCGGACGTGTCGCCCGAGGTGCGGCCGTGGACGTTCAGGCGCCGCTTCTTCTACGACCTCACCGGGAGCGCGAACCACCGTGACGCCCAGGTACGGCACGCCCTCACCCGGCTGCTGCACTGGGCCAAGACCTGCGGCGTCGCGGCGATCGCGGTCGAGGACCTGGACTTCGGTGCGGAGAAGACCCGCGAGAAGCACGGCCGCAGGCGCCGCTTCCGCCAGTTGATCTCCGGCATGCCCACCGGGAAGCTGCGTGCCCGCCTGACCTCCATGGCCGACCAGACCGGCATCACGATCATCGCCGTCGACCCGGCCTACACTTCAAAATGGGGCGCCCAGCACTGGCAGAAGCCCCTTACCAGCACCACTCGCACCACCACCCGTCACGATGCGGCGAGCATCGCGATCGGCAGGCGCGCCCAAGGGCACCCGATCCGGCGACGGACGGCACCGCCCCACGACGAGAGCGATCGTCGCGGGCATCGGACCGTCCAGGCCGAACCGGGCACCCTTGGGCGTGAGGAACCCCGCCCCCACATCCCCGGACCACGGACACGATCCGTGTCGCCGGACGCGGAGCGAACGCGGCAGACCAGGACATCCAAAACCGTTCGGGATGTCCGCAGCGACCAGGAATGGGTCCAAGACCCACTCCTGCTCACTGATGAGGAACGGTTGCCGTACTCGTCGGTCTCCAGCGCCACGGGCGCCTGGGTGGTGTTCAGCGGGAGCTGGAGGGCCACGTCACCGTGAATGTTCGTCAGCTGGAGCACCGTGGCGCCCGTGGCGTTGGTGGTCGCGGCGAAGTCGCCGGCGGCCGAGCTTACGATGCGGGTGATGCCGCCCCCCTGGGCGCCCTCCACGATCCAGCTCGGGCTGTCGCCGTCCGCCGCGTAGTGGTTGACCTTGGACGCGGTCTGCGTCCACGTATCGGTGGCGTTGCTCTCCACCGTCCAGGAGCGGAAGCGCAGGGACGCGTCGAGCTGCCAGGTCTGGCGCTTGGCACCGATGGTCTGCTGGCGCACCAGATCGTTGTTGTAGTAACCGACGGTGGTGCCCGGAAGGGCCGTCGTGCGCCCGAAGGCGTCGTACGTGTAGCCGCTGTCGGTGATGCGGTCGGCGCTGTCGTAGGTGTGGTTGACGGTGGTGCCGCCCGAGGTCGGGCAGGCCGCTCTGGTGGCGCCGGCCGCGGTGGTTTCCGAGGTGCGGTTGGAGCGGGCGGTGAACCGGACCCGGGCGACTGTCGGCTCCGTGATTCCGCAGTCCGTCGAACCGAATTCTCCATTTCTTCGAACCCTGCTGTATTTCCAGGGCAAATGAAGAGGCGTGGCCGGCCGTCGGGCAAACTCCCGGCACGAAAGACCGGTTGGGTCGGACTAAGGAGCGCCGAGGGCGGGGTCCACCACCGTTTCGCCCATGGATGCGCGGCGGATCGCGTCCGCCAGGTCCTCGATCGGGCCGTCGCGCAGGACCAGGCCCGCCGCGCCCGCCGTCAGGACCGCGGCCGCCAGGCCCGGGTGCGCCGAGCCCGTCAGGACCAGCACCCGGCACTCCGGATCCTCCGCCAGCAGCGCGGGCACGGATCCGGAAGCCTCCACCAGGGCCACCGCCGGGCGGGCCATGACCGAGGACACCACCTCGATGTCCGGCTGGAGGCCGAGCCGCAGGGCGAGGGCGGCGTCGGGCGGGTCCAGCAGGACCCGCAGGGAACGGGTCGGACGGTGGTTCACGGGCATTTCGTCCACCCGCGAAGGCTACGGGCCACGCGCCCCGGACTACGCGCAACACGCCTTGCCGAAAGTTGATCTGACGTGAAGTCAGGAGCCTTCCCAAGTGCTGGGGCGTGCGTTATACATTCCTCACCAGCCGGTTCTAGAACGCGTTCTAGAACCGGACCCGCATACGACCTCGGTGCGGCCGACGGTGCGGACGGCCGCACCGAGGTCTTCCAAGGCCCCCGTTTTCAAAGACAGGGAGCAGCATCCTCATGCCGATCGATGCCGCCAGGGCCCTCGCAGCCGACCCCCGCCAGGGGGACATCGGCTGGGACCACAAGGACATCCAGCTCTACCACCTCGGCCTCGGCGCCGGACTCCCGGCCACCGACCCCGACGAGCTGCGCTACACCCTGGAGTCCCAACTCCACGTCCTCCCCAGCTTCGCGACCGTCGCCGGCGCCGGCATGGCCATGATGGGCGGGCTCGCCGCCCCCGGGATCGAGATCAACCTCGCCAACGTCCTGCACGGCGGCCAGTCCATCGAGCTGCACCGGCCCATTCCCGTCAAGGGCAGCGCCACCTCCACCGCCAAGATCGCCGCCCTCTACGACAAGGGCAAGGCGGCCGTCATCGTGCTGCGCACCGAGGTCGCGGACGCCGACGGGCCGCTGTGGACCAGCGACGCGCAGATCTTCGTACGGGGAGAGGGCGGATTCGGCGGCGACCGCGGCCCCTCCGTCAGGGAGGAACTGCCCGAGCGGGCCCCCGACCGCACCGAGGAGCGGCACATCCGCGAGGACCAGGGGCTCCTCTACCGCCTCTCCGGCGACTGGAACCCCCTGCACGCGGACCCCGAGTTCGCCAAGCTGGCCGGCTTCGACAAGCCGATCCTGCACGGCCTGTGCTCGTACGGGATGACCCTCAAGGCCGTCGTCGACACCGCCCTCGGCGGGGACGTGTCCCGGGTCCGCGCCTACCGCACGCGCTTCGCCGGGATCGTCTTCCCGGGCGAGACGCTGCGCATCCGGATGTGGCAGGAGACCGGCCGCGTCCTGGTGTCGGTGACCGCCGTCGAACGGGACGACGCGCCCGTCCTCGCCGACACCGTCGTCGAACACTCGTAGCATCCACAGACGCCCCAAGGAGCCGCACCGTGCGCGCAGCACTGCAGAGCGAGATCGGCCAGGACAAGCTCGAAGTCGTCGACGACATGGAGGCCGTGGGTTTCGGCCCCGGCAAGGTCAGGATCCGCGTCAAGGCCACCGGCCTGTGCCACTCCGACCTCTCCGCGATGAGCGGCGTACTGCCCCAGCCCGCCCCCTTCATCCCGGGCCACGAGGGCTCCGGCGTGATCACGGACATCGGCGACGGAGTCACCAGCCACGCGATCGGCGACCGGGTCCTCGTCTGCTGGCTGCCGCCGTGCGGCCACTGCCCCTCCTGCAGGCGCGGCCAGGGCCACCTGTGCCTGGAGGCCTTCGGGAACGTCGCCACCCCCAACTTCAAGCGGGCGGGCACCGAGATCTTCGGCTTCGCCGGCACCGGCACCTTCTCCGAGGAGATGGTCGTCCCGGCCGCCTGCGCCATCCCGATCCCCGACGACCTGCCCTTCGACATCGCGGCGCTCATCGGCTGCGGCGTCACCACCGGACTCGGCGCGGCCATCAACACCGCCAAGGTGGAAGCCGGTTCCTCGGTCGCCGTCATCGGCTGCGGCGGCGTCGGCATATCCGTCATCCAGGGCGCCAAGGTCCAGGGCGCGGCGCAGATCATCGCCGTGGACCCGGTGGCCTCGCGGCGCGAGGCGGCGCTGCGGTTCGGCGCCACCGAGGCGGTCTCCCCGGAGGAGTTCGCCGACGCCAAGAACCGGATCACGGCCGGCGAGGGCTTCGACTACGTCTTCGAGGTCGTCGGCAAGTCCGCGACCGCGCACAAGGCGTACGAGATGACGCGGCGCGGCGGCTCGGTCGTCGTGGTCGGCGCCGGCGCCCTCGACGACAACTTCCAGGTCAACATGTTCTCGCTGTTCTTCGACGAGAAGAAGATCCTGCCCTCGATGTACGGGGGCGGGGACGTGCTCCGCTCCTACGAGCGCACCATCGCGCTGTGGCGGGCCGGCCGGATCGACCTGGCGAACCTGATCACCCACCGGGTGCACCTGGCCGAGATCAACGACGCCCTCGACCAGATGCGCACGGGCGTCGCCCTGCGCACCTGCATCGAACTCTGACGCCCCGCCGACCAGCTCCGAGAGGAACCGTACGGATGTCACTGCCACTTGAGGGACTTTCCGCCATCGTCACGGGCGCGGGCCGCGGGCTCGGCCGGGCCGAGGCGATCGAGCTCGCGCGGCTCGGCGCGAGCGTGGTCGTCAACGACTTCGGGCAGCCCGGACGGGACGGCTCCGGGGAGGCCTCGGCCGCGCCGGCCGAGGAGGTGGCCGAGGAGCTCCGCGCCGCGGGCGGCCGGGCGGTCGCGCACCTCGGCGACGTGGCCGACTCCGAGCAGGCGCGCGAGCTGGTCGACCTGGCGGTGAGCAGCTTCGGGAAGCTCGACATCCTGGTCAACAACGCGGGCATCCTGCGCGACCGGATGATCTTCTCCATGTCGGAGGCGGAATGGGACTCGGTGATCCGGGTCCACCTCAAGGGCCACTTCAACACCACCCACTTCGCCTCCGTGCACTGGCGCGAGCGGTCGAAGGCGGCGGGCGGCCCGGTCTACGGCCGGATCGTCAACACCTCCTCCGAGGCCTTCCTGGGCGGCTCGGCCGGCCAGCCGAACTACGCGGCCGCCAAGGGCGGCATCGTGGGCCTGACCACCTCGACCGCCCTGGCCCTGGCGAAGTACGGGGTGACGGCCAACGCCATCTGCCCGCGGGCCCGCACCCGCATGACCGAGGACGTCTTCGCGGGCTTCCAGGTCCCGGAGGAGGGCAAGCTGGACCCGCTGGCTCCCGAGCACGTCTCCCCGCTCGTCGGCTACCTGGCCTCACCCGCCTCGGCCAAGGCCAACGGGCAGCTGTTCGTCGTGCACGGCGGGATCGTGGCCGTGATGGAACGCCCGCGTGTGGCGGCCAAGTTCGACACGGCCAAGGAGGCCTTCTCGTACGAGGAGCTCGACGGGCTCCTGACCCCGCACTACGACTCCCGCCCGGCGAACGAGACCTTCGCCGCGACGGAGGTCCTGGGCCTCAAGCACGACTGAGCGGCGCCTGCTGGAGCGGTACGGGGCGCGGCGCCCGGGCCGGCGGCGGCGGGTCCAGGCGGACCGGCGGGGGAGGGGAGACCGGCAGGGTCAGCCCGACGATCCCGCAGGGGACTTCGGGGGTCGTGTACGGGAGGTGCAGGCGGCCCTCGGGGCTCCACAGGCCCGCACCGCCGAGCCAGCCCGCGGGTGCGGGAAGCCGGAAGACGTGCCGGTCGGCGGGGCGCCACAGGACGATACCGCCGTCGGCCGACCGGAACGCGACCCCGCAGGTCTCCGGCATCAGGGCCTGGCCCGGCTGGACGGCGAACGGGGTCGCGTCCTCCAGCCGCAGGCACTCCGGGAAGCGGACCGGCAGGGAGCTGCCCAACACGCCCCATCCCAGGCGCGATTCCCCGGGCGCGTCGGAGCGGAGCAGCAGCAGACCGCTGTCCGGGTCGGCCAGGAGGAGCCGGTCGTCGCTGTCCTCGGCGATCTGGAGCAGCGGGGAGACCTCGCCGCCGCGTCCGAGGTCCACGGCGACGGCCTTGGTGATGCCGTCCAGTTCCCGGTCCAGGGCCAGCATCCGGCCCGTGCGGTCCAGCCAGACGCCGCCGGAGCAGCGGCCCGGGATCCGGGCGACCGGCCCGAAAGCTCCCCCGGCCACCTGCCAGACGGTCGTCGCGGTATCCCCCACGGCCAGGGCGAAGGCGCCGCGTCCGTCCGGGGACGGCGGCAGCAGGCGGACCCGCGGCTCCTTCCCGGCCCCGTCCTTCCCGGCTCCGTCCTTCCCGGCCCCGTCCTTCCCGGCTCCGTCCTTCCCGGCCCCCTCCTTCCCGGCTCCGTCCTCCCCGGCCCCGTCCTTCCCGGCGCCCTCCGGCGCCGCCACCGAGCCCAGCGGGAGCTCACCGGTGCGCGGCCCGGCCGCGGCGCCGCCCGTCGGGTACAGCAGCGCGAAGGCGTGCCGGTCCGCCACCCGCCGGTGGATCAGCACCCGCCCGTCGGCCAGCGGCAGCACCTCGCTGTCGGCCTCCTCGGGCTGCGCGAGCGGCAGCGGCACCGCGTACGGCTCGGGGCCGGCCAGGGTCCAGCGCTCCGCGAAGCGCAACTCTCCTTCCCCGGCGAGCCGGGCGGCGTACGACCCGTCCGCGGCGATCGTGAACGGGGCCGTGGTCGTCATCTTGATGGCACAGACAGTCATCCGGCCGTCACCTCCGGGGCGAAGCTAGTTTTCGCACTTCGAGCCGAACAAGACCCCCCAGCACGCTTCACACGTACGGGTGTCCACCTCCCGATTCGCCTGTGGGGGAGGTGGCGGTTGTGCTGTGCGAGACTTCCGCCCCGGCCCCGGCGCGCCCTTCGTCCGGGCCCGGCGTCCGGCTTCCCCCGGCTCTCCCGACAGGAGCCCGGTTCTCCTGGCGGGGACGGCCGCCACGGACGGTAGCCTTGGCCCGTGCCCCGTCTCTCTGAAGTCATCGCCGCGCTGGACGCTCTCTGGCCCCCCTCGCGGGCCGAGCAGTGGGATGCCGTCGGAACCGTCTGCGGCGACCCCGACGCCGAGGTCTCCCGGGTCCTGTTCGCCGTGGACCCCGTCCAGGAGATCGCCGACGAGGCGGTGAAGCTGGGCGCCGACCTGATCGTCACCCACCACCCCCTCTATCTCCGCGGCACCACCACCGTCGAGGCGGGCACCTTCAAGGGCCGCGTCGTGCACACGCTGATCAAGAACGACATCGCGCTGCACGTGGCCCACACCAACGCCGACACCGCCGACCCCGGAGTCTCCGACGCCCTCGCCGGCGCCCTCGACCTGCGGATCACCGGCCCGCTGGTGCCCGACCCCACCGACCCGGAGGGCCGCCGCGGCCTCGGCCGGATCTGCGTGCTGGACCACCCCGAGACCCTGCGCGAATTCGCCGCCCGCGCCGCCGCCCGGCTGCCGCAGACCGCGCAGGGCATCCGCGTGGCGGGCGACCCGGACGCGGTCATCCGTACCGTCGCCGTCAGCGGCGGCTCCGGCGACAGCCTCTTCGACCAGGTCAGGGCCGCCGGCGTGGACGCCTTCCTGACCGCCGACCTGCGCCACCACCCGGTGTCCGAGGCCCGCGAGCAGAGCCCGCTGGCCCTCGTCGACGCCGCGCACTGGGCCACCGAGTGGCCCTGGTGCGAGCAGGCCGCCGCGCAGCTCGACGCGATCTCCGAGCGCCACGGCTGGGGTCTGCGGACCTACGTCTCGCGCACGGTCACCGACCCGTGGACGGCCCACGCGCCGTCCGTCACACCCCCTTCTACCTCTGGAGCCCCCAACTGAACGCCGAGCCCGCCGACCAGATCCGACTTCTCGACATCCAGGCCCTGGACGTCCGGCTGTCTCAGCTCGTCTACAAGCGCGAGTCACTGCCCGAGCACGCCGAGGTCGACTCCCTGGCCAAGGACCTGTCGCAGCAGCGCGACCTGCTCGTTGCGGCCCAGACGCAGGCGAGCGACGCCGCCCGCGAACAGACCAAGGCGGAGCAGGACGTGGACCAGGTGCGCCAGCGCGCCACCCGCGACCAGCAGCGGCTCGACTCCGGCGTCGGCATCTCGGCCCGGGACGTGGCGAACCTCCAGAGCGAGGTCGTCTCCCTCGCCAAGCGGCAGGGCGACCTGGAGGACATCGTCCTCGAGGTCATGGAGCGCCTGGAGGCCGCGCAGGAGCGCGTCACCGAGCTCACCGACCGCGTCGCCGCCCTGGAGGGCAAGCTGACGGACGCCACCGCGCGCCGCGACGCCGCCACCGGCGAGATCGACGCCGAGGCCGCCAAGATCGCCAAGGACCGCGAGGTCATCGTCGCGTCGGTGCCGGCCGACCTGATGGCGCTGTACGAGAAGATCCGCGTCAAGCAGGGCGGGGTCGGCGCCGCGCGCCTGTACCAGCGCCGCTGTGAGGGCTGCCGCCTGGAGCTCGACATGGCCGAGGTCAACGAGATCAAGGCCACGCCCCGCGACCAGGTCGTCCGGCACGACAACTGCGGCCGCATCCTGGTGCGTACGGCGGACTCGGGCATCTGATGCAGAGGTTTGTCGGGTTCGTCGTGGAGGCGGACGGCGGTTCCCGGGGCAACCCGGGGCCCGCCGGCTACGGCGCGGTGGTCCTCGACCCGGCGACGGGCGAGACGCTGGCCGAGCGCGCCGAGTACATCGGCGTCGCGACGAACAACGTGGCGGAGTACAAAGGCCTGATCGCCGGCCTCAAGGCCGCCCGGGACCTGGCCCCGGACGCGCGCGTCCAGGTCCGGATGGACTCCAAACTGGTCGTCGAGCAGATGTCGGGCCGCTGGAAGATCAAGCACCCGGACATGAAGCCGCTGGCGGCGGAGGCGGCCCGGATCCTGCCCGCCTCGCAGGTGACGTACGAGTGGATCCCGCGTGAGCGGAACAAGCACGCGGACCGGCTCGCCAACGAGGCGATGGACGCGGGCAAGCGCGGCCGGCAGTGGGAGCCGTCAAACTCCACGGCCGCCCTGGACACCTCGGCGGCCCGCGCCCTGGCCGCCCCGCCGTCGGGCCCTCCGGGGGACGCGGCGAAGGGCGCCGCGGCCGTACGCGCCGCCCTCGCCGCCGACACGGCCACGCGAACCGGCGGCCTGCTCGCGGAAACGGAAACGGAAGCGGAAGCGGAAGCGGAAGCGGAAGCCGGCGCCCGCCCTTCTTCCCGTACGCCGTCCCGTGCACCGGAAGCCGCGGAGGCGGGGGCCGACACCCTGTTCGCGGAGCCCGACCCCGCCGCGGCGGGATCCATCCCGTCCCCGGCGCCCGAGCCGGGCCAGGCCGTTCCCGCCCAGACGGCCACACCCCCCGCGGGCGGCCAGGGCTGGGGCCCCGACATGGGGACCCCCGCCACCTTCGTGCTGCTGCGGCACGGGGAGACCGCCCTCACCCCGCAGAAGCGCTTCTCCGGCAGCGGCGGCTCCGACCCCGAGCTGTCCCCGGCCGGCCGCCGCCAGGCGTCCGCGGTCGCCGAGGCGCTGGCCGCCCGCGGCACGATCCAGACGGTCATCAGCTCCCCGCTGCGCCGCTGCCGCGAGACCGCCCAGGCCGTCGCCGACCGCCTCGGCCTCACGGTCACGGTCGAAGAGGGCCTGCGCGAGGTGGACTTCGGCGCCTGGGAGGGGCTGACCTTCGGCGAGGTGCGGGAGCGCTTCCCGGACGACCTCCAGGCCTGGCTGGACTCCCCGAAGGCCGCCCCCACCGGCGGCGGCGAGAGCTTCACGGCCGCCACCCGCCGGATCTCCGCCACCCGCGACCGCCTGCTGGCCGCCCACGCGGGCCGCACGGTCCTCCTGGTCACCCACGTGACGCCGGTGAAGATCCTGGTCCGCCTGGCCCTGGGCGCCCCGCCGGAGTCCCTGTTCCGCATGGAACTCTCCGCGGCCTCCCTCTCGGCGGTGGCCTACTACGCGGACGGCAACGCCTCGGTCCGCCTCCTGAACGACACGTCCCACCTGCGATAGCCCTGGCCGGGCCGGGGCGGTGGCTCGCCTCGGCCCGGTTCCCGCGCGGCTCGGTCCTGCGATCCCCGTCTCACTCCGCGTACACCGCGTGGCAGGTTTTGCCGTCGTGTGTACCTTGAGCGCGCTCGTGCTCCGCGTCGCGGCGCATGACGATCGCTCAGGGCGCCGCCGCCGCGCCCGAACGGGAGGGGACACCACCTATGAAGAAGACCACCGCTCTGGCCGTGGCCGCCGCGTTTTTCCTATCGCTGACGGCGTGCTCGGGCTCCGGCAAGCCAGGGCCGACGTCCAGCACGTCCAAGGCGGCAGAACCCGCGCCCGTGAGCTCCCCGTCGCCGACCGCCACGCCCGCGTCGGGGCCGATGGCCCTCGGTGACACCTTCACCTTCGACGGCACCGTACCGGGCCAGGGAGAGGTCGGCGTCAGCGTCGCAGCGCTGTCCTACACCCAGCCCGTCACCGCCGACTCGAAGCCCTCGGAGGTCGGAGCCGGCAGTCCCGGTGACGAATGGGCCCAGCTCGAAGTGAAGATCTGCTCGGTGAAGGGAAACATCCAGCCCAGCGACCGGGTGTGGCAGCTCGCGATGGCCGACGGGGCCCGTGCCACGTCCGCCTACGCCCCCCAGACGCTTCCCGGCCCGGCGTTCCCCATGGACGCCAAGCTCGGAGCGGGGGACTGCCTGCGGGGGAAGATCGCGTTCGCCGTGGCCAAGGGCCAGCGGCCCCAGACGGCGGTCTACGCTCCGGATTCGCTCCCCGCGCCGCAGAAGTGGGCCATCCCGGCGCAGTAGCGGGGATCGGCTCTCCACCCCGAACGGAGTGGAGGCGGCAGACGAGCCGGCCTGTACGCCGGGTTCTGTCACCCGGTGACCTCGCGGTCGCCGGGGAGACGGCCATCCATCTAGGACCGGCGTTGCCGCCGGCCTCGTGCGGTCTACCCGCGAACTCGGGCGGGCAGCCCTCAAGCGTTCGCGCAGATCCGTCCGGGGACGGATCCTCTTGACCTTGCTCCGGGTGGGGTTTACCTAGCCGCCTGAGTCACCTCAGGCGCTGGTGGTCTCTTACACCACCGTTTCACCCTTACCGAGGGCCAAGGCCCCCGGCGGTCTGTTTTCTGTGGCACTGTCCCGCGGGTTACCCCGGGTGGGCGTTACCCACCACCCTGCCCTGTGGAGCCCGGACGTTCCTCGGCGGGATCCGAGGATCCCGACGCGGCCGTCCGGCCGACTCGTCTGCCGTGGTGGACATGTTACCCGTGGCGATGCCCTCGCTTGACCTTGACGCAGCGACAGGGTTTCTACTGGGCCCATGCGGATCGGAGAGATCGCCGCGCTCGTCGGGGTCACAGCCCGGGCGATCCGGCACTACCACCATGTCGGGCTGCTCCCGGAGCCCGAGCGGCGCCCCAACGGCTACCGGGCCTACAGCGTCCGCGATGCCGTGCTGCTGGCGCGCGTACGGCGGCTCACCGAGCTCGGGCTCAGCCTCGACGAGGTGCGCGACGCCCTCGCGGACGACGCCGGGCGCGAACTGGCCGACGTACTGGAAGAGCTCGACGCCGACCTGGCCCGCCAGGAGGCCGGGATCGCCGAGCGCCGCCGGCGGCTCGCCGTCCTGCGGGCCGCGCCGCCCGGCGAGACCGAGCCGGTCTCGCCGGCGCTCGCCGCACTGCTCGCCAAGGCACCGCCGACCGCATCGCCGAGTGCCGCGATGGACCGCGAGCACCTGACGCTGGTCGACGGCTCGGGCCCCGGCGGGCAGCGGCTCTACGCCGCGCTCGGGCCGCTGGCCGCCGATCCGGCCCTGCTCGCGCTGTACGAGCGGCTCGACGAGCTGGCCGCCGCCCCCGCCGACGACCCGCGGATCCCGGTGCTGGCCGCCGAGCTGGTGGCCGCCGTCCCCGATGAGGTGTTCGCGGCGGTCCCCGCCGAGGGCGCGGTCGCGGCCGGGTTCAAGGAGGCGCTGCTCGCCGAGTACGCCCCCGCGCAGGCGGAAGTCGTACGCCGGGTCATGGAGGCGTTCATGGAAAGGGGCCGGGGATGAGCGGGGTGCGGGTGGCGCGCATGGCCGCCGTCGCCGTCGTACCCGGGGAACTGGCGGTGGCCTGCTGCCTGGTCGCCGGGGTGCGGCTCCCCGCGTGGGCGGTGGCGGCATCCGAGGTCCTGGTGCTCGCCGTGCTGCTGCTGGAGGCCCGGGTGCTGCGCGCGCTGTACGTCGCCGCCCGGGCCCGCGGAGCGAAGCCGCGGGAGGCCTGGTGGGCGGCCGTACACACGGTCGTCCCGGTCCAGGTGCGGCGGCTGATGCGGCACGAGCTGCGCGCCACCGCCTCCCTCGGCTGGTGGGTGCTGCGGCGCAAGCACGGGGTCCGGGCCGGGGACCTCGCCGCCGGATACACCGGACCGCAGACGGCCCTCATGTACGGAATGCTCTTCGTGTCGGTGGTCGAGACGGTCGCCCTGGCCTTCCTCGTCCCCTGGCCCGCGGTCCACCGGGTGGTGCTCGTGCTCGACCTCTACGGGATCCTGCTCGTACTCGCGCTGCACGCCGCCTGCGTCACCCGGCCGCACGTGGTCCGCCCCGACGGCTCCCTGCGGATCCGCTACGGGGCCCTCTTCGACCTCGTCGTGCCGCCGGATGCGGTGGCCTCGGTCCGCGTCGACCGCCGCTACCCCGAGGGCCGGCTGGTCACCGTCTCCGAGGACGGGGTGCTCGACCTGATCGTGGGCAGCCAGACCACGGTGACCCTGGAGCTGGCCCGCCCGCTTCCCTTCACCCGCCCGCTCGGGGCCCGGGGAGAGGCGCGGACCATCCGCTTCCATGCCGACGACCCGCGCGCGCTGGTCGGCGCCCTGCGCCGGCCGGCCTGAGAACGGCCGGGCCGAAGATCCGTACCGGGCCACCGGCTCACACCGTGGCGAACAGCACCTTCGCCGTGCCCGGGTCCGCCTGTGTCAGCCGGACCCGGATGCGGCCGCCCAGCGGCAGCTCCTGCAGCGCGGACTCGACCCGGCCGACCACCGCCGGGTCCTCCAGGTGGACCGTGCCCACCAGCGGCTCCCGGTCCTTGACGTCGACGACCGTGGCCTCGAAGGTCTCCCCGACGCGGTCCTGGAGCACGGCCGCCTCGACGAGGTCCACGGACTCCCGCTCGGCCGTGTTGGCCAGCCGGGTGCCGCCCGCCATCTCCTGCGGGAGCGCCGCCAGCGCCGCCACCGCCCACTCGGGGGGCTCGCTCCCGGCGACGGCCGCCACGCACAGCTCGCCGGTGTACCGGTCGACGAGCCTGCGCAGCGGAGCGGTCGTGTGCGCGTACGGGGCCGCCACCGCGGAGTGGATCGCCGGGTCGGGGCGCTCGCCGCCGGTGAAGACGGTGTAGCCGGCGCCGCGCAGCAGGGCCGTGCACTCCTGGAGGAAGGCGGCGTGGGCGGGGCGCTGCGGGTCGAGGGAGCGCACGAGTTCGGCGTACGGGACGTGGTGCGGCCAGTCGATCCGCAGGGCCTTCGCGGTCCGGCGCAGCTTGCCGACGGCGCCGTCGGGGGCGGTGGGGAGGGTGCGCAGGATGCCGGTCCCGGCGGCCAGCATCAGGTCGGCCGCGGCCATGCCGGTCATGAGGGAGATCTGGGCGTTCCAGCCGTCGGCGGGCAGCGGGGCGCGGTAGCCGAGGGAGTAGGTGCCGTCGTGCGCGACGACCACCTGCTCGGGCACGTTCAGCGAGATGCCGCCGCGTTCCACTTCGAGGGCCTCGCGGAGCCGGCCGATGTCCTTGAGGAGGGCGAGGGGCTCCTCCGCGGTGCCGGTGTCGATGGCCTTCTGGACGCCCTCGTAGTCGAGCTTGGCCCGGCTGCGGACCAGGGCGCGGCGCACTTCGGTGGTCTCGACCCGGCCTTCGGCGTCGAGGTCGAGCCGCCACAGCAGCGCGGGGCGGGTCTGGTCCGGCAGCAGGCTGGCCGCGCCCTCCGAGAGCACGGCCGGGTGCAGCGGGACCTTCCCGTCGGGGAAGTAGAGGGTGGTGACGCGGCGGTGGGCCTCCGCGTCGAGGGGGCCGCCGGGGGTGACGAAGGCGGCGACGTCGGCGATGGCGTAGTGGATGCGGTAGCCGCCGGAGGATCGTTTCGCCAGGTGCATGGCCTGGTCGAGGTCGACGGAGGTGGGGGGATCCACGGTGAAGAAGGGGAGGTCGGTGGCGTCGGCCTCGGGCAGGCGGGGCGCCCCGGCGGCACGCTCGGCCTCGGCGAGCACCTCGGCCGGGAACTCCTCCGGCACGTCCAGCTTCGTCCGCAGTACACGCAGCGCGGCCCGCAGGGCAGCCCCGTCTGCGCCGGTCATGTGCATGTGACGGCGTGGCATGGATCCGAGCGTAGGCCCTGGCCGCGCGATGTGCGCGGTTCGGGCGGTTCGGCCGGTTCGGCTCGTGGGGCCGGGCAGGATCCGCGGGCCGTCTACCCTGGCTCGGGGGCCCGCATCCCCCGCGCCGTGTCGTATTGAAGGAGAACCACCGTGCTCGTGCTGCTGCCGCCGTCCGAAGGAAAGGCCGCCGGCGGCTCCGGCGCACCCCTGAAGCCGGAGGCGCTGTCGCTGCCCGGCCTGGCCGCGGCGCGCGCGGCGGTCCTGGACGAGCTGGTCGAGCTGTGCGCGGCGGACGAGCTCAAGGCGCGCGAGGTGCTCGGCCTGAGCGAGGGGCTGCGGGGCGAGGTCGCGAAGAACGTGGAGCTGCGCTCGGCGGTGGCCCGGCCGGCGGGGGAGATCTACACCGGGGTGCTGTACGACGCCCTGGGCCTCGCCGACCTGACGCCGGCGGCGCGCGCGGCCGCCGAGGACGCGCTGCTGGTCTTCTCGGGGCTGTGGGGTGCGGTGCGGATCACCGACCGGATCCCGTCGTACCGCTGCTCGATGGGCGTGAAACTGCCGGGGCTGGGGGCGCTCGGGGCGTACTGGCGGGGGCCGATGGCCTCGGTCATGCCGGAGGCGGCGGGGGAGGGGCTGGTCCTGGACCTGCGGTCGTCGGCGTACGCGTCGGCGTGGAAGCCGAAGGGGGAGGTGGCGGGGCGGACGGCTACGGTGCGGGTGCTGCACGCGCAGGTGGTGGACGGGGTGGAGAAGCGGTCGGTGGTGAGCCACTTCAACAAGGCGACCAAGGGGCGGCTGGTCCGGGACCTGCTGCTCGCGGGGGCGGCCCCCGCGTCCCCGGCGGAGCTGGTGACGGCCCTGCGGGACCTGTCGTACGCGGTCGAGGCCGAGGCTCCGGCGAAGCCGGGCAAGCCGTGGTCCCTCGACGTGGTGGTCACCCAGATCCACTGACCCACCGCCGCAATCCCCGGCGCGGCTCGGCTGGGCCCCTCCGCCTGCGGCGCCGCTGCGGGGGCGCTGCCCCCGAGCCCCCGCGCCTCAAACGCCGGCGGGGCTGAAATTGCCCTGCCCTCGCCTCAAACGCCGACGGGGCTGGGATGGGTGGCGGGCTGTGTGGGCCTGTGGGGTCCGGGTTGGCTGGGTGCCTGCTTTCTGCGGCGCCGTTGCGGGGGCGCTGCCCCCGGGCCCCCGGGCCCC
>NZ_JAGGOZ010000044.1 GCF_018614075.1 Streptomyces sp. ISL-94 | reverse complement strand
CCATGCCAACAACGTAGGACCGACTGAAGGAGCCGTTCGTGTTGAACCAAGGCCTCGGCTCCTGGCCGGCGCGCCGGACCCGCAAGACGCCCGACCGGATCGCCGTCGTCCACGAGGACCGCAGCTGGACCTACCGGGAACTGCACCAGCGCGTCCTGCGCCTCGCCCACGCCCTGCGCGCTCTGGGCACGGGACGCGGTGACCGCGTTGCCTACCTGGGCCCCAACCATCCGGCGTTCCTGGAGACCCTGTTCGCCGCCGGGACGCTCGGGGCGGTCTTCGTCCCGCTCAACACCCGGCTCACGGCGCCGGAACTGGCGTACAACCTGTCCGACTCGGGCAGCACCGTCCTCGTCCACGCGTCCGAGCATGCCGAGGCGGCCCCTGCCGCGGCGGCCGCGGCCGGGGTGCGGCACCGGATCGCGCTCGCCGGGCCCGACGACGACGGTGCCCTCGGCTACGAGGAACTCCTCTCCGGGGCCGGGACCGGACCTCTGGACGAGGCCGTGGCGCCGGAGGACCCGTGCATGATCATGTACACCTCCGGGACCACGGGCCGCCCCAAGGGCGCCGTCCTCTCCCACGCCAACATCATCTGGAACAGCGTCAACGTCCTCGTCGACACCGACCTCGCCGGCGACGAGGTGACCCTCGTCGTGGCACCGCTGTTCCACACCGCCGGGCTCAACATGACCTGCCTGCCCACCCTGCTCAAGGGCGGCCGGGTGGTGCTGCTCGGCGCCTTCGACGCCGAGCGCGTCCTGGAGGCCATCGAGGGCCGGCGGGTGACGTACATGTTCGGCGTCCCCACGATGTACGACGCCATGGCCGCCCGTCCTCGCTGGGAGACGACGGACCTGTCCAGCCTGCGCACCCTCAACTGCGGCGGCGCCCCCGTCCCCGCGCACACCATCGCCACGTACCTCGCCCGCGGCCTGGCCTTCAGCCAGGGCTACGGCATGACCGAGGCGTCCCCCGGGGTCCTCTACCTGGACAGGGAGCGGACCTCGGACAAGGCGGGCTCCGCCGGCGTGCCGCACTTCTTCACCGACACGCGTGTCGTGCTGCCCGACGGCCGTGAAGCCGGACCCGGAGAGCGCGGCGAGATCCTCGTCCACGGCCCCAACGTCATGACCGGCTACTGGGGCCGGCCCGAGGACACCGAGGACGCCTTCACCTACGGCCGCTGGCTGCGCACCGGCGACGTCGCCCGGACCGATGCCGACGGCTACGCCTACATCGTCGACCGGGTCAAGGACATGTTCGTATCGGGCGGCGAGAACGTCTACCCGGCCGAGGTCGAGGACGTGCTCCTCACCCACCCCGCCGTTGTCGAATGCGCGGTCATCGGCGTGCCCGACCCGGTCTGGGGCGAGGTCGGCCGCGCCGTCGTCGTCCTCAGCCCCGACGCCCGCGCCGACGAGGACGACATCCTCGGCCACCTGCAGGGCCGGCTCGCCAAGTACAAGATCCCCAAGTCCCTCGTCGTCACGAAAGCCCTGCCCCGTACGGCCTCCGGGAAGATCATCAAGCCCGTCGTGCGCGACACCTACGCGACCGGCCCCGCCGAGCGCGCCCACCCGTGACAGACGTCCGGGCAACGCCCTCCCACTGGCAGCGCCCGCTGTTGCCTGTGCCATCGAAAGGATCTTCCATGCCTGCCATCGCCAACGGCCTCGACGGACTCAAGGCCCTCACCGGAGCAGACCTCGGCCGCACCGCATGGCTCGAGATCACCCAGGACCGGGTGAACACCTTTGCCGACGCCACCGACGACCACCAGTGGATCCACACGGACCCGGAGAAGGCCAAGGACGGCCCCTTCGGCGGCCCCATCGCCCACGGCTACCTCACCCTCTCCCTCATCATTCCGCTCTTCGGCGAACTGCTCACCATCACCGGCACCGAGATGAGCGTCAACTACGGCCTGGACAAGGTCCGTTTCCCCAGTCCTGTTCCCGCCGGCGCGAAGATCCGCCTCCACGGTGTCGTCGGCACCGTGGAGGAGGTCAAGGGCAACGGCGTGCAGATGCCGCTGACGTTCACCGTCGAGGTCGACGGCAGCGACAAGCCGGCCTGTGTCGCCCAGGCCGTCTACCGCCACTACGCCTGACCAGCACCGCGCCGTGAACTGCCTTCCGCACGTGCGGAAGGCAGGCGGCGGGGCGCCGTGACGCGGGCGGGGCAACGATGACCCCGCCCGCCAAGAGGGTGCCCGTCCTCGGTATCGGCACCACCCAGCGGCCCTCGCCCGCGCCGACCGCAACGAGGGCCGCCGCGGCCTGTGCGAAGGGCCCGATCCGGCGCGGCGCGCGGACCGGGCCCGCCTGAGGTGGCCTGCTAAGCGCCCGGGGCCGCGGCGAGCTGCTCCTCGAGGGCCGCCAGCGTCCGGTAGCAGGGCATCACCTGGGCGATGGACGCGTTCGGCTCGCGGCCCTCGCGGATGGCGGCGACGAACTCGCGGTCCTGCAGTTCGATGCCGTCCATCGAGACGTCGACGCCGCTGACGTCGATCGGCTCGTCCTTGCCGGTGACCAGGTCGTCGTAGCGGGCGATGTAGGTGCCGGTATCGCCGATGTAGCGGAAGAACGTGCCGAGCGGCCCATCGTTGTTGAACGACAGCGACAGGGTGCAGAGGGCGCCGTTCTCCGTGCGCAGCTGGACCGACATGTCCATCGCGATGCCCAGCTCGGGGTGGATCGGGCCCTGGACGGCGTTGGCCTGCACGATCGACGAGCCGGTCTGGTAGGCGAACAAGTCGACGGTGTGCGCTGCGTGGTGCCACAACAGGTGGTCGGTCCAGGAGCGCGGCTCGCCGAGGGCGTTGAGGTTCGTGCGGCGGAAGAAGTACGTCTGCACGTCCATCTGCTGGATGCGGTAGTCCCCGGCCTGGATCTGCCGCCGCACCCACTGGTGGCTGGGGTTGAAGCGCCGGGTGTGCCCCACCATGGCGACCAGCCCGGTGCGCTGCTGCGCCGCCAGGCACGTTTCGGCGTCGGTCAGGGAGGAGGCCAGGGGAATCTCGACCTGGACGTGCTTGCCTGCTTCGAGACAGGCCAGCGTCTGCGTGGCGTGCATCGGTGTGGGGGTGGCGAGGATGACGGCGTCGATGTCGTCCATCGCCAGCACCTCGTCGAGGGACGCGACGCCGCGGCCGACGCCCTGGTCCGCGGCGAACTTCCGGGCGCTTTCGAGGGTGCTGCTCACGACGGCGGCCACCTCGACGCCCTTGATCCGCCTGAGCGCGGCCGCGTGCTTGGCGCCGAAGGCGCCGCCGCCGGCCAGGGCGATCCGGAGGGTGCGGTCGTCCGTCATGTCACTTCACTCCTTCGGCGGGCTCCTGGGCCCGGGGGTGGTTTTCGAGGATCAGGTGGCCGACGGCGGTGTTGGACGCCGGCACATGGTAGAAGCGGTGCTTGACCTCGATCCGTCCGGACCCGTCGAGGTCGCTCATCGCCCCGCGGGCGATCAGCCACATGACCAGCTCGATGCCTTCCGAGCCGGCTTCCTCGACGTATTCCAGGTGCGGCACCTGCGACAGGCCGACCGGGTCCTCGATCAGCCTGTCGAGGAAGGCGTTGTCCCATCCCCGGTTGATGAGGCCGGCGCGCGGGCCCTGCAGCTGGTGGCTCATGCCGCCGGTGCCCCACACCTGGACCTTCAGCGGCCTGTCGTAGGACTCGATCGCCTTGCGCAGCGCCTGGCCGAGCTTGAAGCACCGGGCGCCCGAGGGCACGGGGTACTGCACCACGTTGACGTGGAACGGGATCACCTTGCACGGCCACTTCTCGACGTCCCCGAACATCAGCGACAGCGGGACGGTCAGGCCGTGGTCGACGCTCATCTCGTTGACGAGGGTGAGGTCGAAGTCGTCCCTGATGAGCGAGTGCGCGATGTGCGCGGCCAGGTCGGGGTCGCCCTCGATACCGGGGACCGGGCGGGGCCCGTAGCCCTCGTCGGCGGTGGGGTAGGCCGCGCCGGTGCCGAGCACGAAGGTCGGGATCAGCGACAGGTCGAACGTGGTGGCATGGTCGTTGTAGACCAGGAGGATCACATCGGGGAGGTTCTCCTTCTCCCACTGCTTGGAGAACTCATAACCCTCGAAGACAGGCCTCCAGTAAGGTTCGCCGGTCTTGTCGTGGTCCATCGCCGCGCCGATCGCCGGAACGTGCGAGGTGAAGACCGCGCCGGTGACCGTGGCGTGCTCGGCCGGCGGTGCCGGGTTGGAGTACGCCGCTTCGAGGACGGCGTGGTCGATCCGGTTGCCCTCGACGGAGCGGCCGCCGCTGACCATCATGTCGCGGTACTCCTGCTCGGTCATGCCGGTCATCGAGCCCGCCATCTGCTGGAAGGACAGTCCCAGCGTCGCTCCCCACTTGGCGAGGAAGTAGATGTTGCCGCCCTCGAGCACCGCGGCGTTGAGGTCGCGGTCGAGCAGCGCCTGCCTCTGCTCCTCCCGCAGCGGCCACGCGTCCAGGTAGGCGCGCTCGTCGGCGAGGTAGAGCTCGCGGTTCTCCGTCGTCATCAGCGACATGCAGAACTGGTTGAGGTGGTACCCCTTGGCGGACTGTTCGGCGTCGAAGATGGTCGTCCCCGGAACCAGTTTGTAGGTCTTGTCCAGTGACATGGTGGGACTCCAATGGTGGGGCGGTCAGCGGGCGTCCGACCAGTACAGGCGCGTCGGGTTGTCGACGAGGAGCTTGCGCTGCAGCTGCGCGGTCGGTGCGATGTGCGGGATGAAGTCGATGAGCAGGCCGTCGTCGGGCATGTGGGCGGCGAGGTTCGGGTGCGGCCAGTCGGTGCCCCACAGCACCCGGTCGGGGAACTCCTCGACCACGCGCCGGGCGAACGGGACGACGTCGCGGTAGGCCTGCTGCTCGCCGTCGAGGGCCGGCGGGCCGCTCACCGACAGCCGCTCCGGGCAGGTCACCTTGCACCAGATGTCCGGCCTCGCCCGCATGAAGTCCACGAACGCCTCGAACTCCGGGCCGTGCGCGCCCTTGGTGACATCGGGCCGGCCCATGTGGTCGATGACCAGCGGCACCGGGATCGAGAGGAGGAAGTCGCGCAGGCCGGCGAGGTCGGAGGCCTCGAAGTAGACGACGGCGTGCCAGCCGTAGGGCGCGATCCGCTCGACTACGTCCCACAGGTCCTGCCGCGGTGCCGTGTCGACGAGCCGCTTGACGAAGTTGAACCGCGCGCCGCGTACACCGGCCTCGTGCAGCTCGCGCACATCCGCGTCCGCGATGCCTGGCCGTACCGTCGCGATGCCCCGGGCCAGGCCTCCCGAAGCCCGCAGGGCGTCGATCACGGCGCTGTTGTCGGAGCCGTGGCAGGTCGCCTGGACCACGACGTTGCGGGACAAGCCCAGGTGGTCGCGCAGCGCGAAGAGCTGGTCCTTGGACGCGTCACAGGGGGTGTATTTCCGCTCGGGGGCGTACGGGAACTCCGCGCCCGGGCCGAAGACGTGGCAGTGCGCGTCGACGGCGCCCTCGGGCACCTGGAACCGCGGCCGGCTCGGGCCGGCGTACCAGTCCAGCCAGCCGGGGGTCTTGTCGAAGGTGGTCGTCATCCTCAGTCCTCGTAGCGCAGTCCGAGCTCGGCCAGCGGGCCGCGCATGTCGTACATGTCCAGGCCGAGTTCGCCCGTGCGGAACTGCGCGCGCTTGCCCTCCTCCTTTGCCTCGCGCCTGGCCGACGCCGCGGCGACCTCGACGGCCCGCTCGCGCGGCACCACGACGACGCCGTCGCTGTCCGCCACGACGACGTCGCCGGGCCTGACCAGGGCATTGGCGCAGACCACCGGTACGTTGACCGAGCCGAGGGTGGCCTTGACCGTGCCCTTGGCGTTGATCGTCCGGGAGAAGACCGGGAAGTCCATCTCCTCCAGGTCGACCGCGTCGCGCACGCCGCCGTCGATGACCAGGCCCTTGCATCCCCGGGCGCGGAACGAGGTGGCGAGCAGCTCGCCGAAGAAGCCGTCCTCGCTCTCGGTCGTGCAGGCCGCCACCACGACGTCGCCCTCCCGGATCTGCTCGGCGGCGACGTGGAGCATCCAGTTGTCGCCGGGCTGCAGCAGCACGGTCACCGCGGTGCCGCACAGACGGGCCTTGGGGTAGACGGGGCGCAGGTAGGGGCGCATCAGTCCCACCCGGCCCATGGCCTCGTGGATCGTCGCGACGCCGAACGCCGACAGCGCGGCGACGGCCCCGGGGTCGGCGCGGTCGATCGATGTGTGAACGACGCCGATCTCGGTGTGTTCCATGCGTACTTCTCCTGGGGTCAGCGGCCGGCCGCGGTGAGGCGGGCGGCGAGGCGGGGGTAGACGCGCAGGGCGTTGCGGGAGTAGACGGCGGTGCGCTGCTCGTCGGAGAGGTTCGCGGTGGCCTCGACGTACCGCTTCGTGTCGTCGAAGTGGTGGCCGGTGCGCGGGTCGATGTCGCGGACCGCGCCGATCATCTCGCTGGCGAACAGGACGGACCGGCTGGGGATCACGCGGGTGAGCAGGTCGATGCCGGGCTGGTGGTAGACGCAGGTGTCGAAGAAGACGTTGTCCAGAAGCGTCTCCGGGTCCGGTCTGCCCAGGGCCATCGCCAGTCCGCGGAACCGGCCCCAGTGGTAGGGCACCGCGCCGCCGCCGTGCGGGATCACGAACCGCAGCGTCGGGAAGTCGGCGAACAGGTCACCCTGGACCAACTGCATGAACGCCGTGGTGTCGGCGTTGAGGTAGTGGGCGCCGGTGGTGTGGAAGGCCGGGTTGCATGACGTGCTGACGTGGATCATGGCGGGGATGTCGTACTCGGCCATCGCCTCGTAGACCGGGTACCAGCTGCGGTCGGTCAGCGGCGGCGCGGTCCACCTGCCGCCCGACGGATCGGGGTTGAGGTTGATGGTCACCGCGCCGAGTTCCTCGACCGCGCGGCGCAGCTCGGGCAGACAGGTCGCGGGGTCGACGCCCGGCGACTGCGGCAGCATCGCGCCCATCGCGAAGCGGTCGGGGTAGAGCGTGCTGACGCGGTGGACCAGGTCGTTGCATATCCGCGCCCATATGGAGGAGACCTGGAAGTCGCCGATGTGGTGGGCCATGAAGCTGGCCCGCGGGGAGAAGACCGTCAGGTCGCAGCCGCGTTCGTCCATGAGCCGCAGCTGATTGCCCTCGACCGCCTGACGCAGGTCGTCGTCGGTGATGACCAGTTCGTCGGGATCGGGCGCGTCCTCGGGTACGCCGGCCGCCGCCACCTGCCTGTCCCGCCACCGCGCCAGCTGCGGCGGCGCGGTGGTGAAGTGACCGTGACAATCGATGATCATGGGTTCTCCTCGTGCTCGTCCGGGTCAGTTCTGCGGACGGGTGGGCCAGCCGGTGTACTGCTCGGCGAGGTAGGTGCGCCCGGCGCGCGTGCCCACCACGTTGTCGAGCTCGCCGAGCTGACGCTGCAGGTCGAACGACGTGCCGCCGGGCGCAGTGTGCAGGAGCTGAGTCATCCAGTAGGAGAAGTTCTGCGCCCGCCAGACCCGCTGCAGAGCGCGCGGCTGGTATTCGTCCAACGCCGCCTCGCCCTCGCTTCCGAGCGCCCGCAGCAGGACGCCGGCGAGTACCTTGACGTCGTGCAGCGCAAGGTTGAGCCCGCGGGCACCGGTCGGCGGCACGGTGTGCGCGGCGTCGCCCGCGAGTGCCATCGAGCCCCAGCGCATCGGCTCCTGTACGAACGAGCGGAACCGCAGCACCGTCTTCTCGAGGATCGGCCCCTCCTTGAGCCGGAAGCCGTCCTGGCCGGCCACCCGGGCCTGGAGCGTCTCCCAGATGCGGTCGTCCGGCCAGGCGTCGACGGACTCGTCGGAGCCGCACTGGAAGTACATCCGCTGCACGGTCTCGGTGCGCCGGCTGATCAGCGCGAACCCGTGCTCGGAGTGGGCGTAGACGAGCTCGGGCGCGCTCATCGGTGCCTCGGCCATGATGCCGAACCACGCGAAGGGGTACTCCTTGCCGTAGCGCACCCGCCGGTCCTCGGGCACCAGGTCGCGGCACATGCTGCGCGACCCGTCCGCACCGACCACGTACCGCGCGCGGATCTCGTGACGGGTCCCGTCGGGCGCGGTGTAGCGGACCCGGGGGGCGTCGGTCGTGATGCCGAGGACCTCGGTGTCCTGGATGTCGAAGTGGACCGTGCCGCCGTCGCGATGGCGGGCATCGGCCAGGTCGATGAACACGTCGGTCTGCGGGTAGAGCCACACCGACTCGCCCACCAGCTCCTTGAAGTGGATGCGGTGCGGCCGGCCGCCGAACCGGAGCTCGGTGCCCTCGTGCTCGTGGCCCTCGCGCAGGATCCGGTCGGAGACGCCGGTCTCGACCAGGTCCCTGGCCGTGTCGGCCTCGAGGATGCCGGCCCGCTGCGTCGTCTCGATCTCGCGCCGGGAGCGGGTGTCGATGACGATCGTCTCGACCCCTGCGCGCCCGAGGAGGTGCGCCAGCATCAGGCCGGCCGGGCCGGCACCGACGATGGCAACGGGAACCGAGGCAACGGTGTCGATGACGGCAGCGGCCATGGCATCTCCTGAGCGACGGGGAGCGACTCGAACACCCCGAACGCTGGCACCCGGAACCGCGGCCAGTCGCCGGCGTTTCCGTCAGGCGGAAGCCTTGTCCGATGTCAGTCCGTCCTGTGGGCGCGCCGGCCGAGCTCGTCGGACACCTCGTACGCGGCTCTCAGGAGCGGCTCACGCAGCCCTTGCGCCCGGGCCGCGCCATGGGCCGCTATGACGATCCCCAGTGCGGCGCTGACCGGCCCGGTCCGGCCGATCCGCACAGGTGCGGCCACCGCGACCGTGCTTTCCGACAGCTGCCGGTCGCTGACGAAGACCTGCTCGCGGCGGATGCGGTCCAACTGCGCGCGCAGCGTCTTCGGGTTGGTGACGGTGTGCGGGGTCCAGGCTCGCAGCGGCGCTTCGAGAACCTCCTCCTGGATGTCCCGGGGCGCGTGCGCCAGCAGTACTCGGCCCATCCCGGTGGAGCCGATCGGAAACCGGGCCCCCACCATCGTCACCAGTTCCACCGACCGATGTCCCGCGATCCGCTCGACGAAGACAAGCTCCGTGCCCTCGCGCACCGCGAGTTGGATGTTCTCGTGAGTCGCCTCGTAGAGGTCCTGCATGAACGGCAGAGCCACATCGCGCAGGATCTGAGTGCGCGGGCATCCCGAGGCGATCTCCCAGAGCCTCAGCCCGACATGCCACGACCCGTCCTCCTCGCGCTCAAGCGCTCCCCATCCCGCCAGCTCTGTGACCACTCGGTGCGTGGTACTCAGGGCCAGGCCCGTGCGCTGAGCGATCTCCGACAGTGTTTGCGACGGGCGCTCGCGATCGAAGGTCGAGAGGACCTTGAGAACTTTTCCAGCCGCCGTGATCTGGGTTGTGCTCACGCGGTCAGTCTTGCAGACGGGCGTTGAGCTGCCCGTTCGGGCGTCGTAGCATCGGCCGGACACTAGGCCCGTACTTCGCAGGTCACCCGTTAGGAACGCCTCAACTCAAGATCGTTGGCCGATCTCGGCCGCGTTGGCCCAGCCGTGACAGACCGCACGGCGTCAACTATCCGATGGCGACCGATCGCGACCGGTTGATCTTCACGATCGGGTGACCTGCGAAGTCCGGGACTAGGAGGCGACGTGGACCGAGAGCTCTGTGGGCTGTCCTCGATGGCGACGCGGCTGATTCTGGCTGACCTTTGCGAGCACATCGGACTCGATCGCGGGATTCCGGTGCGGTTCGAGTCCGCCGGCGGGGTCGAGATCGCACGGCGGGTGCGCGAAGGCGCTGAGGCCGACTTGCTCGTGCTCGCCGATGGCGCATTGACCACACTGGAACACGAGGGACACCTCCTGGCAGGAACGGTGCGCCCGCTATGGATCTCCCAGGTTGTTGCGGCGGTGCCGGAAGGATCACCGGTTCCAGCTCTCCGCTCGGAGTGTGACCTGCGAGCCGTGCTTCTTGCTGCGAAGAGAGTCGCCTACTCCACCGGCCCCAGCGGTACGGCCCTCGTCGATCTGATCACCCGGCTGGATCTCGCCGACACGCTCGGAAACCGGCTTGTCCAAGCACCACCGGGGGTGCCCGTCGGCAGCTTGCTCGCATCCGCCGAAGCCGACCTCGCCTTTCAACAGCACAGCGAACTGATGGGACTGCCAGGAATCGTCATCATCGGCCCGCTGCCGGGCGATACCGCGATCAGCTCGACGTTCAGCGGGGGCGTACTGACTGCATCTCACCAGCCACATCGCGCCTCGGAAGTTCTTGACATTCTCGGTTCCGATGCAGCATCGAAGGCCACCCGCGCCAGGGGCATGCGGGCCGTCGGGGAGCGGGGCTGACAAAGAACGCCTTTGACTCGCAGATGTGTTGCGGCAGAGCCGGCGTGGCTCGGGGCAGTACGGGGGGTGCCGGTGTTCGGCGATGACGCACGAGTCGTGGCGTCCCCCTTACCGTGCGTGTCCGCCTTGGCGGGGTTCTCCCGCGCCGCCCTCACCGAGCCCCGGTGGAACGGCGCAAGGCCGGTCGGCCGGTTTGGCGCGCAGGGTGAAGGGACAGGCGCTTGGCATGGACCGCAGTCGAGTACCGAATGCACGGGGCCACGTTCCCGATGCCAAGCAAGCCACGCCATCGGCGGCCGGCCCCGGCAGCGACGTAGAGGGCAACCCGCCGGACCGGCCGGCGGCGGCCCGCCGCTTCCTGGGGCTCGACCGGGCACTGACACGCTCGGCGGCGTCCTGGAAGGGACTCTGGGCGAGCAAGGTGCTGCCGGCGGTCGAGGAGTCGGCCGAGCACACCAAGCTGTGGCTGGCCGCCGCCGCCTTCCTGGCCGTCGCGGGCGGTCGTCGCGGGCGACGCACCGCCGGCTCGGGCCTGGCGGGGATGTGGACCGGGCAGGCCATCGGCGGCGCGGCAAAGTACCTGTGGGATCGGCGCCGCCCGCCCAAGCACCTCATCCCGAACGACCAGGTCGAAGATCGGCCGGACAGCTCCTCCTTCCCCTCCGGACACACCGCGGCCGCGGTCGCCTTCACCACCTCCGTGGCGGCTGTGTGGCCTGTGGCCGGCGTCCCTTGCGCGGCCCTGACCGCTGCCATAGCCCTCGAGCGGATCCACAGCGGAGCCCACTACCCCAGCGACGTGGTGGTCGGCGCCGTCATCGGCTTCACCGGCGCCCGCCTCGCCCGGCACACCACACGTCTCCTCAACCCACGCCTCGGCCGGATTTCCTCAGGGTGCGCAGCAACGTAGTCGCGGACCGTCTGGTCCGGGCT
Source organism: Streptomyces sp. ISL-94 (assembly GCF_018614075.1). Classification (GTDB taxonomy): domain Bacteria; phylum Actinomycetota; class Actinomycetes; order Streptomycetales; family Streptomycetaceae; genus Streptomyces. Next base: position 33,902 of record NZ_JAGGOZ010000044.1, on the reverse strand, counting down.
CTCGTCCGCGTCGGGTCCTGAAGCCTTGGCCGCCGCCCCCTGCATACGCCGCCCCGGCAAGGGGTACCCGAGTGGAGTGGCATGTGAACGGCTGAGCTTCGATGGCTGGATCGCGGCCGCCGGGACGGGGTCCGGCACGCGCGTGGTCGTCGGTCACTGGCCCCACTCGCCCTTCGGGCCGTTCAGTGACGTGATGCTGGAACGCGCTGACGGTTGGCGCGTGCTGCTGGCACCCACCTCCCGGACCGCGCAGTACATCGCGGGCATCTATCACTTCGACGAGGTCCGGACGGGCCCGGTGAGCGTGCGCAGGCGCGACAGGGTGTGGGACGTCGCGGCGGGGCCCCTTGCCCTGTGCTTCACGGTCGGCTGTCGCGGGGCCCTCGGCCTCGCGCTGCGGTCCGTCCCGCGACAGCTCGCCCGACGGCCGCTGTGGGCGGCCGTGACCGACGTCCCTGCCCGCCTGATGGCCGGCGTACGGACCCGGGGCAGCTCGCGCCCCGGATGGCGCCAGTGGTACGCGGTCGGCGACCTGTGGCCGATCATCGCCGCCGACGCATCCTTCGACGGAACCGACCTCGGCCCTCTCGCTCCGGTCGTCCCGCCGGTGCGCTTCGGGTTCGGATCGGCCCCCACGACGCCGGCACTGGTACGGGTCCTCTCCACCGTCGAACGCGCAGGTCCGGGAACGGCGTGAGGCGATGAGCACCATGGGAGTACATCACGTCACGGAAGGCCGCTTCCGCCACCGTGGAGCCGAGCTCGTGTACGACGACGCCGGTCACGGGCCGCTCGCCGTGTACGCCCACGGCGGGTTCGCGAGCCAGGCCAACGAGGACCGGATGGGCCTCTTCGTCTGGACGCCCGTGCTGGACGCCGGGCGGCGCCTGGTCCGCTACGACGCTCGCGCCCACGGCCGGTCCACCGGCGAGCCCGTCGCCACCGACTACACCTACGCGTCCCTCGCCGACGACCTGCTGGCCCTGCTCGGCCATCTGGGGGCCGCGGAGCCCGTCGACGGCATCGGCGCCTCCATGGGCTGCGGCACCCTCCTGCACGCCGCCGTCCGCGCACCCGACCGGTTCTCCCGGCTGATCCTGCTCATCCCGCCCACGGCGTGGGCGACCCGCGAGGCCTACGCGCGGGCCAACCGGTCGGCCGCCGACACCGTCGAACGGGAGGGGGTGGAGGCCTGGCAGGCCGCCAAGAACAGCCGGCCCCGCCCCGCGGTCGTAGCGGACGTGCCCGAGCTCCCGCCGACACCGGAGGAGCGGGTCCTGCCCTCCGTACTGCGCGGCCTCGCGCTGGCCGATCTGCCGGAGCCGGCCGCCATCGCCGGGCTGCGCCACCCGGCCTTGATCCTGGCCTGGGCGGATGACCCGGGCCACCCGCGGGCGACGGCGGACATCCTCGCCGGCTGCCTGCCTGACGCGCAGCTGCGCGTGGCACGGACGCGCGCCGAAGTGGGGACCTGGGGAGAGCGCATAGCGGAGTTCCTGACGGGACCTTCGCGCCCCGGGAGGTGAACAGCGGACGCCGTTCAGGCGGCTGCCCGCGTGGGCAGTGGCGTTTCCCCCGGGTCAGCCGCGTCAGCCGCGTCAGCCGCGTCAGCGCGGAGGGCTCTGACGGTCGCCTCGTGCAGCAGACGGCTGCGGTAGCCGGTCGGGCAGAACGCGGAAGCCCCCCCAAGGGTCAGCCACTGCGCTGCGCCGGTGGGCCGGACGCTGATCCTCACCTGGCCGGATCTCCAGTTCGTCTGTACGTCGACTTCGCCCGTGAGGACCCCGGCCTCCTCGGTGCGTACGCCGTCCGGTCCGACGGGAACTGCAGCAGTCGTCCACGTTGCCCAACCCATGTCCCATGTCCTTTCCCTCGATCGTTCGGCCCTGGGGCCTGTCCTTCGCGAGGGTGAAGGGGGCGAACCGTCTGCCGACGGGAGACGCAAACCGAACGAACCTGGTCCCTGCCTGCCTGCCTGCCTGATGGAGCCGGCCTATGCGCCTACCCCCTGATGCCACGGACATTCCCTCCCGGATCGGCCGTCACTGGGATGCTCGCCTCTCTCGGCGACAAAGTGCGCCAGGCGAAGAAAACGGCGCCGACCCGGCCGCACCCTGCCGCTCCGGACCGGCCGCCGGCCAACAAGCCGCTCGCGCCGGGCGTCGGCATGGTGGACCGGGTGCCCGACGCGCTGGCCGGCCGGGGCATGGAGTCCTGACCCGTTATCGCCGGATGGACGGCGTACCCCGGCCCAGCGCGATGCCCAGGGCGATCATGCCGGCGCCGAGCGCGAGGTGAAGCCAGTTGTCCGCACTGTTGGCCCGTGCCCGTGCCCGTGTCCTTGTCGGTTCGCAGGGCTGTCTCGCCCTCCGGTCAGCTTGCGTCGTGCGCGTCGGCCATCAGCGCGGCGAGGTCCCCGGGGTGGATGAAGGACGGCGGCACCGGCGGGCCCCAGTTGTAGTGCGCGCGGACGTCCTCCCACACACGTGGCGTCCAGAGCTGGTCGTCGACCACCACTGCCCGGGGTCATCTGTCCCGTTGGCCGTCATCACGCACGCCTCCGCCCCGTGCCACGGGACCGCTCGAGCAGCGGGTCCTGGTCAGACGTCGCAAGGGTGAACGGCGGCACCAAGCCAAGGGGGAACACCCGCCTTCAGCTGCGCCCGCGTCGGCGCAGGCGGCCCAGGCCCGGTGACGAACGCAGGACCGTACGGGCCGCGTTGGCGCCCGGTGCGCCGTGGACGCCGCCGCCCGGGTGGGCGGTCGCCGAGGCGAGGTAGAGACCGCGGATCGGTGTGCCGGGCCGGCCGGTGCCCGGGACGGGCCGGAAGAGGAGCTGCTGGTGGAGGTTGGTGGTGCCCTGGTTCACCGCGCCACCGACAAGGGCGGGGTTCAGCCGCTCGAGATCGGGCGGCGCGAGGACGCGACGGGACCGGATCGCCGCGCGGAAACCGGGCGCGTAGCGCTCGACCTGCGCCTCCACGCGGGCGGCCATCGCGTCCTTCTCGCGTTCGTCCCAACGCCCCGTGATGGCGTCGGCGCCGCCCCCGGCCGCGTCGCCGGAGATCGTCTGCGGAACGTGCGTGTAGGCCCACGCGGATTCGGTGCCGGTCGGTGAGCGGCTGGGGTCCGCCGTGGTCATCTGGCCGAGTACGAGGAAGGGCACCCGCGGTACGCGTTTCATCGCGATGTCGGCCGCGAAGCAGGTCAGCTCGTCCATTCCCTCGGCGAGGTGCACCGTTCCGGCGAGCCGCGCGCCCTCGGCCCGCCAGGGGATCGGCCGGGACAGGGCCCAGTCCACCTTCACCGTACTGAAGTCCCAGTGGAAGCGCCGCAGGTCGGAGCGCAACCGCTCGGGCAGGTGCTCCTCCCCGACGAGGCGCTCGTACAGCAGCGGAGCCGGTACGTCGGCGAGCACGGCCCGCCCGGCGGGGACCTCCCCGCCGTCCTCGGTGCGGACCGCCACGGCCCTTCCGCCCCGGACCACGACCTGGGTGACGGCACTGCCGCAGCGGACGGTGCCGCCGCGCGCTTGGAACCGGCGGACGAGCGCCGTGGTGAGCGCCTGGGCGCCACCGACGGGCACGGGGAAGCCGTACGTCTGCCCCAGCATGCACATCAGCCATCCGAAGCCGCCGCCGAGCGCCGAATCCGGGCCGAGGTCCGCGTGGAGCGCGTTGCCGGCGATGAGGAGCTGCCCCCCTACGCCGGAGAATTCCTCCTCGCCGAGCCTGCGGGCGGGCAGCAGCATCGAACGCGCCACCCGCAGGCCCTCTGCCGGCCCCAGCCGTACCCCGAGGCGCAGGCCGGCCCGGACGGGCGGGAAGGGCGTGAACAGACAGCCGAGCAGGTCGTCGCCGAGGCGCCGCCAGAGGGTGTGGAGGCGCTCCCACGCGGCCCCGTCGCCCGGCGCGAAGGCGTCGAGCGAGGCGGCCGTGTCGCGTACGTCGTCGCACAGGACCGCACAGCGCCCGTCCTCGAGGGGATGGGCGACGACGGCGGGAGCCCGGCTCCAGCGCAGTCCCTCCTCCTCGAGGTGCAGGGCGCGGATGACGGGCGAGGCGGCTGCCAGCGGGTAGAAGGCGCTGAACACGTCGTGCACGTAACCCGGGTCGACTCCGCGGTCGCTGCGCACGGCCCCGCCGGGCTCGGGCCGCGCTTCCAGGACGACGACGCGCCAGCCCGCGTCCGCCAGTACGTTGGCGGCCACCAGCCCGTTCGGGCCCGAGCCGATGATCACGGCGTCAGGCGTCGACACGGGACCCGCGTCCTTCGCTTTCGGCCACTCGGGCGAGGCGTCTGAGCACACCTCTGTGGCGGAGGTGGACGAAGGCGTCGATGGCCGCGGAGTGCACGGAGCCGTTCCGGCCCCGCAGGGGGTGTTCGTCGATGACGACCAGCGTGTCCTTGCCCCACGGGCGCAGCTCGATGGCGATCCGGGCGCTGCCGGCCTTGCCCGCCATCGCCTCCAGCTCCAGGCGGCGCTGCGGCTCGCAGATGCGCACGACGGTGGTGCCCTCGTACGACCAGGGGCCGAGCTTCAGCCGGTAGCCCAAGGCGGCGCCCTCGCGGGGCCACTGTGGGTCCTTCTCCCAGGAGTCGTGCGTGCCGACGACCCAGGCGGCATACCGGTCACCGTCGCTCAGGACGTCCCATACGTCGGACGGCGGCCGGTGGACGAGCCGGTGCATCACTGCCATGTGGTCCTCCGTGAGGCTGTGTACGGCTGTGTCGGTGCGGCCGGGTTGCCGCCGTCGATGGCCGGCGCCTACCCAAGGCGGTGCGGCTTACCCGTGCGCAGCGCGGCGCGCCCGGCGGTCGTCAAGACGACCGCCGCCGCTGCCGCCCCGGTCCTGCGGGCGGCCGTGCGCCAGCCGCTGCCGAGGCCGCCGCGTACGGCGGCGTGGGGTCCGGACGGTGTGTGCAGGATGCCCTGCGTGGCCGGTGCGCTGCCGCGGGGGCCCAGGTAGCGGCGGTCGGTGCGCCGGCCGAGCGCGAGGCGGGTGAGTCCGGGGGTCAGTGCGTGGGCCGCCGCCAGAGTGTGGGCGTAGGGTCCGACGAGCCTGCGGGCGCGGGGGCGGCGTATGACGGCGGTGACGGCGCGTGCCACGCGCTCCGGTGTCGCTACGGGGGGCAGGGCCCGGACATCGCGGCCGGTGTGGTTGGCCGCGTGCCGGAAGAAGGGCGTGTCGACCCCCACGGGGAGCACGGTGCACACGCTGACGCCGCGCGGCCCGCCGAGGGCCAGCTCCAGGCGCAGTACATCGCCGAACGTGACCAGGGCGGCCTTGGACATCGCATAGCCGGAGAGGTACGGGGCCTCGACGACGCCGCCGAGCATGGAGGCCACGTCGATGACGATGCCCTCCCCCTGCCGGCCCATGACGGGCACGGCGGCACGCGCCCCGTGGACGGCGCCGACGACGTTGACGTCCAGGAGCCGGCGCAGCTCCGCGGGCGGCATCTCGTCGAACCGGCCCAGCATCCCCACCCCGGCCGTGTTCACCCAGACGTCGATCCTGCCGAAGCGGTCGGTGGCCGCCGCGGCGAGGGCGTTCACGGACCCGGCGTCGGTCACGTCGGTCGGGACGGCCACGGCCCGGGCGCCGCGGCGCCGGCACTGTGCCGCGACGTCTTCGAGTACGAGCGCGCTGCGGGCGGCGAGGACGACGTCGGCTCCGCGGCGCGCACAGGCCAGGGCGGTGGCCCGGCCGATGCCGCTGGAGGCGCCCGTGATGACGACGACTCGGTTCTTCAGTTTCACGCCGGGCGTCTGACCAGGATGGCGGATTTCATGCGGCGCCCCCGTGCGCGCTTGACCGCCGGCCGCCGAACATCGCGTCGTGCTGGGCCATGACCCGCTCGCTCGCGGCGCCTACTGCCGACTTGACAGGCTGGTGAGGATGTGCGGCGACAGGACTTTGATCATGGTGTTCGTCCAGCGCATCTGCCGCAGCGTCTGCGGGTGACAGGCGGACGACACGGCCAGCAGCCGGTCGTCGCGGGCCGCCTGGGCCGCTTGGGCGAGCATCTCCCAGTACAGGGAGTTCCCGGCGGCGGCCATGGATGTCCTGCGCGGCCGCCTCGGCCGGGCTCAGCTCGGCCCACACGTCGGGGGCCGCCGCGTCGAGCTGGGGGACCCGCCCCGTTTTCGTCCGGGTGTGGAAGTGGTAGAGGGTGCGGCCGGTGGTCAGCTGGAGGGGGTACTCCTCGCTGGTGTCCTCGGCTACTCGGCCCTTGTCAGGCAGGCCGAGGCAGCCCCTCCCTCCCGTTGACCTCGACGTGCCCAAGGCATCCTCCGCGGTGCGACGGGCAGGTGCAGCACACGGGCGCCCCCCCTCCTACCCACCAGCGGCTGATCCGGCGCCTCCAGGGAGGTCACGATGGACGAAGTGCGGGTCCCCCTGGTGTCGGTGCACTGGAGGCGGCAGGCGTTCGTGCACTGGCCCTATCCGCCGGCGGTCCTGCAGCGCTTGCTCCCGCCCCCCTTGGAAGTCGACGTGTTCGAAGGGCAGGGCTGGGTCAGCCTGACCCCCTTCGTCATGGCTTCCACGCGGGTCCTGGGAGTGCCGTTGCCCGGGTCGACCTTCCCCGAGACCAACCTGCGCACCTATGTGCGGCGCAAGGGCGGGCCGAGCGGCGTGTGGTTCTTCTCCCTCGACGTCACCCATCCGGCCATGCCGGCCGCGCGCCTGCTGGGAATCCCGTATTCCTTGGGACGTCTGACCGTGCAGTGCCAGGGCCGCACCTGCCACTACGCGGGCCGCCGGGGATGCCGGGGGCCCGGTTATGAGCTGGTGGTCCGCACGGACGACCGCATCGACGCGCCGCACGGCCTGGACTCCTGGCTGACCAACCGCTTCCACGTGTACGCGGCGTCGGCCGGCTTGCTCTGGCGGATCCCGGCGTCCCACGAGCCCTGGCCCCTCTTCCGCGGAACGCTCAGGCGCTTGGAGCAGTCCCTGTTGGCCGCGGCCGGGCTGCCCGAACCGGCCGCATCCCCCCTCGTCCACACCTCGCCCGGTGTGGGCCCCGTACGCCTCGGTTTCCCCCGGCCTGGCTGAGAAGGCCGTGGTGCCGGGGCCGGCTGGTGCTGCCCGCTGCCGCCCGACCTGGGCGCGGCGCCTCTCGCGCCACCGCGAAGGCGTGGCACGCGGGAAGGCGGGTAGCCGCCCACCATGAACGGGGCCCACGCCTGGAAACAGATGACGATCATCGGGTCGTTGGACGAGCTGGCGGACCTGCTCGCCAGTTGGCACGGCCTGTACGTACGCTGGTCGATGGGTCCGGAGGCCGACCTGCCCGAGCCGTCGAGCCGGGACGCACTCACCGGTGTCGAGCTGCCCGGTCTGTCCGCGAACCCCCTGGACATAGAAGACTGGTGGGGTGAGCGGCCGCTCCGCACGTGGGCCGCGCGCCGCCTCTACGACTACTCGCACTTGCCCCACGTCAAAGACCGACGGGTGCGGCCGTGGCTGCTGCACGGCACGGAGGCCGGCCGGGGGCCCGACAACGAACCCCTCGTACGGGACGTGCAGCCCATCGGCTGGGTCGACCGGGAAGTCATCACCGAAGCGGAAGAAGAGATCGAACAGCAGCAAGGAGCATGGGGGCCGCTCAACCGCCACTGACGGACACCGCGACTTCGCAGAAAGCCGGGGTGTGTCAGGCGCCGAGCTGGTTCACCGCGGCCTGCAGGACCGAGGCCAGCACGTCAGGGTGGGCTTTGTGCGGCGGGCTGAGGGCCGCCATCGCGTCCAGGTCCCGCGAGGAGGCGACGTGCAGGGCGCCTGAGTACTCGGGCTCCTGCAGCTTGGCGACGTCCACGACTTCCACCTGACCCCGGATGACGATGAGGACCCGCTCCTCACCGGAGGAGTCGAGAAGGGCCCGGACATGATCCGTTGTGACCGTGGTGAGGCGTGGCCCGTCTGCGGTCCCAGGGTCTTCGACATGCGATCCGCCGTCTGTCATGGCGTCCTCCTGCCACCTCGTCACGCGGCGCCTGCCCAGGGACGAGGGGGATTACGCCTGGGTAGCCACCCGGAGATGCCGCGCGCGCAGCCCGACCCCGTGTCGACTGCGACGGCATCGGCTTGTTTCCCGTCGGGACGAGGGGTAGACGCCCGGCATGACTGACACCAGACCCCTCGCCGTGGTGACCGGAGCGTCGAGCGGCATCGGATTCGAACTGGCCAGACAGCTCGCTGAGCGCGGGTTCGACCTCGTGATCAACGCGAAGGACCATGGCCGTCTGCGGGCGGCGGCGCAGCAGATCGAGCAGACGACCGGGGTGGCGGTGCAGACCCTGCCGGCCGACCTGCGCGGCTATGACGATACGGAACGCTTCTACGAAGCCGTCACCGCGACGGCCAGGCCAGTGGCGGTAGCGGTGTTGAACGCGGGCGTCGGGCAGGGCGGGCCGTTCGTCGACACGGATCTCGCGGACGAGCTGGAGATCATCGATCTCAATGTCCGCTCCACGGTGCACCTGGCCAAACGCGTCCTGCGGGACATGGCGTCCGACGGGGAGGGCTACGTACTCGTGACGTCCTCGATCGCGTCGACCATGCCTGGTTCCTTCCAGGCCGTCTACAACGCGTCGAAGTCGTTCCTGCAGTCCTTCGCTCATGCGGTGCAGAACGAGCTGAGGGACACGGGCGTGTCCATCACGGCGCTGATGCCCGGCCCGACGGACACCGACTTCTTCCATCGCGCCGCCATGGACGACACCAAGGTCGGCCGGCAGAAGAAGGACGACCCCGCCGAGGTGGCCCGGCAGGGGCTGGACGCCCTCTTCGCGGGCAAGGGCAAGATCGTCGCCGGCTCCCTGAAGACGAAGGTCCAAGGCCTGGCCAACAAGGTACTGCCGGACAAGGCCAAGGCTCAGGTCCACCGGAGGATGGCAGAACCCGGATCCGGTGGTGCCCGGGCCGCCGGAGAAGGATGACCTGCCTGTTCCGGACGGGAGGACGGGGTGAGCGGGTGGCAGCTCCGCATGGTCGAGGCCGGGAAGGGCAGGCGCAAGTGAACTTGGCGGGCCGATCTCCAGGGGTGACATGCGCAGCGTAGGTGTGGAAGAAGAATTGCTGTTGGTGGACGCACGCAGCGGAACGCCCCTCGCCGTCTCAGGGGCTGTTCTGGCAGCCGCGGAACGCCTGGCGTGGCAGGAGTCGGGGCACGGGAGAGGGAAGCCGCACGAGTTCGAAAAGGAGCTGCAGAAGGAGCAGTTGGAGTTCGCCACGAAGCCCGTGACCGAGATGGGCGAGCTCCAGGCCGAGATCACCCGAATCCGCGGCGAGGCGGGCCGCTACGCGGCGAACGCCGGCGCGGTGGTGGCGGCCGTCGCGACGTCGCCGCTGCCGGTGAAGCCCTCGCTGAACGCCGGCAAGCGCTACCAGTGGTTGGGGGAGCAGTTCGGGCTGACGGCCCAGGAGCAGCTGACATGTGGCACACATGTCCACGTATCGGTGGCTTCCGACGAGGAAGGCGTCGCCGTCCTGGACCGGATCCGCCCCTGGCTGGCCGTCCTGACGGCGATGAGCGCGAATTCGCCGTACTGGCAGGGTGAGGACACCGGGTACGGGAGCTACCGCAGCCGGGTGTGGAACCGGTGGCCCTCGGCGGGTCCGATGGAGGTCTTCGGCTCTGCCGACCACTACCACGAGCACGTCCGAACCATGATCGGGACCGGGGTGCTGCGGGACGAGGGCATGATCTATTTTGACGCGCGCCTGTCGGCCACGTATCCCACGGTCGAGGTGAGGGTCGCGGACGTGTGCCTGCACCCGACGACCCCCGTCCTGCTGGCCGCCCTGATCCGCGGCCTTGTGGAGACCGCCGCCCGCGCCTGGCGCGACGGCGAGCCACCGGCCAGGATCAGCACGGGCCTGTTGCGACTCGCCTCGTGGCGGGCCGGCCGCTCGGGACTGGACGGCCCCCTGCTGCACCCCGAGACGATGCGGGAGACCTCCGCCGCCCACGCCGTCGAGGCCCTGTACCAGCACGTGCGCGAGGCCTTGGCGGACCACGGCGACGACGAGCGGGTCCGCCAAGGCATCGCACACCTCCACGAGCGCGGGAACGGCGCCCGCGTTCAGCGGCAACTTTTTCGGAGCGAAGCCAGCCTCGCCCGTGTGGTGAGCGAGTGCGCACGGATGACCAACGAGGGCTGACACGGACGTCGTTCGCGCGGGGCCCGGCCCTGAGCGCGTCGCGTCGCTGACTCGGCAGAGTGGAGCGCTGTTCCTGCGGGAGCGGCGCCCACGGCGACTACCGGATCACCAGACTGTACGACCCTCAGCGCGGCGCAGCCGAAGAAGCGACAGGTCCAGTGCCGCTCGTGTCGGTGTCCGCGCTGGCCGGCGTCGGGGCTGGAGTGGAGCACTAGCGCGCGGTGAAGGGCATTCTGGTGACCGACCCCGTGGTTCGGGCGGGCGAGCCAGGCAAGGGCAAGCCCCGATGAATGTCTTGAATTCATCGAAAGGGGCGACGGCAGCGGTCGTATGGTCTGCTCGAGACCGCTTCAGATTGTTGTGGCGGAGGGTGGCGATCGCCGAGAGTCCCGGGAGGCCCCATGCTCGACTGGATACTTGCCGTCGTCATCCCCGTCGCCCTGTTCGCCATGGGTGCGCTGGCCTTCTGGTTGTGGGTGCGCTGGGGCACTGACGATCCGGTGGAGCACCACAGTTCCATGCCCAGTTCGCCGGACTGGCCTGAGGGGTGAAACGCCCTCTTCAGGCCACCTCGAGCCGCGTCAGCCACCAACGGCATCGTCCCGGACCCGGCTGACGCGGATCCGCGTCTCCCCGGCCCTCAGGGCCGCGGCCACGGCATGAGGCCTGCGAGCGGCAAGAGCGCCGGCCGGGGCCGCCATGGTGCTCGGTGGCCTTGTCCGGCCTTCGCGGACGTAAACCGTCTCCCCGCTGACGAAACAGTAACGATTGCATGGATCTGGGAGCCCGGCGAGCACAACGGCACCTTCCGCGGCAACAACCCCGCCTTCGTGACGGCCACCGCCGCCTTGGAAACGTACTGGCGTGACGGCGTCCTGCGCGAGCGGACCCTCATTCAGGGCGGCCGGATCGAGCGGACGCTGCGCGAACTCTGCTCGGACGACCTGGGTCCGGGCACGAGCTACCGGGGCCGCGGCTTGGTCTGGGGCCTCGAATTCCAGGACAAGGAGCGAGCGGCCGCCGTCTGCCGCCGGGCCTTCGAGAACGGCCTCCTGATCGAAACCTCCGGCCCCGCGGACGAGGTGGTCAAGCTGTTGCCGTCGCTCACCATTTCTCCGGCCGAGCTGGAAGAGGGCCTGGAGATTCTGACGCGGTCCGTCCGCGAGGCCGGCTGAGCGCGGACGCACGCCGCGGGCCCTGGGCCGCGCGCCGCACGCCGAAGAAAGGCAGATCCAGAGTGATTGTCCGTTCCTTCAAGGACATCGAGGGGACCGAGCGGCACGTGAAGGCCGCGTCGGGAACCTGGGAGAGCAAGCGCATCGTCCTCGCGCGCGAACGCGTCGGCTTCTCCCTGCACGAAACCGTGCTCTACGCCGGTACCGAAACGTCGATGTGGTACGCGAACCACGTCGAGGCCGTCGTGTGCCTGGACGGCGAGGCCGAACTCACCGACGAGGAAACGGGCGACAGGCACCTCATCACGCCCGGAACCATGTATCTGCTCGACGGCCACGAGCGCCACACCCTGCGTGTCAGGAGCGACTTCCGCTGCCTGTGCGTCTTCAACCCGCCCGTCACCGGGCGTGAGGACCACGACGAGAACGGCGTCTATCCGCTGCTCACCGAGCCGGACGACGCCTGACGGATGACGAGAGGAGAGGCAGGCACCATCATGACCACCACACCCGTGCGCACTGCGGACGTCTACCCGACCCGGGGCCCCGAGGAGGTGCTGATCGGCCGCAAGGACCCCGTCGTATGGTCCGACCCCGGAACCCCTGGGCCACTGTGGGGACACGAGCTGGAGAGCTTCGAGCAACAGGGATTCCTCCCCGTCGAACAGCTCATCACCCCTGAGGAGGTGGATGTCTACCGCGGCGAACTCGACCGCCTCGTCAGCGATCCCGCGATGCGCGGGGACGAACGGTCGAGCGTCGAGCCCGCGTCCCGGGAAGTACGCTCCGTCTTCGAAGTGCACCGGGTCAGCGAGGTGTTCGCGCGCCTCGCCGCCGACCCGCGCGTGGTCGGAACGGCGCGGCAGATCCTCGGCTCGGACGTCTACGTGCACCAGTCCCGGATCAACGTGAAGCCCGGCTTCGGAGCGCGGGGCTTCTACTGGCACTCCGACTTCGAGACCTGGCACGCCGAGGACGGACTTCCGCGCATGCGGACCGTTTCGGTGTCCATCGCACTGACGCCGAACCATCCCACCAACGGCGGCCTCATGATCATGCCGGGCTCGCACCGGATCTTCCTGGGCTGTGCCGGCGCCACACCCGAGGACAACTACAAGAGGTCCCTGCAGATGCAGGACGCGGGCACGCCCTCGAACGAGGCCCTCTCGAAGTTCGCGGACGCCTGCGGGATCCGGCTCTTCACCGGCCGGGCGGGCTCGGCGACCTGGTTCGACTGCAACGCGATGCACGGATCGGGGGACAACATCACGCCGTACCCGCGCAGCAATGTCTTCTTCGTGTTCAACAGCGTGGACAACGTGGCGGAGGAGCCCTTCGCCGCCCCGCTGCGCCGTCCCGAGTTCATCGCCGCGAGGGACTTCACTCCGGTGCGCTGACGCCTCCACGACGGCATGAACCGCGGCCGCGCCTCCGCCGGAGCGCGCGGCCGCTCGCGCCTGCGCGTCCTGCGGGTCGTCCGCCCGCGGTCACGTCGGCCGCCGTCCGTCACCGTCAGCGCCCTCCACGTCGGCGTCGTAGTCCGCCGGCAGCGCCTGACCTGCCGGCGTCAGGCGTCGGTGTCCCCGGAGCCGGTGACGAAGGCGACCAGCAGGCCCGCGAGCACCGCCCAAGCGGCTGCGGCGGGCCCGGCGGCGGCCCAGCCCAGCAGACCGAGCGCCAAGCCGACCGCGGCTCCGGTGGCCACGGCACGCCGGTCGGTCAGGGAGGCCCACTGACGTCGCCCGCTTCCCGGCACGCGGATCTCGGCAACAGCCGTTTTGATCACCAGGGCCGCGATGACGATGGCGATGCTGAGGAGGGTGATCGCCACTGCGGCCTCCGGCTCTCGGTCAGGTCGCGGCCGTGGCGCCGGGGCGCCGTGGCGGCCGCGACCGCGGGGGTGCGCTGGTGGAGGTCCGGGTGCCGCCACCGTCGGCGTCGAGGTTCTCTTCGTCGTACAGACGACGGTAGACCGCGTTCCGGCGACGCAACAGGTCTTCGTCGTACAGACGACGGTAGACCGCGTTCCGGCGACGCAACAGGTCGGCGGCGAGCCCGGCGGCCACCCGGACCATACGGCCGTACCGTCACCCAGCGTGCTACCAAGTCAGCATGTCGCACCCGGGGACCCTCATCCTGATCACGGCTGCCGTGGTCCTCGCACCGCCATGCTGATCTTCCTCGCCGGGTACGAGCGACGGCTTCGCTCCCCGCCCGGGCCTGTCCGGGCCTGTGGCGTGGGCCGGTCGGGTGGTCGGTGAAGGCCGACGGGGATCAGGGCGCCGACAGGGGGCATAGGAGGACATGGTGTTGTGACAGAGCCGGACCTGGGAGAACACGCGTGATCGTAATGTCCGGAGTGAGGCGTCGCCCGTGAGACCGGCAAGGATGCGAGCTGTGCGTGCCGTGCGTGCCGCCCTGGGCGCCGCTGCCGTCGGTGTGCTGGTCGCCGGGTGCGGGGCGCCCGCGGCCCGGGTGGACGGGGCGCGGGCTGCGGGGGAGGGGTTCGAGCAGGCTCTGGCCGCCGGGGACAACGAGGCGGCCTGTCGGCTGCTGGCCCCCGAAACCCTGGAGCAGCTGGAGCAGGACGAGCGGAAGGCGTGCGCCCAGGTGCTGGGCGCAGAGCAGCTTCCCAAGGCGGCGTCGGTGGTGGCCACCGAGGTGTACGGGCGGCAGGCCATGCTGCGCCTCGAGGGTGACACGTTGTTCCTGTCGCAGTTCAGTGACGGGTGGAAGGTCGTGGCGGCCGGCTGCACCCCGCAGGGGGAACGGCCCTACCAGTGCGTGCTGAAGGGCGGCTGAGGATGCGCTTCCTGTTCGTGACCTGCCTCGTCGTGGTGGTGGGCGGGCTCGGGTACTTCATCGCGATCGGGGCGATGCACCGATGAGCGACGAGCAACACGGGGACCGACGGCGCGGCCGGTTCTGGCGCGACAACAGCCTCACCCTGGCGTTCGGAACGGCGTTCCTGCTGGTCCTGCTCGGGCAGGCGCTCGCCGGACACGCCGAGTTCAACGAGCAGCTCACCGTCGACGGGCTCCAGCAGATCAGCCTGGGCCAGTACATGACCACCTCCGACTTCGCCGTGGACGTCACCGAGAACTGGCAGTCGGAGTTCCTGCAGTTCTTCCTCTTCATCTTCGGCACCGTCTGGCTCGTCCAGCGGGGATCTCCCGAATCGAAGGAGCTCCACAAGGCCGGTACGGAGTCGGACCGGGAGCAGCGCCTCGGCGAGCACGCCCGGAGCGACTCGCCCCGCTGGGCAGGCACCGAGGACTGGCGGCAACGGCTGTACTCACGCTCGCTGGGCCTCGTCATGGGCTGCCTGTTCGTCATCTCCTGGCTCGCCCAATCGGTGGCGGGCGTGGCGGCCTACAACGAGCGGCAGCTGCGACAGCTCCAGGCCCCCGTCGGATGGGGCGACTACCTTGCCCTGCCCGATTTCTGGAACCGTACATTGCAGAACTGGCAGTCCGAGCTCCTCGCGGTGGCCGCGATGGTGATCCTCTCCGTCTACCTGCGCCAGCGGGGCTCGCCGGAGTCCAAGCCTGTCGGCGCCGCTCACACCTCGACCGGTGTCGAGGGGTGACTCGAGTCGGCCCACGGGATCGGCGCAGGCGGCGCAACAGCTGGATCCATCGAGCGGCGGCACACCCCGTAAAGGAGTGACGTGCGGGAACGCGGGTAGCCGCCCACCATGGATGGGGTCCGGGGCCTGGACGCAGGTGGCGGCGGGTCTCCTTGCCGGCCGCCTGGGCCGCTGAACCCCGGTGACGAAAAGGCTGACGCGAAGGGGAACGAGACGATGGGTGACGCTCAGCAACCGGAAGCGCGGCGCAGCGGAAAAGGCGCTGCGACGCCGCAGGAAAGCAGGCACCTCAAGGCCGCCCAGCCGAAGACGCCCCAGAAATCGGGCGGCAGCGGCAGCAAGGACGAGCGGTCACAGACGGGTGGCCCCACGCCGCCTGAACAGCGTCCTGACCACCCGTGACGTCAGGTGCGTCGGCGGCAGCCCAGCAGCGGGCCGGGCTCCGTGCGCATCGTCAGCACCGCTCACGCCGTCTGGCCCGGACTGGCGCCGGCCGCTTGCCCCGCGTCTGACGCCGTTCCGTGTGCCGCCGTGCCGCCGTGCCGCCGTGCCGCCGTCCGGGGGACATCGCCGTTCGGCGTGATGTCCGCCGCCTGCGGACCTTTGGGGCCGGCCGTGCTGTCGAAGCGCATGGCCTGGCCCTTCCGCAGCGCCCTGAAGCCCGTGCCCCGGATCGGGGAACGGAGCAGTGGGCGAAGCCTTCAAGGGCTCGTCCTGCACGATGAAACGAAGCCCCTCTGCGCGCTGAACCACTTCACCCGTCCTGTCGCCACAGCCGGCATCCTCCGTCGAGGCTCGCTCCACGCTGCCGAGATCCATTGCGCCCCCACCGAGCCCAGCCGACCCCCGCAGGAACGAGGGCCGTGGTGGCCCTCCCGGACCGTACGCGGCCGCGGCACGCGGGAACCGGACCTCCATCACCCGTCCGCAGCCGGCCCGCTCGCCGCGCCGAAGCGCCGCTCCAGGGAGTCGTCACCCGGATGCCCTCTCTCCCCGGGCGGCATCCGGGGCCCTGGGGCAGTCTGAGGTAATCCCTGCGGGTCGGGTTGTTCCCAGGTACGGGCGGTGGGGCAGCCGCCGCCCCGCGATCCCTGCGTCCCGCGCTCTCCCCCTTTCCGAGAGGAGACCATCATGGGCTCTGTCGCGGTACCGACTTGGGAGCACGCCGTCGTCACAGGCGGCGCGGGCTTCGTCGGCTCGCACCTGTGCTCCGCGCTGACGGCTGCGGGCACCGCGGTCACCTGCGTCGACGACTTCAGCACCGGACGGCTCGAGAACGTGGCCCATCTGGCCGACCGCCCCGGCTTCACCCTCCAGGAGGCGAACGTCTCGCGGCCCTTCACCGTGGAGCGGCCCCCCGATCTCGTCCTCCACCTCGCCTCTCCCGCCTCTCCCGCCGACTATCTCCGGCTGCCGGTGCACACGCTGGAAGCGGGCAGCCTCGGTACCCGCAACGCCTTGGACCTCGCGCGCCGCAGCGGGGCCCGGTTCCTTCTCGCCTCCACCTCCGAGGTGTACGGCGATCCGCAGGAACACCCGCAGAACGAGCGGTACTGGGGCCACGTCAACCCCGTCGGCCCCCGGAGCGTCTACGACGAGGCCAAGCGCTTCGGCGAGGCCCTCACCACGGCGCACGGATCCACGCTCGGCACCCACACCTGCGTCGTGCGGCTCTTCAACACCTACGGTCCGCGCATGCGGGGCTACGACGGACGCGCCGTCCCCACCTTCATCCGCCAGGCTCTGGCCGGCGCCCCGCTGACGGTCACGGGCGACGGCCTGCAGACGCGCTCCCTGTGCTACGTGGACGACACCGTCTCGGGGATCCTCAGGGCCGCCGGCCACGGCATGCCGGGCCCCGTGAACATCGGCAACCCCGCCGAACTCACCATGCTGGAACTGGCCCGCTGGATCATCGAACTGACGGGGTCGCACTCGGAGATCACCTTCGTGGAGCGACCGACGGACGACCCGGCCGTGCGCTGCCCCGACATCACGCTCGCCCGGGACAAGCTGGGCTGGGAGCCGCTCGTGACGGCCGAAGAAGGGCTGCGCCGCACCATCGACTGGTTCCGCGCCCACGCCGACAACTGACCCCTCCGCAGAACGCAGACCGCAGGTCCGCAAGCGTTGCCGTCCCGGCCCGTGCCGGCGCCGACGGCCGATACCCACAGCCGAAAGGCCCGCACCGTCATGCGCATTCTCGGAATCAACGCGCTCTTCCACGATCCCGCCGCCGCCCTCGTCATCGACGGCCGCACCGTCGCCGCGACCGAGGAGGAACGCTTCTCGCGCCGCAAGCACGGCAAGCGGCCCGTGCCGTTCTCCGCCTGGGAGCTGCCCGAGCAGGCCGCGGCATGGTGCCTGCGCCGCGCCGGACTGCGTCCCCAGGACCTGGACGCCGTCGCCTACTCCTACGATCCAGCCCTGGCCCGGCCCGCCGAGGACATGGGGCTGCACGACCCGTGGGACCACCTGCGCCAGACGTACGCCCGCCAGGCCCCGGGGTTCCTGGCGGCCGCGCTCCCCGGTCTCGACCCGGCCCTCGTCCGCTTCGTGCCCCACCACATGGCGCACGCCGCCTCCGGCGCGTTCGCCGCCGACGGCGCGGACACCAGCTCCGTCCTGGTCCTCGACGGCCGTGGCGAGCGCGCCTCACACCTCGCGGCGCGCCGGACCGGCAACAGCCTGGAGCCGCTGTACGCGCAGGACCTCCCTCATTCGCTCGGGCTCGTGTACGAGGAACTCACCGGCCACCTCGGCTTCCTGCGCTCCTCCGACGAGTTCAAGGTGATGGCCCTCGCGTCCCACGGCACACCGCGCATGCTGTCGGAACTGCGACGGTACGTGTACCCGACCGGCGACGGCGGCTTCCACGCGACCGGCGTCCCCTGGCACGAGTTCTGCCCGCCCCGCAGCGAGGACGAGCCGTGGACCGCCGCCCACGCGGACGTCGCCGCGAGCGCCCAGGCCGTGCTGGAGGAGACGCTGCTCGACCTGGCGCGCTGGCTGCACGGCCGTACCCACGACCAGGTCCTCACCCTGGCCGGGGGCGTCGCCCTGAACTGCGTCGCCAACTCCCGCATCGCCCGCGAGGGACCCTTCTCCCGGGTCTGGGTGCAACCCGCCGCCGGCGACGCCGGAACAGCCCTCGGCTCGGCGCTGCTCCTTGCCGCCGGGGCGGGAGACGAGCCCGAACCGATGACCGGCGCGGACCTGGGCCGCGACTGGTCGGATGCGGAGCTCGGGGCCTGGCTCAAGACGGCCGGCGTGCCGTTCGAGCGACCGCAGGACATCGCCGCCACCGTCGCCGAGGCCCTCGCCGACAACGCCATCGTCGCCTGGTTCCAGGGCCGTTCCGAATACGGGCCGCGCGCCCTGGGGCACCGCTCCCTCCTGGCGCACCCCGGCCACGCGGGAAATCTGGAACGGCTCAACGACGTCAAGGGCCGCGAGCAGTTCCGGCCGGTGGCGCCCATGGTGCTCGCCGAACGCGCCTCCGAGATCTTCGACGGGCCGCTGCCCAGCCCGTACATGCTCTTCGTCCACGACGTGGCCCCCCACTGGCGGGAGCGGATCCCGGCCGTCGTCCACGTCGACGGAACGGCCCGCATCCAGACCGTGGACCGGAGTACGGAACCCCTCGTGGCACGCATGCTCACCGAGTTCGAGCGGCGGACCGGACTGCCCGTGGTCGTCAACACCAGCCTGAACACCGCCGGCCGGCCGATGGTGGACGACCCCCGGGACGCGCTCGAGTGCTTCGGCTCGTCACCGGTGGACCTGCTCGCCATCGGACCGTACGCCGTTCGGCGGGGCGGACTGTTCTGCAACGGAGAGGAAGCGTGACCGCGATGACGCAGCGAACGACGGCCGAACCGTACGCCGTGGTCGTCCCCACACTCGGCAGGCCGAGTCTGCGGGCCTGCCTGGAGGCCCTCGCGGCCGCGACGGCCGACGGCACCGGACCGGCGAAGCTGGTCCTCGTCCACGACCGCGCGGACGCCGACGGCACGCTGCCCGCCCTGGACGTGCCGCAGGCGCTGCGCCCGGTCACCACCGTCGTGGCCGGCGGCGGACGGGGACCCGCCGCGGCCCGCAACACCGGGTTCCGGGCCGCCGCCGCCGGCCCGGCGCCGTGGATCGTCTTCCTTGACGACGACGTGGTGCCGGGGCCCACATGGGGCAGGGACCTGGCCCGCGACCTGGCGTCGGCGGCGCGCGACACCGCCGCCGTCACCGCGCGCATCGACGTCCCGCTCCCGGCCGGGCGCCGCCCCACGGACTGGGAGCGCAATACCGCGGGACTGTCCACCGCCCGCTGGATCACCGCCGACATGGCCTTCCGGCGTGAGGCGCTGGAGGCGGCCGGCGGCTTCGACGAACGCTTCCGGCGCGCCTTCCGGGAAGACGCGGACCTCGCCCTGCGCCTGCTCGACGGCGGGTGGCACCTGGCCCCCGGCACCCGCCGCACCACGCATCCGGTCCGCCCCGCCGACCGCTGGGTATCCGTACGGGTCCAGGCGGGCAATGCGGACGACGTGCTGATGAGCCGCCTGCACGGCCACGACTGGTGGGCGCGGGCCTCCGCTCCGCGCGGCCGGCTGCCGCGCCATCTCGCGGTCAGCGCGGCGGCGGCAGCCGCCGTGGGGTGCGCGCTGGCCGGCAGGGGCGGCGCCGCCGCCGTGTGTGCCGGGAGCTGGCTCGCCGGGACCGCCGAGTTCGCCGCGGCACGGATCGGGCCCGGACCGCGGACCCGGAACGAGACCGCCACCATGGTCGTGACGAGCGTCCTCATTCCGCCCGTGGCCGCCTGGCACTGGCTGCGCGGCCACGTCCTGCACCGCGCAGCCCGGCCCCTCGGACCCGCGCAGCCGCCGGGAGCCCGCACCGCGACCCCGAAGAAGTCACCGGTCGAACGGGTGCGGTCATGACACGCCCCCTCGCCGCCCGCGCACGCCGTGGCGAGCCGCCACCCGACGGCCCCTGGCTGTGGGGCGACGCACGTGCCGCCGCCCGGCCCCGCGGCCGCTCCCGCGCGCAAGACGGTCTGCCGGAGGCTGTCCTCTTCGACCGTGACGGCACCCTCGTCGTCGACGTCCCCTACAACGGCGACCCGGCCCGCGTGGTTCCCATGCCCTCCGCCCGGGCCGCGATAGCCGCCCTGCGGGGCCGCGGCATCCCGACCGGCGTGGTGAGCAACCAGTCGGGAGTCGCCCGGGGACTGCTGACACGGGACCAGGTGCAGTCCGTACGGCTGCGCGTGGACGCCCTGCTGGGGCCGTTCGCCGTGTGGGCGGTCTGCCCGCACCGGCCCGAGGACGGATGCGGCTGCCGCAAGCCCTCGCCCGGACTGGTGCTCGCCGCATGCGAACGGCTCGGCGTCGCACCCCGGCGCACGGTGGTCGTCGGCGACATCGGGGCCGACGTGCGGGCCGCGGAAGCGGCCGGAGCACGCAGCGTGCTGGTACCGACACCGGCCACCCGGCCCGAGGAGGTCGCCTCCGCCGGTCAGACGGCGCCCGACCTGCTGGCCGCAGTCCGCCTGATCCTGGACGCGGACAGGCCGCTGCGCGAGCCCGGCGGCACGCGATGAGCCTCCCGCGCAGCCTGGTCGTACGCCTCGACAGTGCCGGGGACGTCCTGCTGGCCGGACCCGCCCTGCGAGCGGTGGCGGCCGGCTCCTCGCACACCACGCTGCTCTGCGGGCCCCTCGGTGTTCCGGCGGCCCGGCTGCTGCCCGGCGTGGACCAGGTACTGGTCTACGACGCACCGTGGGTGGGCCTGGAGCCCGGCAGGACCTCCCGCGAGGAATGCGGCCTGCTGGTCGACGCCCTGTCCGCCGGCCGCTTCGACCGCGGCGTGGTCCTCGTGTCGTACCACCAGAGTCCGCTGCCGACCGCCCTGCTGCTCGCACTCGCGGGAGTGGAGCGGGTCGCCGCCGACTGCGAGGAGTATCCCGGCTCCCTGCTGAGCCTGCGGCACCACCGACTGCCCGGACGGCACGAGGCCGAGGCCGCCCTCGACCTGGTGCGCGCCTTCGGTTTCTCCCTGCCGCCCGGGGACGACGGGAGGCTCGGCGTGCTCCCGCCGCCCGACACCACACGGCTGACGGGTCCGGAACCGTACGTGGTGCTCCATCCGGGGGCCGCCGTGGCCGCCCGCAGGTGGAGTGCCGCCCGCGCGGCGCGCGCCGCCGCCGCGCTGCACGGGGCGGGACACCGTGTGGTGGTCACCGGCAGTCGTGCGGAGAAGGACCTGACCGCCGAGGTGGCCGGACATCACGGACTCGATCTGGGCGGTGCCACGGGTGACCTGCACGAACTGGCCGGCGTCCTGGCCGGCGCGCGGGTCGTGGTGACGGGCAACACGGGCCCCATGCACCTCGCGTGCGCCGTCGGCACCCCGGTCGTCTGCCTCTTCGCCCCCGTCGTGCCGGCGGAGCGCTGGCGGCCGTACCGCGTGCCGCACGTCCTGCTGGGGGACCACGCTGCCGCCTGCGCCGGCAGCAGGGCCCGGGAGTGCCCGCTTCCGGGACACCCCTGTCTGGACTCCGTCAGCGACGCAGAGGTACTGGCGGCCGTGGCCGGACTCCTCGGACACCCACCGGTGAACGGGCACCCCGCCCGCGTGCCGGACCGCAGCGAGAACGATCGAGGAGCCAGCGTATGAACATCCTCCTGTGGCACGTCCACGGTTCCTGGACGACCGCGTTCGTCCAGGGAGCGCACACCTACCTGGTGCCCGTCACGCCGGACCGGGGGCCCGACGGACTGGGGCGGGCCCGCACCTTCGACTGGCCGGAATCGGTCCGTGAGGTCACTCCGGCCGAACTTGCCGACACGCCCGTCGACCTCGTCGTACTGCAACGGCCCCATGAGGCGGAGCTGGCCGAGCGCTGGCTCCGCCGCCGCCCGGGCAGGGACGTCCCCGCCGTGTACCTGGAGCACAACGCTCCGGACGGAGCCGTGCCGCTGACCCGCCATCCGTGTGCCGACCGCGACGACCTGACGCTGGTGCACGTCACCCATTTCAACCGGCTTTTCTGGGACAGCGGCAGCACCCGGGCCGAGGTCATCGAGCACGGCATCGTCGATCCGGGGCACCTCTACACCGGCGCCCTGCCCCGCGCCGCCGTGGTCGTCAACGAGCCGGTCCGACGCGGCCGCTACACCGGCACCGACCTGTTGCCCGCTCTGGCACGGTCCGCGCCCCTGGACGTCTTCGGCATGCGCACCGAAGGGCTCGCCGCACACCTGGGCCTGCCCGCCGAGCAGTGCCGCTCGCACGAGCTGCCCCAGCGGGACCTGCACGCGGCCATGGCGCAGCGCCGCCTCTACGTGCATCCCGTGCGCTGGACCTCCCTGGGCCTGTCCCTCCTGGAGGCCATGCACCTGGGGATGCCCGTCGTGGCGCTGGCCGCCACGGAGGCCGTGGAGGCCGTGCCGCCCGGCACCGGCGTCCTGTCCACCCGGCCCGAGGTACTGGCCCGCGCGGCCCGCCACTACCTCGCCGAACCGGAGGCAGCGGCCGAGGACGGCGCACGGGCCCGGCAGGCGGCCCTCGAACGCTACGGCCTCAAACGCTTCCTGGACGACTGGGAGCGGCTGATGACGGAGGTACGGTCATGACTTCCTCCCCCCGGTCCGCCCTCCCCGCCACTCCCCGGCGGTCGCTGTCCGTGGCGCTGGTATCCGAACACGCGAGCCCGCTCGCCGCCCTGGGCGGAGTCGACGCGGGCGGACAGAACGTGCACGTGGCCTGCCTGGCCGGGGCTCTCGCCGACCGCGGCCACCGGGTGACGGTCTACACCCGCCGCGATGCGCGTGACCTGCCCGAACGCACCCTCATGCGCCCCGGTGTCACCGTGTACCACGTCCCGGCCGGCCCGGCGGAGCACCTGCCCAAGGATGAACTCCTGCCGCACATAAGGAAGTTCTCCTACTACCTGATGAACCGCTGGCGGCATGACCAGCCCCCCGACCTGATCCATTCGCACTTCTGGATGTCGGGCCTCGCCTCCCTCACGGCAGCGCGAGAGCTGCGGCTGCCGATGCTGCACACCTACCACGCGCTCGGAACGGTCAAGAAGAGGTACCAGGGCGCCACCGACACGAGTCCGCCGTCGCGCATCGGCTTCGAACGGGAGGTCGGCCTGGGCTGCGACCGGGTGGTGGCCACCTGCCGGGACGAAGTCGCCGAGCTCGAACGGATGGGCATCCCCGCAGACAAGGCCGATGTCGTCCCCTGCGGCGTCGACACCGACCGGTTCCGCCCGGACGGTCCTGTCGCCGACCGCGGGACGCGTCACCGCTACCGGCTGCTGCAGGTCGGCCGGCTGGTCCCCCGCAAGGGAGCGGCCGTGTCCATCGCCGCGCTCGCCCGCCTGCCGGAGGCGGAGCTCGTGATCGCGGGCGGTCCCGAGGCCGGCTCGTTGGACTGGGATCCGGAGGTGTGCCGGCTGCGCGACATCGCCCGCGGGGCCGGGGTCGCCGACCGCGTGCGCTTCCTCGGCGCGGTCCCGTGCGGCGAGGTCCCCACCGTGATGCGCAGCGCCGACGTCGTGCTGTGCCCCGCGGACTACGAGCCGTTCGGCATCGTGCCGCTGGAAGCCATGGCCTGCGGCCGCCCCGTCGTGGCGAGTGCCGTCGGCGGCCAGCTCGACACCGTCGTCGACCGGGAGACCGGGCGGCTGGTACCGCCCGGGGACCCCGGCGCGCTGGCCGAGGCCGTGGCCGAGCTACTGGCCGACGCCGGCCTGCGGGAGGCCTACGGCGCGGCCGGCCGGCGACGGGTGACGAGCCGGTACGGCTGGGCGCACGTCGCCACGGCCACGGAGCGGGCCTACCGCCAGGCGCTCGCCGGGCGCCTCACCGCCGCCGGGGCCCCGTGATTCCGCGGGCGAGCGCCCCTTCGACCCCCGCCGCCCGCCCGGTCCCGCCGGACCGGCGGCCCGTCCCGCGCAGCCTCGAAGCCTGAAGGAGGTGGGGCCCGGACCGCTCTCGCGAGCGGCCGGCCCGACGCCATGAGCCAGACCCCCGCACACGCAGGAGCCCACCAGCACTGCCAGTCGCTCCAGGACGCCCTGCAACGCCTGCGCGTCCACGGGCTGGACCAACTCGCCCACTGGGGCCGCCGGCTGGCCGTGGTACTGCCCGCGGGCGGCCGGCTGCTCGCTGCCGGGAACGGCGGCAGCGCGGCCCAGGCGCAGCACCTGACCGCCGAACTCGTCGGCCGGTACCGCGAGGAACGCGCCGCCTATTCGGCCATCGCCCTGCACGCGGAGACGTCCAGCGTCACGGCCATCGGCAACGACTACGGATTCGAGCACGTCTTCGCCCGTCAAGTGGCGGCCCACGGCCGGGACGGCGACGTGCTGATCCTGCTGTCGACCTCCGGGCGCAGCACCAACCTGCTCTCCGCCGCGATGACGGCCCGCGCGGCGGGCGTGGAGGTCTGGGCGCTGACCGGCGCCTCCCCGAACCCGCTGGCCGAAGCCGCCGACCAGGCCCTGTGCATCGACGCGGACACGGCGGCGACCGTGCAGGAGGCCCACCTGGTGGCCGTGCACCTGCTGTGCGAGTCCTTCGACGCCGCGCTCGCCGGCGCCACCCCTGCCGCCGGCCTGGCCGTCGGCGGGAGAGCGCCCCGGCCGGCGGCCGCCACCCTCAGGAGGACGTCGTGAACGCCGCCCGGCCCCTGGTCGTCGTCGGCGACGTCCTCCTCGACCGGGATGTCCAGGGTTCCGTGGACCGGCTCGCCCCCGACGCGCCGGTGCCCGTCGTCGACGTCACCGCCGACCTCTCGCGCCCCGGGGGAGCCGGACTGGCCGCGGTCCTGGCCGCCCGGGCGGGCCGCGACGTCGTCCTGGTCACCGCGCTCGGCGAGGACCGGGCCAGCGAACGTGTGCGCGAGGCGCTGCGCGGGCGGGTACGGCTGGTGGAGCTCCCGCTGGACGGCAGCCTGCCGGTGAAGACGCGGGTGATGGCCGCGGGCCGTCCCCTGATCCGCATCGACCGGGGCGGCGGCGAGGTCGGCCCGGCCCCCGCTGCCGTCCGGGACACCCTGCGGGAGGCGGCCGCGATCCTCGTCGCGGACTACGGCAGGGGCGTGGCCGATGCCGTCCGGGCCTTGCTGGCCGAAGCCGCCCACCGGGTTCCGCTGGTGTGGGACCCGCACCCGCGTGGCGGGCCACCCGTACCGGGAGCCCGCCTGGTGACCCCGAGCGCAGCCGAGGCGGCCGCCCTGTGCCCGGGCGACGGGCACTCGCTGGGGGCGCACGCCCGGCGGGGCGCCGACCTGGCGGAGCGCTGGAACGCCGTCTCGGTCGCCGTGACACTCGGCGATCGCGGTGCGCTGCTGACTCGGCCCAGATCGGCTGCGCCGATGCTCGTACCGGCTCCCTATGCGGCCGTGGGCGATCCGTGCGGCGCCGGCGACTGCTTCGCCGCCCTCGCGGCCGTCGCACTGGCGGAGGGGGCACTGCCGGAGGAGGCGGTGCAGCGGGCGGTGGCCGGGGCGGCCGCCTTCGTCGTGGCGGGCGGGGCCTGCGACCCCGGCCTGTGGCGTGCCCACCGAGAGGGCGGCCCGGCGCTGCCGCCGACGGGCGACGCCTTCGCGCTGGCGGAGAGCGTACGCGCGCGCGGAGGCACCGTGGTGGCGACCGGCGGCTGCTTCGACCTGCTGCACGCCGGGCACGTGGGCCTGCTCGACAGCGCACGGCGCATCGGCGACTGCCTGATCGTCTGCGTGAACACGGACGCCTCGCTGCGCCGCCTGAAGGGGCCGGGCCGCCCGCTCACCCCGCTGGAGGACCGCATGAGGGTTCTGGCGGCCCTCGGCAGCGTCGATGCCGTGGTCGCCTTCGAGGAGGACACGCCGCAGACCCTGCTGCACGCACTGCGCCCGGACGTCTGGGTCAAGGGCGGCGACTACTCGGCCGACGCCCTGCCGGAGGCGGAGGCGCTGCGCGGCTGGGGCGGCCAGACCGTCGTCCTGCCGTACCTGGACGGCCGCTCCACCACCAGCCTCGCCGACCGCGCGGCACGCGCCGCGTCGAGCCCGAAGCCGGCCCGCAAGCCCGCCCCGGACCCGGCTCCCTGACCCGTCGGGCCAGGGAGCCGGGCGGGAGGGCTCAGGCCGCGGTGCCCAGGCTGGTACGGGCGGGCAGGGCCGCCTCGGGCACCCGGGCGGACGCCACCGGGCGGGGCTTGCGGCCACGCAGCAGGTAGCCCGCCGCCACCGCCCCCGCGATGACGAAGCCCCCGGCCACGAGCGTGGCGCGGACGCCGGCGAACTCCATCAACAGCCCCAGCATCGGCGGCGCCGTGAGACCCCACACGGTGCGGATGCTGGACCAGGCACCGAGGACACGGCCCCGCATCCGGGCCGGCGGGTCCGTCTGGAGCACCGTGGACTGCGCGGTGTCCCCGACGGATTCCGCCACGGCCATCGGCAGGACCAGGACCAGGAGCAACGCGAGCGACGGGGACAGGCCGGCCAGCACCTGGAGCAGCGCCCCGGCGAAGGTCAGCACCCCCACCAAGCGGACGCTGGGCCTGTGCAGCCGCGCGCCCAGGACGGCGCCGATGATCCCGCCGACGGCCAGGACCGTGGAAACCTTGCTGAAGGAGGCCGCGTCGCCCGCGAGGGGTCCGGTGACCAGGACCACCAGGGTGAGCGAGTAATTGCGGCCGAACATCGCGCTGATCCCGTTCAATGCGGCGAGAGCCACCAGCCGGGGCCGGCGCATGAAGAAGGCGAGTCCCTCCCGGGCGCTCGTCTTCTGCTCCACGACCGACCCGGACGCCGGGCCGGCTTCGGGCGCCGTGACTGCCTGAGCACGCGGTGCTGCGGGACGCGCCGCCTTGAGGAAGGGGATCACGCAGGCCACGAACAGGAACGACAAGCCGTTCGCCGCGTATGCCGCCGCCGTGCCCATGACGGCGACGGCCACCCCGGCGAGCGCCGCGCCCGCGAGCCGCCCCGCGCTGTGCACGAGCGAGCCCACGCCGATGGCGGAGGGCACGTCCTGCGGACGGACGAGGTCGTTGCCGAGCAGCGCGCAGGCCGGGCCGTCGACGGTGGCGATCAGGCCGGTGACGGCGGACAGCGCGAGCAGCACGGGGAGGTCGAGGCGGCCGGTGACCACGAGGACCGCCGTCACGAGGGCCACCACGCCGAGCAGGGCCTGGCCCACGGCGGCCGTCAGCTTGCGGGGCCAGCGGTCGACGGCCGCACCGCCGGCCAGGCCGAGCAGCAGACCGGGCGCCACCTGGATGGACACGGACAGCCCCGTCGCGGCGGCCGATCCGGTGATCTGGAGCACGAGCAGGTTCTGCACCGTCAGCTGCATCCACGTACCGGCGTTGGACACGAAGTTGGCGACGGCCCACCAGCGCATGCTGCGGTAGCGCAGGGACCGCCACGGCGAGCGGTCGGCAGTGGCGGGGGCAGAGGTCGAGGACAGGGCGGAAGAAGGCACAGACACAGACACAGAGGCACCGGGGACGGAGCGCGAAGCGCGGAGGACGGCAAAGGGAGGCGGGGAACGGGCGCTCCGCACCGTCGACACGCACACCGGCGCTCGACAGGTGGGGGAGGAGGGGGAGGAACGAACCCGCCGGCCATCGTGGCAGACGCTCTCCCGGCCACGCTGTGACCTGCGTCCCGGACCGGCCGGGCCCCACCCCCGTCCCATGGGCCGTGCCCTTGGGCCACCAGGGATGCGGGGGTGCCCGTGTGCTTGCTCACACGCCGCGGCGACGGGCGGCCGGCCGCTCCCGGCGGGCCGCGGGCCGGACGCCGTGCCGCCCTGCGGCCTAACCCGGCGTGCCGGAGGCGGCCGTGCTGGTGACAGTGGAGACCAGAGCGGCCGCACGGCGCGGACACACGCGTTGCGGGCAGGCCGGCAGCCGACGACGGAAGGCAAGGCGGATGAGCAACGCGACGTACGTGGACCTGCAGGGCAAACAGGCGTTGGTGACCGGCGGCGCCCGCGGACTGGGGGCCGCCATCTCCCGCCGACTGGCCGCTGCCGGAGCCTCGGTCCTCGTGGCGGACGTACGGCAGGACCTGGCCAAGGAACTGTGCGAGGACCTCATGGCCCAGGGCTTGCGCGCCCGTGCCGTGGGCCTGGACGTCTGTGACCCGGGCGCGGTCGCCGACGTCTTCCGTGACGTCGACGAGGCCGGTCAGCGGGTGGACATCCTCGTCAACAACGCCGCCGTGGACGTCTCGAAGTCGGCCGAGCACCTCACCGCGGACGAGGTCGCCCGGGTGGTGAACACCAACCTGCTCGGCCCGATGTACCTGTGCCTCGAGGCATACCGCCGCATGGTGGCCCAAGGCGGCGGGCACATCGTGAACATCCTCTCGACCGCGGCGAACCGGACCTGGACGGAGGCCGGCCCCTACGCGGCGAGCAAGTCGGGACTGCGCGCCTTCACCCACACCCTCTTCAAGGAGGCCCAGCGCGACTGCGAGGGCATCGGAGTGACGGGGATCATCGCCGGCGGCATGGAAACCGCCTTCATCCTGGAGCGGTTCCCGGACGCCGATGTCTCGATGCTCCAGAGCCCGGAGATCGTCGCCGACACCGTCGTGTACGCCCTGTCCGTCCCCAGCGGAAGCGCCATCGGGGAACTGGTGGTCGTACCCCGCCGAGAACCGTCCTGGCCGTGAGCGGGGCGACCCAGGCGGCCGGCGAGCCCCGCGCCCGGCCCCAGGTGCTGGTTCTGCGGGCTCTGGGGCTCGGCGATCTGCTGACGGTGGTGCCGTGCCTGCGCGCGCTGCGCCGGAGCATGCCGGACAGCGACATCGTGCTGGCCGCTCCCGGCCGCTTGTCCGCCGCAGTCAAGGCGACGGGCCTGGTCGACCGGCTCCTGCCCGCCGGCGCACCCGGCCGCGCCGTGCCCTCCGGGCTCGGCTGGGCGGGCCCGGCTCCGGAAGTGGCCGTGGACCTGCACGGCAACGGGCCACCGAGCCATCTGCTCCTCCAGCGTCTGCGGCCCGGCCGGCTCCTGGCCTTCCGGCACACCGGCACGCCTGACATCGCCGGGCCCGAATGGCACGCGGACGAGCACGAGCGCGACCGCTGGTGCCGGCTGCTGCGCTGGTACGGGATCGAGGCCGACCCCGCCGATCTCCGTATCCCGCGCCCTGCCTGCCCGTCTCCCGCACCCGGCGCCGTCGTCGTCCACCCCGGCGCCGACTCGGGCGCCCGCCGCTGGCCGGCGGAACGGTTCGCGGCCGTGGCGCGGGCCCTGGACCGCGCGGGGCACCGGGTCGTCGTCACGGCGGGGGCAGGGGAGGAACGGCTGGGCCGCCGGGTGGCCGCCGAAGCCGGGCTGTCGCCGGAAGCGGTGCTGGGCGGCGCGGACGACGTACCGTTCCCGCAGCTCTGTGCCCTGGTGGCCGACGCACGCTGCGTCGTGGTCGGAGACACCGGGCTGGCCCACCTCGCCACGGCTCTCGGTACCCCGTCCGTCGTGCTGTTCGGCCCCGTGGCGCCGCGCTTGTGGGGGCCGCCGCCGGACCCGTGGCACCGGGTGCTGTGGCGGCCGCGAGCCGGCGAGGACCCCTTCCGCCCCGGCGACGCCCACGGGCCGCTGCCCGACGCCCGGCTCCTGCGGATCACCGTCCACGAGGTGCTGGAGGCGGTGGAGGCGGTGCTCAGCCGCGATCCGTACGCAGCTCCCGCACGCGGCTGACCGGCCTGTCCGACCTCATCGGGTCCCGCCGCGTGCCACCACCCGGAACGTCTTCACGGACGGATCGGCCGCGTCCGGGATGAGCATTCCGTGGTCGGCACCGCTGCGCAGGTAGTCCACCACCTCGGAGGTGATCACCTCGCCCGGTGCCACCACCGGCACGCCGGGCGGGTACGGGCTGATGGTCTCGGCGGCGATCCGGCCGACCGCGTCCTTCGCCGGTACCTGCTCCGCTGCGCCGAAGAAGGCGTCGCGCGGCAGGCGTGCCTGCTCCAGTTCCAGCGCCGGCGGCGCGGGCAGGTGCACCGCGGGCTGCCGTTCGATCGAGTCGGCCCGGTCCACGAGCGTGCGCAGGGCATCGACCAGGACCTTCTCCGTCTCGTCGTCATCCGCGTGGGTGATCGACGCACTGATCCGGCAGGTGTCGGACCCTCCCATGTCCACGTGGCACTCGGCCCGCAGCCACTCCGCCGCCTGCATGCCGCTGATCCCCAGCTCCCGTACGTCGATCACGATCTTGAGCGGGTCCAGATCGGCGGCGAGGCCGGCCTCGACGACCTCGCGGTCCATCAGCCTCAGGCCGGACATGCCCTCGACGGCCTCACGCACCCGGGAGGCCCGCCGCAGCGCGCCGTCCAGCAGCTCCCGGCCGTGCTCGACCATCTGCCGCCGCCAGCCGTCGAGCGTCGCGTACACGAGACTCGAGGCGCTGGTCGTCCCCAGCAGGTCCTCACGCTGCTTGAGGACGTCCGGCGAAACCCTGTCGTGCCGCAGGTGGAAGACCGAACTCTGCTCGATGGCGCCACCCATCTTGTGCACGCTGGTGACCACGAGGTCCGCGTCCGCATCGATGCCCCAGGCCGGCAGATCCGGGTGGAAGGGCAGATGGGCCCCCCACGCCTCGTCGACGATCAGCGGCACGTCGAAGGCATGGCAGACATCGGCCACCCCCCGGATGTCGGCGCACGTGCCCCCCTCGGTCGGGGTGATCAGCAGCATCCCCTTGGCATCGGGGTGCTCCTCCAGCCGCCGGCGTACGTCGTCGGGCTCCGGCGGGTGCGCCATGTGCCGTTCGGAGTCGAACTTCGGGTGGACCCAGATCGGCTCCACGCCGTTCACCACCACCGCCGCGATCACCGACTTGTGCGCGTTGCGTGACAGCAGCAGCTTCTCGCCGGGCCCGGCCACGGCCAGCATCGCGGTCCTCACCGACAGGGAGCTTCCGCAGGTCGAGAAGAACGCCTGGTCCGCGCCGACCGCGTCGGCCATCAGCTCCTGGGCCTGGGTCAGCACGCCCTGGGACTGACGACGGTCGTCCAGTCCGTTGAGCGTCAGGACGTCCGACCTGAAGACATCGAGGCCGACGACGTCGGCCACCCGGGGGTCGACCCCGCGACCCTGCTTGTGGCCGGGCGGGCCGTAGGCGATGTCGCCCCGGCGCCGGAACTCCTCCAGCGCATCGAGTACGGGCGCGTGCGAATGGTCCATGGATCCTCCAATGGTGGGACGTCGACCCTGCCTCCGGTCACGTACCAAGGCGCGCCTACCCTCGGGCCCGTCCCGGAAACGGCGGTACGGGCCGTCCCCCGGGCGGAGGCGTTGGGCACCACCACCACCACCACCACCACCACCACCGGCGGCCGCCGCACCGGCCGGGCGGCGCGCTGCCCACGACAGGGCGCCTGGAACGAAAACAACGGCTGGGACGCCACCACCGCACGCACATAGAGCGTCCGTTCGGGTGGCGTCATCCTTGCGCCGACGGCAAGTGCCGCGGTAAGGACCCCGGTCCGTGCTGTGCTGTGGCCACGGCCCGAAGACGGCCGTACGCGGGCCCGCCCGCTGTTCGCGGCAGGCCCGCCCCCACAGCGAAGGAGGACTGATGCCGCACCACCGCAAGGACCGGCGAAGCCGGAGCGCGATCGGCCAACTGCTGGCGGTCGTAGCCTTGTTGACCGTAGCCCTGCTGGACGTCTCCGGGGCTCATGCCGTTGCGGTCCACTCCAAACCGTACCCCGACTGGGACGCCATCGCCCGGTGCGAATCCAGCGGCAACTGGCGGGCGAACACCGGCAACGGCCATTACGGCGGGTTGCAGTTCACCCAGTCCAGCTGGAAGGCGGCAGGAGGCCGCAGATACGCACGACGCGCCGACCTCGCGACGAAGGCGGAGCAGATCGCGACGGCGAGAAGACTCGCCAAGATCCAGGGCATGGGGGCCTGGACCTGCGCACGCCGGCGCTGACAGGACCACTCCGACAGGGTGGTGGGTCGGCCCTGTCGGAGAGGCCCCGGCCGGACGCGCCGACCGCCGGCGTTTGTTGCCGACCGCGTCCGTCTTCCCACCGCCGGACCCGGTAGTTGGAGGCGTAGCCGCCGAACGGGGAACGGCGGCAGCGGACATGGCATTCCTGCGCCCACGGGAGGGTGCCGTGGGGGGTCTGTGGAGGATCCCCGCCGGCACCCTAGCGGGTCGGGTAGTCCGTGTAGCCGCGGGCGTCTCCCCCGAAGAAGGTGGAGGTGTCCGGGGTGTTGTACGGGCCTTCGGTGCGCAGGCGCTCGGGCAGGTCGGGGTTGGCCAGGAAGAGGGCGCCGAAGGCGAGCAGGTCGGCGATGCCGTCCTCGATCAGGGTGAGGGCGCGGTGGTCGGTGGGGCCTTCGGTCGCCGGGTTCAGTACGAGCGGTCCGGTGAACTGCTTGCGCAGCGCGAGGGTGGTCTCCCGTGCCTCGGGTCCGTACTCCAGGACGTGCAGGTAGGCCAGGCCGAGCCCGCCGATCTCCTTGACCAGCGCCTCGTAGACGGGCTGCGGGTCGGGCTCGGAGATGTCGTTGTACGGGTTCCCGGGCGAGACGCGCAGTGCTGTGCGCTCGGCGCCGATCGCCGCGGCCACCGCCTTGACCGCCTCCACCGCGAAGCGGATCCGGTTCTCCACCGGGCCGCCCCACTCGTCGGTGCGCAGGTTCGAGCCGGGGGCCAGGAACTGGTGGATCAGGTAGCCGTTGGCCCCGTGCAGCTCCACCCCGTCGAATCCGGCTGCCACCGCGTTGCGGGCGGCCTCCGCGAAGTCGGCGATCGTCTCCCGCACCTCGGCTCCGGTCAGCTCGCGGGGGGTCACCAAGTCCTTCATGCCGTCGCCGGTGAAGAGCTGCCCGCGGGCGGCCACCGCCGACGGGGCCACGGGGACGAGGCCGTCGGGCAGCAGCGTCGGGTGGCCGATCCGGCCGGAGTGCATCAGCTGGGCGAAGATCCGGCCGCCCGCCGCGTGTACGGAGTCGGTGACCTCGCGCCAGGCCGCGACCTGCTCGGCGTTGTGCAGGCCGGGGGTGAAGGGGTAGCCCTGCCCGACGACGGAGGGCTGGATCCCCTCGCTGATGATCAGGCCCGCCGAGGCGCGCTGCGTGTAGTACTCGGCGACGAGGCTGGTGGCGACGCCGCCCCCACCTGCGCGGCTGCGGGTCATCGGCGCCAGGGCGATCCGGTTGGAGAGGGTGGCTCCGGCGAGCTGAACCGGTTCAAAAGCGCTGGTCATGACTGCCTCACATCAATAGTTGGTCGGCCAATGATTGGCTGCAAGAGGCAGCGTACCGCATTACTTGGCCGACCAAGATAAAATGGAGCGACAGGTAGAATCCGAACCGGATCTGCCGGACCGACCAGGAGGAGCACTCCCATGACCGCGGAATCCGTGCAGGACCCGCGCGCCACCCCGCAGTGCGCGGCGGCGCCCAGCGCCGTACTGGACGGGCCGGTGAGTCATGCGATCAGTCGCGTCGCCCGGCTCCACCGGATCGCGGCAGGCCGGCTCCTCCGGGAGCTGGGGCTGCACCCGGGGCAGGAGTTCCTGATGATGCACCTCTGGGACAGCGGGGCCGTGCGCCAGTCCGAGCTGATCAAGGCGCTCGGCCTCGACCCCTCCACGGTGACCAAGATGCTCCAGCGCCTGGAGCACTCCGGCCACGTACGGCGCCGGCCCGACCCCTCGGACCGGCGGGCCTCCCTGGTCGAGGCGACGGAGAGCAGTTGCGGGCTCCTGGCCGAGGTCCGCAGGGCGTGGGGCGAGCTGGAACTCCAGACCCTGGACGGCCTGGAGGCCCCCGAACGCACCGAACTGGCCCGCCTCCTGGGCAAGGTCGAAGCCGCCCTGTGCACGGAGATCACCCGCGGCGGCGGTCCGGAGTGCGATGCCCCGTACAAGGGGCCGGGCGGGCGGCTGCTAGTGCTGTGACCGGCAAGGTTCACCGGGTCGCGACG
>NZ_JAGGOZ010000043.1 GCF_018614075.1 Streptomyces sp. ISL-94 | reverse complement strand
CCCCACCCCCGCAGCCCCTACCCCGCCGGCCCCCACTGCTCCCTCTTCCCCCACCCCCCGGATCACCATCTCCACGATCTCCCCGGAAACGATCGCGGACGCCCTCACGGCCCACCTCACCCCGGACGACCTCAAGGCCGTCACGGAGCTCCTCATGACCCGCATCTGAGGCACCACCCACGCCGGGGGCGCTGACGGAATTAACGCCGTTAACGCCCCCACGTGTGTTTCATGTGCGTTCTACGGTGCGTTTCGCATAGGCTCTCCCCGGAGGTACCGATGCCGAACACCCGCAACACCAGCAACTCCCGCAACATCAAAAACCCAGAGGCCCCCGAACAGGAGAGCCTCTTCGCAGCAGTCGACGCCCTGCTCGAAGAAGTCGCCCAGGACCCGCTCCCGCACCCGGATGAGCGCAAGCGCCTCCGCGAGGCCGCCGGCCTGAGCCAGGACCAGATCGCCAAGGCTCTCGCCGTCCGCCGCGAAACGGTCACCTCCTGGGAAACCGGCCGCACCTCCCCCCGCCCCCCCAAACGCGCCGCCTACGCCCGCCTCCTGGAAGGCCTCTCGTCCCTCCACCCCGTTAACGCCGTTAACGCCCCGGCCCCGGCCGCAGACGCAGGGACCGCCGCAGGCGCAGCCCTGGACGCCCACACCCAGGGGCCTGGGGCGGAGCCCGAGCCCCGGGAAGCGACGGGCAAGGCAACAACCCCGCGGGCCTCCACCCCCACGGGCATCGGCACAGGCCCCTCCACCCCCTCCCCCGCAGGCGCACACACCCCGGGGCCTGGGGCGGAGCCCCAGTTTCGGGAAGGGGCGGGCAGGGGAACAGCGCCGCAGGCCCAAGCCCCCACCCCCCTCAACACCCTCAACAGCGTTGACACCCAGGCCCCCGCCACAGACGCAGGGCCGGCCGCAGCCACCCCCACCCCGGGCCCCGGGACGAAGCGCCAGCCCCGCCAATCGGCAGGCAGCCGAACAAGGCCGCACCCCCGCACCCCCCTGGAGGGAAACGGCCCCCTGGCCGTCCTGGACGGCACGGGCCACGCCCACGCCGCCGCCGGCCTCATCCTCGAACACCCCGCCACCGGCGGCCTCCCCGCCCTCCTCACCTGGGCCCTCACCGAGGCGAACCTCCGCTCCCCCCGCCTCCACCGCAACGGCAAGGACGGCGACCCCCTCCTCGTCCTCACGGCCCCCGCCCTGGACCGGCTCGGCCTCCCCCTCACCCTCGAAAACCGCCGCGACCTCCGCCTGCCCGACAACCACCCCGTGATCAAGCAGCTCACCAAGAACAAGTGGCAGCTCACCCGCCGCGGCTTCGGACCCTGGCCCCGCATCTACCGCCCCGCCACCCCCACCACCGGCCGCCAGTGCGTCCAGCTCGCGATCCTCCCCTGGGGCGCCCTCGACCCCCGCGCCTGGGGCGAGGACACCGCCGGCCTCCCGGCCCCCGCACTCGCCGAACTGCTCACCACCTACGCCGCCCGCGTCCTCACCCCCCGCGGCTCCACCGCCGTCACGGGCCTCGAACTCATGACGGCCCTGCGTCCTCCCACCCGCGCCACCCGCGACGAGGCGACCAACACCTGGGTCTCGGCCCCGCTCCCCGGCTCCCTCACCCACCCCGTCGACCCCGCTCCCCCGGAGGCCCCCGACGAACACCCCGTCGTCGCCGCCCTCTACCCCCGCTCCCACCAGCGCACCCCGGACCAGGTCCTCGACGAGGAGGCCTACGACTGGATCCGCGACCCCCAGCTCCTCACCGACGCCGAGTGCGCCCGCACCCACGCCGTCGGCATCGACGTGAACATGGCCTTCGCCGCCGCCGCGAACCGCCTCCCCGTCGGTCTGGGCCCCGCGACCCACACCACCAGCCCCCGCTTCGACCCCAAGCTCCCCGGCTGCTGGCTGGCGGACCTCTCCCGCCTCGACATCGAGCTGGACCCCCGCCTCCCCAACCCCTTCACCCCCCACGGCAAGCCCCCCACCGGCCCCGCCTGGTACGCGACCCCGACCCTCGCCTACGCCCAGGAACTCGGCCACGACGTCCGCCCCACCGAAGCCTGGATCCGCCCGGACAACGGCCCGTACCTCGACGCCTGGTACACCCGCCTCCGCGACGCCTACATGGCCACGATGGCTGACCTGGGCGTCACCTCGTCCCTCACGGAACCCGAGTTCCTCCAAGCCATGTCAACCTACAAAGAACCCAGAACCACCACGCCCGACGCCACCCACACCCACATCTCCACCTCCCTCCTCTCCGCCATCAAGTCCACGGTCAAGGGCGGCATCGGCAAACTCCGCGAACGCCCCCAGGGCGCCGCCTACCGCCCCGGCGAACCCTGGCCCGCCCTCGAACGCCCCACCTGGCGCCCCGACATCCGCGCGGCCGTCATCTCCACGGCCCGCGTCAACATGCACCGCAAGATGCTCAAACTCGCCACAGCAGCCGACATCCACCCCATCGCAGTCCTGTCCGACTGCGCGGTCTACCTCTCCGACGGCCCCGGCCCCCTCGACTTCCTCCCGCGCACCCCCGACGGAAAACCCCTGCCCGGCGGCTTCCGCCTGGGCGTCAGCCCCGGCATGGTCAAGCACGAAGGCACCCAACCCCTCCTCTGGGCCGTCCAGATGCTCGACGAAGGACTCAACCCGGCCCGCCACATCAAGGGCCATGACGCAGCGGCAGACGGAGAATAGGAAAAATGCCGGACATCTCCGACAGCCTCACCCGGGCCGACGAACAGCATTTCACCCGCCCCATCCCCAAGTCGGCGGGCGCCCAGATGCGCTTCCTGGTGAAGCAGCTCAAGTCGACCAAGGCGGCGGCCGCGACACTCGGCATCTCCCAGCGCACGGTCGAGCGCTACGTGAAGGGCCAGATCAAGCAGCCCAAGCCCGAGCTCGCCGCCCGCCTGGAAACCGAGGTACGCCGCCGCTGGCAGCCCCTGGTCCGCAAGCGCGCCCGCGCCAAGGCCGCCAAGACCACCGGCCTGGTCATCGAGACCCGCGCCCGCTTCGGCTTCACCGCGGCCCCCGGCACCACCGACGACGGCCGCATGCGCCGCATCACCCAGCACCTCCCCCCGGAGTACGCGGCCCGCCTCTTCGCCGCCCAGGAGGCCGGCGCCGGCGAGGCCCAACTCCAGCACATCGCCGCCGAAGGCCTCCAGGAGATCTACTTCAAGGACAACGGCGCCCGCGCCACGAGCCTCCTGGTCGAGTTCACGGACATCGACTACGTCGACTTCGCCTTCTAGAACCACCACCGAGGCCCCTGACAGCCCCTCACGGGCCCTGAAAACCCAAAAGGGTCCTGGGACATCCCAGGACCCTCTCCAACCCCTCACAAGCCCGACCAGCCAACCCGGCGGCACAGGGCCGCCCATGCTCACCCCACGGCGTGCAACGTCCTCCGCCGCTTCGACTCCGCAGCCTTCTTCGCCGCGGCCTGCGCGGCCCGCTTCTTCCGCTGCTCGGCGAGCTGGTCCTGATACGCCGCCACCGCCTGGTGGTAGCTGGCCACATACCCCCGCGCGTCGAGCCGCTCATCGGCCGCCATGTCGTTCACGGCGGCGACAGCGTCCTCGAACGAGTTGTACCCGGCCAGCATGGGGTTGATCTGATACACGCCGTTGCGGACCTTCCGCACCAGCTTCGCGAGCTCCAGGCTCCGCAGCGCGGCATTGACACTCGGCCGACTGAGCTCCAGCAGCCCCCCGACGGTGGCCTGGTCGATGAGGATCCGCCCACCCGGCTCGCTCAGCGAACGCAGCTTCAACAGCACACGGTAGGCCGCAGGCGGAAGGTCGAGGTCGGAGAGAAGCCCGTCGGCGTTGACCGCAGCGAATCGCAAGGTGCTCACTGAGCTGTCCCTTCTTCCGTGCGCTCCGCCCGGCTCAGCCGACGCGCAGCGCGCTCTTTGGCCCGTTCGGCCCGCAGTCCCTCGATGGCCTGCCGCATGTGGTCCAGCGACGGGAACCGCACCAGATCCGGCAGGCTTGTATCGCTGCGAATCTGCGAGATGGTGCTGTGCTGCTCCACCTTCACGAACTCACCCGTCATCTCCGTACCAGGGATGAACTCAGCCACCCGGTAACTGTAGGGCGGGTTGAACTGGTACACGCCCCGCCGCACCTTGAAGACGATCCCATGAGACATGACGGTGTGCAGCGCCTCCGACGTCTTTGTCCGACTGACGTCCAGGATGGTAGCCATCTCCTCCTGGGTAAGAGGAATCCGCCCCCCCGCTCGCTGGCATGCGATGAGCAGCAGGATCAGCCTCAACGGCAAGGCTTCCCGGAAGTACTGGGCGATAACCAGGAAGAACTCCAGGCTGTCCATCGAGAACGCATTCGGCTGATTCTGCGTCCCGTAGAACTCCAGCGGCTTCCGCTCGCCGTCCAGCGTCAGCTTCCGGCTCGGGTACCGCCTCGCCAGGCTGTCCAGGTCCTTGACCGGAGCCAGCGGCTGACTCCACGCGGAGATCGCATCATCAACGGGGAGATCAGGACGCGGCGCACCCGCCGGACTCCGCCGACGCCGTTGTGGCTCTGATGACACGAGGCTGCTCTCCACTTCGTTGATCTGCAGGGGAGAGTATGTCAACAAGGGTGACACAAGTGTCACGCTCGTTGACGTTCGGCGTGTCTTGTGTCCCCCCTCGGGGGACACAACTCGGCCACCCCCTCCTCCCGGCCTTCCCACCACCCCCCACCCAACCCCACCCCGCCCCCCAGCAGTTCACGGACACATCCCCGCTAAAACGTCAGCCTCTCCGACGTTTTAGCCCAAATACCGTCAGTACCATTGACATTTTGCATGCGTTCTGTCCCCCTAGCAGGGACACATCCCCCGAGTTATGTCCCTCCTGAGGGGACATAACTTTCCCCCCGCACCCCGCCTGACCTGCTACAACGCATCTCCGTACCTTCTATAGGCAGTCCCCTGCCGCGCTGCGCGCACTCAACGCCGTCTCCAACGCCTCCGGAGTCCCTGCTTCCTGACCCACCGACACTCCTCGGCTGCCCCAGCACGCCCTCGACATCAAGTCAGCCACCCCATGGAATGTGACTGATTTCCTATCTCTATCCACAGCTCATTTTGAACCAGCTTCTTAACGGCGTTAACGGCGTTAACGCCGTTAAGAAGCTCAGCTCGACAACAGCCATCCAAGACCCCCTCTTCGAGCACCTGCCATGTAGGTCAAACGCCGAACCCTGCCTCAGGAACAAGGCAGCTCCGTCATCCTTCGCGCGCAACACAAAGGGTCCACTCCGAAGCGAAGCGGAGAAGTCCGACCCGAAGTGCCGGCCTTGGCGCCGCAAAGCGGGCACCCGCCGAGCGAAGCGAGGCGGTTCTCTGAGGCCGGAGCGAAGCGAAGGCCTCAACCCCGGAGCGAAGCAAAGGGGGCTGGCCCGAAGGGGCGGCTCTGGGCCGCGAAGCGGCCCTCCGCCGAGCGAAGCGAGGCGGTTCCCCTCTGTCCGGAGCGAAGCGGAGGACCCCCGGCCCGAAGGGCCGGCTCTGGGCCTCGAAGCGGCCCCCGCCGAGCGAAGCGAGGCG
>NZ_JAGGOZ010000042.1:85899-136984 GCF_018614075.1 Streptomyces sp. ISL-94 | reverse complement strand
AGTCGTGCACCACGCCGTTAGCGCGGCCCTGAAAGGGGTCTCGGGCTGGTTCTTGAACTCGCGGACGATCCGTCCGACGTCGTCGCTAGCGACGGTGTAGCCAGCGACGCGTAGGGAGTTCTCCACCCGATCGCGGGAGACACTTCCGGTTTCCTCGTACAGGCGGCGGGTGAAGTCGAGGATGGCCTCTTCGGTGGCGCGGGGTTTGCGGTCCTCCTGCTTCTTCCGGGCCGCCCGTTCTCGCCCGCGCCTGCCCGCGGCTCTGTCAGGGGTGTCGCCCGTGGGCGGCGGGCTGCCCTCGGGCGGGCGGGTTCCAGGTTCCGCCCGCGGGGGTGTTCCTGGAGCCAGGCGGGCAGGTTTCGGGCGGGCCGTCGGGGGCGGCTGGTCCCCGCCCGGCTCTGACGGGTGCGGGCGGGCCATGTCCGCTGCCCGTTGTGCTGGTTCCGGGCGGGCTGCCCGGTGGGCGTCTTCGCTGTCCGCATCCGACGGATGCGACGGGTGCGGGCGGCGCATCGCCTTCCACCCCTCCGAGGAAGCGACGGGCGGGCGGCTGGTTCCTACCTCGCGGGCGGAGTACGAGGCGGGGGTGTGCCAGCGTGGTGGCAGGGTGAGGGAGGCGAGGCCGAGGGCCTGTTTGCGGGTGGCGAGCTTGCGCAGCAGCAACTCGTCCTGGAGCGGATCACCGTCGACGTCGGCCCGCTCCAGGGCCTGGTGCAGACGATCGGCCAGGCGTCGCCCGCTTCGCTTGCCGCGCTGCCGGTCGGTCATCGCCTCGGCGCGGAGGATCAGGGCGACCGCTTCGCTCAGCGCCCGCTCCCTGATGATCCGGGCGGCATCCGCGTGCTGGTCGGCGATGCCCGACCGGGCCAGCAGGCGTTCGCGTGCCTGCCGGACAAGGACTGCGGCCAGGCTGCGCGAGGCGGCCTCGGCGCTGCGATGGCGCAGTTCGATGCCCATGGCCAGGTGCCACAGCATCGCTGCCATGACCGGGCCCACGAAGGCGCGAACGGTGCCGCCGACGAACCCGAACTCGGCGTAAGCGGGGATGATCTGCACTCCGGTGATCACCCACACCAGAACGCCGGGCACGCCCGGCGCGCGTGCGGGCCCGTTGAGGTTCTGGCGTGCCATCAACGCGGTGGCGAACAGGGCCAGCTCGGCGGTGGCGAACATGAAGACGCGCTCGACGGTGCTGCCCATGTCCAGGTAGTCAGCGGCGAAGCGCCAGCTCGTGTCAGCGCTGTAGGCGGTACAGCCGACTGCTGCCAGGCCCGCGACCTTGATCGCGGCAGTACCGGGCTGGCTGCCGTCCGCACGGCTCCGGCCTCGCCGGATGAGCCATCCGATCAGCAGCACGGCGGCGGCGAACATTGGCGCGACGATCGCGAGGAGGGGCAAGGGATCGAGGAAGGCAGTGGCGAGGGACGGCCTGTTGGGGTCGGTCATGCGGCTCCCTGTCGGGTGAGTTCCGCAGCGGCGAGGTCGCGGCGCGTCGGGTGGGGCGTGGCGCGGGGCACATTGCCCCGGGCCCGGCCGTCGGGGCCCACGCGTCGGCCGCGGCAGGGTTCGCCCCGGGCGGCCTGGCACCACTGGCACGGGACGCCGAGGGCGTCAGGAAGCCCCTCCGCGATGTCGGCTTCCCGGACGGCGCGGGCCGGCCGGTAGCGGGCCAAGTCGGCTCGTACCGCTGGTGGGATGCACGATCCGATGGCTCGCAGACGGGCCTCCACGTCGGGGGTCGGGCCACCACCGGTGAGCTGCCGGTGCGTCGAGGGCGCGGCCGTTCCGGTGGCCACGGCCTTCCGGGTGCCGAGCAGTTCGGCCTGCCACGCTGCCGGGTCGTCCGGGTCGGCGGTGGGCGTCGGGTCGGTGTGCCGGGCGAGGCGGTCCCGGCGGTACACGCGCCACTTGCGCGTCACGTCGACGGGGAGGACCGGGTAGGGCGAGTCGAGGACCTGCGCCCGTATCGCCTCGCGGACGTCCCAGCCGTGGTCCGTGGCGAAGGGCACGTCGTGGAGCAGTTCGTGCCACTGGGCGAGCTGGTCGCGGGCCTCGCCCGGGACGGTACGGATCGTGCGGGGGTCCAGCCGGCCGATGTAGGCAAGGATGGCGGCGACTTCGCGGCGTTCCAAGGGGGTGGGTTACTCCATTCCTGTCGGTTCGTCGAGGGCGGCGAGGAGGGCGGCGGTGTGGGCTTCGGCGCGGGTCATGCCGCCTGCGAGTGGGGCGGCGCCGCCGGGCAGGGCGCGCAGGTGCGGCAGTTCCGGGGTGGGGGCGTGTTCCCGGACGATCCATGTGCGCCAGTCGGCACCCCACGCGGCGGCGGGGCGGGGCCCCCACGTCGCCCGGTAGGAGCGCCACTTCTCGTCCGCCGCCCGCAGGCCGTGCTCGCCGAGTCGGGCGAGGTGCCCGTCGTGCCGCAGCCAGGTCCGCGTGCCGTCGTCGATCTCCCACTGGGCGGCGGTGATGAGGGAGGCAGAGCTGCTGCTCTTACCGTTCACCTTCGGTTCATTACAGTTCTGGGGGTCGGAATCCGTTCCCCCAGAGGGCTGGAATCCGGTCCCCCCAAGGGTCGGAATCCGCTCCCCGGGGCCGGTATCCGGCCTCCCTTCGAAGGTGGCGGCAGGGTCGGATTCCGGCCCGCCGAGGGTCGGAATCCGAGCCCCCTGAGGGGCCGGAATCCGGTCCCCCTCGGCGGCTTGGCCGGCGAGGAAGGAGGCGACCATCGGGAGGTGGTAGTACGTCTCTCCGCGCGGTCCCTTGCGGCCCAGGAGCTGGGTCAGCTCCCCGCTGGCGATCAGCTGCGTGAGAGCGTCGCGCACGGCCGTACGGGAGGCGTTCGCGCGCTTCATGAGGGCGGGCACGGACGCGTAAGCGATGTAGCGGCGGTCGCGGCACCGGTCGGCGATCAGGGCGAGGACCATACGGGCGGTGCCCTTGCTGCTGCTGTGGTCCCACACCCATTCGCGGGCGTCGTAACTCATCGGGTGGCGGCTCCTTAATCAGGGCAGGCGGGTGCGACGGCCCTCTTCGGGCGGTGCACAGGGTGGGGTGGGGGTGGGGCGCGGGCCCACGGCGTCGTAGGTGTCCGTGAGGGCCGCGAGGGTGCAGGTGGGAGGGGGCCCGGTCACAGGGGATTCCTTGGCCCTGGCGTGCCGGGGTGTCTGTTCCCGCAGGCCAGCGCTCCGGGCGCAACACCAACACAGCCACACTCGCGGGCGAAGATCCAGCTTTCGGGCGAGAAACCACACAGCTCACGGCGAACGCGTCCTGGGTGGCGCTTCCGACTCTGTAAGCGAGTGTGTGGAGGCTGGTTGATGGCGACTCCCAGACCGCCTTGCGAGCTGCTGTTAGCCGTATGTCAGCCGTCCTCGAACCCGCCGATGGGGCTGGACGGTTCCCTCGGTTCGGTCAGGCTGCCTGGGCGTAGGTCGCGGTGGAGAGTAGGTTCACGAGCCGCGCGGCGCTCTGTGGGCTGATCATCGTCGTGAACCCCGCGCACACGCGCTGGAGAGCGGCGTCCCTGGCCGGGTCCGTCTTCTGACGGTGGTGGTGCGCTCCCTCAGGGGTCATGACGGGCTGGACGGCGGTGGGTGCTGGCGGGCGTTGGGGCATGGATGTCCTCGGGGCGGCTTTCCGTCGGCGGCCCGCCTGCGTGTGGCGGGGCCAGCGCAGTTGGCTGGGTACATCCATGGTCTGGAGAATCCCCGGTTTGGCTGACCGGGGATCGTCGGCTATGTTCCGCCCTTCATCGCCTCGGCCAGAGGCCCCCTACAACGGGTTCTGCTCGACGCTGATCCGGTCCCAGTCCATGTACCGGCCGAACTTCTTCGGCTCGGCGATGACGATCCCGGAGAAGAGGAAACGCAGTACCGCGTTGTGCCGCTCGTCCGTCATGTCCTCGGCGTCCCACGCAGCTCGGGCGCCCGCGCCCGTGAGGCCGTCGAGGAGCACCATCGGCCGGACGACGACCTTGCGCTGCGCCTTGGCGATGCGATCGGTGATCTCCTTTCGCATCTTGCGGTACTCCGCCGTGGAGATCTCCTTCGCGGTCCACATCTGGTTCAACTCGTCGAGCTGGCGCTGGTCGTCCTCCAACGCCTCGGTCACGCTTTCGGAGAGGTTGGTGCTGGCGAGCCGGCCGTCCACCTGCAACTTGCCGAGCAGGTCGACCGCGGCGTCCACGACGAAGTGCTCCAGCGTCTCGGCCATGATCGACCGGGTGCACTTCTTCTCGTCGTTCCGGCCCCTGCGGTTGCACTGGTAGACCGGCCCGGTGCCCTTGGCGGTGCCGGACAGCAGCGTCCCGCACCGTCCGCACATCACCAGGCCGCGCAGCAGGTAGTAGCGCTGCGCGGGCTTACTGAGCGCCTCGCGGTGCACCGCCGACCGGTACTCGCGCCGCGTCCGCACCTCCGCCCACACGCCCGCGTCGATGATCGCGGGCCAGGTGCCGGGTCCGACCTCCTCGCCCTGGTGCATACGGATTCCGGCGACGTGCCGGGAGTCGAGAAGCGCACGGACCGTGCCGCTGCTCCATGCCTTGCCGCCGGCCGTGCGAACGCCCCGGCCGTGCAGGTCCTTCGCGATGGGCGCCGCCCCCTCGCCCTTGAGGTAGCGGTCGAAGACCTCCCGGACGATCTCGGCCTCTTCCTCGACGATCGTCATCCCGCCCTTGCTGTAGCCGAACCGCCTCACGCCGC
The DNA here is from genome assembly GCF_018614075.1 of Streptomyces sp. ISL-94. Lineage (GTDB taxonomy): Bacteria > Actinomycetota > Actinomycetes > Streptomycetales > Streptomycetaceae > Streptomyces. Next base: position 132,281 of record NZ_JAGGOZ010000042.1, on the reverse strand, counting down.
CCTGCGGCTTGCCTTCCCGCGCCCGGTCCTGCATCGCGGACTTCAACCGCCGTGAGGTGTCGTCCGAGGATCGGCAGGCGTGAGCGACCTCGATGCGGAGGATGAACCGGTCGTCGGGGTCGGAGAGGTCCCGCCGGTTCGCCTCGCCGTGGAGTGTGACGGCATGGTCGTCGGAGACCTGGAGCAGTTCCTCCAGGTCCCGGGGTTGCCGCATGAGCCGGTCGGGGTGGTAGGCGATGATGTGCCGGAAGCCGCGATTCCGGGCCTCCTCCAGCAAGCGGTCCCAGCCGGGCCGCTTCCGCTTGCGGCTCCAGGCCGAGCGGCTGTTGTCCACGAAGACGTGCGCGGGGTCGATGACGAGGCCACGCCGGTCGGCGATCTCGCGGCAGATGCGCTCCTGACGGTCGACGCCCGTCTGGTCGTCATCGTCCGCCTGGGATATGCGGCAGTAGACGGCGGCCGGCTCACCGACGGTGCTGGTGTTGCTCTTGGTGGGCCTGTTACGCGTCATATGAATGAGTGTACGAACGAGGAGTCGGCTGGGTGACCGGTACCCAGGAACTCGTGACCGCCGTCCGGACCGCCAAGCAGTACCTGACCTACGTCAGCGCTGGCCCCTTCCAGTACGCGGTCGCCGAGGCGCTGCGCCTGCCAGACACGTACTTCGACAGCTTCCGCGCCAACCTGCAACGCAAGCGCGACCTGCTCGCCGACGGCCTGCGGGCGGCCGGGTTCGAGGTCTACCGGCCCCAGGGCACGTACTTCATCACCACCGACATCACCCCCTTCGGCGAGAAGGACGCCTACGCCTTCTGCCGCGCCCTCCCCGAACGCTGCGGCGTCGTCGCCATCCCCAACTCCGTCTTCTACGACGACCCCGACGCCGGCCGCAGCCAGGTCCGCTTCGCGTTCTGCAAGAAGGACGACGTCCTCGCCGAGGCCATCAGCCGCCTGCGACGCCTCGCGCGCTGAACCCACGCCGCCCCCGGCCTCGCTCGAAGCACGCGTCCTCGACGGCCAGAGCGGCGACGGTCAGTGGGAGTTCGGCGATTCTGCGCGCACCGCGGCATCGGGGCGCCGCCGAGGACGTAGGGTGCCGGCACCGCCGGTTTTCCCTGCTCCGTGCCAGTGCCGGTCCCACCCCGCGTCTCGGCACTGGGCGGCGTCGGCACTGGTCAGCGGCGCCGTTTGCGGCCGCTCTTGCCAGCAGGACGCCCGCTCCTGTGGGCGCGGCCGAGACGGGCGGCGGGAGCGCGCGGCGCCCGGGCCGCCAGCTGCCTGAGCTCTTCCAGACCGGCCCGGTCAGGGTGCGCGGAGTCCGAGGCGGCAGCAATGGCGTCCCTGACGTGGGGGCCCTGGGCGCGCAGCGCCTCCTCGGCGCTGCCCGAGCCGCCCGCCAGCTCCACGAGCTGAAGCAGGTTCTCGGCGAGCACCAGCAGATGCTCGGCATCGGTCATGTCCTCCGGAGACAGGAGCTCACGCTGCGCCAACGCGTTCAACACCAGCGGCGCCATCTGGGGGTCGTGACGCAGCGTGCGCAGCAGCCGCTCGCCCTCACCGTCCGGCGACGCCGCCAGCAGCACGCCGAGCATCGCCTGCGCACGCGTGCGGAAAGGCGCGGTCCGTACGGCGTCGGTCAGTTCCCGCAGCGCGTCCGCCCGCTCGCCGCGGGCCGTGATCCAGCCGGCCAGCTCCGCCTGGGCGGCCTCCGGTGGGTACTCCTCGGCCAGCACGCCCAACAGGCCGGCCGCCGGTGCCTGGGCCAGTTCACCGATCAGCGGTGCGTCCCGGCCGACCGCGAGCAGCCGCTGCCGTACGGCCCGCGTACCGAGCTCGGTGAGACGGATCAGCTCGACCGGCCCGGCGGTCAGCTCCTCACGCCGCCGATCAGCCCGCTCCCGCACCACCGGGTCCGGTGTCGCGCCTGCGACGCCCAGCAGCTCCGCGAGCTCCGGCGGCATGTCCGCGAGCAGCTCGGGTCCGGTATCGGCGAGGTCGACATCGAGGAACACCGGGTCAGCCATCCCACGGTCACGCTCGATCGCGCCCAGGTCGTCCAGCAGGTCGAGCACCGTGCGCAGGTCCCGATCGGCGTGCTCGAACCACATCCGGTGCTGGAGGTCCGACCCGCCGTCGAGCTGGAAGGAGGTCCGATAGGCCAGGTGTACTGTGTCGCGCAGCCGCGGCCAGGGCATCGGGTACGGCAGGCTGTAGAGCGTGTTCAGCACATCCTGCAGGACATCCTCGTAGACATCGAAGAGCATCGACTCGACGTGCCAGCCGCTGCGCGCCCCGAGCAGGGCCTGCTTCAGCTCGAAGCACGATTCGAAGGCGCGCAGCCACAACTGAAGCGGGTCGGCCAGCACCGGCCGGGCCTTGGCCACCGCGTACAAACGCCCTTTGACCACCCGGACCAGCCGCGCCTTCTTCGCCCACTCCACCAGCAGTCCCAGCCGCGGCAGGTCGGCCGAAGAGCGCACCCCGTCGGTCTTGTCTCCGGTGCCGAGCAGGCCCGCCAACTCGCGGGCGTCTGCCATCCGCAGCCGCCCCGTCGCCGTCACGGGGCGGCCGTCCCGCCCCGCCCACTCGGTGAGTCCGCGCAACTGCGCCACCGTCGTCGACGCCCCGGCCGGTCGGCGCAGTTCGTCGTCCTGAGGAAGCGCCACGGGCAGCTGCGGCTCGGCCCGGGCCGAGCCGGACAGCGCACGGCCGGTCAGCCGCCGTTCCATGATCGCGTCGAGGGCCTGCCCATCGTAGGCGGCCTCTCCGCGCCGCGCCCGGTCCGCGAAGCGCTGCAATGCCGCCCCGTCCAGGACGTCCACGCCCTGCTCGGCGGCGGTCATCGCCCAGAACTTCGCCAGACCCCAGCGGGTGCGGTCCGTCATCGCCGCCGGATACTGCTCCGCGACCCTGTCGACCGCGGCGAGGCAATCATGGAGTGAGGGGCCGCGTGGGTCCGCCAACTGTGCGGCGTGCAGATAGCGCAGCAGCGTGCGCAGTGTGCCCGGGGCGTCGGAGCGTTCCTCCCCGGGAAGCTCGGTGACGTTCTGGGGCAGCCAGGAGAGCAGCACCTCCTCCACATGGCGCGGCTCCCACAGCCCCAGTCGGCCGTCGGCCGTCGCCCGGTGCCGGTAGTCCAGCACCGTCTCGGCAGTGAATCCGTCCACCGGCAGGCCCTGTTCCCCACCCCACCGGACCAGGCGGTCGACCAGCAGCCCACGCGCGGCCTCGAACTCCTCCTCGGCCTCGGCTTCCAACCTCATCCGCATGCAACTCGTCCAACCTGTCCGCAGCAGTCCTTACGGTGGCACGCTACCGCCCAACCACGGCCGTCGAATCGGTCGAGGACGAGCTCACCTGCTCAAGGGCGGTACGCGGCGACCAGGAACGACCGCTCCCGATGACGGCGGTGCCGGGGGCACGGCCACACCGGGAGTCCTTCGTCAGCGGGCGTTCGACTACTCGGGCTCCGGGCGCGGGAGTTCGTCGAGGTCGAGGGTGAAAGTGCGGCCGTCGGCCAGGGGGATGGGGAGCTTGCCCGTGCCGTACTTGTGGGTGTGCGCCGCGATGTAACCGGTGTCGGTCGGCTGGGTGTGGAGGACGACTTCCTGGGCGTAGGGGTCCACCACCAGGTAGATCGGGATGCCGTAGCGGCCGTACTTCGCGGTGCAGTCGTCGTAGTCCTTGCGTGCGGAGGAGATCGAGACGACCTCGGAGATCAGCAGGACGTCTTCGAAGCTGTAGCGCTTGCCCTCCCGGCGGGCGTCCTCGCGAAGGATCGCCAGATCGGGGGCGGAGTTCTCGTCGGCGGGAAAGTCGATGTAGACGTCGGAGGTGACCTTCGCGTGACGACCGAGGGCGAGAGCGGAGTCGATCTGCATCGATCTGATGGTGCTGGAGTGCTCTTCGCTCTGCGGGGTCATGATCACCTTTCCGTCGGCCCCGAACAGGACCGTGTACCCCTTGGGGAACTCGGTGTGCACGATCGCGTCGACGCTCATGGACGGCTCCTTTCCGTGTGTGGTCAGGATACGGCGGACAGCGCCCTGCCATCGAGCCTGGCGGTACGGCTGTGAGAACGGTCGGGACAGGTTCTGCGGCCGGCCCGGCTCCGCCGTCCAGCGGGAGAGCGCGAGGGAAGCGCAGGTGTCCTCGGGTGTACGTCGTGGGGCACGAGCCGCAGCCGGCTCACCGGCGTCGCCGGACGTCCCCCCGGGTGTGCTTGCGGCACGACACGCGAATAGGTGTATGAACGAGAGGTCGGCTGGGTCACCGCGCCCCCGGAGCTGGTGGCGGCGGTCCGCTCGGCGAAGCAGTTCCTGACCTACGTCTCCTCGGGCCCCTTCCAGTACGCCATCGCCGAGGCGCTCGCCCTCCCCGACACCTACTACGACGCCTTCCGCGCGGACCTGGCCGCCAAGCGGGACATCCTCGCCGACGGCCTCGCGGCAGCCGGCTTCGAGGTCTACCGCCCCCAGGGCACGTACTTCATCACCACGGACATCACCCCGCTCGGCGAGAAGGACGGCCTGGCCTTCTGCCGCGCCCTGCCCGAGCGCTGCGGCGTGGTCGCCATCCCGAACCAGGTCTTCTACGACGACGCGTCCGCCGGAGCCACCCAGGTCCGCTGGGCCTTCTGCAAGCGGACCGAAGTCCTCCAGGAGGCGGCCTCCCGGCTGCGGCGGCTTTAGCCGCCGGCGCCGGTTCCGGGGTGTGGTTGCGGGGTGACTGAGGGCGGTGTGAAGCTGGCGGCCGTGCACATGCCCGGAGCCCTCACCCACGGGTGAGCGTCGTCACAAGAGCTGGAAAGTCGGGATACATGGCAACGGGCAGAGCGACGGTGACCGCGTCGCCCTTGGAGATCCGCGCGGTCAAGGCCGTACGGTCGGCCGCGCCGACGACGGTCCTCGCACTCGGCGTCTTCGCCGCCGTCCGCGGGCTCGGGGTGCTGGTGCTCGCCCTCGGGTCCCTGTGGGCCGGCAAGGACCCCGTGCGGGTGCTCGGCAGCTCCTGGGACTCCGTCTGGTACCTCGGGATCGCCGCGAACGGCTACGGCCGGACCCAGATGTGGCCCGACGCCGCGACCGGCACCGGGTACATCCAGAGCGACTACGCCTTCTTCCCGCTCTTCCCGGCCCTGATGCGGGGGGTCGCCGCCGTGCTGCCCGGCGGGCTCGTGCCCGCCGGAATCCTGATCGCCTGGGTCAGCGCCGCCGTGGCGGCCCTCGGCGTCTACCGGGTCGGGGAGCGGGTCATAGGGCCGCGCGCCGGGCTGCTCCTCGTGGGGCTGTGGGCGGCGCTGCCGCACTCCGTGGTGCTGTCCCTGGCCTACACCGAACCGCTGCTGGCCGCGCTCGCCGCCTGGGCCCTCTACGCCCTGCTGCGGGGCCGCTGGACGGTCGCGGCCGGCCTCGCCGTACTCGCGGGGCTGACCCGGCCCACCGGGCTCGCGGTCGCGGCCGCCGTCTGCGCCATGGCCCTGTACACGATCCTCGTCCGCAGGTCCCGCGCGCCCGAGGTGTGGGCGGCCGGGCTGCTGGCCCCGGCGGGCTGGGCGGCGTACGTCCTGGCCGTCGGGGTCCGCGTGCGCGATCCCCTGGGCGGGTACTTCACCGTGCAGCGGCGCTGGGGCTCCCGCTTCGACTTCGGCGTCGGGGCGCTGCGCTCGGCGGAGCGGGTGCTGACCGGCGGGCACGTGCCGCTCGCCACCACCGTGACCGTGGTCCTGCTGGCCGCGGCGGGGCTGCTCGCCCTGCTGCTGCTCCTGGACCGGACACCGCTGCCGCTGCTCGCCTACACGGCGGTACTGCTGGTGATCGCCTTCGGCGGGGCCGGCTTCTTCGAGTCGAAGCCGCGGTTCCTGCTCCCCGCCTTCCCGCTGCTGCTGCCGGTGGCCGCCGTCATGGCACGAGCCCGGCCGCGCACCGCGGTCCTGGTGACCGCGGGGCTGGCCGGGCTCAGTTACGGCTACGGGCTGTATCTGATGCTCGTGGCGCGCGTACCGCTCTGACTGGGTTACTGGTTGCCGTTGCCGTTCGTCTCGCCGTCGTCGTCGCCGTCGGCGGAGTCGACGTCCTTCTCCAGGCCGAACTGCTCGACGAGCCACTTGTCGAACTCGATGGAGGCGCGCACCCAGCTCACCGTGGAGGACACGAAGTGCTCCAGGTTGACGCCGGTGCCGATCAGCATCTGCGCTTCACCGATCAGACGGACCGAGCCGTCGTCATGGGTGTGGCTGTACACCTTCGGCCAGAGGGTGCGGCGGTTCCAGTCGTCGATGGACTCGAGCAGCTGCGGCTTCTCGTCGATCTTGTGCGGACGGTCGTAGAAGGTCCGCACCGAGAAGACCTGCTGCTCGTTCTCGCCGCGGAACATGAAGTACGTACGGAACTCCTCCCACGGCGCCGCGAGGTCACCCTCGTCATCGACGACGTACTTGAGCTCCATCTGCTCCAGCAGCTGCTTGACCAGATCCTGGTCAGGGACGACGGGGCCCGCCGGTCCTGTGGCCTGCGGATCGGGCTGCTGCCCTCCGAAGTTCGGAATCGAGGCCGGGTCGATGCTCACCGTGTACTTCCCTTCGTGCGGATAACCTCATCCTCCCCCATCCCGCCCACCCCGTGTCCAGCCCCGCACGTGCGATCCGCTCCCGGCGCAACCCCGCGGCCGCGGATGCCACGGCCGCGGGGACCGCTCCGTGTCAGAGCGCCTTGCCGACCAGCAGGTCTTCCCCCGCCACGTCGACGCGTACGGTGTCGCCTTCCCGGACCTCGCCCGACAGGATCTCCTTCGCCAGGCGGTCGCCGATGGCCGTCTGGATCAGCCGGCGCAGCGGGCGCGCGCCGTACGCGGGGTCGTTGCCCTTGTTCGCCAGCCAGGCCAGGGCCCCGGGCGTGACCTCCAGGGTCAGGCGCCGGTCCGCCAGCCGCCGGGCGAGGCGGTCGATCTGGAGCCGGGCGATGTGCGCGAGCTCGTCGCCGGTCAGCGCGGAGAAGACCACCAGGTCGTCCAGGCGGTTGAGGAACTCCGGCTTGAAGCTCGTCCGCACCAGTTCCAGGACCTGCTCCTTCTTCCGCTCCGCCGGGGTCACCGGGTCCACAAGGAACTGGGAGCCCAGGTTCGAGGTCAGGACCAGGATGGTGTTGCGGAAGTCCACGGTGCGGCCCTGGCCGTCCGTGAGGCGGCCGTCGTCCAGCACCTGGAGCAGGATGTCGAAGACCTCGGGGTGGGCCTTCTCGACCTCGTCCAGGAGCACCACGCTGTACGGGCGGCGGCGGACGGCCTCGGTCAGCTGGCCGCCCTCCTCGTAGCCGACGTAGCCGGGCGGGGCGCCGACGAGGCGGGCCACGCTGTGCTTCTCGCCGTACTCCGACATGTCGATGCGGACCATGGCCCGCTCGTCGTCGAAGAGGAAGTCGGCGAGGGCCTTGGCCAGCTCGGTCTTGCCCACGCCCGTCGGGCCCAGGAAGAGGAACGAGCCGGTCGGGCGGTCCGGGTCGGCGATGCCGGCGCGGGTGCGGCGTACGGCGTCCGAGACGGCCCGTACGGCCTCGCCCTGGCCGATCAGACGGCGGCCCAGCTCGTCCTCCATGCGCAGCAGCTTCTGGGTCTCGCCTTCGAGGAGCCGGCCCGCCGGGATGCCGGTCCAGGCCCCGACGACGTCCGCGATGTCGTCCGGGCCGACCTCGTCCTTGACCATCGTGTCTTTGGAGACCTCGGCCTCGGCCTCGGTGGCCTCCGCCAGCTCGTGCTCCAGGGCCGGGATCTCCCCGTAGAGCAGCTTGGAGGCGGCGTCGAAGTCCCCGTCGCGCTGGGCGCGCTCGGCCTGCCCGCGCAGGTCGTCCAGGCGCTCCTTGAGCTCGCCGACCCGGTTGAGGGACTGCTTCTCCTTCTCCCAGCGGGCGGTCAGGCCCCGCAGGTCCTCCTCCCGGTCCGCGAGGTCCTTGCGGATCTTCTCCAGGCGCTCCAGCGAGGCCGGGTCGGACTCGTTCTTCAGCGCCAGCTCCTCCATCCGCAGGCGGTCGACCGCGCGCTGGAGCTCGTCGATCTCCAGCGGGGAGGAGTCGATCTCCATGCGGAGGCGGGAGGCGGCCTCGTCGACGAGGTCGATGGCCTTGTCGGGGAGGAAGCGGGAGGTGATGTACCGGTCGGAGAGGGTCGCGGCGGCCACCAGCGCGCTGTCGTTGATGACGACCTTGTGGTGGGCCTCGTAGCGGCCCTTGAGCCCGCGCAGGATCGCGATGGTGTCCTCGACGGAGGGCTCGGCGACCAGCACCTGCTGGAAGCGCCGCTCCAGCGCCGGGTCCTTCTCGATGCGCTCGCGGTACTCGTCGAGGGTGGTCGCGCCGACCATGCGCAGCTCGCCGCGGGCCAGCATGGGCTTGAGCATGTTGCCCGCGTCCATGGCGGAGTCGCCGCCGGCGCCCGCGCCGACGACGGTGTGCAGCTCGTCGATGAAGGTGATGATCCGGCCGTCGCTGGACTTGATCTCCGCGAGGACCGTCTTGAGCCGCTCCTCGAACTCGCCGCGGTACTTGGCCCCGGCGACCATGGCGCCGAGGTCGAGTGCGACCAGCCGCTTGTTCTTCAGGGACTCGGGGACGTCGCCCTTGACGATGCGCTGGGCCAGGCCCTCGACGACGGCCGTCTTGCCGACGCCGGGCTCGCCGATGAGCACCGGGTTGTTCTTCGTACGGCGCGACAGGACCTGGACGACGCGCCGGATCTCCTGGTCGCGGCCGATGACCGGGTCGAGCTTGCCCTCGCGGGCGGCCGCCGTGAAGTCGGTGCCGAACTTCTCCAGGGCCTTGTACTGGCCCTCGGGGTCTGGACTGGTCACCCGCCGTCCTCCTCGTGCGTTCTGGAAGGCGGCCAGCAGCTTCTGCGCGGTCGCGCCCTGGGTGGAAAGGGCCTCACCGGCCGCGCCGCCCTTGGCGGCGGTGGCGATGAGCAGGTGCTCGGTGGAGAGGTAGTCGTCGCCGAGCCGGCCGGCTTCGGCGTCCGCCTCGGCGAGGACGGCGAGCAGTTCGCGGGTGGGCTGCGGGGGCGCGACCGTGGAGCCGGTGACGCTGGGCAGGGCGGCGAGCAGCCGCTCGGCTCCGTTGCGCACGGCGGCCTGGTCGGCTTCGGTGGCCGCGAGGAGGTCGGTGATGTTCTCGTTGTCCTCGCCGGCGAGCAGGGCCAGCAGCAGGTGCGCGGGGGTGAGATCGGCGTGGCCGTCCTTGACGGCCCTGCTGGTGGCCGCGTTCAGCGCGTCCCGGCTCTTGTTGGTCAGCTCGGCATCCACGGGTGGCTTCTCCTCTCCGGAGGCAATGGCAGAACTATGACAGATGCAACCTATGCAAAGTTGAGTCTATTCCACTCAAGGCAGGGATCCGCGCCCCTCCGGCCGTACCCTTCGCCCATGCCCCACGACGTACTCAACCCGACGCCCGAGTACCTCGCCTTCTGGCGGGAGCGGCACGTCTGCACGCTGACCACCCCGCGCCCCGACGGCACGCCCCACGTGGTGCCGGTGGGCGTCACGTACGACCCGGAGGCGGGTCTGGCCCGGGTGATCAGCAACAAGCACAGCAAGAAGGTGCGCAACATCCTGGCGGCCCAGGCCGCGCAGCCGGGCGGCGCACGGGTCGCGGTCTGCCAGATGGAGGGGCGCCGCTGGGCCACGCTCGAAGGGCGCGCGGTGATCCGTACGGACGAGGCGTCGGTCGCCGACGCGGTGGCGCGCTACGCGGAGCGCTACGGGCGGACGCCCTCGCCCAATCCCGACCGGGTGGTCATGGAGATCACGCTGGACCGGGCCATGGGGCGCGCGTGAACGTGTGAGCCGGCCGCCGGTTCCCTCATCTTGTCCGGTCCGCGTCTGGACGCGGACAGCACAACGGCGCCATCGTGGTCAGGTCCACGATGGCGCCGTTGTGTGGGGGTAGCACCTGAGCGATCTGCAACGACGGGGGAATCGCTTCAGGCACTGCGGGGGGTGGCGGTGGTGATATCGGGTTCGAAGAGCTGGTGGTCGCGCTGATCAAGATTGACGAAGACCATTCCGTAGCGCACCTCGCAGCGGACGGGCTGCGGCGCGCCACGGGGGCGGCGCAGGCACCGGTACGCACGTACGTCCTCGTCCTCCTCGCGCACGACGACGATCGGTTGGCCGAACAGGGTGACCATCAGCGAGTCCCCGGGATACGGGATCGCGGTGGCCAGGTCGATGAACTGCCATCCCGAGCGGTAAGCGGAGGCCATTTCGCGGCGGAAACCGCGGTCGTCGGGGGTCATGCGTTCGAAGACTTCCCACCCGCACCCCAGCCGCTGTCAGACTGCGCGCCCGCCGGCGCGCTGCCCCAGCCGCTGTCGTCCGTGCCGGGTGATCCCCATCCGCTGTCATTGCCGGTCGGACCGGCACCCCAACCGCTGTCGGCGGGAGCGCTGGCCCAGCCGCTGCCCGCGAGCGAGATTCCACCGACAGCAGCAGCCGTAGAGAGAGCAATGACAGCCACCGAGCGAAGCAATTTCTTGTACATGGTCGACGTTGTCCTCACTTGATGGATTCCTCTCCCCCGCATCTCAGACGATGACTTATCGAGCCACGCCATTGCCACCGTGGCGATGCATCATGTTCCTGTACATGCAGGACCCTGGGGGTGGGAGATTTGCCGATTATGCGCACGAACCAGACACATCCCCATGCGGTGACGGAGCTGTGCGACCTCGGGACCGAGCTGTACGCAAGCGCCCTCAGCTCGGGCCGAATCGCCCGCGAGGAAGTCGAGCAGACGCCCTGCCTGCTCGAATTCGCGCTGCTGCACCCTGATCCGGACGACGACAACTGGCTCCGTCCGGTTCCGCCTTCGGTGGCACTTGCGCAGCGACTGCACCCGCTGGAACGGGAGATCCTGCAACGCCGGCGCTCCTCCATTGAGCTCACCGAAGCGTTTGAGCCATTCATGGCCATCAGCGCGCTGACTCCCGCGCCCACGCACGCCATCACCGTGCTGGAGGGATTCAACAGGATCAACGCGGCACTCAATGTGGCCACCGCCGAGTGCCAGGCCGAAATGCTGACCATTCAGCCGGGCGGCGGGCGTTCGGAAAACATTCTCAACCAGGCGATAGAACGGGACCAGCCGCTCATCCGGCGCGGGGTCAGCATGCGCACCCTCTACCAGCACACGGTGCGCCACAGCCGCGGCACGATGGCCTATGTCGACCGCATGGCCAGCGGAAAGGTCGAGATCCGGACCCTGGAGGAGCTCGTCGAACGGCTCATCATCTGCGACGAGTCGGTCGCCTTCATCCCGGCCAGCGACGACCAGCAGATCGCCCTGGAACTGCGCCATCCGGCCCTCGTTCGCTACCTCGTCCGCGTCTTCGAGCAGCTGTGGCGGCGGGCGACCCCGCTCAACGAGCAGATCCCGTACGACCCGACGCCGTCGGGCATCTCGGGCGTCCAGCGCTCCATCGCCCAACTCCTGGTCGAGGGGCATGTGGACGAGGCCATCGCCCGCCGCCTCGGCATGAACGTACGCACCTGCCGCGCCCACATCGCCAAGCTCGCCACCGCCCTCGGCAGCGGCAGCCGCGCCCAACTCGGCTTCCTGATAGCCCACTCGGGCATCCTGGGCCGGCCGACCACCCCGGCGTCCCCGGAACCCCATGGTTCCGATCCTGCTTGATCTGTACTCTGAGCGGGCTTTCGAACCCGTTCAGAGGTCAACAGCACAGGGGGGCCGGTGCGTAGTCGCCGACTTATCGTTTCAGCCGCGGTGATAGCCGCCGGCATGGGTCTCGTACCGGGCACGGCACAGGCAGCGGAACCGGGCGTGCCCGCGGAGCCGGCCAAGGGGGCGGCCGCGCAGGACACCGCCGGCAATCCGAACCTCGAACTCGCGCTCAGCGCCGACATCACGACGGCGCGCGGAATCGACCTGAACATCAACATCGCCAGTGCGGACGCCGCGCTCGACGTCACCATCGACTGGGGCGACGGGACCACGGCCAAGGCCACCGCGTCCGGCAGCGATGTGCTGCGGCACAACCTGCACACCTACGCGCGGCCGGGCGAGTACAACGTCACCGTGACGGTGGCGGACCGCACCAACGGCGTGCAGGTCGTCAAGCAGCTCCCCTTCGCCACGGCGGGCTCCTTCTTCGTTCCGCACGCCCCCACCCGGCTGCTCGACACCCGGGACGGCACGGGCGCGGCACGGGCCAAGGCAGGCGCCTTCTCGACGACCCGGGTGAAGATGGCGGGCAATGCGAAGGTCCCGGCCGGGGTCGCCGCAGTGGTCCTCAACGTGACGGTCACCAACACCACCGCCCCCGGGCACGTCACCGCCTACCCGTCGGGCACGGCCCGTCCCGAGTCCTCGAACCTGAACTACACGGCCGGACAGACGGTGCCGAACATGGTGATCGTGCCGGTCGGCAAGGACGGGTACGTCGAGCTGTACAACCACGGCGGGAACGGCGTGGACCTGATCGCGGACGTGACCGGCTACTTCGACCGCAAGGCGTCCGACGGCTACACCTCCATGAACCCGGTCCGTTTCGTCGACACCCGTGAAGGCCTGGGAACGGTGCAGGGGCAGGTACCGGGGTCCGGGACGTTCGGCGTGCCGATCCGCGGCAGGAGCGGCATTCCGGCCGGAGCGACCGCCGTGGCGCTCAACGTGACCGTCACGAACCCGCGGGCCGCCGGCCACCTGACCGTCTTCCCGGGCGGCCAAGCCGCATCGACCACGTCGAACCTCAACTTCGCGGCGGGCCAGACGGTCGCCAACTCGGTCATCGTCCCCATCGGCGCCGACGGGCGGATCGACGTCCGCAACGGCTCCTGGGCAGGAACCGACGTCATCGTCGATGTCGTGGGCTACTACAGCCCCGACAGCAAGGCCGCCTTCACCAGCACGAGGCCCGGCACCCCGAGCAGCCCGTGGCGGCTCCTGGACTCGCGCCGCTGGACGGGCTGGCCGTGCCTGGCCGGCGGCTACATGCCGACGACCGTGGGCGCCTACCCCGTTGATTCGCGGCCCCCCATCGAGGCCTACGTCCTCAACGTCACGGTCACCAGCACGAGCGGCCCGGGCCATCTCTCCATCGCACCGGACCCGTACTCGATGGACGCCTACCGCAACGGGCGGCCGACGCCGCCGCCCCGGCCCACCACGTCCACCCTGAACTGGACGGCGGGCCAGGACGTCCCCAACCTGGTCCAGGCGAGGCCGGGCCCGTACGACGTCATCGACTTCTGGAACCAGAGCACCCGGGAAGTCCACTACGTCGTCGACTGGTTCGGCCAGTACGACGCCTACTGATCCGCCTCACACCGAAGGAGGCCCCGCCCGGAACTCCGGGCGGGGCCTTCTGGCGTCTGTGTGCTCAGTTGTGCTCAGTCCAGCGGGCGCTTGGGGGCCGGGCGCCAGACGACCAGGGCGTTGCCGGGCTGCGGGGGCTGGTACTTGACCAGGTCGCGCCGGTACGAGGCGTGCACCTGGGCCTCGCGCTGCTGCATGGCGACCGCCGCGCCGTCCACCGCCGCGGAGAGCTCGGCCACGCGCTGCTGGAGCGCGGCGACCTGGTTCTCCAGCTCGATGATCCGCTTGATGCCCGCCAGGTTGATGCCCTCGTCCTGGGACAGCGCCTGCACCGTGCGGAGCAGTTCGATGTCACGGGCCGAGTAGCGCCGGCCGCGGCCGGCCGTACGGTCCGGGGAGACCAGGCCGAGCCGGTCGTACTGGCGCAAGGTCTGCGGGTGCAGGCCCGAGAGCTGGGCGGCCACCGAGATCACGTAGACCGGGGTCTCGTCGGTGAGCTGGTAGCCCCCGCCCAAGCGGGAGGACTGTCGTCGGCGGCCGTCCATGTCATGCTCCCTTCGCGGACTCGAACAGCGCGGAACGCGGGTCCTGCGATTCCGTCGCCTCGCGGTACATCTCCAGCGCCTCACGGGCCTTGTCCGACAGCTCGGTCGGAACCGCGACCTCCACTGTCACCAGCAGATCTCCGCGGGTGCCGTCCTTGCGGACCGCGCCCTTGCCGCGGGCCCGCATGGTGCGGCCGTTGGGGGTGCCCGGCGGCAGCTTCAGCGTCACCGAGGGGCCGTTCAGGGTCGGGACCTTGATGTCGGCACCCAGCGCCGCCTCCGCGAAGGTCACCGGGACGGTCACCGTCAGGTTGTCGCCCTTGCGGCCGAAGACCGGGTGGGGACCGACGTGCACGACGACGTAGAGGTCCCCGCCGGGACCGCCGCGCTCGCCCGGCGCGCCCTTGCCGCGCAGCCGGATCCGCTGGCCGTCGGAGACGCCCGCCGGGATCCGTACCTGCATGGTGCGCGAACTGCGGGCGCGCCCGCTGCCCTTGCAGACGTCACAGGGGGTCTCGGCGATCAGGCCGCGGCCCTTGCAGTCCGCGCAGGGGTCGGTCAGCGAGAAGCCGCCGCCGCTGCCCCGCGAGACCTGGCCGGTGCCGACGCAGGTCGGGCACACCCTGGGGGTGCCGTTCTTGTCGCCGGTGCCCGAGCAGGCCTTGCAGGGGGCCTGGGAGGACATCCGGAGCGGGACCGTGGCCCCGTCCACCGCCTCCGTGAAGGAGAGGGTGACCTCCGACTCGATGTCCTGGCCGCGGCGCGGCTGGGTACGGGTGCCCGTACCGGCGCCGGCGCCGCGGTTGAACAGGCCGCCGAAGACATCGCCCAGGCCGCCGCCGAAGCCGCCGCCCGCACCGCCCGGCTGCTGACCCCCGAAGAGGTCGCCGAGGTCGAAGTTGAAGGAGCCGCCGGCCCCGCCCGGCCCGGGGCGGAAGCCTCCGTTGCCGAACAGGGCGCGCGCCTCGTCGTACTCCTTGCGCTTCTTCGGGTCGCCGAGGATGTCGTTCGCCTCGGAGACCTCCTTGAAGCGCTCCTCGGCGGAGGCGTCGCCCTTGTTGGCGTCCGGGTGGAACTCGCGGGCGAGCTTCCGGTACGCCTTCTTGATCTCGGCCTCGGTGGCGTCCTTCGGGACACCGAGGACCTTGTAGTAGTCCTTCTCGACGAAGTCCTTCGTGCTCATTCCCGGTGTCCCTCCTCCCGTGACGTGCTGGTCGACTCAGCCCTTTTCGGGGGCATCCGTGTCCTTGTCCGACGATGACTCGCCGTCCGCGGACTCCGACTTGGGGGCCGCGCCCGGCTGGGGTTCGGCCACCGCGACCCGCGCGGGACGGATCGTACGCTCGCCGATCCGGTACCCCGGCTGAAGGATCGCCACGCAGGTCGTCTCGGTGACGTCCGGCGCGTACGAGTGCATCAGCGCTTCGTGGACCGTCGGGTCGAAGGGCTCGCCCTCCTTGCCGAACTGCTGCAGACCCATCTTGGCGGCGACCGTCTCCAGCGATTCGGCCACCGACTTGAAGCCGCCGACCAGCTCGCCATGCTCCCGCGCCCGGCCGATGTCGTCCAGAGTCGGGAGCAGCTCCGTCAGGAGGGACGCGACCGCGATCTCCTTGACGGTGATCCGGTCCCGCTCCACCCGGCGGCGGTAGTTCTGGTACTCCGCCTGGAGCCGCTGCAGGTCCGCGGTGCGCTCGGTGAGCGCGGTGCGGGCCTGGTCCAGCTGCGCCAGCAGGGCTGTCCCCTGCTCAAGGCCTTGAGCTGCTTCCGCGTCCCCGGCCGGGGCCGCCTCGCCCTCCGTGGAGGAGTCGGCGGCCTTCGGCTCGTCGGGCGTGCCGTCGGCGGGGACTTCGGGCTTCTCCTCGAACCCCGGGGTCTCCTCCGACATCAGGCAGCGCCACCCTTCGGCTTCTCGTCGTCGACGATCTCGGCGTCGACGACATCGTCGTCGGCCTTGCCCTGGGCACCCTCGGCGCCCGCGGCACCGGCGGCGCCCTGAGCGGCCTGGGCGTCGGCGTAGATGGCCTGGCCGAGCTTCTGGCTGACCGCGGCGAGCTTCTCGGTCGCGGTGCGGATCGCGGCCGTGTCCTCGCCCTTGAGGGTCTCCTTCAGCTCGGAGACTGCGGCCTCGACCTCGGTCTTGACCTCGGCCGGGACCTTGTCCTCGTTGTCCTTGACGAACTTCTCCGTCTGGTAGACGAGCTGCTCGCCCTGGTTGCGGGACTCGGCGGCCTCGCGGCGCTGCTGGTCCTCCTCCGCGTACTGCTCGGCCTCCTCGCGCATGCGGTTGACCTCGTCCTTGCCGAGCGAAGAGCCGCCGGTGACGGTCATCTTCTGCTCCTTGCCCGTGCCGAGGTCCTTCGCGGTCACGTGCATGATGCCGTTCGCGTCGATGTCGAAGGAGACCTCGATCTGCGGGACGCCACGCGGGGCCGGCGGCAGGCCGGTCAGCTCGAACATGCCGAGCTTCTTGTTGTACGCCGCGATCTCGCGCTCACCCTGGTAGACCTGGATCTGCACGGACGGCTGGTTGTCCTCGGCCGTCGTGAAGATCTCCGACCGCTTGGTCGGGATCGTGGTGTTGCGCTCGATGAGCTTGGTCATGATGCCGCCCTTGGTCTCGATACCCAGGGACAGCGGGGTCACGTCGAGGAGCAGGACGTCCTTGACCTCACCCTTGAGCACACCGGCCTGGAGGGTGGCGCCGATGGCCACGACCTCGTCCGGGTTGACGCCCTTGTTGGCGTCCTGACCGCCGGTGAGCTCCTTGACGAGCTCGGCGACGGCCGGCATACGGGTGGAGCCGCCGACCAGGACCACGTGGTCGATCTCGGACAGGTTGATGCCCGCGTCCTTGATGACGTTGTGGAACGGGGTCTTGCAGCGGTCGAGCAGGTCCGCGGTCAGCTGCTGGAACTGCGAGCGCGTGAGCTTCTCGTCCAGGTGCAGCGGGCCCTCGGCGGAGGCCGTGATGTAGGGCAGGTTGATCGAGGTCTCCGTGGAGGAGGACAGCTCGATCTTCGCCTTCTCGGCCGCCTCGCGCAGACGCTGGAGCGCCATCTTGTCCTTGGACAGGTCGACGCCGTGGCCGTTCTGGAACTGCTTCACGAGGTAGTCGACGACGCGCTGGTCCCAGTCGTCGCCACCGAGGTGGTTGTCGCCGTTGGTGGCCTTGACCTCGACGACACCGTCGCCGATCTCGAGGAGCGACACGTCGAAGGTGCCGCCACCGAGGTCGAAGACGAGAATGGTCTGGTCGTCCTTGTCGAGGCCGTAGGCCAGGGCGGCGGCCGTCGGCTCGTTGACAATGCGCAGGACGTTCAGGCCCGCGATCTCGCCGGCCTCCTTCGTCGCCTGACGCTCGGAGTCGTTGAAGTAGGCCGGGACGGTGATGACCGCGTCCGTGACCTTCTCACCCAGGTACGCCTCGGCGTCGCGCTTCAGCTTCTGCAGGATGAAGGCGCTCATCTGCTGCGGGTTGAAGTCCTTGCCATCCAGGTTGATCTTCCAGTCAGTGCCCATGTGGCGCTTGACGGAGCGGATGGTCCGGTCCACGTTCGTGACCGCCTGACGCTTGGCCACCTCGCCGACGAGGACCTCGCCGTTCTTGGCGAAGGCGACGACGGACGGCGTGGTCCTGGCGCCCTCGGCGTTGGTGATGACGGTGGGCTCGCCGCCTTCCAGAACGCTGACGACGGAGTTAGTGGTGCCCAGGTCGATGCCGACCGCACGTGCCATTTCAATTCCTCCAGCTGACCTGACTTGAGTGCAACAGACTCAAGGATGCCGGAACGCTGCGCCGGCGTCAACAGACCTGAGCCGGGGCGGCTCAACCTTTAGGCCCCCCTTACGCGCAATGCCGTGGTCGCACCGGCCGCACCTGCGGCGCCGCTGCCGGGGACCGGCCCGGGCCCCCCGCAGCGGGGCCGCAGCCGAACGGGGCATCCCGCCGCGCGCCACCCCGCCCCCGCCGGGAGGCGTACGGCACGGTGCTGGCATGTCTCTGCTGCTGCCCCTCACCGCCCGGCCGGGGCTGCGGCCGGCCCGGCCCTCGGCCAAGCGGGTGCTCGACCTCGCCGGGGCGGTGATCCTCCTCGCCGCTCTCGGCCTGCCGCTGGCCGCCGTCGCCGGGCTGCTCTGGGCGACCCGGGGCAGGCGGGTCTTCGTACGGGAGCCCGCGGCGGGCCTGGCCGGGCGGCCGTTCCGGACCTGGCGGTTCGACACGGCCGAGGCGGGACGCACCGGGGCCGCGCTGGAGCGTTGCGCGCTCGACGCCCTCCCCCAGCTCCTCAACGTGCTGCGCGGCGAGATGTCCCTGGTCGGGCCGCGCCCGGAGCCCCGTACGGACCGCCCCGACCGGCTCCTCGTACGCCCCGGAATGACCGGCCTGTGGCAGGTGAGCGCGCGCTCCGACCTACCCTGGGAGGAGATGCCCCTCCTCGACCGGCACTATGTGGAGAACCACTGGCTGGGGATGGACCTGGCGATCCTGGCCCAGACCCCGCGGGCGGCCTACCGGCACAGGCATGCCTGAGCGACACAGATCACCGCACGCTCGGCTACATTGCGGCGTCGGGAATGGGTAACCTCAAGCCTTGACTTCATAAGTTACCGCTTAGTAAGTGCCGCCCGAGGAGCCCGCCCATGCAACTCGCCGCGATCATCGTGTCGCTGGTCCTGACCGTGGTCGGCGTCGCGCTGATCACCCGAGCCGTGGCGCAGATCTACCGGTTCGTGCGGATCGGCCAGCCCGTGCCGGCCGGCAGCCGCACGGACGACCCGAAGGCCCGCAGCCTGACCCTTGTCCGGGAGTTCCTCGGCCACAGCCGTATGAACCGCTGGGGCATCGTCGGCTTCGCGCACTGGTTCGTCGCGATCGGCTTCCTGACGCTCCCGCCGACCCTCGTGCAGGCGTACGGGCAGCTCTTCCAGGCCGACTGGATGCTGCCGGTCGTCGGCGGCTTCCTGCCGTTCGAGCTCTACATCGAGTTCATCGGGATCATGACGATCCTCGGCATCGTCGTCCTGATGGCGATCCGGCTGCTCAGCCTGCCCTCGCGGGCGGGCCGCAAGTCGCGCTTCACGGGCTCGAAGGCCTGGCAGGCGTACTTCGTCGAGTACATCATCCTCACCATCGGCCTCGCGATCCTCACCCTGCGCGGCCTCGAGGGCGCGATCCACCACGTCGAGTCGTACGAGCCGGCCTACTTCGCCTCGTACCCGCTGGTGCTGGCCTTCAAGGGCCTCTCGCTCGGCGCCCTGCAGAACGCCATCTACTTCACCGCGATGGTCAAGATCGGCGTCTCGCTGATCTGGATGATCGTGGTCTCGCTCAACACCAACATGGGTGTCGCCTGGCACCGCTTCCTCGGCTTCCCGAACATCTGGTTCAAGCGCAACGCGGACGGTTCCACCGCCCTCGGCGCCCTCCAGCCGATGACCAGCGGCGGCAAGGAGATCGACTTCGAGGACCCGGGCGAGGACGACGTCTTCGGCGTCTCCCAGGTCGAGCAGTTCTCCTGGAAGGGCATCCTCGACTTCTCCACCTGCACGGAGTGCGGTCGCTGCCAGTCGCAGTGCCCGGCCTGGAACACCGGCAAGCCGCTGTCCCCGAAGCTCCTGATCATGTCGCTGCGCGACCACGCGCACGCCAAGGCCCCGTACCTGCTCGCGGGCGGCGGCAAGGACATGGAGGGCAACGAGAAGGCCACGGCGGAGCAGCTGAAGGACGTCCCCGCGTCCGCGATCGCCGAAGCCGAGCGCCCGCTGATCGGGACGGTCGAGGAGAACGGCGTCATCGACCCGGACGTGCTGTGGTCCTGCACCACCTGCGGTGCGTGCGTGGAGCAGTGCCCGGTCGACATCGAGCACATCGACCACATCGTCGACATGCGCCGCTACCAGGTGATGATCGAGAGCGCGTTCCCGTCGGAGGCGGGCACGATGCTCAAGAACCTGGAGAAGAAGGGCAACCCCTGGGGCCTGGCGAAGAAGCAGCGCGTCGAGTGGACCAAGGAGGTGGACTTCGAGGTTCCGATCATCGGCAAGGACGCGGAGGACCTCTCGGAGTTCGACTACCTCTACTGGGTCGGCTGCGCCGGCGCCCTGGAGGACCGGGCCAAGAAGACGACGAAGGCCTTCGCGGAGCTGCTGAACATCGCGGGCGTCAAGTTCGCGATCATGGGCGGCGACGAGAAGTGCACCGGTGACTCGCCGCGCCGCCTGGGCAACGAGCCGCTGTTCCAGCAGCTGGGCCAGGAGAACGTGGCCATGCTGAACATGGCCTTCGGCGAGGACGACGAGGACCCGTCGACGAAGAAGCCGAAGTCGGCGAAGCGGATCGTCTCTACCTGCCCGCACTGCTTCAACACCATCGCGAACGAGTACCCGCAGCTGGGCGGCGAGTACGAGGTCATCCACCACACGCAGCTGCTCCAGCACCTGATCGACGAGGGCCGGCTGACGCCGGTGACGCCGGTCGACGGCCTGATCACGTACCACGACCCGTGCTACCTGGGCCGGCACAACAAGGTCTACACGCCGCCGCGCGAGATCATGTCGGCCGTGCCGGGGCTGCGCCAGCAGGAGATGCACCGCCACAAGGAGCGGGGCTTCTGCTGTGGCGCGGGTGGCGCGCGGATGTGGATGGAGGAGCGGATCGGCAAGCGCATCAACAACGAGCGCGTCGACGAGGCCCTGTCCCTGAACCCGGACATCGTCTCGACCGCCTGCCCGTTCTGCCTCGTCATGCTGACCGACTCGGTGAACGGCAAGAAGAACGAGGGCCAGGCCAAGGAGTCCGTGCAGGTCGTGGACGTGGCCCAGCTGCTGCTGGACTCGGTGAAGGCCCCCGAGCCGACGGAGGCGGAGCTGGCCGCCGAGGCGGCTGCCACCGCGGAGGCGGAGGCTGCGGCTGCCGCTGCGGCTGCGGAGGCCGAGGCCGCCGCGAAGGCGGAAGCCGAGGCCGAGGCGAAGGCCAAGGCGGAGGCCGCGGAGGCCGCGAAGGCCGAAGCTGCGGCCGAGGCCAAGGCGGAGGCAGCGCCTGAGGCGCAGGCCGAGCCGGAGTCCGAGCCGAAGGCAGAGGCCGAACCGGCCGCCGAGGCCGCGGCTGACACGGCTCCGGAGCCGGAGGCCGAGCCGGAGCCGGAGGCCGAGCCGGAGCCGGAGGCCGAGGCAGAGGTCAAGGCCGGCGAGGCCGGGGCCGGGGCCGAGAGCGCCAAGTAGTCCGTACGACGCGACGCCGGAACGGCCGGTCCCCCACTCGGGGGACCGGCCGTTCCGGCGTTCCGTGGGCGATCCGCCCGTCGCGCACGGTGACCGGCAGTCGCCGCCCGGACACCGCCCCGGGGTGGGGCCGGCCCCCCAGGGTTCCCCTAGGGGATGTCACAGGTCAGCCGCAAAGGCCACGAATCCGGCCGCCCGGCCACCGCGTCCCGCCGGACCAGGTACTTTCGATCACGTGGCTGGATTCAGGATCGGACGGGGCCGGGACAACAACCGCACCCCGCAACAACCCCCGCGGCAGCAGCCGTACGGTCAGCAGCAACCGCCGCAGGCGCCGTACGGCCAGCAGCCCTACCCTCCCGCAGGCCCGCCCCCGCAGCAGCAGTGGCCGCAGCCGGGCGCCGGAGGCCACGGTGAGCCCGAGTACTTCGACCCGTACGGTCAGCAGCACCCACAGGCGCCGCAGCCCCCGTACGGCCACGGAGGCCAGGGAGGCGGCGCGGGCCACGGGGGCTACACGAACGACAACCCGGGGCACACGCAGGTCTTCGCCGTCGGCGAGGACCCGTACAGCCAGGGGGCGACCTACCACGCGGGCCCGGCCGCGGCCGGGCCGACCGGCCCGCGGCTGCCGTGGAAGGAGCTCCTCCGCGGCATCGTGACGCGGCCGGGGCAGACCTTCCTCCAGATGCGCGACTACGCCGTCTGGGGGCCGGCGCTGACCGTGACCTTCCTCTACGGGCTGCTCGCGGTCTTCGGCCTCGACGACGCCCGCAAGGACGTGATCAACGCGACCCTCTCGAAGGCCGTCCCGATCGTCCTGTCGGCGGGCGTGGCCTTCCTGATCTGCGGCCTGCTCCTGGGCGCGGTCACGCACACCCTGGCCCGCCAGCTGGGCGGCGACGGGGCCTGGCAGCCCACCGTGGGCCTCTCGATGCTGGTCATGTCGCTGACGGACGCCCCGCGCCTGCTCTTCGCGGTGTTCCTGGGCGGTGACCACGGACTGGTCCAGGTGCTCGGCTGGGCCACCTGGGTGGCGGCGGGCTTCCTCTTCACCTCGCTCATCGCGAAGTCCCACGACCTTCCGTGGCCGAAGGCACTGGGCGCCTCCGCGATCCAGCTGATCGCGCTGTTGTCGATCATCAAGCTGGGCACCATCTAGACCCGGCTGCGGCACCGGCCGCACGAGGGAACGAAAAGAAGGCCCGCCCCGCACGGAGTGCGGCGGCGGGCCTTCCGCCCTCTGCACGATCAGGCGTCGAGTACCTGGCCCTCACGCTTCACGACGGGCGGCTCGACGGACCACGGGAAGTTGATCCACTCGTCGGTCTTCTTCCACACGTACTCGCACTTCACGAGCGAGTGGGACTTCTCGTAGATGACGGCGGACCGCACCTCGGCGACATGACCGAGGCAGAAGTCGTGGACGAGCTTCAGCGTCTTCCCGGTGTCGGCCACGTCGTCGGCGATGAGGACCTTCTTGTCGGTGAAGTCGATCGCCTCAGGCACGGGCGCCAGCATGACCGGCATCTCCAGGGTGGTGCCGACACCCGTGTAGAACTCCACGTTCACCAGGTGGATGTTCTTGCAGTCGAGCGCGTACGCCAGCCCGCCCGCGACGAAGACCCCGCCCCGGGCGATGCTCAGGATGATGTCGGGCTCGTACCCGTCGTCGGCGATGGTCTGAGCGAGCTGCCGCACAGCCCGCCCGAACCCCTCGTAGTCGAGGTTCTCGCGCACTACGTCACTCATGCCTCGTGCCTCACCTGGGTGCGGTGGAAGTTCTGGAAGGAGCGCGAGGCGGTCGGTCCGCGCTGCCCCTGGTACCTGGA
Organism: Streptomyces sp. ISL-94; assembly: GCF_018614075.1. GTDB lineage: Bacteria > Actinomycetota > Actinomycetes > Streptomycetales > Streptomycetaceae > Streptomyces. Next base: position 109,364 of record NZ_JAGGOZ010000042.1, on the reverse strand, counting down.
CCCGTACCGCTCGCTGCCGTAGGGGAACTCCGCGGGCGAGCTGAGCCGGAACATGCACAGCTGCCCGATCTTCATACCCGGCCAGAGCTTGATCGGCAGCGTGGCGAGGTTCGACAGCTCCAGGGTCACGTGACCCGAGAAACCGGGGTCGATGAACCCGGCGGTCGAATGCGTCACCAGGCCGAGGCGGCCCAGACTGGACTTCCCCTCCAGTCTGGAGGCGATGTCGTCGGGCAGCGAGACGACCTCGTAGGTGGAGGCGAGTACGAACTCACCGGGGTGGAGGATGAAGGCCTCGTCCCCCTCCGGCTCGACCATCCGGGTCAGGTCGGCCTGCTCGACCGCGGGGTCGATGTGCGCGTAGCGGTGATTCTCGAAGACCCGGAAGAACCGGTCGAGACGCACGTCGATGCTGGAGGGCTGCACCATCGACTCCTCGAACGGGTCGATGCGAACCCGTCCGCTGTCGATCTCGGCCCGGAGGTCTTTGTCAGAGAGAAGCACGCCCCGAGGATACGCAGAGCGCGCGGGCCACCCCCAATCGAGAGCGGCGCCCGCGCGCCCGTCCGCTATCGCTTGACCGCCGGCCCCACGGGCACGGCCTGCCTCAGCCGCGCGCACCGCGGACACCGCAGCAGCCGCCCCGGCCCGATCCGGCCGGCACCGAGATGCTGCAGCGGGAAGGAGGCGGTACTGAAAACGTGCCCTTCGGCACAACGGACGACGGTGTGCTCCATCGAGTCCCTTTCCCCAACGAGCGATACTGCGATGAATCGCCACATTAGGGGATGAAGCGGGACCCACTCCAGCCGCCGCTCCGCACCCACACGGTACGCCCCAACTCCCGCGCCCACACGCCCCGGTGCACGCACCACACAACAACGACCCCGCGGCAAATTCACCGAGGGTCGATCATGAGGTAGAGTGAGTAACGATACGGCTCCAGCAGCTGGACCGCCGTGCGGATGTAGTTTAATGGTAGAACATGAGCTTCCCAAGCTTATAGCGCGGGTTCGATTCCCGTCATCCGCTCTTGAAAGAAGGCCCAGGTCACCGACCTGGGCCTTCTTTATCGTCTAGACCTACTCAGGGCTCCGCACCACTTGCGCACCACTTGTCCCCTGGGCGGCGTGGTCAGCGGCCTTCTGCCTTTCGCGCCACTCGCACCACCCGAGTCCAGCACCGCCCGGCATCAGGAGAGACACTTCATACACTCTGGGCCGCGCGTGCACACCTCCCCAGAACCGAGCGGCCAACCGCGCACCCAGGCCCGCCGGTTCACGCGGCGGACACGGACGACGTCACCTCCCAGGCAGCCCGCGAGGTGCGCCTCGTCCGACACCCGAGGCGGACCTCCGATTCAGCCGATGGTCACAACCAGTGATCGATCTGTGACTTACTGAGGTTTTTGGCGTGGTGTCGTCATGTGAGTCCGGTGACGGTGAGGCAGCCATCGATGGCTTCGCTTCGGTATTGGATCTTTCTGAGGCCGGTGCGGAGGGTTTGGACGAGGTGTTCGGGGGTGGTGAAGGCGGTGTTGGCGTGTGCGGTGCGTCTGAGGGCTGACCAGATGCCTTCGACGGGGTTGAGGTCGGGTGGGTAGGCGGGCAGGTGGTAGACGGTGAGCCAGTCCGTGGCCTCGATGAACTCGCGCATGCCTTTGGTGCGGTGGGTGTTGAGGATGCCCCTATGTTGCGTCAAGCCGTTGAGGACGGGGCGGTAGGTGGCGTCGGTTGGATTTGGCGGTAGATCTCACGTGCGACGTAGCGTTTGAGACAACGGATGATTTCTCGTTTCGACATGCCTTGTTTTGTGCGTCGTTCGAGGTAGAGGCGTGTGCGGTCATCACGGCGGAGTCGGGTTATGACGACGCGGTAGAGGGCCGCGTTGGCTTGTCTGTTTCCACCGCGGTTCAGTCTGCGGCGTTGTGTCTTGCCGGAGGACTGTTCGACGGGGCTCACACCGCATAGCGCGGCGAACGATGCCTCGCTGGACAGCCGCTCGGGGTTGTCGCCTGCGGCGATGAGCAGGGCAGCGGCGCTGTCGGGGCCGACGCCGGTGATGTCCAGGAGCTGCGGGTAGCAGTGGCGGACGGCCTTGGCGATCCGGCGGGTGAGCTCTTTCGCCTCGGTCGTCAGCTGCTGAATACGCCGGGCCAGCAGTCGCAGGGTGAAGACGGCCGCGTCGCCGGTGTCGGTAAGGTCGGCGCACTGAGAGACGAGGACAGTGTTCGTGAGGCCGGACAAGATTTCGCGGAGTGCGGGGTCGACTCCGAGCAGGACGGCCTTGAGCTGGTTCTTCGCCTGAGTTCGGGCCTTGATCGCTGGTTCCTTGGCCAGCCGGAGCACGCGCATGTCGGCGGCCGGCCCGTCGCCGCTCTTGGGTATGGCGTCAGCGCGTCCGGATAACAAAGAGCGGGCAGCTGCTTCCGCGTCGACGGCGTCGGTCTTGCCTCGCTTGCGTCGCATGGCGCGGTCGGGTTGGTTCACCTCGACGACCTGGATGTTCTCGCGGATCAGGAAGCGTGTCAGGGCGGCCCCATACGATCCGGTGCACTCCACCCCGGCCCGGTGAAGGGTGCCGAAGGAGCGGGCCCAGGCCAGAAGCTGGCGGTATCCGACGGCGGTGGTCGGGAACTCCTGGTGGGCCAGGGACACTCCGAGCACGGTGATCACGGCGGCGACGTGCACGTCCTTGTGGGTGTCCACCCCCAGGAGCACGTCCTCTGGCAAGGGCGCATCGGGCTGTGCGAGTAGGTTCGGGTGGGGCATGCTGGTGACGGTCACGTGGCTCCTCGGTCGACGTGGGGCTGTGGCCGACGTCGGAACGGTGGGCGGTCAGAACTGTGACGGTGCCTTGTGTGGCAAGGCCCCTATCGGGACACGCCCGCGGGTCCGGCGGCAGCGAGCACCGCCCGGTGTCGGAAGCCGACAGATCCTGAACAGGGCAGCCAAGGCCAGTTGTCCCACGGGTCAGACCCCACCCCCGAACGGCGCGACACCAGTCTCACAGTTGTCCCAGACGAGGACGATCGGAGCACCGAGCCTGCCGTGGGCGTAGACCAGCATCCAGCGGAAGTCTCTCCAGTCGTAGCTGCGGCGTTCACCCTTGGCCGGACGCCGGTTGTGGACGTGGAGTTTGTAGATCAGCCGGGAGCGTTGGCCGGGTTTGTAGCAGCACATTCCGGCAAGGGTGACGCGGCAGCGGGTCCAGCCGCGCATCCGGACGGTGGGTGTGCGGGCACGGCGGGCCCATGTGGCGCGGGAAGGCGGCGTCATCGAGAAACCGGCTTCGTCTTCGAAGACGATCCAGGCTCCGAGCGCCGCCGCGGTGCTTCCACGTGCGGCCACACGTCTTTCACCCAGCCGGCCACCGCGGCATCGTCGCGTTCCAGAGCTCTTCTGGCCGGGACCTGCCGACTCCAGCCGCCTCGGCGCATGGTCTGGTAGACAGCCGCGATGCTCAGCACCTTGTGGAGGCGGCGTCCGATGATGGTCTGGATCCTGGCCAGGGTCCACGTCTGGTCCGGCCAGCCGTGAGCGGCGGGCCCCTTGTCGAGCTCGGCTTCAAGCACCTTGAACTGTCTGGCGCTGATTCTCGGCCGGCACATCGGCCCTTTGGAGCGGAGGGCTCTTCGGCCGCCGTCCCGCCAGGCCTTGCGCCAGCGCTGCACCGATCGCTCACTGACCCGTAATCGCTTCGCGATCACGGCACTGGACATGCCTTTAGCGAAGAGCCCAGCTGCTTCCAGGCGGATACCTTCCCGGAAACCCTGACGCTCCGACGTCAGACCCCCACCTTGCGGATACCTCATACAACCGGCATACCGCGACGATCAAGAACTGTCAGCCCCGACACAACGTCAAAATGCTCAGGTATTGCCCTCGGAAGCTGCGCGCGAAGGACACCGCACGCCGCCCTCTCGCGGTGGGTCGACCTCTTCGTCGACGCCCTCGTCTCCCATTCCTGGTCACCGAGCTCGGCCTGGCCTCCGCGATACAGGGACAACCCCGGCTTCGAGGCGTCGCACGCCTACGCCGGCCCCACGCAATGCGGCTCGCGCTCCTGCCGCGCTCTCCTACGACCGGAGGAGATGATCCTTACGTCATTCGGTTCGATGCATGTCCAGAGATCAGGGTTCGTGGATCGTCAATGTCAACTGTGATCTCGATCCCCGATGTCGAGCTAAAGATAGCGACATTTTCGGACAGCCGAATCCGATCAAATGGATTGGATTCCCTGAAGAAAATCGCCCAGATGAGCGCACGATCAACAGTCAACCGTGCGATGAACCCCTCGGACCCGTACGAACCCTCGCCGCCCCACAGCAGCCCCTTGCTCCCCAGGTCTACTGCGGCCAGCCCATCGACCGAAGACACCCAAGACGGATCACTCTCCAGCAGCTCATCCAGGTCGAAGGGGGCGAGCACCCTCAAACCGCTCGGCACGTCGGAGTCGAGGGAGACATCACAGGAGTGCCCGTCGGCGAAGTGTAGTGCGTCTCTGATAGGAAGCTGAAAGTCTTCCCATAGGCTTTCGATCGCGGTCATGTGGGCTTGCACTTCCCGTTGCGCACGTGCTGTGGCCTCTCCTGTAGTCCTGTCGGGGGTACCGGCTCGCCTAGTTCATTTCTATTCCGCCCCGGATTCATGCGCCTTCTAAATTGCTCCGCCCATGTTCGTCCGGTTGTCGCCGATCGCGAACGGATACGGATACGGAAACGGCGACACGCAAAGCCGGCACCCGCACGACCGGGCATCCCCACCGGCATTGCCCCTGACCCCACACGAGAGTCCGTGCCACAACGTGCCAGTAGGGACGGTAAACAGCGGTCGACAAGGGGACCGCCGAAACAATCACGAAGAGGCCGCCGGCGCACGTTCCTGCAGGTCAGGCGACTCACATGGGTACAAGTTCCGGGTGATTCCCAAGCTTATAGCGCGGGTTCGATTCCCGTCATCCGCTCTTGAAGGAAGGCCCAGGTCAACTACCTGGCCTTCTTCATTGTCTAGACCTCTCTGCCTCGCCGCGCCCTCCGCTTGCCCCAAGTCGCAGGAATGCCCTGCTCAGAGGGTTCCTCGCGCACTGGTGGGGGATGCAGCTGTGCCCTGGATCAATGACTACGTACGGTCGGACGGCACTCCGGTTAGGGGCCATGTCCGACTCCCGGCCGGGGCTCGGCGGAGACCGCGCTGCTGGGTTTGCTCGCCGCCGGAGTGATCGTCTTCGGCAACGGCACCACGACCGCGGGGGCCGGAGCGGACCCGGGGCAGGAGTTACCCCGGCCACAGGCGACAGTGGGTCTACCCGATCAAGTGGCCGGCGTGGGAAAACCAGCCAGCGCCCCAACCCATGCCGACGGTCTCCTATCCGATCGTCTTCCCCAGCGCGGGGAGCGGCAGGTGAGCCGCCGCCCGCCCGCGAAGAGGCGCGGGCGCAGCTCATCGACTCGGCGAGCGCGTGGTCCCAGCAGTGTCCTGTGCGGCCGACCGACAACTGAACGCCGAACTCGGCAGCCAGGCGGGCGAATTGGTGGCTGGTGTACTGCTTGGGTTCAAGGAGTCGTTGCAACACCGCTTGTTTGCAGTGACTGTAGCTGTTGGTTGAGGGCTTCGGCCGGTGTGCGCCAGCCGAGTGTCTTGCGGGGGCGCCCGTTGAGGGCGTCGGCGACCAGGTCGGTCCGCAGGTGATCTGCGGTTGCCCAGCCGACAACGCGGCGTGAGGCGATGTCGATGACGGTGGCCAGGTAGAACCAGCCCTGGTCGGTGGGGATGTAGGTGATGTCGCCGCACCAGCGGGCGTCCAGCCCGGCGGGGTCGGGCCGGAAGTCCCGGACGATCAGGTCAGGCCGGCCTGCGAATCGGGAATCGTGGTCTGGTGCCTGCGTCTGCGGTGTCGGCCTTGCAGTCCGGCGGCCGGCATCAGCCTGGCGACACCGCGGCGGCCGCATCCGGCGCCTTCCCGCTTGAGTACGGCGTGAATACGCGGGGCGCCGTAAGCTCCGCGCGAGTGCTTGTGGACTGCGGTGATCTTCTCGGTCAGCTCCAGGTCACGGACATGTCGACGTCCTCGCGCAGGCGGCGGTTCTCCCGCCGCAACGCGGCCAGCTCCTCACGCTCGCTGCTGGTCAGGCCGTCACGCTCGCCCGCGTCGACCTCGGCCTGCTTGACCCAGTCCCGCACCGCGGTCTCAGTCAGATCGAAGTCCTTGGCTATATGACCGACTGATCGGTCACCGCGCCGGCACAGCTCGACGATCTCGGCCTTGAACTCCGGCGTGAACGAGCGGCGAGGGCAAGGCTTCTTCTTCCCCATGCTCTCCATGATGGACATCCTCCCGGGGCTGAGCCCCTGATCTCGAATGTCCGTCAAAGCGGATCAAGCCCAGGTGCGGTTGCGATGAGGATCTGAGCGGCCTGGGTGATGTTGTCGGCGCGGACCGCACGGGCCATCGCCTCGCGGGCGGCATCGGCCGTGGTGTGCGGAGGAATCACCAGCAGCGCGAAGTGGTCGTTGTCCCCGCGGGTGATGAGGACGGTGTCATCGCCGACCGGGTCGGAGTCGAGGTGCACGACCTGGTCGTCGATGACCAGGCGGGTCGGAATGTTCTGCCAGGCGGCGGCGTCCAGGCCGACCCGCGTGTGGGACCAAGGCGCCCGGTGAGTGCCGTGATCAGAGCGGGCAGCTCGGTCGCGATGTCACGGGAGCGCGGCCACCACGCGCCGTCGAGGACCCTTCGCGGGTCTGTGTCGTCTCCAGCCGCAGGAAGGCCGTTCCGGGCTTGACCGCTTGGTGGATCTCGTCCGGAAGGAACCTGGGTGGAGTGGGAGTGTCGGATTCAGCCATGTCGGTCCGCCTGTCTGCGGGGTGCGACGACACGTCGTCCGACGCCGGTACCGGCTTCGGAGTGGCTGTTGATCGGCGCAGTGCCGCTGTCGTTTCACGGTACTCCGCGTGCCCGCAGTGATACTCACGGCCGCACGCCCCGGAACTCCCGGCGGAACCGGAAAACACCTGGTCAGAACCGTCTTCCGGGACCGCAGACCGGAGTAGGGTGAAGGAACCGGGAGTGTTTCGTACGCCCGCTCCCACGCGGACGTCGTTTCCGGCGATCAAGGCACCGGGCCCTTCTCGGACGGCCTGGAGACGGGTCCGCGTCATGACAGCGACCACTGACCGCGCCACGTCCCGCGTCCTGTCTCCCACTCTCCCGGCGCGCCTGTCGCTCACGCCGAGGACCACGCTCGCCGGCCAGCTGGACGGGGCATGGTGGCCACGCTCCCGTGACCTCGAAGCCGAGCTTCCGGCGCTCGCCGACGCGTTGGACGAACCCTGGGGACGCATCACTCGTGTCACGGTGAACCCCACCCGCTGGCCCGTCATCCCGCACACGGTGCCTGTCGCCGGGCACACCCTGCACGTGGGCTGGTTCGCCGAACAGGACCCCGACAAGCTGTTCCTGCTCTCCGGCATCGTCGGCCGCTGGGACCTGCTGGTGATCCCGCCCGAAACCGCACCCGCCGCCGCGGCCCGGCTGATGACCGCCGCCGCGATCCCGGGAAGCGTCCTCACCGCCCGCGCGCTGATGGCCGCCGAAGCCGTCATCGGCGGTGGAATGCGGGACGCCCGGAGCCGCGTAGAAGACTGGGAGAGCGAAGGCGGGGCGTGCATGTCGCCCTTCGGGAACCTCGTTGGGCGACGCTCCCTGCCCCTGCCCGGGAACACCTGGAGGTGAGGAGCGTGGAGATCATCGTCCTCATCGCGGCGATCATCCTCGTGACCGGTATCGGAATGCACCTGATCCACCTGCTCAACGCCCAGCCCGACGCACGGATCGCGGCCTACCACTTCAACGACGCCCTGCCGGTCGTCGGCCGACGAAGCAGGAAGCATCACTGGCGGGCGCCAGAAGCCCCCGGTCAGCCAGCCGGCACCAGTCGTCGAGCCCACCGCACGGATGCCGACCGGTGAGGGACAGACCTTCCTCTGACCAGGGGCAGCGGGCGGGACGCGATGGCGTCCCACCCGCCGACTTCTCACCTCGCCCCGAAGGGATCACGTCATCTTGAAGCGCACCGAGACAGAGATGCTGCCGTCGGTCGGACACGCCGAAGTCCGCATCATCGCGGCCTCCCCCGAAGCCGCCCGCGCGGTCGCCGAGGTGTTGCGCCGCTGCTTCGCCGGCATGGAACAGCGCAGCTACCCCGCCTCGGACGGCGGCACCCGGCTCCACCTCACGGTGGACACGGAATCCGCGGCCGGACCCGCCCGCTCCTGGCTGACCGCCAGCAGATCTCCCGCCGGCACCGGCGCCCACACCGACGAGGTCTGACCGGAGCCGGCTCCCGCCCCACGCACGAGAGGACGCGGCCATGGCGACACTGCGCGAGCGCAAGACCTACCGCGAACAGGTTCTGCGGATCCTGTACGAAGCCATCGAAGGCAATCGTCTTCTCGGAATCACCGGGGCCAAGCTGGAAAGCGACCTCCACATACCGGAGCAGGATCTCGCCGCCGCCTGCACCTACCTGGCAGGCGAGGGCCTGATCACCGTCGACTGGGAGCCGGGCAACACACCCGCGATGGTCACCCTCACGCACGAGGGAATCCGGCGCATGGAGACCGAGGAGGAAGAGAGCGGCTGAGCCCGGTCCTTCAGCACCGGTCAGGGGTGCGCGCCACGGGGTACGACCATCTCGGTCAGCCGGGCGGCACCCGGTTCGAGGGACGACCAGGGCCCTGGCACGCGCAGCACGGCGATCGCGGACGTCGGGAATTTCGAACGGGTCTGCTCCAGCGCGAAGCCGTCCGCCTCACCGGCCAGCAACAGAACCAGCTCCTGTACGCCGGGGTTGTGCCCGATCAGCATCAGCGTCCGCACCTGCGCGGGGATCTCCCGTACGACCCCGAGCAACTCCCCGGCGCTCGCCCCGTAGAGGCGTGCCTCGTGAATCACCGGCACGGTGACGCCGAGCTCGGCCGCGACGAGGTCCCACGTCTGGCGGGCGCGAAGGGCGGAGGAGCACACGACGAGGTCGGCAACGCAGTCGGCCTCGCGCAGCCAGCGGCCGGCCGCAGGGGCGTCCCAGCGGCCGCGCGGGGCGAGTGGCCGCTCGGAGTCGGCCACGTCCGGCCAGGCGGACTTGGCGTGCCGCACGACGACCAGGCGCCGGGCGTTGCCCGAAGTCATGGCGTCGCCGGGTGCTGGTGGCCCACCTCGCGCGCGAGGTCCAACCCGAGGACGCGGTCGAGAAAGGCGAACGTCTCGAACTTGGCTCCGGCCGGCACGTCGGCGCGCCTCGCCACGCTGACCAGCAGGTCCAGAACAGCGGGGACACCGAGATCATCGGCGAGCGCGGCATGAGCCTGTCGCAGCACATCGGCAGGGATCGGCCTGGACGGCTCCTGCGCCCAGTCTGCCACCTGCTGCCGCCAGTACCGCAGCGTCCGCCGCGCCTCGGCGAGCGCTGCGCTGCTGACCGTGATCGGCGTGCGGTAGAAGTGGCCGAGCAACAGCATCCTCACAGCCAGCGGATCGGCCCCCTCCGGGGCGAATTCGTCCAGGAGGCCCGAGGTGAGGCGATGGCCACGGCCTGGGGCGCCCCCGTCCGGGGGTGCCGGCCTGACCTGGCCCACGTCGATCCAGGCCCCGCCGACGGCGTCCTGTGCGGCGGCGCCGTGAGCGAGCAGGTGCACGTCAGCAGCCGCACAGAACGTCTCGGTCAGATGGTGGACACCGACGGTGGCGGGCGGGTGGATGCCGAGAGCGGACATGGCGCGATCGAGTGCCTGGGCTTGCTCATAAGGCAGGTCCGGTGTGGTGAGGACCGTGAGGGACTCCAGGCCATGCAGCTCCGCGGCACGCGCCAGTACGTCACCGACCAGGGGCGCCCGCAGGTGCACCGTGCCGACCCCGGCGTCGGAGGCCGACAGGTGGACGCAGATGCGCAGCAGGTGACGGTGCCCGGAGGGGATCTCCACGAAACGGCCGGTGCGGGTGTCGGCGATACGCAGCATGATGCGGAGGCTAGTCGTGCAAACCCCCGGTACCGGGGAGGACCTGACCACGACGCCGACGTTTGTCATTCGCTGCTTTCAACAGGTCCTGGTCGGTGTGCACCGTACGACCCGGAGTCCGCGAGCCCGGCACTGGCGCATACAGCCCTGGAACTGCTCGAACTGCCCCATAGTCGTACCATTGGATTCGGGTCGAACACTCTCACGTGCTACGACCCGGAAGGGCGGCCTCGGCGGCGTGAATGCGTCGGGGCCGTTGCGGGACCCGCCGCCGCCATGAGCGCCTTAGCCCAGCACGGGACAGCGGTATGCCATACCAGCCAGGCGCCAACGGCGTGCAGGCGTCCGATGCGGCCCAGATCAACGACTTGGGCCTCCTTCGCTGCCCTTCGCCGTCTAGACCTATCCAGCCCCGCCGTGCCCTCCGCATGCCAAAAGCGGGCACCTTCGTCCGGCAAGCTTCGATCTCTCGGCGGTCTGCGGCGCCGGGTTACGCGACGGGCAGAGCATCCGGCCACATACTGCCACGGGCGATAGTATCGATGTCGATACTATCTCTGACGGGAGCGTATGGCGTGCGTCGATTCATCGGGCGAGAGCGGGAGCTGCGGGTTTTGGGCGCGGCCTTCGAGAAGGTCCGCGCGGGGGGCGGTTCTCAGAAGCCCGGCCAGTGCATCCTGCTGCGCGGGCGACGTCGGGTCGGCAAGTCGAGCCTGGTCGAGGAGTTCCTCAGCCGGGCCGAGGTCCCTTACCTCTTTTTCACCGCAGCAGGGGGATCCGCTGAGGACGAGCTGACGGAGCTGCTCGACGCCGTCGCTACGTCCACCCTGCCGGAGCGGTCTCTGTTCGCCGAGGAGGCACCGACCCAGTGGAACGCTGCGTTCCGTCTTCTGGCGGAGATCCTGCCCCACGACAGCCCGAGCGTGGTCGTAATCGACGAAGTCCCGTACCTCATGGACCGGATCGACGCCTTCGAGGGCATGTTGCAGCGGGCGTGGGACCGGCTGCTCAGTCGCAAGCCGGTCCTTCTGCTGCTGGTCGGTTCCGATCTGTCGATGATGGAGGCCCTGAACAGCTACGACCGCCCCTTCCACCAGCGCGGGCGCGAGATGGTCCTTGGGCCGCTCAATCCCGCCGACATCGGCGACATGCTCAGCCTGGAGCCAGCGGCCGCGTTCGATGCAGCACTGGTCACCGGCGGACTGCCGCTGATCTGTGCTGAGTGGCCGCAGGAAGCCTCATTGGGGGAGTTCCTCCGCGCCTCGCTCGACAATCCCATCTCCGCGCTCCTGGTCTCCGCCGAACGGTCACTGGCCGCTGAGTTCCCTCCCCAGGCGATGAGCCGGGAGGTACTGCGGGCCATCGGGAGCGGCGAGCGCACATTCACCAACATCGCCCGGGCGGCCGGCGGAATCGCCCACACGACCCTTACCAGAGCCACGGACGTCCTGACCGAGAAGCGCGTGGTCGCCGCCGAACTGCCCGTCTCCCTACGGCCATCCAAGGAGCGCCGCTACCGGGTGGCCGACCCGTATCTGCGCTTCTGGCTGGCGTTCCTCGATCCGCACATGGCCGAGATCGAACGCATGCGCGGCGACCTGACCCTGAACCGGATCAAAGAACAATGGACAAGTTGGCGAGGCCGGGCCATCGAGCCGCTCGTCCGCGAATCCCTCGCCCGCCTCCTGCCCGACGATGACCTGCCCGCCGCCCCGGCCATCGGCGGATACTGGACCCGCAGCAACGACGTCGAGATCGACCTGGTCGGCGCCGACCGCCAGCCGGTTGCCAAGCAACTGCTCTTCCTCGGATCGGTCAAGTGGCTGGAGAACTCGACTTTCGACAGCCACGATCTCGCCGCACTGCACAAGCACCGGGCGGCGGTCACTGATGACCCCGTGCCACTGATCGCGGTTTCCCGCAGCGGCGTCAACTGCGCCGGACTCCAGGCAACGTACGGACCCGACGAACTGCTCACCGCATGGCGCGGAAACTGAACAGCCGGACACCCGGTCGGCCCGAGCCAGGCCCCGTGGTTCCAGTTCTGGGTGCATTCGCCTGAACGGTGCGTGCCACTACGTGCCAGTCCGGGCGGTAAACATCGGTCAACAGGGGACCGTCCGGAGCCCCCGACATCACCCTCGCGGAAGCGCATTTCCGCAGCTCAATGGCCATCTAGGGCCTCAAGTGCCGAGTGATTCCCAAGCTTATAGCGCGGGTTCGATTCCCGTCATCCGCTCCATGACAAAAGCCCCAGGTCAGCGACCTGGGGCTTTTGTGTTGCCTATCCCGGCGGCAACCTCACGCTGCCGCTCCAGGTTGGAGTGCTGGTAGATCATGGCGGCCTTCTCCGACGACTGGCCGGCCCGCACCATCGTGTCCTTGAGGGTCGCCCCGGACTGCGTCGAGAGGGTGTGTCCGGTGTGACGAAGGTCGTAGAGCGTGAACTCCTCGGGCAGTCCGACTTTCTTCCGGGCCTTCTTCCACTTCCGCCCAAAGGTCGTCCGCCGAAAGGGGGCGCCTCGCTCCCCCACGAACAGCAGCGCGTCCGGCTTTTGCTCCGCGTAGAGATACATGTGGAGCTTGAGATCACCCCTCATGAAGTCCGGTAGGACGATGAACCGCTTACCTGCCTCGGACTTGGTCTCGCCGGGCGCCCGCTTCCCCGTGTTCAGCTCGGGCTCGGCGGACCGCGCCCATACGCCGACGTTCGCCAGGTCGACGTCGTGCCGCCGCAAGGCCGCCTGCTCTTCGGGCCGGGCAGGACCGTAGGCAGCGATGTAGACGAGCAGCCGCCAGCGCGCACCCAGCTCGCGGGCGAGCGCGTCAACCTGCTCGACGGTGGCGGTCCGGCGCTCTGCGGGCGACTCCTTCCCGGCGCCCTTGATCCGGCAGGGGTTCCGGCGGATCAACTCGTCGTCGGCAGCCGTCTCCATGATCGCCTTGAGCAGCCGGTAGGCCTTCGCCACGGTCGTGGCCCCGGTTTCCCTGACAGCGGGGCGCCCTGTGGCTGACGCCAGCTGCACCGTGCACCCGGCGGGTCCAGAAGTCGAAGGGGAGGTGGTTCCGGTGACGGTTGCCGTGATTACTCATCTGTTCGTGATGCTCGCTGCGGCCTTCGCTCTTCGCTCATTCCGAGGTGCGGGCAGGGCGCAACACCACGCTTGCCGGCTAGGGAACGCGCGGGCTTAGTGGAAGACGATGGACTGCGGACTTACCGCGCTCTCTGGCGGTGCCCCGAGCGGCAGATCTGGTGGCACTGGGCCGACCGGCCGGACGAGCCCATGGAGCTCTGCCCGGTCCCGCACCTCTTCGGCGGGTGACAGCGCTGCCGGCCGGTCGTCGCCCTGTCCTTCGCATGCCCGGTTGGGCGGCGGCGGGCGGGGAGTAGCGGGGAACAGCGGCGCGGACCCTGGGGACGCGCAGGTCAGCGTCTCGCCTGCTCAGGCCAGAGGCAGTTACGCGATCTTCCAAACTGGTGATGTACAGCAGCGAGGTGCAGCAACCACCGCGCCCGCAGCCGACCGCTGCCAGCCTCGACAGGCCGACGATGCCCCCGCAGACCACAACGGTTTCGGCCTATATCGCCCAGGTTTCAAAAAGGCCTGACTCCCTCCCCATGAAGAGCGCTGCCGAAGTAGGAACCAGCAAGCAAATGCCGATGCCGCCAAGCACATATGGTGCCGCTGGCGTCGCCTTCGGGAAGTGGCCATCGGCTCGACGCTTGCGCGCAAGTGCGAAGCGCCGGATAAACAGAGCGGCACTCAACATAAACAGGAACGCGCCGACAATCTGCAACGCCATCAAGACGCATTCAATAAGGAAAAGGAACAGGTACGAGAGCAGCAACCCCACGACTACCCTCACTTACTCAGATTTCGGCATTAATCAGAATCCGCTCGGCTTTCATCGCCGTCGGCTGCAACCACGCGCAAGGCGGACCATAGGATCATGGCCTGGACCGCGTCAACCCGTGCAGCTGAACGCGTGCCCGATGCGTGCCCGACCAGTTGGTAAGTCACGGCCATCTACGGGCTCCCCGCCCTGGACCAGCAACCGCGACAAGCACCACCACAGCAGATCAAGGGCACTTACCCCACTGGTGGCTCTGGTGATGACGAGGCGCACGCCCCCTCCGTACAGCAGTGACGCACAGCAGCGACAGCAACCCTTATGGCGCGGGTTCGATTCCCGTCATCCGCTCCATGACCATCGTCGCCCCGACCAAGGGCCAGCGTTCCCGAAATACGCGGATCCCGGCCGTGGAGCATGTTCGCTTCGTCGGGCCGGTCGAGACCGATGAGGACGAGACAGAAGCCGCTGAAACGAACACGCCAAGGGGCCCGGCACACGTCACGTCTGCCGGGCCCCTTGGCGCGCAGTTCAGTTCAAGTGGTGGGTGTCGTTGAGGGCCTGCACCGTGGCGGTGCCGTCCTCGTCGTACGTCACCGTCGACAGGGAGGCTGCTGCGACCTCCATGCGGAACAAGCTGTGTGGTGGGGCCTGGAGGGCGAGGCGGATCAGGGTTCTGAGTGGTCCGACGTGGGAGACGACCAGAACCGTGACGCCGGCGTACTGGGCCATGAGGCCGTCTCGTACGGCGGTGACCCGGCGGGTGACCTGCTGCATGGTCTCGCCTGCGCCCGAGGGGGCACTCTCGGGCGAGGCGAACCATGCGCTCAGGTCGTCCGGGTAGCGTTCGCGGACTTCGGTGAAGGTCAGGCCCTCCCAGGCGCCGAAGTCCGCTTCCCGCAGGTCCCGGTCGACCTGGACGCTCAGGCCAAGGCGCGCGGCCACGGACTGAGCGGTCTCCCGGCAGCGCCGCATCGGTGAGGTGACGACCGCCTCGATGTCGCCGCGGTGGGCGAGGGCGTCTGCTGCCGCCTGGGCTTGGCGGCGTCCAGCCGGTGAGAGTCCCGGGTCGGAGCCACCGCTGCCGGAGAGCCGCCGCTCTGGGGTGAGCAGGGTTTCGCCGTGCCGCAGCAGTACGAGCGTCGTCACGTCACTCACTTCGAGGTCGTCGCGAAGTGGTCCCGTACGGCGTCGGTCTGCTTCTCCATGACGTCGATGATGGCCTCGACCACGTTCAGGTCGGCGTCGTCGGCGATCTCCAGGATCCGTGACCACTCGAAGAAGCTGCGCGCCGGGTCGTTGGTGATGGGGAATGCGCGGATGGTGGCCTCGTAGCCGGCGACTCCGCTGGTGGGGGCGATGGCCCGGTAGGACTGGGTCTTGTTGATCTCATCGCGGGCGGCGATCTCCTGCTGGACGAGGCGGCCGTTGAGCGTGAGCCTGAAGTCGTAGCGGGCCGGGACCGTTTCGACCGAGCCGCCTTCCACCCAGCTGACGTCCCTGTGGATGTCCAGGTCGCCCGGGGACACGATGTCCAGGATCTGCATGGCGTCGCGGACGGTCGCCCACACGGTGTCCGGGTCGGCCTCGAGGATGGTCGAGTGGTACATGGTGTGCTTGCGCTGGATCGGCACGGAGTGCTCTTTCTTCTAGTGCTGGACGCGGTCGTCGGTCTTGGCGACGAGGTGGTTCCCGAGGACCAGATAGTCGATCTCGGTGCCAATGAAGCAGTTCAGGGCGTCGGTGGGGTGCAGACGATGGGTTCGCCGGCGACGTTGAACGAGGTGTTGATCAGGCAGGGGGTGTCGGTCAGTTCGATGAACTTCCGCAGCAGTGCCGTAAGCCGTGGGGTTCCCTCGTCTGTCAGGGTCTGGATACGGGAGGTGCCGTCCACGTGTACGGCGCCGGGGACGCGGTCCTTGTATTCGTCGCGGACGGGGAAGACGAACGTCCTGTACGGGGAGCTGGTCTTACGCCCCATGTCGAAGATCTTCGGCGCCTGCTCTTCGAGGACAAGGGGAGCGAACGGCCGGAAGGGTTCGCGGTGCTTGACCCGGGTGTTGATGATGTCCTTGATGTCGCTGAAGCCCGGGTTGGCGAGGATGCTGCGATGCCCCAGCGCACGTGGCCCGTGCTCGATGCGGCCTTCGAACCAGCCGATGACGACCTTCTTCGTCAGCAGCTTCGCCACACGGTCGATGACCTCGTCATCGTCCAGGCGCGAGACGACGACGCGGCCGGTGAAACTCTCAAGGGCCTCCTCGATCGCGGCGTCGTCGTAGGCCGGTCCCAGATAGGGGGTGACGGGTGCGGAGGCGGCGAGGATGTTCGCGGGGTCGGTGTCGGGGTGGTTGAGCCAGGCGTGGGCTGCGGCTCCGATGGTGATGCCGGTGTCAGAGGCGCCGAAGCTGACCTGCATGTCCTCGAAGCGCGAGCCTTCGAACATCGGGGTGTTGTTCAGGCAGTTCAGTGCGACGTCGCCTTCGAACAACAGCCGGTCGAGATCCGTCCTCTTCTCCAGGTGGCGGACCTGGTGGGCGGTGGCGACGTTCAGCAGGACATCCGCGACGGCGTCCTCCACGAGGCCCCTTCCACGCGCGCCGGGCGAAGCCGCCGAGTACGGCGCGGCACGGGTCCTCAGCCTCCGGGGCAGCCCGCAGGCTCGCGTTCCGACAGGCTGCCACACGCCGCAGCCGCGGACACCCTTGTTCAAGACGCTGCAGTCTAGGTGAATCAATATCTGTGGCCGCGGTCTGAGAGTTTAATGGACGCCGCCGGGAGGGTTTTTGCCGCCACGCATAGGGTGGCGCTATTTAACGTACGCAAGCCACTGCAGCGTGCTACTGTCTCTCTCAGTTGCAGTTTTGGTACCCAAAAACTTCAAGCGCCTCCCGGCGGCCTCCGCGCCGCATGGAAGCACTTTGTATTTCCTGGTCATTTTCCGGGCGGGGCATCATCGCGGCGACACGGCATCCGCATGGTGCGGGTTCCGGTGTACTGCCCCAAAGGAGATATGACATGGCTGCTGGCACCGTGAAGTGGTTCAACGCGGCAAAGGGATTCGGCTTCATCGAGCAGGACGGTGGCGGCGCTGACGTGTTCGCCCACTTCTCGAACATCGCCGCCCAAGGCTTCCGCGAGCTGATCGAAGGCCAGAAGGTCACCTTCGACATCGCACAGGGCCAGAAGGGCCCGACCGCCGAGAACATCCTTCCCGCCTGACGCCGACGCGCATTTTGTAGCTGGGGCCCGCATCCCTCGGGGTGCGGGCCCCAGCTGCACGCATTTCCCGCAGTGGTTCCGCCTGCGGGACGCAGTATTCAGGGTCGGGACCTCCTCGGAGCCGCACCCTTCGATCGACGTCCTGGATTTCACATCCGTCTGACGTCGCCCATTTCAGCGCCTGCGCCCGTACAGATTTCCTGTCAGGCCAGATTCGCATTCTATTCGGCCCGTTCTCGTGATTCCCTGCGGTGCTCTTTCGCTGCCGGAATTCCTTGATGCGTGCCGTATCAAGGAAGGTTCTGAATGAACCCCACACGTAAGAACGAGCGCTCCTCTCGCACCCGCAGCCGCACCGGCGGCCCCGCGTTCAGCACGGCCAGCGCTGGTTCGCCCCGGAGCAGCCGCTTCGGCTCGTCCACCCCGAGTCGTTCCGGAAGTGCGAGCCGCTCCGGCGGCTACGGCCGCCGGCCCGCCTCGGTCCAGGGCGAGTTCGCCCTGCCGAAGACGATCACTCCCGCGCTGCCCGCCGCCCTGGCCTTCGCCGATCTCGACATGCCCGGGGAGCTGCTGGCCGCCCTCGGCGCGCAGGGCGTGACCGTGCCCTTCCCGATCCAGGGCGCCACCCTGCCCAACACCCTCGCGGGCCGCGACGTCCTCGGACGCGGCCGCACCGGCTCCGGCAAGACCCTGGCGTTCGGCCTGGCGATGCTGGCCCGCACCGCCGGGCAGCGCGCCGAGCCCCACCAGCCGCTCGCTCTCGTCCTCGTCCCCACCCGCGAGCTGGCCCAGCAGGTGACCGACGCCCTCACCCCGTACGCCCGCTCCGTGAAGCTGCGTCTGACCACGGTCGTCGGCGGCATGTCGATCGGCAAGCAGGCCGGCGCGCTGCGCGGAGGCGCGGAGGTCGTCGTGGCCACGCCGGGCCGGTTGAAGGACCTCATCGACCGTGGTGACTGCCGCCTGAACCAGGTCGCGATCACCGTCCTCGACGAAGCCGACCAGATGGCCGACATGGGCTTCATGCCCCAGGTCACCGCCCTCCTGGACCAGGTGCGCCCCGAAGGCCAGCGGATGCTGTTCTCGGCCACCCTGGACCGGAATGTCGACCTCCTGGTGCGTCGCTACCTGACCGACCCGGTCGTGCACTCGGTGGACCCCTCGGCCGGTGCGGTGACGACGATGGAGCACCACGTGCTGCACGTCCACGGCGCCGACAAGCAGCGGATGACGACGGAGATCGGGGCGCGCGAAGGCCGGGTGATGATGTTCCTGGACACCAAGCACGCCGTCGACCGCCTGACCGAGCACCTGCTGAGCAGCGGAGTACGGGCAGCCGCGCTGCACGGGGGCAAGTCCCAGCCCCAGCGCACCCGGACCCTCGCCCAGTTCAAGACCGGCCACGTCACCGTGCTGGTCGCGACCAACGTCGCGGCGCGCGGCATCCACGTCGACAACCTCGACCTCGTCGTGAACATCGACCCGCCCACCGACCCCAAGGACTACCTGCACCGCGGCGGCCGCACCGCCCGCGCCGGCGAGTCCGGCAGCGTCGTCACCCTGGTCACACCGAACCAGCGCCGCGACATGACCCGGCTGATGGCCGCCGCCGGGATCACCCCGCAGACCACCCAGGTCCGCTCGGGCGAAGAGGCCCTGAACCGCATCACCGGCGCCCAGTCCCCCTCCGGGATCCCGGTCACCATCACCGCACCGGTATCCGAGCGGCCCCAGCGCAGCGGAGCCTCCCGCGGCCGGCGCAGGCCCGTTTCGGCTGCCCGGCGCATGAGCGTGCGGCAGTCCGCCTTCGACGCGGCGGCTTGAGAACCGCGTGCTCAGAAAACTGGCCCATCTCTGCAGGAGGCATGTTTTGACGCTGGTCCAGATGCAGTCCCGCTCGGCGAATGCCGACCCTGTGCACCGGATGGTGGTCGACGCCATGGAGGCGGCCGGTCCGCAGGTCTGTGACGACATGACGGTCGAAGTGGCCTTGTCGGTCATGGCCAGTGCCCGCACGGGTCATCTGCTCGTCTGTGACGAGGACGGCCTGTGCACCAGGCTGGTCACCCGGGCCCAGCTCGCCGCCATCCACGAGGGCGACACGTACACGGACCGGGTCCGGCTGCGCGACGTCCTCGGCGACCGCGGGCCGTTCACCTCGCCTCTGACCATGATGGCCGAGGCCGAGCATGCGATGCGCTACCGCCGGCTCGATGCCCTACCCGTCGTCGACGACCAAGGCTCCCCCCTGGGCGTCCTTGCCCTTGCACGCTGAACCGCCTCACCGCGGCACACCCGTCCCCTTCTCCTTCCTGTGAGGCGTCATGCGCTGTGTCATCGCCCGTTTCCCGTTCGACCTGACCAAGAGCGGCGTCCTGGAATCGATGAAGGGCGTCAAGCCCGAGCCGGTCATCGGCGAGTCCGTGATCATCGGCCGCCGTACCTACCCCGTCAAGCAGGTCGGCCAGGTCATCACCCGCCAGGACCGCCGCGACTTCAGCATCGGCGAAGTCCTCCGGGCCATGACCCAGCTCGGCTTCACCTGCCGCAGTCTTCCCAGGGCCGCCGCGCCCACGCGCGTCCTCAGCCCGCTCCAGCAGGCTTCCGCGATGCTCGGCGTCCCGGTGGCCATCTGACCGGCGGGACCGGCGCGAGCCGACACCGAAACGCGAGAAGGGCCCGACCGGCGCGCCGGTCGGGCCCTTCCGCGTCCCGACGGGTTTCTCTCCCCGGCGCTGGATCAGTGGTCGGAGTAGCTGAAATCGCCCATCGTCCAGGCACTGACATCCGCGATCGAGACGCGGTACATCCCACCCGTCTCCGGGATCCCCACCGCACCCTGAAGGATGCGGGCCATATGGAAGTGCAGATGGGTGGGCGGCCCCTCCCGGCGTGTTGTGGCGGTGAAGATGGCGGCGAACTCGCCCAGGCGGGCCGAGTCCGTCAGGACCTCCGACACCCGCTGCCGCCACACGGCTTCGGGAGCCAGCCGACCGGTGATGACCGCACCACCGGTCACCACGGTCAGGGACATCTGATTGCTCTGCCCGGACTCCACCAGGGCGGCGACGTCAACGAGCAGCTCGTCAGGCTTCGACATGAGAGCCGATTGTATTCACCGGCCGTCCCACCTGCTCCAGCGG
The DNA here is from genome assembly GCF_018614075.1 of Streptomyces sp. ISL-94. Classification (GTDB taxonomy): domain Bacteria; phylum Actinomycetota; class Actinomycetes; order Streptomycetales; family Streptomycetaceae; genus Streptomyces. The sequence goes on along the minus strand of NZ_JAGGOZ010000042.1, from coordinate 89,131 downwards.
TCGCGCTATCGGAACTGCAGATGCCCCCGCCGTGGCGCAGGGCGTGCGGCACGCCTTCGGCTGCCGCCATCCCGAGCCCCTGACCAGCGGTGCAGGCTGCTCTGCCCATCCTGGGACCACCGTCGCCTTCTAGCTCCGCCCAGGAGACACGAAAATCTCTCTCGGCCGGAGTAGACATTGGTCGGTGGTCTGGTTATGGTTTCTCTCGTAGCCCAGAGAGACAGCAGGGCCTGGCAGAGACGAACTGCCGGGCAGCAGTACACGCAGTTGCAGTTCGCAGGACGGTGCGGTGGTGGAGTTCCGAAGCCAGGGTTGTTGCAGGACGGCGACGGGACTGACGACCGGACCGGGTGGCCCGCAGTGATCAGGGGCCACCGCAAGCAGTACCGCAGTAACCAAGCAGTACCGCAGTAACGCAGTGGCAGTACCCGTAAGTGCAGTTCGCAGTACCCAGCAGTGAAGTCAGTGAGCGGTACCTCGGTGAAGGCGTCGGCTGCGGGCGCGCGCACCGGGAAGTTCGGCAGTGGGGTTCTAAGCCAGAGCAGACGCAGGATGGGCGACGGGGCTGGCTGCCGAAGAGTGGCGCTGTCACAGGCCACAGAGCAGTACGCATCACCAGCAGTACGCAGTAGAGCAGTACCAGCAGTATGAAGTCCCGCTTGACAAGTAGTTGATCCACGAGGAAGAACGGAGGAGCCAGGCGCCATCAGGATCGCCCGGGTCGAAGTCTGAGCCCGGGTACCGCAGGACATCGATAGTGAGGTGGTCTCCGGTCAAGCAACCGCGATCCCCGCACTCCCGGCAGCATCCAGGTCGGGTCAGCGGAAACACAAGGTCGGCGCAGTACCAGGGCCGACAGATGGTGTATTAGTTCCTTCGGGGCCCTGGTGCCGTACGGCACCAGGGCCCCTCCATGCGTTCCATGAGAGAGGTGCAATGACAGCAGACGACTCGTTCGGCCGTCTCGATGACGACGACTACCCCGCCTACACCATGGGCCGGGCCGCCGAGATGCTCGGCACCACCCAGGGGTTCCTCCGCGCCCTCGGGGAAGCCCGCCTGATCACCCCGCTGCGCTCCGCCGGCGGCCACCGACGCTATTCCCGCTACCAGCTGCGCATCGCCGCCCGCGCCCGGGAACTCGTCGACCAGGGCACCCCCATCGAGGCCGCATGCCGCATCATCATCCTCGAAGACCAGCTCGAAGAAGCCCAGCGCATCAACGCCGAGTACCGACGCGCCGCCGAATCATCCGCTCCCTCGGCCTCGGCCTGAGGCAGGTGTGCCCGTCGGGACCGGCGGCCCCGTGCCCGTGATCAGGTTCGAGCGGGAACGCAGAATCGTTTCCCCACGGCCACCGGACGCGCCGGTCTACAGCGTCTGCGATCTGTGCGCGACGTACATCACCGCCCAGCCCGGCTGGAGAGCGCGCCGGGGCATGGCCGCCGTGGTCAGTAGGCGGCGATGAAGATGGCGACGTAGTGCGCGGTGAAGGCCGCCACGGTCAGAGCGTGGAAGACCTCGTGGAAGCCGAACCAGCGCGGTGAGGGGTCAGGGCGCTGGAGGGCGTAGACGATCGCGCCGGCGCTGTAGAGAAGCCCGCCGGACACGATCAAGGAGAGTACGGCCGCCCCGCCGCTGTGCAGGAAGTCGGGCAGGTAGCGCACCGGTGCCCAGCCCAGGGCCAGGTAGCAGGGGGTGTACAGCCAGCGAGGAGCTCCGACCCACAGGACGCGGAAGGCGATGCCGGCCAGAGCGCCCGTCCACACGATCCACAGCAGGACGGGCCGCTGATCAGGGGAGAGCAGGAGCACGGCGAGCGGGGTGCAGGTGCCGGCGATGATCAGGAAGATGTTGGCGTGGTCGAGGCGGCGCAGAACGGCCTCACCGAGAGGTCCCCAGGTGCCGAGGTGGTAGACCGCACTCGTCCCGAACAGCAGCCAGGCGGTGACGGAGTACACAGCGCAGGCCAGAGTGGCCTGCGGTGACCCGGCCAGGCAGATGAGGACGATGCCCGCGGCCAACGATGCGGGGACCATTCCGGCGTGAAGCCAGCCTCGCAGCTTCGGCTTGATCGGTTCCACCAGATCGGCCGCCCGCTCCACCAGGTCGGCAACCAGGTGGGGGTCCTCGGCCGTCTTGTCCCGCTGCGATCGGGCGGGGAGGCCGATTGCTTCGCGCTCTCCCCCCGTCGGTGCGGAAGAAACACTGCCGGCTTCGACATCGTCTGGGGACACTGCTTCCCGCCCTGACTGGGACTGCTGAGCATCACTGGCAACCATGTGCTCATGCTAAAAGCCCGCCCCCCACAGCCTTCCCAGAGGTCTGCCTCCATTCCCCCGGTCGGCCTCGCCGGACGGGGGCGATTCAGCCCCCCGATGGTTCCGCTCCTGGCGGTCTGCCGCCAACTGAGGCCGTAAAAGTCGTGTAATCCGGCGGGCCATGGGAACGATCAGGGATCCCGAACGGGCCTCTCCGCTCGCCTACGTCCAAGGATCGCCGATGCTTCCCGAGTTCCGCTCCCACGCGTCCGTGCCCCTCGCCCATCAGCTGGAACAGCGACTGGGACTGGACCCACACCTCGAAGCCGGCCGGATCGACGTGGAGCGCGTCGCCGACATCGCCGTCGTCGCATCCGCCCACTCCGACGGATACGCGGCCACCGCGCACCTCCTCGGACTGCTGGCCGCGCTGCCCGCTCCCACCGAGGTCGGAGAACGCTTCTGGTCGGACTTGTGGAGGTCCTCGGGCTCCCTGTACCTGCTGCCTGCCAACATCAAGTCCTGGGTGCTGAGTTCGCTGGCCGGAGAGGGCGCTGGTCTGGCCGGGCGGATCCTCTCGGCTGTTGACGAGATGACCCCGGCCCAGCGCATCGCGGCCGGAGAGGTCATCGGTCAGGCACTCGCCGAGTCCGACCACCTCCCCGACCTCAAGACGCAGGTCATCGGCGAGCTGTGGCTCCGGGACCTGGAACTGACTGCCTGGCGCGTCCTGCACGCGGACCACAAATCAGCCGATCCGGCCGAACGGAAGGCCTTCCTCGACGCATGGACGAAGGTCTGAGCACCGTCACGCGCGTCCGCGCCCCGGCAGTGCCGGCCTCAACCGCGCCTGGGCCCGACCAGCCCGCACCAGGCACCTGAGGCCGCCGTCGACCCTCAACTGACGCCTTGCAGGCAGCGCGGCCCGCTGTTCCCCACCGTGCCCGGCACCGCTAGTGCTGTGACCGGAA
>NZ_JAGGOZ010000042.1:55553-85844 GCF_018614075.1 Streptomyces sp. ISL-94 | reverse complement strand
TCCGGCCACAGCACTAGGCTGACGGCAACGCGCCAGGTGATCAGGCGCGTGGTGTGCCGGGAAGTCTGGTCGGCGTCGAAGGTCCGCGCGCCCGCGTACGGCGCTGATACATCCGGAGAGTCTCGCCATGACAGCACAGTGGATCGGCCTGATCGCCTTCACCGTCACCCTGCTCCCCATCGGTCTGGCCATGGCCGCCAACCGGGTACCCGAGCGGCTGCGCCTCAGGCCGGCGCCCGTTCGGTCGCGCGGCTGGGCCCTGCTGCTCATCTACGCCACCGCGCCCGTCAACGCGATCCCCCGGCTGGCCGGCGCCTCCCCCGAGCTGACACTCATCTGCACGGCCGCCGGCGGGGTTCTCGCCGTCGCCGGCATGCTGCTTCTGGGTATTACGGCCTACGCGCAGCAGCGCGGCCCGGTCGGGGATCGACCGGCACGAACCTGACCCTTCGTCGCCCTGCTTGGATGCGCTCGCGTCCAGTTGACGCGCGAAGTCGTCCGTATCGCCGCCGCGGCCGGTGCCCTTCCGGCCGCGTTGGGGGGCGGAACGCTCCCCGGCGCCACCGCGCAGGCCGCGTTCGCCGTCGCGGAGGCCGGGCTGGACCTCGCCCGGGGGAAGAGCAGCGGGACGCGGTTCGCGGCACGCGCCTCCACCGCCGTCGTGTCGGCCGGCCTCCTGTGGGGTTGCGGTGTCGTCGGTCAGAGCGTCCTGCCCGTTCCTGTGGTCGGCGCGCTCGTCGGGGGTGTGGTGGGTCAAGCGGCCGCCGGCCTCATCGTCCGGGGGCTCCAGACCGCCCTGCTCGCCGCACGTGCGGACGCCGTGGCCGAGGCCCGGATCCGGCTGCTGGAGCGGGAGGCCGAATCGCCGCCCCCGGGCACCGCTCGCGGCCGCCGGGTGGCTCACCGGCTGCCGGAAGCCGGAGATGCGGGTCGCTGCGGCGGGTGCTGCAATGGCTGTGGAGCTCCGCCTGCCCGTGGATGCGCGGGAAACGCCCCGTCGCGTGCGAGGAGTGGTCGGAATGGTCATGAGCCACGACATCGAAGAGCTGGGAACGCCGGCCGGCATCGGCGTGGCGGGAATTGCGGTGTACGAGCTCGACTCCGCGGATCGCGCCGGGAGTTGGGCCGGGAGTTGCTCCGGGCCGTCCTGACGCCGTGGAACGCAACGCGGGCCGTCAGGGCCGGCGCGTCCTGCTGGGGTGTGCCCTGCGCTCGGTGGCCTCGGTCGGGCTGCTCACGGCGCTGTTCTACATGGCGCCCCTGGACGGCGGGTTCAGAGCCCTCACCGTCGTGACGCTCGGGCTCGGGCTCGTGCTCTTCGGCCTGCTGATCGCCTGGCAGGTCACCGCCATCACCCGTGCCCCGTACCCGCGGCTGCGCGCCGTCGAGGCGCTGGCCATCGCCGTACCGCTGTTCCTGCTGCTGTTCTCCGCGACGTACTTCCTGCTCTCCCAGGAGGCGCCGCAGTCGTTCTCGGAGCCGCTGAGCCGGACGGACGCCGTCTACTTCGCGGTCACGGTGTTCGCGACCGTGGGGTTCGGGGACATCGCGCCCGCCGGCGAGGCCGGCCGCGTGCTGACCACCGTGCAGATGGTCGCCGACCTGATCGTGGTGGGAGTGATCGCCAAGGTGCTCTTCGGCGCGGTCCAGATCGGGATACGGAGGCGGACGCGGATGCGGGGACGGGGGCAGGCGTCCGTCGACCCCGTCGACCCCGACGGCGCCGACCCGCACGACGAGCCCGGAAGTGAGCCATGACGCAGTCGCGCCCCCGGTCCCAACCGCCCGTCAGCGGGACGCAGCCGCAGGAGGCGGACGTCCTGCGGCACACGCTCCGCAGCGCCGGGTATCTCAAGATGCTCGGCTTCTGCGCCCTCATCGGCGTCCCGGTGTCCCTCGCCGCCTTCTGGTTCCTCGTCGCGTTGCACGAACTGGAGCACGCGCTGTGGGCGGACCTCCCCCACGCGTGGGGCTGGGACGCCCCGCCCTGGTGGTGGCCGCTGCCCCTGCTGCTCGTCGCCGGAACCGCGGTCGGCCTGGTCGTCACGCACCTGCGCGGCGGCGGCGGTCACATCCCCGCGTCCGGACTGCACACAGGTGGCGCCTCTCCGGCCGCGCTGCCCGGGATCCTGCTCGCGGCGGTGGCGGCTCTGCCGTTCGGCGCGGTGCTGGGACCGGAGGCCCCGCTGATGGCCCTGGGCGGCGGGCTGGCCCTGCTGTTCCGGGATCTGGCCCAGGCACCGGCGACCCCGCAGGGCACCGCGCTCGTGGGCGCGGCGGGGGCCGCGGCGGCCATCTCCGCCATCTTCGGCAATCCGCTGGTCGCCGCGGTGCTGCTGATCGAGGTGGCGGGCGTGGGCGGGCCGCAGCTGTTCGCGGTCATGCTGCCCGCCCTGTTGTCCACCGGGGTCGGCTCCCTGGTGTTCACGGGCCTCGGACGCTGGACCGGGCTGGCGACCGGGGACCTGTCGCTGGAGCTGTCCGTCCCCGTCCCCCGCCTCGACGGGGCCGATGTGCTGTGGTCGGTGGTCATCGCCGTGGCCCTCGCCGCCGCCCTGCACCCCGTCCTGGCCGCGGCCCGGGCGGTCGCCGCGTACGTCACGGCCCGGCCCTTCGTACGGACCGTCCTGTGCGCCCTGGGCGCCGCGGTCTGCGCCGCCCTCTACGCGCTGGTCACCGGCCGCGCGCCCGACGAGGTGGCGGCGTCCGGCCAGGCGACGCTGGCCGCACTGGCCGCCGACCCGCATGCCTGGGGCGTCGGCACGCTGCTCGCCGTCCTGCTGTTCAAAGGCGCCGCCTACGCCCTCTGCCTCGGCGGCCTGCGCGGTGGCCCGGTGTTTCCCGCGCTCTTCCTCGGCGCCGTGGCAGGCGTCCTCCTCGCGCCGCTGCCCGGCCTGGGCATCGTGCCCGCGATGGCGGCGGGCATGGCGGCGGGCGCGGCCGGCACGCTGCGGCTCCCGGTGAGCAGCGTGGTACTGGTGATCCTGCTGCTCGGCGGCACCGCGATGATGCCGGTGGTGATCCTGGCGGCCGTGGTGGCCTTCGTCGTCACCGAGCTGCTGCCCGTGGGGGCCTCGGCGCCCGCGGTACCCGCCGAGCCCCCGGCACGGTAGCCCGACCGCCCCCTGACCGCCTCGGCGTTGTCGTCTACATCGGCCTCGTGGTCTGGGCGAAGCGCAACCCGGGCGCGCTGCGGACCGAAGAAGGCCCAGGTCACCGGTGACCTGGTGACCTGGGCCTTCGTAAGGGACGGGGACTACGCGCCCGGGACGACCTCGATGAGCGCGCCGCGGCGGTCCAGGTCGAGGACGTGCGCCAGGTCCCGCTCCAGCACCTCGGGATCCGCGTGGGCGAGGACGACGCGGCCGTAGGAGGTGATCAGGTCGGTCGTCTTCGCGATGCGGTCGCCCGGGGCCTGCTCGCAGGTGTCGAAGAGGTAGCTGTCGAGCTCCCGGCAGGACTCCCGCACGCGGTTCGCCGCGACCACGCCCCCCTCCGGGGCGGAGAGGAAGCACTCGACGACGCCCCGCCGCAGGGAGGGCCGCACCCGGGTCAGGCGCTCGAACTCGTCCGACGCCACGCGCGACGCCAGGGTCAGGTCGATCACGGAGTGCGAGGACGACTCCTCGACCAGCCTCGGGCCCAGTCCGCCGTGCATGCGGGCGCCCGTCTCGATGAGGACCGGGCCGTCCTCGGTGAGGATGAGCTCGCTGTGGGCGGGGCCGTTCTCGATGCCCAGCGCCGCGAGCACCTGCTCGACGTAGGCCACGATGCCGGGGTGTTCGCCGACGTCCACCGACGACATCGCCCGGTAGACGGGGTTCCCGTCGACCGTCTCCTTCGTGTAGCGGAACATGTTGACGACGAAGGCCGAGCCGTCCAGGGACACCGAGTCGACGACGAACTCCGGTCCCACGATGCGCTCCTGGACCAGGACCCGGGTGATGAGCTCGCCGGCGAGGTCGTCCCGGCCGAACAGCTTCTCGCAGGCGGCCCGCACCTCGTCCGGCGACGAGCAGAAGAACACGCCGTCGGTGGCGAAGGACTTCACCGGCTTCACGACGTACTCGGCCAGGCCGCTCGCGGCACACCACGCCACGGCGGACTCGGTGTCCTCGGCGAGGTGGTGCGGGATGTACCGGATGCCCGCGTCGCGCAGCCGGCCCTGCATCAGGAACTTGTCGCGCCGGGCCTCGGAGGACCCGGTGTTCGGGCGCATCCCCCAGTGGGCGGCCAGCAGGTCGTACGCCTCGACCCCCGGCTCGGACCCGCAGATGAGGTGGTCCGGCCGGCCGCCGCACAGGGCCTCGACCGCCCGGGCCGTCGTCAGGACGTCCGCGTAGCGCAGCTCGGCCACGAAGTCCTCGGCCGGGTAGGACGCGACGAGCGCGGCCGGCAGGGTCTGCGACGTCAGCACGGCGATGGAGTCCAGGCCGTACAGCTCCTTCGCGCGGCGGGCCAGGGCCGAACCGCTGGAGTACGGGTCCACGACCACGAGCTTCCCCGTGCCGCCGCCGCTGCGGATCGCGGAATCAGGCATTTTCCAGCACCTTCTCTTCGCTCTCGCCGCTCTTCTCGCTGGGCGCGGGCTCATTGGTCCGGACCATGGTCATCGCGAGCGACCCGACGAGGGCGCAGCCGGCCGACACCCACAGGGCCGTCTGCCACTGACCGCCGTCGAGCAGATCTCCGTAGACGGCGGCCGCGACCGCTCCGCCCAGGTAGAACGAGGACTGCCGCATGCCGATCGAGACCATCTGGCGCGCCGGCGCGAAGCCCGACATGGCGACCGTGTCCAGGAGCGGCATCAGGCAGTAGTTGAACAGCAGCCGCAGCAGGTAGAGCACGATGAAGACGGCCAGCGGCACGGTCAGCGACTGGAGCAGCAGGCCGAGCACGGCCAGTACCCCGAAGAAGGCGGCGCTCGGACGCAGCGAGAAGCGCTTGACCAGGACGGGCGCGAAGATCGCGCCGAAGATGCTGACGATCTTGTCGGTGCCCAGGATGAGCGAGATGTCGCTCACCGGGATGTCGTAGACCTGCTGGAACAGGACGTTGGCGAACCGGAAGAACAGCGCGATCGACGCGCCGAGGAACCCGGCCGCCAGGAAGAGGGCCACGAAGTTGCGCTTCTCGACCGGCGCCTGGGTCTCCTCCTGCGAGGCCGCCCCGGCCGTCTTCACGACCGTCCGCGCCGACGGGAGGCGCATGACGAGCATCAGGCAGGCCGCCAGGAAGGACAGCAGCAGGAAGAAGCGGTACTTCTCCAGGTCGCTGGTGTGCAGCCAGCCGCTGACCGCGGACACCAGGGCGGAGCCGATGACGCCGGCGCCCAGGTAGGAGATGAAGAACGCACTGAACAGGCGGGTACGGGAGGCCTGCGGGACCTGAGCGCCGGCGATGGCGTTGCCCACCGAGAGCAGGCCGAGCATGCCGGCGAGGATCAGGCTCAGGACGACGGAGGCCGAGGCGACCGAGGCCACGAACGGCAGGCCGGCGAACGGAACGGTGTAGAGCACCGACGCCCCGATGAGCAGGGTCCGCTGCGACATGTACCGGCCGAGGAAGAGGAGCGGGATGACGGCGACCGCCATGGCTCCGGTGGCGATGGCGTAGATCACGCCCGCATCGCCCTCGTTGATGCCGCGCTCGGCGAGGTAGAAGTTGAACACCACGTCGAACATGGTGTTGGCGAGCCCCATGAAGAAGGACGCGGCCAGGTAGAAGTAGATGGGCCGGGGGACCTGGGACAGTTTGCTAAACAAGGGGAGCACGTCCCTGGGTCGGTTCGAGTACGTGTCCGGAGTGGCGCTCGATCAGGGCCGCGCCGTGGCTCCACGGGCCGTAGCCGTCCCGGGTGGCCAGGTGCCCGCCGCCGGGGATGATCTCGACGCTGCTTCCCCAGGTTTCGGCCAGTGCCAGGCCGCGTTCCAGCGACAGGAACGGGTCGTTGTCGCAGACCACGAGGTGCGTCTTCATCGGCAGCCCGACGGTGGGCAGCGGTGCCTGCGGGCTGATGGCGGGCAGCGTGTCGGCCGCCTCGACATCGGCGGGGGCGACGAGGAGCGCGCCGACGACCCGGCTGTCCCAGTGGGTCGCCGCCCACTGCGCGACGGTCACCGAGCCGCAGCTGTGGCCGATGAGGAAGACCTCCCCGTCGATGCCGCGCACGGTCTCGTCGAGCCTGGCGACCCAGCGGTCGCGGTCTACGGTCGCCCAGTCGTCCTGGACGACGCGGGAGAACCCGGCATAGGTGTTCTCCAGGTGCGTCTGCCAGTGGTCCGGACCGGAACCGGTATACCCCGGTACGGTCAAGTAGTGCATGGAATTACCTTTCGAGCCCGAGGTCCTGGAGGGGAACGCTGAGGCCGAAATGGAGCCCGAGCAGTTCTTGGAGCTGTGCGCCGTCGTCGACGGGGGTGGTGGTGCTGCTGCCGTCCGCGACGATCGTGAGGTTGCCGTCCCGGACGCTCACCCGGCCGGTGGAAGTGGGGATGCTCGCCACCTTGTACTGGTTCAGCAGGCTGTGGGGCGACGCCGTCGTGTAGAAGTGCGCCATGTCCAGATCGGCCGCCTCGGCGGGGGCGTCGACGAACCGGTAGATGTCCTGCCAGTCGGCCGCGTTGACGGCGTGTTCGTGGATCGACACCGTCCACGCCGGAGCGCCGGCGCCGCGGTCGAGGCTGACCCGGGTGGAGAGGGCCGGGTGGGTCAGCTGCTCCCCGTCCGCCAGCCGGACCGGCCCTCTGGGGCCCCGGGCCCCGTAGCCGATGTCGAAGAGCCAGCGCTCCGCGTCGACCGTCACGATGAAGATCTGGTGGGTCGCCGGGCCCTTGGGGCTGACGCCGGCGCCCAGCCGCAGCTCGTAGTCGAATCCGCACGCGTCGAGCAGCCACTGCATCATCCGCCCCGTTTCGAAGCAGATGCCGCCGCGGCGGCGGTCCACGATCGTCTCGCGGAGCGCCTCTCGGGTCAGGCCCCGCTCGGCGTTGCCGTGCATGCTGAAGTTCTCGAACGGGACGTTGTACAGGTGTGCTTCATGGATGCGCCGAAGGCAGTCGAGGGTCGGCTCCAGGGGCGTGCGGAGTCCGATCCGGTCGGCGTAGTCGGCGATGAACTGGTTCACAGGGGTCTTTCTGGTCATGGTCGTGGGGGGCCGGCCGCCGACGTCAGACGTTGAGCACGAGCCGCGTGCCGATGGACTTGCTCACGCAGGGGAGCATGTAGCTGGATGCGGCCTTCTCCTCGTCGGTGAGCACCTCGTCGCGGTGGTCGATCCGGCCGGTGCGGACCTCCACCTCGCAGGTCCCGCAGATGCCCTGCCGGCAGGAGGACGGGACGCCCACGCCGTTGCGGTTCAGCGCGTCGAGCAGCGGCTGGTGCTGGGCGGCCTCGAAGGTGATGCCGGTCTTGACGCATTCCACTTCGACGGAGGGCGGCATGCCGCCGGCGGTGCCCGCCGCCGAGCCGTCGGTGATCAGCTGCCGTGAGCCCGGGGCGCGCTCCACGGCGTCCCGCACCGCCGCGACCATCCCGGCCGGTCCGCAGACGCCTACGGTGCTGCCGACGGGGATGCCGGCGACCACCGCGTCCCAGTCGGGGCGGCCCTGGCCTGCGGTGTCGAAGGTGACGACGCTGCCGTTCTGCTCCCGGGCCAGCTCCTGGACGCGCTCGAGGAACGGGAACTCCTCCGCGCCCCGGTCGACGTAGAAGAGCCGCCAGTCGCGCAGCCGGCCACCGGACAGGACCGCGAGGACCGGGTTGATGCCCACGCCGCCGGCCGCGAAGTGGGTGAACGGGGTGGCGTCCTCGGCGGTGAAGTGCCCGCCCGGAGCGGAGACCCTGACGGGTGCTCCGACGTGCAGGCGGGGCGAGAGGTGGTCGCGCCGGCCGCCCCTGTCGCGGTTGCGGACTGCCAGCTCGTAGCCCTCCTCGCCGGACGCCAGGACCGTGTAGGTCTTGTAGCGCGGGCCCACGCGCAGGGTGAGGTGCTGGCCGGGCACGGCGGCCGGCAGCGGCGCGCCGCCGGGTGCACCGGTGAGCCAGTACTGGGTGACGGTCGGGGTCAGGGCGCGCGCGGCCTGGACGGTCGCGGCCCGCACGGTCTCGGTCCTCACGCGATCAGCCCCGATTCCTGGAACGCCTCGAGCGTGGCGGTGTGCTCCAGCGCCCCGGCCTCGACGAAGTACTGGAGGGTGGGTCCGGCGCCGCGGCGCACGTCGTCCACCACCGTGTCGCGGGTGTAGCAGTCGCTCATGATCTGTTCCACCTCGTGGCCGGCCAGGCCGGACGCCCGCAGTCCGAGGGCGGCGCTCGCGTAGTCCGGCTCCAGGAACGCGAAGATCAGCCGCGGGATGTACGGGCCGGCCAGCTCCCGTTCCTTCTTCGTCATCGCGGGCCACAGGAACCGGAGCAGCGTCGAGAAGTAGGAGTGGTGCTTGGCCTCGTCGACCGCGTGGTCGGCCACCATCTCGCGGACCCCCTCGGGGAGCCGCTTGTCCTGCGGCAGCTCGTCGAGGATCGAGGAGATGAGAGTTTCGCTGACGATGGCGAACAGCAGCTCGTCCAGGCCGCGGATCTGGCTCGGCAGCTCTTCGTGGATCCGCGCGAGCTCGTCGGTGAAGGTCGGTGTGTCCGGGAGGGCCGGGGCGATCCCCGTGCGGGTGCGGACCTCGCGCAGGATCTCGTAGGTGAACTGCGCGTGCCAGGCCTCGTCGGTCACGATCTTGAAGGCGTCGAGAAGCATGTGCTCGGGCAGGTCCAGCCCGGACATGCCGCGGCTGATGTGCCCGGTGACCGGGATGACCGCGCTCTGCTCCAGATCGATGGTGAACTTGAGGTATTCGTAAAGGCGGTGGACCAGGACGGTCTCACGGATGCGCGGCTCGGCCTGCTGGAGGATCGGGTGCGAGAGCGCGGGGACGAGCTCCGGGCTGAAGAAGAGTTCCCCGTCGCCTTCCAGCACCCGCATCGGGCTGTTTCGGACGGTGGCGACTCGTTCCCAAGTACGGAAGCGGCTGCGGTAGTCGGCTTCTACAAAAGCCTGGTCGAGGCGATTCTGGTGCCGGCGGGCGAGAACGGTCCGGTTCGCCGTTCTCGCGAATTGCAGTGCCATGCTTTAAACCTTCATGTGACTGCTCAGGCCGTCGTGTGACCTGTATGTGGTGGTGTCGTTGGCTGGAGGATGTCCATCGACACAAGTGCCCGTCAAGCGGCAGAAGTTTGCCGCTGTACGGAGTTGCCCGGTTCGTCAGCATTGGAAAAGCGCCGAATCGGACAAATGAAAGGCGACCGGCAAATGTTTGCCGGTCGCCGGTCGGAGAGGGGGGGAAGCGGCAGAACTTTGCCGCTTACGGTCGCACGGGGGTGTGTAGAGTGTTCGCTATTCCGCTGAACTGCCGTTCTGTTGTGCGGGGATACGCACACGCGGGGGCAAGGCGGGATGCTGCGGCAGCAGCATGACGCAGCGCATTCCGTGCTGGTAGGCGGGGAGGAGCACCTGAGAGGTGACGGTGATCTGTTCGGTTGAGATGTGGGGAAGGCTCAGCCGGTACCGGTGCCCCTGGCGGAAGGCGATGACCTTCGGCCCTTGCGCCCAGAGCTGACGGCATTCGGGATCCTGCAGGATCCGCTGGAGAAGACGGTCGAGCGATGCACTGTCCGAGCCCGTGGCCAGGGCGAACCGGAGCATCGCCAGATAGATCTCCGCGTGCTGCCGCCAGTTCAGCATCTGTTTGCGCGCCTCTTGTTCGGTCAGCGCCCAGTGCATGAGATTGGCACCCGGTTCGCGCACCCAGGGAAACCAGGCGGCCATCAGGGTGTTGTAGCCCAGGATGTTCCATCCGCCGTCCGTGAGATAGGCGGGGAATTGGGTCTGGCTCGTGACGAGTCGCAGGAGCGCCAGCTGGTCCTCGGCCGCCCCCTCGTCGTCCGCGAGGGCGACGCCGGCGCCGTCGAGTGCGCGGCTGTACAGGACCATCCGCTCGTCGGGACCCAGCACCAATGCCTCGGAAAGCCGGCCCAATATGTCACTGGACAGCGATATGGAATCCCCTGATTCCAGACTTCGATACCAGCGCTCGCTCACGCCCATGAGTTCGGCGACTTCCTTCTGCGGAATTGCCTTTTCTCGTCGCAGCTTTATACCTGCGTCAACTCGCCAGACGCGGAGGAGCTGCGGCAACTCCATGGTCTGAAGGGGTGGGTCGGCGGGCGCGGAAGGGCGATTATGAACGCCACTTGTCCCCATCGTTGACTCTCCCCGTGATGGTGCGATATCGACTTGTGGTCAGGAGTCGCAGTGTACAGCGTGACGCGCGTCTCAGGGCCTTGCGCGAACAGCCGCGAGGCCGCTTTCATGCAACCAACTGCCGACCACCCCCCGGCGGTTGAGAGCCTGGAACAGGAAAGCAGATCCCTATGCACCAGCCGACCCCACCCCACGGCCGGCCAGTAGAAGTGACCCGGGCAACAAAGCGGCGGGTCGTGATTACCGGTTTGGGGGCGATCACACCCCTCGGCACCGGCGTTCCGGACCTGTGGCACGGGCTCCTCGAAGGACGGAGCGGCGTCCGGCCCCTGGAAGGTGCCGAGTTCGACGGTCAGCCCGTACGCATCGCCGGGACCGTGCCGCAAGACCCTGCCGAACTGCTGCCCAGGCCCCAGGCACGACGGATGAGCCGCGCCTCCCAGTTCGCGGTGATCGCCGCCCGCGAGGCATGGCGCGACGCGGGCTTCGCCGCGTCCGGGACCGTCGAGAGCGGCATCGACCCGAGCAGGGTCGGCGTGTCCATCGGCACCATCATCGGCGGCGCCCCCGTCCTGGTCGACGGTGACCGCCGGCTGCGCGACAAGGGCCCTCGGGGTGTTTCCCCGCTCACCGCCCCGATGACCGTGCCGTCCCAGCCGGCCGCCCAGATATCCCTCGACCTGCGCATCACCGGCGAGGCGCGCACCGTCGTCAGCGCCTGCGCCTCGGGCACCGAAGCCATCGGGCAGGCCATCGACCGCATCCGCCACGGGCACCTCGACATGGTCTTGGCCGGCGGCACGGAAGCGGCCGTCACCCCGGCGGTGATGGCCTCCTTCGCCGCCATGCGCGCCCTGTCGACCCGCAACGACGAACCCGAGCGGGCCTCCCGCCCCTTCGCCAAGGACCGCGACGGCTTCGTCCACGGGGAGGGCGCCGGTCTGCTCGTCCTGGAGGCGGAGGAACACGCCCTGGCGCGGGGCGCGCACATCTACTGCGAGGCGGCGGGCTGGGGCCTGTCCGCGGACGCCCACCACCTCGTCGCACCCGACCCCTCGGGCGACGGAATCGTCCTCGCGCTGCGCCGCGCGCTCGCCGACGCCGGATCCGTACCGGGCGACGTGGTCCACGTCAACGCGCACGCCACCGCCACCGTGGACGGCGACCTCGCCGAGGCCACGGCGCTGCGCCGGATCCTGGACGAGCGCGGCGCGCAGGCCCCGGAGGTCCCCGTGACGGCCGTGAAGGGCAACCTGGGCCATCTCCAGGGGGCCGCGGGCGCGGTGGCGGCCGTGGTCGCCGCCCTCACCCTGGACCGCGGGCACATCCCGCCCACCATCGGATGCGACGATCCCGACGACGCCTGCGCCCTGGACGTGGTCAGGTACGTGCCGCGCTCCCTGCCGGCCGACGGCGACGTCGTCCTGAGCAACTCCTTCGGCTTCGGCGGCCACAACGCGGTCCTCGCCCTGCGCCGCGACCGGTCGGATCGGGCGGACCGCGCCGACCGCGCCGACCGCTCGGACCGCTCGGACCGCGCAAAGGAAGAAGAGGCCGCATGACCGACACCGCCCCCACCCCCGCCCCCGCTCCCGCCCCCACTTCCCAGGACCTGGTCCGCGCGTTCCACCGGGCCTTCGGCCTCGGCGTCGGGTCCACCCCGGCCAACGTCTCGCCGGAACTGGCCCGGCACCGCCAGGTCCTCCTTGAGGAGGAGGTGGCCGAGCTCGCCGAGGCGACGGAGTCCGGCCGCCTGGCGGACATCGCGCACGAACTGGCCGACGTCGTCTACATCGCGTACGGGACCGCCGCCGTGCACGGCATCGACCTCGACGCGGTCCTGGCCGAGGTCCACCGCGCCAACATGTCCAAGCTCGGCCCGGACGGCCGCCCTTCGTACCGGGAGGACGGCAAGGTTCTCAAGGGCCCGTCGTACCGCCCACCGCAGGTCGCCGCCGTCCTGCGCGACCAGTCCTGACCGGGCCCCCGAAAACGGCTGGGCCCAGGCCGGGTTCTCCCGCGGCGAGCGGGAGGCCGCCTGACGTGACCTGGATCACACAAACGGATCCCGTCGGGAGCGATGAGTTCGGAGCGGTACGCCGGTCTCTTATGGCGTACACACCGAGTGAGAGAAACCGAGGGAAAGAGTCCCATGCGCATCGTCATCAGTGAGTTCATCAGCCTCGACGGCGTCGTGCAGGCCCCGGGCGGCCCCGAGGAGGACACCGACGGCGGCTTCGCGCACGGCGGTTGGTCGCACCCGTTCTTCGACCCGGAGGTGATGGGCGGCGCCATCGGCGAGGCCATGGCGACGACCGAGGCGCTGCTGTTCGGGCGCCGCACCTGGCAGACGATGGCCGCGGCGTGGCCTGAGCGGGCCGGCGACCCCTTCGCCGACCAGATGAACGCCATGCCCAAGTACGTGGTGTCCCAGACCCTGGCCGAGCCCGACCTGACCTGGAACAACACCACGCTGCTCCCCGGCGACGAGGCCGTCGCCCGGATCAAGGAGCTGCGCGAGACCGAGGGCGGCGACCTTGCGGTCATGGGCAGCCCCACGCTCGTACGGACGCTCCTGAGCGAGGGTCTGGTCGACGAGCTCCGACTGATGATCATGCCGGTGCTCCTCGGCGGCGGAAAGACGATCTTCCCCGAGGACGGTGGGCTGCGCACGCTCGAACTGGTCTCGACTGTCGTCAGCGGCACGGGCGTCCACGTGTGCACCTACCGCCCGGCCGCCGGCTGACCCTCCTCACTCCAGCTGGTCGGTGAACCGCTTGAGCGCCTTGGCGCCGAGCGGGTCCACCAGCGGGTGCAGGGCCCGGTCGATCAGCCGGACGCCCGGGATGCGCAGGGCGCCGAAGAAGGCGAAGCGGGTGCCGTCGCCCTCCGGTACGGCCGCCATGCCGCCGAGGACGAACCGGCTCTGCATGAGGCACCAGCCGGGACGCAGCACGATGTCGAAGCGCGCCCGCCCACGGGATTCTCATCGCTTCCTCCTTGAGTGACGTCTCGGGGAGGAAGAGGAGGCGGACCAGCCGGACATTCCCGTGAGCCGGGTCACACCGGGGTCCCGGTCAGGCCGAATATTTTCTGCAGGCAGAACAGAACTGCGCCAGCTGATCCGAAAGGAAATCTGATCTGGTCGGAGTAGACATGGTCTCCCGTGAGGGTTAGCGTCTCAGGGGTGACATCTGAGAAGTCCCCGCTCGCCGACAGCCTCGACGACGACGACTACCCCGCCTACACGATGGGCCGGGCCGCGGAAATGCTCGGCATCACGCCCGCCTTCCTGCGCGCCATCGGAGAGGCCCGCCTCATCACCCCGCTCCGCTCGGCCGGCGGCCACCGCCGCTACTCGCGGTACCAGCTGCGCATCGCCGCACGGGCCCGGGAGCTCGTCGACGGCGGTACGCCCGTGGAGGCCGCCTGTCGGATCATCGCCCTGGAGGACCAGCTCGAAGAAGCCCTCCGGCTGAACGAGGAGATGCGCCGCAGACGGGAAAATTCCTGAGGCGGCCGGCACCGTTTATACGACTTCCGTGACTGAATATCTGTTACTGCCGCTGCAGAATTACGGAAGGCGGGGAAAAGTCCCCCACCCACCCGCTCCTGCTGTGCTACGGTGATGTGAGTTGCAGTTGTGGTTCCCAAAAACTTACAAGTGCTCTCATCGGACTATTCGATGGGCGCTCTTTTTATTTGCCGGTGTCTTTTTTCCGGTCGGGGCAACCAACGCGGCGACTCCGGACTCGCACAGTGCGGATCCGGGCACTGCCCCAAAGGAGAATTCATATGGCATCTGGCACCGTGAAGTGGTTCAACGCGGAAAAGGGTTTTGGCTTCATCGAGCAGGAGGGTGGCGGCGCTGACGTGTTCGCCCACTACTCGAACATCGCCTCCTCTGGCTTCCGTGAGCTTCAGGAAGGCCAGAAGGTTACCTTCGACGTCACGCAGGGCCAGAAGGGCCCGCAGGCCGAGAACATCGTTCCCGCCTAATCGCTGACGCGTACACGCAGCTGGGGCCCGCACCTAGGGGTGCGGGCCCCAGCTCGCTGTTTTTCACCTGCCCGCGCCCCGCCGCTCCCGACGGCCCGCGGATGACCGCCGTCTCCCCGGCTCTCCGGCGCGCAGCGCGGCACTCTCTCCCGAGCAGTCCGGCCCGTTCATTCCGGCACGGCACTGCCTCGTCTTTTCTTCGGCTCGTTCTCGCGAATCCCCCTGCCGGGAATTCCTCGATACGCGCCGCATCGAGGAAGGTTCTGCATGAACCGCACCACCCGCACCCCCCGCACGGCCACGCGTTCGAATGACCGCGACCGCTACGCCTCCTCCCGCACGTCCGGCGGCTCGGCCGTCGGCCGATCCGGCTACGGCGGCCGCAGCGGCAGCGGCCGGCGCCCCGCCGTGCAGGGGGAATTCGCCCTCCCCGTGACCGTCACGCCCGCGCTCCCGCCGGTAGAGGCCTTCGCCGACCTCGACATGCCCGAGCAGCTGCTGGCCGCGCTCGGCGCCGAGGGCGTGAGCACGCCGTTCCCGATCCAGGGCGCGACCCTTCCGAACTCCCTCGCGGGCCGCGACGTGCTCGGCCGCGGGCGCACCGGCTCCGGCAAGACCCTCGCCTTCGGCCTGGCCCTCCTGGCCCGTACGGCCGGACAGCGCGCCGAGCCCCGCCAGCCGCTGGCCCTGATCCTCGTCCCCACCCGCGAGCTGGCCCAGCAGGTCACGGACGCGCTCGCTCCGTACGCCCGCGCCCTGAAGCTCCGTACGGCCACCGTCGTGGGCGGGATGCCCATCGGCCGGCAGGCCGGGGCGCTGCGCGGCGGCGCCGAGGTCGTCGTCGCGACCCCCGGACGGCTCAAGGACCTCATCGACCGCGGTGACTGCCTGCTGAACCAGGTCGCCGTCACCGTCCTGGACGAAGCCGACCAGATGGCCGACATGGGCTTCATGCCGCAGGTCACCGCCCTGCTCGACCAGGTGCGCCCCGAAGGCCAGCGGATGCTCTTCTCCGCCACCCTCGACCGCAACGTCGACCGGCTCGTCCGCCGCTACCTGAGCGACCCCGTCGTGCACTCCGTCGACCCCTCGGCCGGCGCCGTCACCACGATGGAGCACCACGTGCTGCACGTGCACGGCACCGACAAGCACGCGGCCACCACCGAGATCGCGGCGCGCGAGGGCCGGGTGATCATGTTCCTGGACACCAAGCACGCCGTGGACCAGCTCACCACCCACCTGCTGAACAGCGGCGTACGGGCAGCCGCGCTGCACGGCGGGAAGTCGCAGCCGCAGCGCACGCGGACCCTGACGCAGTTCAAAGCCGGGCACGTGACCGTGCTCGTGGCGACCAACGTCGCGGCGCGCGGGATCCACGTCGACAACCTCGACCTCGTCGTGAACGTCGACCCGCCCACCGACCCCAAGGACTACCTGCACCGCGGCGGCCGCACCGCCCGCGCCGGCGAGTCCGGCAGCGTCGTCACCCTGGTCACCCCGAGCCAGCGCCGCGACATGGTCCGGCTGATGGCGGCCGCGGGCATCGTTCCGCAGACCACCCAGGTGCGCTCCGGCGAGGAGGAGCTGAGCCGGATCACCGGCGCGCAGGCCCCCTCCGGCATCCCGGTCGTCATCACCGCGCCGAAGTCGGACCGGCCCCGGCGCAGCCCCGCCTCCTCGCGCGGCCGGCGCAGCCGTCCCGCGCAGGAGCGGCGCCGCTCCATGGGCATGGCCGCCTGACCGCGAGGCCCCGTAGCCCGTAGTCCCTTGCTCCCCCTGGCAGTTCTCGAACCCCTCCCCCGTCTGTGAGGCATCATGCGCTTCGTCATCGCCCGCTTCCCCTTCGACCTCACGAAGCTCGAGGTGGAGGAGAAGATGAAGGGCGTCAAGCCCGAAGCCGTCACGGGAGCGTCGGTGATCATCAGCCGCCGCACGTACCCCGTCAAGCAGGTCGGGGAGGTCATCACCCGGCAGGACCGCCGTGACTTCACGGCCGGCGAGGTCACCCGGGCGCTGGCCGGCCTCGGCTTCACCTGCCGCGACCTCTCGGTGCCCGCGCCCGCACCCGTGCTCAGCCCGCTGGAGGCGGCCTCGGCCCTCCTGGGCAGCTCCTCCGGCTCCTGACGCGCTTGGTAGAGTCCCCATCCATGTCGATCCCTGATGACCTGCTCATCGATCTCGCTGCCATGGTCGAGTCGGAGCAAACCAATCAGATGTCCCTGACGGTCGTGGTCCACGGCGCTGTCATCACCGGCCGCCTCGCCCCCGAGAGCGTCTGGCGTCAGCGCGTGGCCGAGGTCCTCCAGGACTCCGACCAGCTGGCCCCGTTCGCGGAGGTCTTCCGCGCCTCCGGACCGGTCGGCGGGACCCCCTCGCACCTGCATTTCCACGTGGCGCGCATCCTCCAGGGCACCCTGGGCATCCCCGAGACCGGCGGGATGTACCGGATCGCGATCAAGGACGTCAGCGCCTGGACCGTCGGGGACTTCAGCTACTCCGACCGATAGCCCCGGCCGGCCCCCGGCGACCGCACCGCACCGCAGAATGGCGGCATGCGGATCTCGATGCTGGGGGCCCTTGAGGTACGGGGCGAGGACGGGCGCGGCGTCGGAGTCGGCGGGGCACGGCTGCGTGCCCTGCTGATCCTGCTGGCGCTCGAACCGGGCCGGATGGTCCCCTCCGAGCTGCTCATCGACGGGATCTGGGAACACGATCCGCCGATGGGGGCCGCCAACGCCCTTCAGGCGCTGGTGTCCCGGCTGCGGCGGGCGCTGCCCGGCGTCGAGGTCGCCTCGCATCCGGCCGGGTACCGGCTCGCCGTCGAACCGGACGACGTGGACGCGGTCCGCTTCGAGCGGCTGGCCTCGGCCGGGCGCGGGGCACTGGCCGCCGACCCCGGCGAGGCCGCGCGCGTACTGCGCCAGGCCCTGGCGCTGTGGCGCGGCCCGGCGCTGCTGGACGTGGCGGCCTCCGAGTTCTTCCGGGCGCCCGTGGCCCGGCTGTCCGAGCTGCGGATGGCGGTCCTCGAAGACCGGATCGAGGCCGATCTGCGGGTGGGGCGCGGCCGGGAGCTGACCGGCGAACTGACCTCGCTCGTCGCCGAACACCCCTTGCGGGAAAGGTTCGTCGGGGCGCTGATGCGCGCGCTCGTCGCCGCCGGGCGGCCCGCCGAGGCCCTCACCGCCTACGGCAGGGCGCGCGAGGTCCTCGCCGAGGAGCTCGGCGCCGATCCCTCGCCGGAGCTGTCCGCGCTGCACACCGCCGTCCTGCGCGGCGAGCTCCGCGCACCCGCCGCGGCCCCGTCCGCCACCGCGACCGCTTCACCGCAGGCCGATTGCATACCCGCCACACCCGCCGCGCCGCCGCCGACCAATCTCCGCTCCGCGCTGGCCAGTTTCGTCGGCCGGGACGAGGACCTCGCCCAAGTGGCGGACCTGACCGGCCGGTTCCGGCTCACCACGCTCATCGGCCCGGGCGGCGCCGGAAAGACCCGGCTCTCCGTCCAGAGCGCCCGCCCGCTCCTCGGCCGCTTCCCCGACGGCATCTGGCTCGTGGAGCTGGCGCCGCTGGGCGCGGGCGCCGACGTGGCCCAGGCCGTACTGAACGCCATGGGCCTGCGGGAGCACCCGGCAGCGGCGGCGGGCGACCCGCTGGAGCGGCTCACCACGGCGCTGCGCACCCGTACGGCCCTGCTGGTGCTGGACAACTGCGAGCACCTGATCGAAGAGGCGGCGGCGACGGCCGACCGGCTGCTGGGCGCATGCCCCGGACTGCGCGTCCTGGCGACCAGCCGGGAGCCCCTGGGCCTCACCGGCGAGGCCGTGTGGCCGGTGCGTCCGCTCGCCCTGCCGCCCCAGAGCGCGGACCCCGAACAGGCCATGGCGTACGCGGCCGTCCGGCTGCTGAACGACCGTGCGGCGGCGGCCCGTTCCGGATTCGCCGTGACCGGGGAGACCGCCTCGGCCGTGACCCGGATCTGCCGCGCCCTGGACGGGATGCCGCTGGCCATCGAACTGGCGGCGGCCCGGCTGCGCACGATGAGCGCGGAGCAGCTGGCCGCCCGGCTGGACGACCGGTTCCGGCTGCTGACCGGCGGCGCGCGCACGGCGCCGCGCCAGCACCAGACCCTGCGGGCGGTCGTCGACTGGAGCTGGGAGCTTTTGTCGGAGGCCGAGCGGGCGCTGCTGCGGCGGCTCGCCGCCTTCCCGGGCGGCGCCACGCTGGAGGCCGCCGAGGGGGTGTGCGCGGGCGGGCCGGTGGAGGAGTACGACGTACTGGACCTGATCACCTCGCTGGCCGACAAGTCCCTGCTGGTGACGGCCGACGACGGGCGCTACCGGATGCTGGAGACGATCCGGGCGTACGGCCTGGAGCGGCTGGAGGAGGCCGGTGAGCGGGAGGCGGTGCGCCGGGCGCACGCCGCGTACTTCACGGAACTGGCCCGGACCGCGGACCCGTACCTGCGGCGGGCCGAGCAGCTGGAGTGGCTCGCACAGCTCACCGTCGAGCACGACAACCTCAACGCGGCGCTGCGCGGAGCGATCGCGGCCGGTGACGCGGCGGCGGCCGTACGGCTGGTGGCGGCGGCCGGGTGGTACTGGTGGCTCGGCGGCCGGAAGGCGGAGGGCGCCGAACTGTCGATGCTGGCCCTCGCACTGCCCGACCCGGACGGGCAGCAGGAGGCGGCGGAGCGCGCCCTGGCCTGCGCGCTGGCCGTGCTGTTCGCGACGTCCGGCCTCGGCGACGACCTGCAGACGGCGGGGCTGCTGCGCGAGGGCTTGCTGCTCGCCGAGCGGTCGGGGGCCCGGCATCCGGTGGTCCGGTTCCTGGAGCCGCTGGAGCGGCTGCTGCGCAGCGACCGCAACGGCGAGTCCCCGCAGCCGGACGCCTGGGCCGGGCTGCTGACCGACGAGGACCCGTGGGTACGGGCGCAGGCCCGGCTGGGCGGAGCCAGGACCCTGCTCGGGGCGGGTGGCCGGCCCGCGGAGGCGGAGGCGGCGATCGAGGAGGCGCTGGCCGGGTTCCGCGGGCTCGGGGAGCGCTGGGGGATCTCCTTCGCGCTGACGGTGCTGGCCGATCTCGTCGCGCAGCGCGGCGACTTCGGGGCGGCGCTCGGCCACTACGGGGAGGCCGTCGCGGTGATCGGCGAGATGGGGGTCGTCGAGGACCGGCTGCACGCGCGGGTCCGGCAGGCGCAGCTGCACTGGCTGGCCGGGGACCCCGCGGCCAGTGCGGCGGCCATGGCGCAGGCGGAGCGGGACGCCGAGGCGGCGGGCTGGCCGGAGGCGCTGGCCACGGTGGCGCACGGCCGGGCGGACCTGCTGCGGTGGCGGGGCGAGCCGGCGCGGGCCCGGGAGGATCTGCAGCGGGCCCGTGAGCTGGTCCGGGAGGTCTCCGTCCACCCGGTCTTCCACGCGATGCTGTGCGACACCCTCGGGTACCTGGACGCCTCGGAGGGCGAGCGGGAGGCGGCCCGGGCCCACCGGGCCGAGGCGCTGGAACTGGCGGTGGCCTCCCTGCACGCTCCCACGGTGGCCCAGGTGCTGGTCGGCATCGCGGCGCACGCGGCCGAGCGGGACCGGGCCGCGGAGGCGGCGCGGCTGCTGGGCGCGGCCGTGGCGGTGCGCGGCGGGCCGGACCACTCGCGCCCCGACGCGGCGCACGTGGAGAACGCCGCGCGCGCCGCGCTCGGTGAGAAGTACGAGGAGTACTTCGCCGAGGCGGCGCGTGGCGGGTTCGGTGCCGGTGTGACCGGTCCCGGTGGTGGTGCCGGGGTGGCCATGGAGGCCGTACGGGAGCTCGGGCGGGTCACGCTGGACGGTTGAACAGCTTCTTCGCCCAGAGGAAGCCGGCCACGGCGAGCCCGAGGCACCAGCCGACGGCGACGATCCCGTCGCTGCCGACCGGGGTGCCCGCGAGCAGCGCCCGGAGGGTTTCGATGACCGGGGTGAAGGGCTGGTGCTCGGCGAAGACGCGCACCACGGTGGGCATCGAGCCGGTCGGGACGAAGGCGCTGCCGATGAAGGGCAGGAGGGCCAGCGGCAGGACGATGTTGCTGGCGCCCTCGGGGGTCTTGCTGAGCGTGCCGAGCGCGACGGACAGCCAGGTCACCGCGAAGGTGAGCAGGACGAGGAGGCCGAGGGCCGCCGACCAGCCGGTGAGGCCCGCCTCCGGGCGGAAGCCCATCAGCAGCGCGATCCCGATCACGATCCCGACGTTGACCAGGGTCTGGATCACACTGCCCAGCACGTGTCCGACGAGGATCGAGGAGCGGGAGATCGCCATGGTGCGGAAGCGGGCGACGATGCCTTCGGTGAGGTCGGTGCAGACGGACACCGCGGTGGTGGTGGAGGCGGCGGTGACCGCCATCAACAGGATGCCGGGGGCCAGGTAGTTGATGTAGTCGGTGCCGGTGCCGATGCCCGCGGCGAGGGGGCGGCCGAGGACGTAGACGAAGAGCAGCAGGAAGATGACCGGTACGGCCATGGCGCCGAGGGAGAGCCCGGGGTAGCGCAGGGCGTGCTTCAGCTGGCGGCGCAGCATGGTGGCGCAGTCGCGCCAGAGGTGCGGGGCGGCCGTGGTCGGGGCGGTGGCGGTGGCGGTGGCGGTGGCGGCGTTCATCGCGCGGACTCCTTGTTCTTGGTCTGGCCGGTCAGGGCGAGGAAGACGTCGTCGAGGTCGGGGGTGTGCACGGTGAGGCCGCCGACCTCGATCGCCTGGGCGTCGAGCCGGTCGAGCAGGGAGCGGAGCGAGCGCACGCCGCCGTCGCTCGGGATCCGCAGGGTGAGCGCGTCCGCGTCGGCGGTCACCTCGCCCAGGCTGCGGGCGGCACGGTCGAAATCGCCCGGGTCGGTGAAGTCGAGGCGGACGTGCCCGCCCGGCACCAGCCGCTTCAGCTCGTGGGCGGTGCCCTCGGCGACCAGCCGGCCGCCGTCCAGGACCGCGATCCGGTCGGCGAGCTGGTCGGCCTCCTCCAGGTACTGGGTGGTCAGGAAGATCGTGACGCCGTCGGCGACGAGCTCGCGGATGATCTGCCACATCGAGCGGCGGCTGCGCGGGTCCAGGCCGGTGGTCGGCTCGTCGAGGAAGATGACCTGCGGGCCGCCCACCAGGGTCATCGCCAGGTCGAGGCGGCGCAGCATGCCGCCGGAGAAGGTCATGGACACCTTGCGGGCCACGTCGGCCAGGTCGAAGGCCTCCAGCAGCTCGCCGGCCCGGCGCCGGCCGGCCGCCGTGGGCAGGTGGCACAGGTCCGCCATCAGGAGGAGGTTCTCCTCGGCGGTGAGCAGCTTGTCCACCGCCGAGAACTGGCCGGTGACGCCGATGGCCGACCGTACGGAGTCGGGCGCGGCGGCCAGGTCGTGTCCGGCGATCCGCACGCGGCCGGCGTCCGCTCCGATGAGGGTGGACAGGATCTGCACGGTGGTGGTCTTCCCGGCGCCGTTGGGGCCGAGCAGCGAGAAGACCGTGCCCGCCGGGACGTACAGGTCGATGCCGTCGAGGACGGTCTTGTCCCCGTAGGACTTGCGGAGGCCGGTGGCCTCGATGGGCGCCGCGGCCTCGCGGGGTGGATCGGGTTTCCGGTCATGGTGTCGCTCGTTTCGTGGTCGCTCCCTTGTGACGACGTCACCATGGCCGGGGGCGCTGACATGCCCTGGAGAGACCGCTGACAGATCGCTGACAGCTCCCGACCGGCGTCAGGCCCGCTGTCCGATTGGCGTGCGTGGGGTATCTGGGGTACGCCAAATACATGGGGTACGTGGGGTTTGGTTCGGGTATATCCCCTGGGACAGCGCAACGACGCACCCCCGGGTCCGCGCCCCCGCCGCCCGGGTCACACCGTCGGAGGAGCGCAGGCCATGCACCGTACAGACCTCACAGATGTCGCCACGCACGAGGCCAGGACCCTGTCCGTGTCCCTGTTCCGGCGACTGGCCGAGCTGGAGGAGGGCTGCGCGGAGTACTCGTACGTCCGCAACACCCTCGTCGAGCTCAACCTCAGCCTCGTGAAGTACGCCGCCCGCCGGTTCCGCGGCCGCAGCGAGCCGATGGAGGACATCGTCCAGGTCGGCACCATCGGCCTGATCAAGGCGATCAACCGCTTCGATCCCGAGCGCGGGGTGGAATTCACCTCGTTCGCGATTCCGACGATCACGGGTGAGATCAAGCGGTTCTTCCGTGACACCAGCTGGGCCGTCAAGGTCCCGCGGCGGCTCCAGGAGCTGCGGATCGACACCGCGAAGGCGCACGACGCCCTGGAGCAGGAACTGGGCCGCGAGCCCACGGACAGCGAGCTCTCCTGCCATCTGGACGTCACCCCCGAGGAGCTCTCGGAGGGGCGGAAGGCGTCGTGCGCGTACTCCGCGCGCTCCCTGGACGCGCCGCCGCAGGAGGACGGCGGCGAGCGCGACGCCTATGCCGAGCGGCCCTCGCTGGGCGAGGAGGAAGAGGCGTACGACCGCATCGAGTGCCTGGAGTCGCTCAAGCCGATGCTGGCCGGGCTCACCGAGCGGGAGCGCACGCTGCTCTCGCTGCGGTTCGGGCAGGAGCTGACGCAGACCGAGATCGGCGACCGGCTGGGCCTGTCCCAGATGCACGTGTCCCGGCTGCTGACCCGGACCCTGACGCGGCTGCGCACCGGGCTGCTCACCGATGAGGAGGAGGAGCCGGAGGCGGCGCAGGGGACGCACGGGACGCAGGGGACGCAGGGGACGCAGGGGACGCACGGGCCGCAGGCGACGGGGACGACGGACAGGGCGGCCCGGGGGGAGCCGCAGGCGCCTACGGCCGCGCGGCCGGCACCTCCAGCCAGACCGTCTTACCCGGCAGACCGCCCCCGCAAGGCGTCGACCCCCAGCTCCGCGCGAGCCGTTCCAGCAGGATCAGTCCGTGTCCTCCCGGTAGCGCACGGTCGCCGGGCGCCCGTCGGCGCGGGGGCTCAGGACTGTCGTCCCTGACCTCGACGCGCAGCCGCTCGGGGGTGTGCCGCAGGACCAGCTCGCGGGGGCCGCCCGCGTGCAGGCAGGCATTGGTCACCACCTCGGAGACCAGCAGCAGCACGTCGTCCACGGCCTCCGGCCGCCCGGGCCGGCCCGGCCACTGCCAGTCCGCGAGCGCCAGGCGGGTGAAGTCCCGGCACCGGCTCACGACCCCGGCCGTGGCGCCGCCCAGGACCAGCCGCCGCGTCTGCTCGGTCACAGGGCCTCCCCGCCTCATACCTCCGAAGACGCCCATCCTAGGACGCCACCGACCAGCCGAACCTTCAGGTAATTCCACATCTCGGAAACCAACTTCCACTATGCGACAAGTTCGGATCCAGCCGGCTTGACCGCGACGGCGGGTGCCACATCGTCTGAGTCCGGCATGCGGGATGCGCCCCGAAGGCACCCCCGGATCCGCATACCGGACTACTACCCTCGTTTCATGAATGCAGAGTCCGACGCCCTCGCCGCCGTGAAAGACGCCGACCGGAAGCACGTCTTCCACTCGTGGTCGGCGCAGGAGCTCATCGACCCGCTCGCCGTGGCCGGGGCCGAGGGCTCGTACTTCTGGGACTACGAGGGCAACCGCTACCTCGACTTCTCCAGCGCCCTCGTCTACACCAACATCGGCTACCAGCACCCCAAGGTCACCGCGGCCATCCAGGAGCAGGCGGCCAAGCTCTGCACGGTCGCGCCCGGCTTCGCCGTCGACGCGCGCTCGGAGGCGGCCCGGCTGATCGCCGAGCGCACCCCCGGCGACCTGGACAAGATCTTCTTCACCAACGCCGGCGCCGAGGCCGTCGAGAACGCCGTACGGATGGCCCGGCTGCACACCGGCCGGCCCAAGGTGCTGTCCGCGTACCGCTCGTACCACGGCGCCACCTCCACCGCGATCAACCTGACCGGGGACGCCCGCCGCTTCGGCAACGACACGGCGACCGCCGGGGTCGTGCACTTCTGGGGGCCCTTCGCCTACCGCTCGCCCTTCTACGCGACGACCGAGGCCGAGGAGTGCGAGCGCGCGCTGCGGCACCTCGAGGACACCATCGTCTTCGAGGGCCCGCAGTCCATCGCCGCGATCATCCTGGAGACCGTCGGCGGGGCCCCGGGCGTGCTGGTGCACCCGGACGGCTACCTCGCCGGCGTGCGCGCCCTCTGCGACCGCTACGGCATCGTCTTCATCCTCGACGAGATCATGGTCGGCTTCGGGCGCACCGGTAAGTGGTTCGCCTCCGAGCACTGGGACGTCACCCCCGACCTGCTCTGCTTCGCCAAGGGCGTGACCAGCGGATACGTGCCGCTCGGCGGGGTCGCCATCTCCGCCGCCATCGCCGAGACCTTCGCCCGCCGGCCCTACCCGGGCGGGCTGACGTACTCCGGGCACGTGCTGGCCTGCGCGGCCGCCGTCGCGACGATCAACGTCATGGAGGAGGAGGGCATCGTCGAGCAGTCCGCCCGCACCGGCGCCGAGCTGCTCGGCCCCGGGCTGCGCGCGCTGGCCGAGCGGCACCCCTCGGTCGGGGAGGTGCGGGGTCTGGGCACCTTCTGGGCCCTGGAACTCGTACGGGACGCCGCGACGCGCGAGCCGCTGGTCCCGTACAACGCCTCCGGGGCGGACAACGCGCCGATGGGCGCCTTCGGGGCCGCCTGCAAGAAGGGCGGGCTCTGGCCGCTCATCGCCGGGAACCGCATCCACCTCGCGCCGCCCTGCAACATCGCGGCCGACGACGTCGCCAAGGGGCTGGACATCCTCGGCGAGGCCCTCTCGGTCGCCGATGCGCACATGGTCTGACCTGGGCAAATGTACGGTTGCCCAATCCGTGGGTGCCTGTCTTGGATGTTCCGCGCCATTACGAACAGCACGTGAACGTGCTGAAATCCGACAGAGCACCTACGGACCGGGATGCACGTCAGTCCCGGGGCGGTCGTGAGTGACCGAACGGCGGGGAGCGGGCCGACCGCTGGACGCCGGGCGTACGGGATCCATTCAGCCGGACTCCGTGTACCCGAAGGAAGACAGCCATGAGCAAGCACGTCCTGGCGCAGAACCAGTACGGCAAGGCCGAGAACCGCATCGTCAAGGTCACCCGCAAGGGCAACGACGGTTCCTGGCACGAGATCCGCGACCTCAACGTCTCGGTCGCGCTCCGCGGTGAGTTCCGCGACGTCCACCTGACCGGCGACAACGCCAACTGCCTGCCGACCGACACCACCAAGAACACGGTGTACGCCTTCGGCAAGGAGCACGGCATCGACTCCCCCGAGGCCTTCGGCATCCTGCTCGCCAAGCACTTCGTCTCCTCGCAGCAGCCGATCCGCGAAGCGCAGATCCGCATCGAGGAGTACGTGTGGGACCGGATCCCGGTCCCGACGCGCAAGGAGCAGCACTCCTTCGTCCGCAAGGGCCAGGAGGTGCGCACCGCGCAGATCACCTACAGCGAGACGACCGGCCTCCAGGTCATCTCGGGCCTGAAGGACCTCACCGTGATGAACTCGACGAACTCCGAGTTCCACGGCTACATCAAGGACAAGTACACGACCCTCCAGGAGGCGTACGACCGCATCCTGGCGACCAAGGTCACCGCGCGCTGGGCGCACTCGGCGCTGGCCGCCGACGACGCCGGGTACGACTGGGACCAGTCGTACAAGAAGGTCCGCAAGAACATGCTGGAAGCCTTCGCGGAGACGTACTCGTACTCGCTCCAGCAGACCCTGAACCAGATGGCCGAGCGGGTGCTCGACAACTGCCCCAAGGTCAACGAGGTGCGCCTCAACCTCCCCAACAAGCACCACTTCCTCGTCGACCTGGAGCCCTTCGGCCTCAAGAACGACAACGAGGTCTACTTCGCGGCGGACCGCATGTACGGCCTGATCGAGGGCACCATCCACCGTGACGGTGTGCAGCCGGTGATCGCGACCTCCGACTGGATCGTCGCGTAACGCCCCCTGGGGGAGGATCAGTTCGGCTCGGACCGCGTCGCGGGGTCCGGGCCGTTCTGCTCCCCGCTCACGAGCTGCTCCGGCTGCCCCACGAGGAGGTTCCAGCGGCCCGCGCGGCCGGTGAGCGTGGTCACCGACTCCGGCCGGACGTCCAGCCGCCAGAAGGCCGCCGCGGGCAGGTCCAGCGCGTGCACCACGGCCGCCCGCACGACGGCCTGTTCGACCTCGGCGCGGTGGGTGGCCGCCGCCAGCCCGTCCAGTTCCGCCCCGACGCGGGCGATCAGGGACTCCACCGATTCCCCGCCCGGCGGCGCGTAGCGGGGATCCGTCAACCACGCGTGCACGGCGGCCGGATCCGCCCCGGCGACCTCGTCCAGGGTCCGGCCGGCCCACTCCCCCGCGTCCAGGCCCCGGAAGCCCTCGTATCCCGGGCAGGGCTCCCCGTGGCCGAAGCGACTGGCACGCGCCTGTGCGGCGTGCGGGAGTCTCACGAACCGGACTCGTACCAAGGGGGTCTTCATAAGGTGAGCGTAAGCGCGGTACGGTCTCGGACGACATAACTACATGACGACGGTACGACGGAAGCATCGGTGAGAATCCGGCACGGTCGCGCCACTGTGAACCCTCCCGGAAGGGGGAGGCAAGTCAGACCCGCCGCCGTCGTCGCGAGCACCACTGACCGGGACGCGTGTTCCCTCTGGAGGTTCCTGCCATGGCCCACTCCGCCGTGCCCGCTTCGGCTCCCGCCGTCGCACCGATTTCGCTCTCCGCGCTCGCCCCCTGGGCGGCCTTCGTCGCCGTCCTCATGCTCGTCCTGCTGTACTTCGTCGGCATCGAACAGGGTGCCACCGCGGTCTTCCAGGGCGAGAACGTCCACGAGTGGCTGCACGACGGCCGCCACCTCCTCGGCTTCCCCTGCCACTGATCTCGCGTCTGTCTCGCAAGGGAACCGAACCGTGAACCCTCTCTCCCCACGCGTTTTCCTCGTCCGGGGCATGCTCGCCGGCCTGCTGGCCGGCGTGGCCGCCTTCCTCGTCGCGTACCTCCTCGGTGAGTCCAAGGTGGACGCGGCGATCGCCATCGAGGAGGCCGGCCACCTCGCGGCCGGCCACGACCACGGCGAGGAGGCCCCGGTCAGCCGGGCCCTCCAGGCCACGGCCGGCCTGGGCACCGGCGTCCTGCTGTACGGGGTCGCGCTCGGCGGAATCGCCGCGCTCGTCTTCTGCTTCGCCCTGGGCCGCATCGGCCGCTTCGGCCCGCGGGCCACGGCGGCCCTGGTCACCGGCGGTCTGTTCGTGACCGTCACGCTGGTGCCGTTGCTCAAGTACCCCGCCAACCCGCCGGCCGTCGGAGACCCGGAGACGGCCGCCCGGCGGACCGCCCTCTACCTCCTGATGATCGCTCTGAGCGCACTGCTCGCGGCCGGCATGCTGATCCTGGGCCGCCGGCTGGCCCCCAGGCTCGGCAACTGGAACGCGTCGATCGCCGCCGGTGCGGCTTTCGTCCTGGCCGTCGGGATCTCGTACGCGGTGCTGCCCGGCATCAACGAGGTGCCGGAGGACTTCCCGGCCGCGCTGATCTGGCAGTTCCGCCTCGCGTCCCTGGCCATCCAGGCCGCGCTGTGGGCGACTTTCGGCCTCGCCTTCGGTTATCTAGCCGAACGCGCCCTTGTGCCGACCGCCGCACCGAAGGAGGCTGTGCAGCCGACCAGTTGATGAAGAGGGGGCCGGTGGGACATGCCGACGGCAATACGGGAGTGGCGCGGCTGGACGGGCGCGGCCCCGTTCTGGCTGAGCTCGTTCCTGCTGCTCCTGGCCCCCTTCACCGCGATCACGCTGTTCGGTCAGATCGGCGTGATCGCGGCCTTCGCCGCACTGGGGGGCCTGGCCCGCCACCTCTGGTTCGGCGACTACGGCCACCCGGCCGTCCACCTCGCCGCCGCCCTGATGGGCGCGACGGCGGCGACGCTGATCGCGGTGTGACGGCTGCGCGGGTGACCTCTCCTGCTGTCAGGCCTTGACCGGGACGAGGATCGCCTTTCCGGCTCACCCGTTCGGGCGTAGGACCTTCCGCCCCGGGTCCGTGGCGGCCGAACCGCTGCCAGCTGCGAAGACGTCCGGATCGCGGCGCGACACGCCAGTGACGTCCTGTCAGTCCTGCGTGTTTCACGAAGTGCGGAGGGGCAGAGGAGGTGTCCACTGCTCACATGACCCGGCCGCACGCGCCGGACGGAAGGGAATTCCATGCCTCGCGCCTCGGGGGAACCGTCCAGCGGTGGCTGGGGGAAGGTGGCCGCCGTACTGACGGTGGTTCTGCTGGCCGTCGGCATCGGTGCGCTGCTCCGCACCGAGGGGGCCAAGCCCGTGGCCCCGGCCGCGGACGACGCGCTGCCCTCGCGGGCACTGGGGCTGTCCGACCACCGCCGTCTCGTGCGGCAGCTGGAGGAGTCCGGCGAGCACCGCCCCGGCCAGGGCGCCCGCTCGCCGAGAACGGCGGCCGGTCCGCTGCGGGGGGTCACGCATCCGCTGCGGCCCGCGGCGCCGTTGCGCTTGCGCATCCCGGGCCTGGGCATCGACGTACCGCTGGCGGCCGACGGCCACGGGGAGGCCTCCTGGGACGAGGCCAGCCCCGCGCCGGGTGCGGAGGGGACCGCCGTGATCAGCGGCTCGGGGTTGCGCCTGGCCGGGCTCCAGCGGGGCCGGACCATCGAGATCCCCCGCGCGGACAGCCGTACCGCCGTGTTCACCGTCGTACGGATCTCACCCGGCGAGGCCACCGGCCGCGAGGACCGGGCGGGGCGGGCCCAACTGCGGCTGGTCGGCGGTGAGACCGCCGTGCTCGCCCGGCTGACGGGGCAGCGGCGCGGCCGCTGACCGTCAGCCGTGGGGGGTGTCTTCGTCCCCCGGTCGGGGGCTTCTGGTGAGCGGTCCGGGAGTCGTCCGGCGTGGCGGGGCACACCCCTCGCATGAGCGGGAGGCAGCGCGCGCGGACGGCACTGACCAGGGCCCTGACGGTGGCCTGTGTCGTGCTGCTGTGCGTGTTCGGTGCCGGTCCGGCGGCCGCGATGGCCGCCGAGTCCCGGCCCTCCTCCACCGCGCCGGCCGAGCCGACCGAGGGCCAGTCCGACCCGGGCCCCGCCGACTCCGAAGTACGGGCCGCTCTGCGGACGGTCCTGCGCGGGGTGCCCGGCGTACGGCGGACACCGCTTCCGGTGTTTCACGTGAAACAGGCGGACCCGGTGGGGTGCGCGCGCCCGTCGGAGGGGGCCGAACCGGCGCTGTCCGTGCGGTCGGTGCGGAGTGTGGTCCTGCGCTGCTGAGAAGGCCGAGCAGCGCAGATCCCCACACCCCCTTCGTCACCGTGAGGTTCCGTCATGCCCATCGACCCGTACGCCGCCCTGAACGCCATGCTCCGCGCCGAGGCCGCCCGCTTCACCCCGCCGGTCCGCCAGTCCGATCCGGCCGGGGCCGCCGAGCCCGAGAGCGAACCGCAGCAGGTCACCAGCCCCGATCCCGCGGACTCGGCCGCATAGCCGCGGAGGTACAGCGTCGGCCCGGCCGCACGTGCGGCCGGGCCGACCGGCTCAGTCCTCGCGCGTGTAGTAGCGGTAGAACGCCACCCCGCCGACGCCGAGGGCCACGAAGAAGCCGATCACGGTCGCGCGGAGCACGGACGAGTTGGTGAGGCTGTGCAGGTAGCCCACGGCGATGCCCGCGAAGACTCCGTACGCCGTGGCGTGCATCTCCCGCTTCAGCCGCGGGCCGATGCGGGCCAGGGCGAACATGCAGGCGGCGAAGACCGCGCCGCAAAGGATCCCGTAGAAGACGTTGCCGGCGTCGACGGGGCCCATCTGGCGCTTGATGAAGGCGGCCCAGACCCCGTAGACGAGTCCCATGAGCAGGGGCCTGGTGTACGCGCTCTTGCCCAGGTGGGTCATGTCCGCCATCTGCCGGTGCTGCCGCCGCGAGGCGGTGGGTGCCGCATGTGCCATGACGGGCTCCTCTCTCCCATCCTCCAGGGCACACCCGCCGCCCCCGGGCGGCAAGTGGATCACCCGCGCACGGCGGCCGCGTCGATGCCGAAGGGCATGCCGGGCAGCGCTGGTGCTGTGGCCGGAAAGGT
>NZ_JAGGOZ010000042.1:0-55468 GCF_018614075.1 Streptomyces sp. ISL-94 | reverse complement strand
ACCTTTCCGGTCACAGCACCAGCTGTGACCGGGGGCGGCCACGCTGACGACATGCCACCCACCCGCACCAACAATGCTGGCGCCGGGCCCCGTACCGGCTTTCCCTGGTGACGTGCGCACCATCCTGTCGGCTGTACTCATCGCGCTCGTGGCCCTGCTGGTGCCCGCGAGCGCCGTCGCGTACTGGGCCGACCACGAGCTGGGCGACGCCGACCGCTACACCGCCGTCATGTCCCCCCTCGCCCGCAACCCGGCCGTCCAGGACGTCGTCGTCACCCAGGCCGGCCGCGCCCTCTCCGGCCAGATCGACGCGGGTCCCTTCCAGGGCGGGGTGGACGCCCTGCTCGGCGAGGCCCTGCGCTCCTTCGCCGGCACCCCCGCCTACCGCACCGCCTGGGACGCGGCCAACCGCGCCGCCCACACCGCCTTCCTCGACGCCCTCACCACCGGCCACGGCGACGCCCTCACCATCGACCTCGCTCCCGTCATCGACGAGGTCAAGTGGGAACTCGTTGCCGACGGCGTGCCCTTCGCCGACCGCATCCCGGTGACCCACCTCTCCGTGAAGGTCATGGAGTACGACAACCTCGCCGCGCTCCGGAAGGGGTTCCACATGCTCCAGGTCGCCGGAATCTGGCTCCCCGTACTGACCCTGGTCCTGGCGGCGGCGGCCATCGCGGTCGCCCTCCACCGGCGGCGCGCCGTGATGGCCACCGGGCTGGGGCTCGCGGTCGGGGCCGTACTGCTGGGGATCGCCGTGGACGTGTGCCGCCGGCTCACCCTCGACGATCTGCCCGCCGACATCGACCGGCCGGCCGCCGGGGCGGTGTACGACGCCCTCACCTCGTTCCTGCGCACCACCACCTGGGTGGTGCTGGCCGTCGGGCTCGCCGCCGCGCTCGGCGCCTGGCTGATGGGCCGACTGCGCCGCACCCCATAAGCTCGGAAGGTACCAACGCACGCAGAACGACGCAGAAGAGCCCAGAAGAACCGATGCGCAAGCGGCCGCACGGAAGCTGGGGGCACCTCCGTGGGGGTCCCCCCGGACGGAGTCTGGGGGAGGTAGCTGGGAGAGAATGAGCACCGAACAGATACCCTCCGGGCGAACCAGGCAGCACCCGCTGGCTCCGCCCGCCTGGCTGCTCAAGGGACTGCGGCCGGGCACCGCGCCGATCCCCTGGGCCGCCGTGCTGCGCGCGGCGGTGGCGATGGCCGCGCCCCTCGCCGTCGGCTTCGCCCTGGACGAGCCCGAATACGGCGCGCTCGTCTCCATGGGCGCCCTCTCCGGGGTCATCGGCGACACCGCCGACGCCTACCGGATGCGGATCCTGAACATCGCGATCCCGCAGCTCTTCGGAGCCGTCGGGGTCGCGCTGGGCACCCTGGTCTTCGGGCACGGCTGGCTCGCCGTCGGCGCCCTCACCCTCATCGCCCTGATCTCCGGGATGATCTCCTCCATCGGCACGGTCGCCTCCGTGTCCGGGCTGCTGTTCCTCCTCAACGCCGTGGTCGGTGCCGGGCTCCCGCTGCCCCGCCCCTGGTGGACGGCCCCCCTGCTGATGACCGCGGGCGGGCTGTTCGTCCTCCTCCTCACCCTGCTCGGCTGGCCGCTGCGCGGCCGGCAGCCCGAGCGCGCCGCCGTCGCGGCCACCTACCGGGCCCTGGCCGACAACCTGGAGGCCGCCGGCGGTCCCGCCTACGAGGAACGCCGCCACCAGGTCACCCAGGCCCTGAACCACGCCTACGACCTGGTGCTCGGCCGCCGGGCCCGGGTGCACGGCCGCAGCCCCGCCCTGGTGCGGATGCTGGCCCAGCTCAACGTGGTGATCCCGCTGGTGGAGGCCGCCCCCGCCGCGCACCTGCGCGGCCGGCCGCTGCCGCCGGAGATCCCGGCGGCGGTACGGGAGCTGGCGGACGCCGTCGAGGAGGGCCGCACCGGCGCCCCCGTCCTGGACCTGCCCGCAGCGCACACCCCGGCCGAGCGGGCCGTCGACTCCGCCCTGCGGCACGCGGCGAGCATCGTGCACCTCGCCGAACCGGACCCGTACAACGTCGACGACCGGCTCGGCCGGCCCGCCGCCCTGCGGGTCCGCGCCCGGCGCGCGGTGCGGGACATGATGATGTCGCGGGCCTCCTGGCGGTACGGGCTGCGCCTCGCCCTGTGCATCGGCCTCGCCCAGTGCCTCGTCTCCCTCGTGGAGGTCGAGCGGTCCTACTGGGTCGCACTGACCGTCACCTTCGTCCTGAAGCCCGACTTCGGCTCGGTGTTCTCCCGGGCCGTGCTGCGCGCCCTGGGCACCGCGGCCGGGCTGGTCATCGCCGCAGCCGTGCTGTCCGAGGTGCCGCGCGGCTGGTGGGACGTACCGGTCATGATGGTCCTGGCCGCCCTGATCCCCGCCTTCTCCGCCAAGGGGTACGCCTTCCAGACCGCGGCGATCACCCCGGTGATCCTCCTCCTCTCGGACCTGCTCAACCACCAGGGCTTCGACCTGATCCGCCCGCGGCTGCTGGACAGCCTGATCGGCTGCGCCATCACCCTCGTCGCGGGCTACCTGCTGTGGCCCGAGAGCTGGCGCACGCGGATCGGGGACCGGCTCGCCGACACCGTGGACGATGCCGCGCGGTACGTGGAGCGGGCGTTCGGCGCCCAGCCGCAGACCGAGGCGGGCCTGCAGGCGGCCCGCACGGCCCGCCTGCAGGCGCGGCGGCGGATCTACCGCGAGCTCTCGGGCGTCCGCAGCGAGTTCCAGCGGGCGCTGACCGAACCGCCCCCGACGGGCGCGCGGGCCGCGGCGTGGTGGCCCCTCGTCGTCGCCGTCGAACGCATCGTGGACGCGACCACCGCCGCCCGCGTCCGCGTCAACCACGGCGCGGACCCTCCCTCGCCGGCGGAGGTCGCCGCCGTCACCGCCCAACTCCGCTCCCTGGCGGAGGCGGTCCGCACCAACGAAACCCCGGTCAACGCCCCGCTGAAACCCCCCTCCCCCACCTCCGGCGTCCTCTCCCCCCTCCACCAGGAGCTCGCAGCGGCCCGCGCCCTCACCCACCGATAACCGGGGCTCCGCCCCGCGCCTCAAACGCCGAGGCCGGCCGTGCCGGGCAGGTGCGGCTCAAGGGTCCGGGGCGGAGCCCCGGGGCGGCCGGCAGGCCGCTGCTGTGAGCCGCGCCCCCGCCGGGGGTCCCCCGGATGGGTCCGTGGCCGGGCCTCGCGGGGAGCGGCGGGGGAGCATCGGGACATGCGCATGCGCAGCCACCGCGCCCTGGCCGGAACCGCCCTCACCGCCCTGCTCGCGGCAGCGACCGGCTGCGCCGACGTACAAGGCCTCCGGAGCGAAGGCGACCTCGGCACCGTGCACGCCCCCCAGAGCCTGTGGAAGAACATCCGCCCCGCCCCACCCGATCCCGGCCAGAAGCACGGCACGGCCGCCGTCGTGCCCGGCCTCCCCAAGGTCGCCAACCTCAGCATGCGCGGCGTGGACGCCCTGGCCGTCGTCCGCGCCGACATCACCTCCGCCACCGCCCAGGACGGCGGGACCGGCCGTCTCGTCGACCCCCACGCCGTCCAGCGGCTCGCGCTCTGCACACAGGCTGTGGACGGCGGCCCCGACTGCCCGGTCCGCCCCGGCGTCCTGCACGACCTGACCGGCAACGGCCGGGAGGAGCTGATCACCGCCCTCGACATCGACGGCCGCCTCAGCGAGCTGCGCGTCTACACCGTCCAGGACGACGGCTCCATCGCCCGCGTGCTGTCCCGCCGCGCGGTCCTGGAGGGCGTCGAGGTGGCCGCCGAGCACCTGGCGGTCCGGGAACCCACCTCGAACCCGAAGTACGTCGCCGTCTCCGACTACGTCTGGGACTCGAAGGCCGGGACCATGAACCTCTCCCAGCTCACCCTCGACGAATGCCCCGCTCTCCCGGACACCTCCCAGGCCGGCGACGGACCGCGATGCGCGCGCTGAGCAGCCTCCGCTGGAAGATCGCGCTGACCACCACGATGGTGTGCTGCCTGGTCGCCGCCGCCCTGGGCATCCTCGTGCACAACGTGGTCGCCCGGCAGATCGTCGGGGAGGTCCGCAAGGACGTGAACACCGAACTGGACCACGCCCTCGGCCACTACGAGTACGGCACCACGCACGGCGACGTCGACGTGGCCCTCGACCCGCCCGGCCTCCCCCGCCCCCTGCGCGACCTGGTCGCACGAGGCCGGACCGGCAGCATGGTCGGCGAGCACGGCGACAAGCCCGTCATGTGGGCCGCCGCGCCCGCCGACAAGAAGGCCCTCGCGGTCTGGATCCCGTACGAGAGCACCCGCGACCGGCTGCGGGACATCGACGCCGCGATCCTCGCCTCCTCGGTGCTCGCGGCCGGAGTGGTGGCGCTGGCGGGCCTATTCCTCGCCAACCGGATCAGCCGGCGCCTCGCGACCACGGCCGCCGTGGCCCGCCGGATCAGTGCCGGGGACCTGGACGCCCGGGTGGGCTTCCCGGCAGGCGGGGGCCCCGACGACACGCGGCCCACCCGCTACCGGGACGAGGTACGGGACGTGGCACAGGCCCTGGACTCGATGGCCGGGTCGCTCCAGGACCGGCTGGAGGCCGAGAAGCGCTTCACCGCGGATGTCGCGCACGAGCTGCGCACCCCCCTCACGGGCTCGCTGGCCGCGGCCGCGCTGCTGCCGGAGGGCCGCCCCAAGGAGATGATCAATGACCGGCTCAACGCCCTGCACCTGCTCACCGAGGACCTGCTGGAGATCTCCCGGCTGGACTCGGGCGTCGAACGGGCCGACCTGGCTCGGGTGGAGCTCGGCCGGGCGGTGCGGCGGGCGGTCGCCGGGACCCGGCTGGCCGCCGAGGTCACGGTGGTCCGGGACGCGACGGTGCTCACCGACCGGCGCCGGCTGGACCGGATCCTGGCCAACCTGCTGGTCAACTCGCACAAGCACGGCCGGCCCCCCGTCGAGGTGACCGTGGAGGGCCCGGTGATCGTGGTCCGCGACCACGGGCCCGGCTACCCGCCCGAGCTCATCGAACAGGGCCCGCAGCGTTTCCGAACCGGCGATCCGGGCCGCGGCCGCGGCCACGGCCTGGGACTGACGATCGTGGCCGGCCAGGCGGCGGTGCTGGAGATCGCACTCAGCTTCACCAACGCCCCCGACGGGGGCGCGATGACCACCCTGCGGCTCCCCGTCGGCAGGCTTTCGGAGGGGAGATGAGCGGGTGGGACGCCCAAGGGGCATGTTTCACGTGAAACACGCCCACATGCCTGCATGCCCCTTGGTCAACTGGTCCGCTCAGACGCCGATGTTGCGGCCGTCCTTGCGCCAGACCGACACGACCGCCGGGCGGACGATCTTGCCGGGGCCGTCGGGCCACACCGACTGCGGCTTCTCGACGGACGCGCCGTCGATTTCGCCCGGGTGCTGGACGGAGACCAGGACGCGCTTGTCCTGGATCAGCGGGCCGCAGGTCTCGGCACCGCGCGGCACGGTCAGGAACTGCTTCAGCTCACCGCGGCGGTCACCGGCGGTCGCGACGCCGAACAGGCCGTCGTGGGAGCCGAGCTGGTTGCCGTCCGTAGAGATCCACAGGTTGCCGTGCGGGTCGAAGGCCACGTTGTCCGGGCAGGAGATCGGGCTGACCTTGTCCTTCGGGAAGCCCGCGAAGTAGGTCGCCGGGTCGTTCGGGTCACCGGCGACGAGGAAGAGCCGCCAGGCGAAGCCGTCACCGGCCGGGTCGTCGAAGTTCTCGGCGAGCTCCAGGATCTGGCCGTGCTTGTTCAGGTTGCGCGGGTTGGCCTCGTCCGCGCCCGCCTTGCCGGCCTTGCCGCGGTCGGTGTTGTTGGTCAGCGCGATGTACACGCGGCCGGTGCGCGGGGAGGGCTCGACGTCCTCGGGGCGGTCCATCTTGGTCGCGCCCACCTTGTCGGCGGCCTGGCGCGTGAAGACGTACACCTCCTCGGCGGTCATGCCCTCGACGTGCGAGACGTTGCCGGTGGCGAGCTTGATCCAGACACCGGAGCCGTCGAACTCGCCGTCCGAGGGGAGCTTGCCGGTGCCGTCGATCTCGGCGGCCGGGGCGTCACCGGTGAGCTTGGCGACGTAGAGGGTGCCCTCGTCGAGCAGCGTGAGGTTGTGCTCCTTCGCCGCGCGCGAGTTGCCCTTCTTCATCTGCTTCGAGGAGACGAACTTGTAGAAGTAGTCGAAGCGCTCGTCGTCGCCCATGTAGACGACGGGACGGCCGTCCTCGGTCAGGCGGGGCTGCGCGGCCTCGTGCTTGAAGCGGCCGAGCGCGGTGCGCTTGCGCGGGGTGGAGTTCGGGTCGTACGGGTCCAGCTCGACGACCCAGCCGAAGCGGTGCGGCTCGTTGGGCTCCTGCGCCACGTCGAAGCGCTTGTCGAACCGCTCCCACTTGCGCTCGGTGGCGCCGGCGCTCACGCCGTAGCGCTTCAGGCGGGCGGCCGCGGTCGGGTCGGTGACCTGGCCGGCGTTGCCGAAGTACTGGTTGAAGTTCTCCTCGCCGTGGAGGGTAGTGCCCCACGGGGTGGTGCCGCCGGCGCAGTTGTTGAGGGTGCCGAGCACCTTCGTGCCGGTGGCGTCGGCGGAGGTCTTCAGCAGGGCGCTGCCCGCGGCCGGGCCGGTCAGCTTGAACTCGCTGGTCGCGGTCAGGCGGCGGTTGAGCTCGTGGCGGGTGACCGCGGTCAGCTTGCCGCTGCGGTGGTCCTCCTGGACGACGACCACGGACAGGCCGTGCGCGGCCCAGGCGATCTCGACCTGCTCGCGGGTCGGGTTGGCCGGGTCGTAGCCCTTGAACATGAGGTTCTCGTCCGTGTACTCGTGGTTGGCCACGAGCAGCTGCCGGCGCTCGTAGTCGCCGCCGAGCGGGAGGAGGCTCAGGAAATCGTTGTTGTAGCCGAACTGCCCGGCCTGCGCTGCGGCGGTCTGCTTGTCGGCGTTGAAGGCCGGGGCGCCCTTGACGATCGGCTCGCCCCAGCGGATGACCACGTTCTGGTCGTGGCCCTCGGGGACGGTGACCTTGTCGTCGGTGTTCGGCGCGACGGCCTTGAAGCGCAGACCGCGGGCGGCCTCGCCGCTCTTGCCCGCGCC
Organism: Streptomyces sp. ISL-94; assembly: GCF_018614075.1. Lineage (GTDB taxonomy): Bacteria > Actinomycetota > Actinomycetes > Streptomycetales > Streptomycetaceae > Streptomyces. Next base: position 48,366 of record NZ_JAGGOZ010000042.1, on the reverse strand, counting down.
GGCGGCCCCCGCGTCGGCGGCGGGGGTGGCGTTGGCGGTCTGGCCGGGGCCGCTGAGAGCGACGGCGGTACCGGCGGCGGTGGCGACCGTCACGACGGCGGCGGTACGCAGCATCGAGCGGCGGGAGTAGGCGCGGGCCATGACATCGCCCGCGTACTCGTTGTCGCTGGTGTTCGGCACCTCGTGGAAGCAGGCGTCACCGCAGCGGTAGCGGCAGGTGAGAGCGGAACGTCCGCTCCCATGCGGGTTGCCGATGAGCGGCAGGAGCTTGCGCACGAGTGTCCTCCGAGTAGCTGGCGCCGACAACGTGTCGGAATCGATCCAGCGTGACGCTAGGGCCGGGTTGCGCCGAAGCGGCGGCGGCAGGATGAACGCCCGGTGAACCCGGCGCGTCGGCGCGGCAGTTCGGTGGACAGTGCGATGGTGCGGGGTGGCTGGACGCCACGAAGGGCGCCCCTGCCGAAGTTCCAGCCGGGCGGCCGATAACCTTACGTGTCCACTCTGGGCAGGGATCATCCGCGCAGCACGGACAAATGACGCACGCACTCATGCGAAAGGCTTGGCCCATGGGTATTCGGAGCTTGTTGCGCAAGGTGTTCGGACGAACTGCGGAAGCCGTTCCGGAGACGTCGGACTCCGCTTCTGCGGCCCTGCCGAGCCAGGCGGAACGGACCCCACTGGACGTGGCGGCCGAGCTGGTGGCGGCGTCCTTCGACAACCCCACCGTTCCGCCGCAGTCCGCTCCACGGGACCGCGAACCCGGCACGGTCCTCACGGCCCCGGCCCCCGATCCGGCCCCGGCCGCGGCCCCGGCCGCGGACCCCACGGTCCCGGAAGCCCGCCGCCCCGTGCCTCCGGCGGTTCAGCAGTCGCCCGCCCCCGGTCCGGACGCCGAACCCCCCGCGCCCGCGGCGGACTCCGGCACCGCGCACGAGCCCGCAGCCGCCGAGGCCGCCGCCCCCGAGGCGGAGCCTGAGACCGCGCCGGAGCCCGAGCCCGCAGCCGCCGAGGCGGAGGCAGCCGCCCCCGAGGCGGAGCCCGAGACCGCAGCCGCCGAAGCGGAGGCAGCCGCCCCCGAGGCGGAGGCCTCGGCCGAGCCCGTGGTCGTGGCCGACGAGACCCCCGCGCCGGAGGCACAGGAGGAGGCCGAAGCCGAGCCCGTGGCCGCCGAGGCGGAGCCCGAGCCTGTGGCCGCCGAAGCCGAAGCCGAAGCCGAACCCGCGGCGACGGAGCCCGAGCCCGACACCGCCCCCCAGGCGGAGCCGGCAGCCGTGGCCGCCGAAGCCGAGGTCCCCGCCCCCGCGGCGGAGCCGGAGCCCGTGGCCGCCGAGGCCGGCCCCGACGACGAGGCGGCGGCGGTCGCCGAGGGGCCCGCGCACGCGCTGGCCGGCGTCAAGCGGCAGGCACCCGGCCTGGTCGGGGCCTACAAAGCCGCCGGGCAGGTGCTGCGGGGCAAGGGGAAGGCCGGGGCGCGCGCCAAGGTGTACCTGGTGCTGGACCGGTCCGGGTCGATGCGCGGGTTCTACAAGGACGGCAGTGCCCAGCACCTCGCCGACCACGCCCTCGCCCTCGCCGCACACCTCGACGAGGAGGCGACCGTGCACACCGTCTTCTTCTCCACCGAGGTGGACGGGACCGCCGACCTCACCCTGGACGACCACCAGGACTGGGTCGAGGCCCGCCACGCCGAGCTCGGCCGGATGGGACGCACCAGCTACCACGTGGCCGTCGAGGCCGTCGTCGAGCGCTACCAGAAGGACGGCGGCGAGGGCCCCGCCCTGGTCGTGTTCCAGACGGACGGCGCTCCCGACAACCGCCAGCCGGCCCGCCAGGCGATCACCGAGGCGTCCACCACCGCCCCCGGCATCCACTGGCAGTTCGTCGCGTTCGGCGACCACGACTCCAAGGCCTTCGACTTCCTGCGCAAGCTGGACGCCGAGAACGCCGGATTCTTCCACGCCGGACCCGCCCCCGCGGAGCTGGCCTCGGCCGCGCTCCTCAAGGGCATCCTCGAGCGGTTCTAGCAGCACGCACCACGCGAAAGGGCCCGGGGTCAGACCCCGGGCCCTTTCGCGTACGCGTACGGAACCGCTAGCGCGCAGCGTCCGGGTGGACGGCCTCCGCGATCGGCTTCGCGTCCGCCGGCTTCGTCTCCACCGGCTTGCGCAGCGCGATGTTCAGCTCGCGCAGGCGGGACTCCTCCAGCACCGTCGGCGCGCCCATCATCAGGTCCTGGGCGTTGCCGTTCAGCGGGAAGGCGATGGTCTCGCGGATGTTCGGCTCGTCGGCCAGCAGCATCACGATGCGGTCCACGCCCGGGGCGATGCCGCCGTGCGGCGGGGCGCCGAGGCGGAACGCGCGCAGCATGCCCGCGAACTCCCGCTCGACGGTCTCGGCCTCGTAGCCGGCGATCTCGAAGGCCTTCAGCATGACCTCGGGCTCGTGGTTGCGGATCGCGCCGGAGGACAGCTCGATGCCGTTGCAGACGATGTCGTACTGCCACGCCAGGATGTCGAGCGGGTCCTTCTCCTCCAGGTCCTTCATGCCGCCCTGCGGCATGGAGAAGGGGTTGTGCGAGAAGTCGATCTTGCCGGTCTCCTCGTCCTTCTCGTACATCGGGAAGTCGACGATCCAGCAGAACCGGAAGACGTTCTCCTCGAACTGCCCGGCGCGCTTGGCGGCCTCGACCCGGACCGGGCCCATGATCTTGGAGACCTCGTCGAACTCGCCCGCGCCGAAGAACACGGCGTGGCCGGGGGCCAGGCCCAGGCGCTCGGTGAGGACCTTGACGTTCTCCTCGGTGAGGAACTTGGCGATCGGGCCGGTCAGGGCACCGTCCTCGCCGACACGGACCCAGGCCAGGCCCTTGGCGCCGAGCGAGATCGCGTACTCGCCGAGGCCGTCGAAGAACTTGCGCGGCTGCGCGGCGGTGTCCGGGACGGCCAGGGCGCGCACATGCTTGCCGGCGAACGCCTTGAACTCCGAGGCCTCGAAGACATCGGTGATGTCGACGAGCTCCAGCTTGGCGCGCAGGTCGGGCTTGTCGTTGCCGTACTTCAGCATCGACTCGCGGAACGGGATCCGCGGGAACGGCGAGGTGACCTCGCGGCCCTTGCCGAACTCGGTGAAGATCTCCGTCATCAGCCGCTCGATGGGCTGGAAGACGTCCTCCTGCTCGACGAAGGACATCTCCACATCGAGCTGGTAGAACTCGCCCGGCGAGCGGTCGGCGCGCGCGTCCTCGTCGCGGAAGCAGGGCGCGATCTGGAAGTACCGGTCGAAGCCGGAGATCATCAGCAGCTGCTTGAACTGCTGCGGGGCCTGCGGCAGGGCGTAGAACTTGCCCGGGTTCAGGCGGGACGGGACGACGAAGTCACGGGCGCCCTCGGGGGAGGTCGCGGTGAGGATCGGGGTCGCCATCTCGTTGAAGCCGAGGGCCACCATCTTCGAGCGGATCGAGGCGATGACGGCCGAGCGCAGCATGATGTTGCGGTGCATGCGCTCGCGGCGCAGGTCGAGGAAGCGGTACTCCAGGCGCCGCTCCTCGTTCACACCGTCGTCGGTGTTGATGGTGAAGGGCAGCGGGGCGGCCGCGCCGAGCACCTCGACTCCGGAGACCTCGATCTCGATCTCGCCGGTGGGCAGCTCGGGGTTGACGTTGTCCGCACCGCGCGAGACGACCTTGCCGTCGATGCGGACGACGGTCTCCTTGGTGACGCTGCTCAGCGCCTCGTTGGCGGCCGTGCCGGGACGGGCGACGAGCTGCGTGATGCCGTAGTGGTCACGCAGATCGATGAAGAGGATGCCGCCCAGGTCTCGACGGTTGTGCAGCCAGCCGCTCAGCCGGACGTCGGCGCCGACGTCAGAGGCACGGAGCTCGCCGCACGTGTGGGACCTGTACCGATGCATCAGTCATCCAGTTCTTCGCGATACCAGGGTGGACTCAACCCTTGCAAGGTTACCGTCCGAGCGGGACAGCTCGCGGGCACGCCCGGACAGGGCTCCGGACAGGCACGTCAGTCGGATGACCTGTAAAGATGACGGAGTGCGCACCGAGGACGTCCTGGCCGCCATCGCGACGGGCCTGTGGCGGTGGGACAACGCGTCCGGGACGGTCACCCTCGACAGCGAGGCCGCCCGGCTCCTCGGGCTGCCCGCGGAGGCGGTGGTGCTCCCGGAGGTCGCCGTACGGTCGCGGTTCCACCCGGTGGACTGGAACGAGGTCAACGGCATCGTCAACCTGGCCGTGGCCGAGGGCACGCTCGCCGAGGCCCGGCTGCGGATCATGGACGAGGACGGGCGCGTCCTGCGCACCGTACGCAGCCGCTCGAAGCCGGTGGAGAACCGGACGGCCGACGGCCAGGTCGACTACGAGCTGATCGGCACCATCCAGGAGATCGCCGAACCGCAGCCCGGCACCACGGCCGCGCACACCCCGATCACCGGCGACTGGCGGCGCTCCCGCGAGGCCTTCCTCCTCGACGCGGGGCGCGCGCTGGCGGAGGCCCGCTCGACGGCGGAAGTGCTGCGGGTCGCGGCCTCGCTGTCCATGCCCGGCTTCAGCCCGGACGGGCTGGCCGTCTTCGGCGTGTCCGGGGACCGGCTGTCGATCATCGGGCACCACGGGCACGACGCCGGGGACGAGACCCCCTTCGCGGACATGCGGCTGGAGACGGACTACCCGGCCGCGGAGGTCGTCCGTACCGGCCGGGCGATCTACCTCCCCAGCCCCGAGGACTACAAACGGCGCTTTCCGGCCACCTGGCCGCTCGCCCAGCGCTTCGGGCGGATCTCCTGGGCCTTCCTGCCCCTGATCGTGGCCGGGCGGACGATGGGGGCCTGGATGGCCGCCTTCAAGCACCCGGTGTCCTTCTCCCCCGACGAGCGGTCCGTCCTGACGACCGTGGCCCGGATGCTGGCCCAGGCGCTCCAGCGCGCAGGAGTGGCCGAAAGCGAGCGGCAACTCACCACCGGCCTCCAGCGGTCGATGATGCCGCAGCTCGGCCCGGAGATCCCCGGCATGCAGATCGCGGCACGGTACGTCCCGACCGGCGGCGGGCTCCAGGTCGGCGGCGACTGGTACGACATGATCCCGCTGCCGTCGGGACGGTTCGCGCTGGTCATCGGCGACGTACAGGGCCACGACGTCCGCGCGGCCGGCCTGATGGGCCAGCTGCGGATCGCGGTACGGGCGTACGCCTCGGAGGGCCACCGCCCCGACGCCGTGCTCTCCCGCACCTCCCGCTTCCTCGCCGGGCTGTGCTCCTCGCAGGAGTCCGACGCGTACGAGGACGGCGCGTACGAGGACAGCGACTTCCAGAGCCCGCGCTTCGCGACCTGCCTCTACGTGGAATGCGACCCCCGGACCGGCATGCTGGAGGTGGCCCGCGCCGGCCACCCCGACCCGGCGATCCGGATGACGGACGGCACCGTCCTGATGCGCCCCACCGCGGGCGGACTCCCCCTCGGGATCGTCCCCGACGCCGACTACCCCACCACCAGCTTCACCCTGGAGCCGGGCGAAACGATGATGCTGTGCACCGACGGGCTCATCGAGACCGGCGGGCACGACCTGGACACCGGCTGGGCCCGGCTGCGCGCGATCCTGGAGGCCGACCCGGAGGAGTCCGGGGCGGGGCCGGCGCCCGGGCACCTCGAACGGCTGGCCGACCTGCTGGTCCAGGCCGTGCACGGGCCGTCCTCGCACCACACCACCGGCCCGCTGGCCGACCGCCGCGAGGACGACATAGCCGTCGTGCTGCTGTGCCGCGAGGGCGAGAGCTGCGGCTGCGGCACCTCGCTGCTGCACCCGGCCCGGCCGGCCCGCCGCACGATGCTGACCGTGGCCCAGGCCGAGCCGGAGCGGATCGCGGGCGCGCGCCGGCAGATCCGGGAGCTGCTGCACGACTGGGCCGACGAGGAGCAGGTGGACTCGGCGGTGCTGATGGTCTCCGAGATGGTGACGAACGTACTGACGCACACCGACGGCGACGCCCTGCTGGTGGCGGAGGCCGTGGGCGAGCTGGGCGGGCGCCGGCTGCGCATCGAGGTCGCGGACGCGAGCGACGAGCTCCCGCACAAGCGGCACCCGGGCGAGATGGCCTCCAGCGGGCGCGGGGTGCTGCTGATGGAGATGCTGGCCGACACCTGGGGCGTGGACCCGCAGGGCGAGGGCAAGTCGATCTGGTTCGAGCTGTACGAGCGGTCGAAACCCGACCCCGACCCGCTGGACTGACGCCCCCGGCGGCGGCCGGCTCCGTGCTTGGATACGTCGGTGCCGACTCCGCCCACTCCGCCCGCTTCCCTGCTGCCCGAGCCCGTGCGCCGGCTCGCCGCCTGGTGCGCCGTCGTCCTCCTCGTCGCCGCCGTGCTGGCCCTCGTCGTCTGGCTGTGCTCCGCCTTCCGGACGGTCGTCACGCCCGTCCTGCTCGCCGTGCTGGGCACGGCCCTGCTCGGGCCGATGCACCGGCGGCTGGTGCGCACGGGGGTCAACCGCTCGCTCGCCGCGGCCCTCACCTGCCTCGCCGTGCTCGCCGTCGTCGGCGGCGCCGCGTACATCGTCGTCCTCGCGCTCATCGAGACCGGCGACCAGATCCTCGACGCGCTCCGGCGGGCCGGCGAGAGCCTCGCGGCGCACTTCGGGGCGGTCGGCACCTCGCTGGAGGACGTCGCGAAGAACTCCAAGGACCTGCTCGCCAAGTTCGGCGGCACGGCCGCCTCGGGCGTGGTCACCGGGCTCAGCGTGGTCGGCACCGTGATCGGGACGGCCCTGCTGGCGCTTGTGCTGATCTTCTTCTTCCTCCGCGACTCCGACCGGTCCGCCGGGGCGCTGCGCGGGCTGGTCCCGAGCCGCTCGGGCGACCTGGTGGAGGCCATGGGGCGGCGGGCCTTCGGGGCCGTCGAGGGCTTCATGCGCGGAACCACCTTCGTGGCCCTGGTGGACGCCGTACTCATCGGCGCGGGTCTGCTGGTGCTCCGCGTGCCGGGTGCGGTGGGGCTGGCGGCCCTGGTGTTCGTGACGGCCTACATCCCCTACCTCGGCGCCATCCTCTCGGGCGCCGTGGCGGTCCTCGTCGCCCTCGCGGACCGGGGCTGGGCCATCGCCCTGTGGGCGCTCGGCGTGGTGCTGGTGGTCCAGATGATCGAGGGGCACGTGCTCCAGCCCATGGTGCAGAGCCGCACCGTGCAGATGCACCCGGCGGTGGTCATGATCGCCATCGCGGCCGGGGCGAGTGTCGCCGGGATCCTCGGCATGCTGCTCGCGGTACCGCTGACGGCGGCCGCCTTCGGAGTGATCTCGGAACTGCGGGCCCGGTACGCCGACGACGCGGCGCCAGGGCCCGCGGGGCCCTCGTAACGGGGACGGTCAGTCCTCGTCCGGCTGGCCCGCGCCCCGGTGGCCGAGGCCGGTCCGGGCGGTGGTCGGGATGGTGCCCAGCCGGCCCGCCTGGAAGTCGTCGAAGGCCTGCTGGAGCTCGTGCCGGCTGTTCATGACGAACGGCCCGTAGTGCGCCATCGGCTCCCGGATCGGACGGCCGCCGAGGAGCACGACCTCCAGGTCCGGGGCGTTGGAGTCCTGGGACTCGTCCGCCCGCAGGGTGAGCGAGCCGCCCTCGCCGAACACGGCCGTCTGCCCGGTGTGGACCGGGCGGCGGTCCTCGCCGACCGAGCCGCGCCCGGCCAGTACGTACGCCAGGGCGTTGAAGTCCTCGCGCCACGGGAGGGTGACCTGCGCGCCCGGGGTGACGGTCGCGTGGATCATCGTGATCGGAGTGTGGGTGATGCCCGGGCCGGCGTGGCCGTCGAGGTCACCGGCGATGACGCGGAGCAGGGCGCCGCCGTCCGGCGTGGACAGCAGCTGGACCTGGCCGCCGCCGATGTCCTGGTAGCGCGGGGGCATCATCTTGTCGGTCGCCGGGAGGTTCACCCACAGCTGGAGACCGTGGAAGAGCCCGCCGCTGACGACGAGGGCCTCCGGCGGGGCCTCGATGTGCAGGAGGCCCGAACCGGCGGTCATCCACTGCGTGTCGCCGCCGTTGATGACTCCGCCGCCGCCGTTGCTGTCCTGGTGGACGAAGGTTCCGTCGATCAGGTACGTGACGGTCTCGAAGCCGCGGTGCGGGTGCCACGGGGTCCCCTTCGGCTCCCCGGCTCCGTAGTCCACCTCGCCCATCTGGTCCATCATGATGAACGGGTCGAGGTACTGGTAGTTGATCCCCGCGAACGCGCGGCGCACCGGGAATCCCTCCCCCTCGAACCCACCGGGCGCGGTGGTGACGGCCAGCACCTTGCGCGGGACGGCCGCCGTCTGCGGCTCGGCCACTCGGGGGAGCGTCAACGGGTTCTCAACAGTCACTGCGGGCATGGTCAGGACCTCCTTGTGATCCGAGTTTAGTTGAAACTCGAACTTTCTGCCACACCCCGCAGAACAGCGGTCCCGCGCCTCACATTCCCATCACGGCCACCCCTTCGAGCTCACCAGGTGACTGCGGGACGCGGCGACCGTGCCGCGCCGCCGGCAACAGAGGGGCAGTGGGAAGTTCGCTTCGCCGCCGCCTCGCAAAAGAGGGCCCGTCCCCGCCGCGGAGTGCGGCGGGGACGGGCCCCATGGGCTGCGTACTACGGCGAGACGATCACCGAGTTGATCGGCGTGAGGTTCCGCCACTGCCACTTGTCCAGCGGCATGTCCTCACAGCTACCCGTGCCGCCGTAACCCGTGCAGAGCTTGAACTTCCAGTTCTGAGTCTGGTTGTTGAGGACCCAGTGCCCGTTCTCCTGGTTGCTGAGGTTGTACGTGCCGGCCCCGTCCCACTTCTGCGACACGGTGGTCGAGTACCAGCCCTCGGTGTAGATGCACGCGAAGCCGGACGGGCACCCCAGGACCTCGTGATCGGAAGCCTGGGCCGGGCCTGCCGCCAGGACCCCCGTGCCCAGCGCCAGCATCCCGGTGGCCGCAACCGCGGCGAGCTTCGTGCGGATCGACGTACGAGCCATCACTGCCTCCTCGTAGATGGGGCGGAGGACCCCCCGTGGTTCCCCCGCAGCACCGATACTCCGCAGCCGCAGCCGCCCCCGCGATCATTTCGGGCACCGCCGAAAGGTCAGCCGCCGCTGTGCAGCAGGTCCACGCCCAGGCCCGTCACCGAGTGCAGGACCGCCTTGCCGTCCCGCTCCGTGGTGATCAGCCCGGCCGCGCGCAGGGTGCGGGTGTGCTCCGAGACCGAGGGCAGGCTGATGTCGAGGTCCCGGGCCAGTTCACTGGTCGTGCGCTGCTCGACCAGCAGCTGGAGCACGGCCGCCCGGGTCCGGCCCAGCAGCGCGTCCAGCGCGCCCTCCGCCGCGCCGGTCGCGGCCAGCGGCAAGGGGGTCAGCGCCGGGTAGAGCAGGACGTGCGAGCCGTCGGGCTGGCCGGCGAGCAGCGGGCGGCCCGTCCAGAACGACGACGGCATCAGCGTCAGTCCGCGGCCGCCCAGGTGCAGCTCGTAGTCCGGCGGCCTGCCCACCTCGAAGGCCGTCCCGGACCAGCCGGCGGCCGGATGCGTGCTCGCCAGGGCAGCCTTGATGCCGTGGGAGGCCAGCAGCCGGGTGCGCCAGGCGACGTCCGCCTGGAAGGAACGCCGTATCCGCGGCCATTGCGGTGCCACGACGGAGGCGTACGCGGATCTGAGCGCGCCGTCCAGGACGTCCCACGCCTCGCGGTCCTGACCCCACAGCGCGCGCAGCCAGGAGGCCGAGCCGGGGGCGCGGGCGGCGGCCCGGTGCAGCTGCTCCCCGGTGAGCAGCGGGCCCGCGTCGCGCACCAGCGCCAGCCCCTGTTCGAAGTCCCGTACGAAGGGCTCGACGAATTCCGGATTGTCGCCGTCCGGCCGCAGCAGGTCCAGCAGCGGCCGCGCCCGCCCCGGCAGCTCCCGCCCGACCCGGCTGCGCCAGCGCCCGAAGACGGCCGGTTCGTCGGTGCGCTGCCAGGCGACGAGTGCCAGGGCCAGCTCCACCAGCGGGAGCGGTTCGCTCGCGAAGGTGACGTTGAAGAGGTCCTCGGCCGTGAAGTGCACCCTCAGCAAGGTCTGCCCCCGTGCGTAAGGCGGAAAGGCGTCAGCCGTACATGCGGCGCATCGCGTAGTCGACCATCTGCTCGACCGCCTTCGCGTCGAAGACCATCCGGTGGTCGCCCTCCATGTCGAGGACGAAGCCGTACCCGGTGGGCAGCAGGTCGATCACCTCGGCGCCGGTGATCACGAAGTACTTGGACTCCTTGCCGGCGTACCGGCGCAGCTCCTTGAGCGTGGTGAACATCGGGATGACCGGCTGCTGCGTGTTGTGCAGCGCCAGGAACCCCGGGGTGTCGCCGCGCGGGCAGTAGACCTTCGAGGTGGCGAAGATCTGCTGGAAGTCCTCGGCGGACAGCGACCCGGTCGTGAAGGCCCGCACCGCGTCCCCGAGCGAGGGCGGGGACGGCTCCGGGTACAGCGGCGGCGCCTGCTGCGCGTAGCCCTGCGGGGGCTGCTGCGCATACTGCTGCTGGGCACCCGGGTTCTGGTCGTAGCCGTACATGCGGCCCACCCTACCGAGCGGCCGGAGCCGTACCGGCCGGTACTGGCCACCGATGCCCGGCGGGGCCTCAGCCTGAGAGGTCCCCGGCCTTCAGCGCCCGTACGAACGGAACCCACGCGCGGGCCGCGACGATCAGGGCGGGGCCGCCCGGCCTCTTGGAGTCCCGGACAGGGACGAGTCCGGCGAGGCCGTCCGCTACCTCGACGCAGTCGCCGTTGTCGCCATTGGTGTAGCTGCTCGTCCGCCAGACGGCCTTGGTGAAATCAGTCCCGCTGCTTGCCATTTCGGAGGTCCTCGGCTGTCGATTCGATCATGGCGAGGGACACCTCAGACGACAGTGCGGCGGCCCTGAGCCGATCGTATGCCTTCCTATACCGCTTCACGGTGGCCGGATCATCGATGAGTTGACCGTGATACGGGCCCTCGGTGTACATGACCGGCGGCTCGTCATCGAACTCCATGAGTTTCATCGAGTGGGCCATGAAAGGACTGAGGGGCGCGTTCCACGGGAGGATCTGTGGAACGATCCGGCGACGCCGCGCCAGTGCCGCCACGTGGTCCAGCTGGTCCGCCATCTCCCGGGGCGGCAACAGCGGACTCCGCAGCAGCGGCTCATGCATGATCACCCAGTACTCCGGCCGTTGCGGGTCGTCGAAGAGCCGTCCCCGCTGGAGTCGGTTCCGCACCTTCGTATCCACCTCCTCCGGCAGGTCCAGCGGGTGCGTGACGTGCGTGATCGCCCGGGTGTACGGGGCCGTGTGAAGCAGTCCGGGAATGAGCGCATGGCCCCACTCCTCGATGGACCGAGCCCGCTTCTCCATCTCGGCGACGGGCGCGAAGTACTCGGCGTGCACGCCCCGCCGGGCGTTCCTGACGTCCTCGCAGCGCCGCTCGAAGAAGCCGTCCGTCGCCAGCACCTGATCCACATGCCGCGCCAGATCCATCGGCATGCGCCGCTGGGGGCGCTCGATCTCACTCAGGTAGCTGACGCCGTAGAAGCTGCCCTCCACCGTCTGCTGAAGGGTGAGGCCCGCCGCCTCCCGCTTCCAGCGCAGCTCCTTGCCGTACAGGGCCGGCACGCTCGCTGAGCCGTCAATGTCCTTGCGTGCGGCCACAATCGCCCGCCTTCCACACTTCGCACTGTGGAGCCCGAAACCCTTCCCACGCTACGCCGACCCACGCCAGCCTGTGAGCAGTTCGTCACAGTCCGCACAGGAAGGCATCCCCATGAGCACCCACCCCCACGACCGCGAGGCCACCGAATGCCTCGACCGGCTCCGCGCCGCCCTCGCGGCACACGGCATCACGCTCCCCTCCCTCGACCTCCACCTCCTTTCCTACGCGGGCAGCTACCGGACCCCGCCCCTGATCAGCCTCGGCAACTGCAACCTGGCCACCGCCCAGCGGCTGGCCGACGCCCTGGCCGGCGGCCGGTGAACGACCTCACCATCCGGCTGCTCGCCGTCCCCAAGGCCGCCGCCCTCCTCCGCCACGCCGTGCGCGAGCACCTCGGGGCCGACGCCTGCCCCGAGGCGGAACTCTGCGTGAGCGAGCTGCTGAGCAACGTGATCACCCATCTGGGCGAAGGCACGCCCGTCACCCTGCGGATCACCGGAAGGGCAACCCGTACGCGGGTCGAGCTCACCGATCCCGATCCGCACGCGTGGCCCGTACTCCGCCAGGCGGTGGCCGACACCGACGAGTCCGGGCGGGGGCTGGCCCTGCTGGCCGCCGTATCGCTGGCCTGGGGCGTGCGCCGGAGGCGGAACGGCAAGACGGTGTGGTGCGAGCTGCCGAGAGAGTCGTCACAGTCCAGGCGGTAGGGGTTGCGCCTTATTACTCGCGGGTAGCATCATTACGTTACCGATTGGTATGTACGAGGAACCTGTCTCCCCGAGCCTTAACGGAGCCGTCGCCATGGGGCACTACAAGTCGAATCTCCGCGACATCGAGTTCAACCTCTTCGAGGTGCTCGGCCGCGACAAGCTGTACGGCACCGGTCCGTTCGAGGAGATGGACACCGACACCGCCAAGAGCGTCCTGTCCGAGCTGGCCCGCCTCGCCGAGAACGAGCTGGCGGAGTCCTTCGCGGACGCGGACCGCAACCCGCCGGTCTTCGACCCGGCCACCAACACCGCGCCCGTCCCGGCGTCCTTCAAGAAGAGCTACGAAGCCTTCATGGACTCCGAGTACTGGCGCCTGGGCCTGCCCGAGGAGATCGGCGGCACCGTCTCGCCCCGCTCCCTCATCTGGGCCTACGCGGAGCTGCTGCTCGGCTCGAACCCGGCCGTCTGGATGTACTCCTCCGGCCCGGCGTTCGCCGGTGTCCTCTTCGACGAGGGCAACGAGGCGCAGAAGAAGATCGCGCAGATAGCGGTCGAGAAGCGCTGGGGCTCCACCATGGTCCTCACCGAGCCGGACGCCGGCTCGGACGTCGGCGCCGGCCGCACCAAGGCCATCCAGCAGGCCGACGGCTCCTGGCACATCGAGGGCGTGAAGCGCTTCATCACGTCCGGTGAGCACGACATGGAGGAGAACATCCTCCACTACGTCCTCGCGCGCCCCGAGGGCCACGGCCCGGGCACCAAGGGCCTGTCCCTCTTCCTGGTCCCGAAGTTCCACTTCGACTGGGAGACCGGCGAGCTGGGCGAGCGCAACGGCGTCTACGCCACGAACGTCGAGCACAAGATGGGCCTCAAGGCCTCCAACACGTGCGAGATGACCTTCGGCGACCAGCACCCCGCCAAGGGCTGGCTGATCGGTGACAAGCACGACGGCATCCGCCAGATGTTCATGATCATCGAGTTCGCCCGGATGATGGTCGGCACGAAGGCCATCGCCACCCTGTCGACCGGCTACCTGAACGCGCTGGAGTACGCCAAGGAGCGCGTGCAGGGCCCGGACCTGGCCAACTTCATGGACAAGACCGCGCCCAAGGTCACCATCACGCACCACCCCGACGTGCGCCGCTCGCTCATGACGCAGAAGGCGTACGCCGAGGGCATGCGCGCCCTCGTCCTCTACACCGCCTCCGTCCAGGACGAGATCCAGCTCAAGCAGGCCGCGGGCGAGGACGCCTCCTCCCTCGTCGGCCTGAACGACCTGCTCCTGCCGATCGTCAAGGGCTACGGCTCGGAGAAGTCGTACGAGCAGCTCGCGCAGTCCCTGCAGACCTTCGGCGGTTCCGGTTACCTCCAGGAATACCCGATCGAGCAGTACATCCGGGACGCCAAGATCGACACCCTCTACGAGGGCACCACGGCGATCCAGGGCCAGGACTTCTTCTTCCGGAAGATCGTCCGCGACCAGGGTGCCTCGCTGAACGTCCTCTCCGAGACGATCAAGAAGTTCCTGGCCGAGGCCGTCGGCGGCGAGGAGCTGGCCCCGGCCCGCGACGCGCTCGCCAAGGCCGCCGTCGACCTGGAGGCCATCGTCGGCCAGATGATCGTCGACCTCACCGCCACCGGCGAGGACGTCAAGAACATCTACAAGGTCGGCCAGAACACCACCCGCCTGCTGATGGCCTCGGGTGACGTGGTCGTCGGATACCTGCTGCTCAAGGGCGCCGCCGTGGCCGCCGAGAAGCTCGCGACCGCCTCCGCCAAGGACGTCCCCTTCTACACCGGCAAGATCGCCGCCGCGAAGTTCTTCGCCGCGCAGGTCCTGCCGGGCGTCTCGGTCCAGCGCGCGCTGGCCGAGGGCGTCGACAACTCCCTCATGGAGCTCGACGAGGCCGCCTTCTAGGCTCCGCCCGCCGAACGCCGAACGCCGAACGCAGAACGCAGAACGCAGGACGCCGAAACCACTAGCGGCCGGGCCCTCCCGCACGGGGGCCCGGCCGCCGGTCTGCGCGGCCCCGCTCGCCGGTGTGCGGGCCCGTGCCCTGCGGCTTTCCCCGTTGTCGGTGCTTCATGGGACTCTCGTACGTATGAGTGCACAGGAGCAGCAGCGCAGCAGGGGGTATTCCGTCCCCACCGGGCGGCCGTACGCCCTCAAGGAGCTCCAGGCGAACGTGGGCGCGCTCGGCGACCGGGTCACCGACCTGTACGACGGCTCCCACCCCGCCGAATACGAGGCGATCGCCGACGCCCTGTACGTGGCCTTCCAGACGGCCGCCGCCCTGGCGCCCGCCAAGAGCTACACCGGCTGCCCCGAGCACCCCAACGGCGCCCTCGACCCCGAGGCGCCCGAGGGCTGGGGCCGCTGCCTCATCTGCAACAACCGGCGCCGGCTCGGACAGCGGCTCCAGGGCGGCCGTACGGCCACCGCCGCGCCGGGCGGGCAGCGACGCCTCGGCTACCCCGTACCGGACGGCCCGTACACCCTCGACGTCCTCCGCCGGTACCTGCGCACCATCGACGAACAGCGCTTCCACCTGACCATCGGCTCCCCCGCCCAGGACTTCGTCCGCATCGCCGACGACCTGCACCGCGCCTTCATCGTCGCCCGCGAACTGTCCCGGCCCCGCAACGCCTCCGGCTGCTCCGAACACCCCGGAGCGCCCATCGACCCCGACGCACCGCCCGGTGAGGCCTGTATCTTCTGCGCCGGACGCAAGAGACGCGCGCAGCGCTCCGCGCAGACCCCGGAGATGCTCCCGCGCATCCGCCGGGGCGAGCGCAGGCAGCTGCAGCGCAGATTCGAGCGCCCGCCGGGCTGAGAATCGACGGGACCGCCGAATCACAGGCGCGGGACCAGTCCTCTCGGCTATCCGCCGCAGTCCGGCCATGGCGTACACGACCGTCGTTAAGGTGAACCACATGAGCTCTCCCGCCCGCTTCGACCGCGGCCACACCGACGATCTGATGACCTTCCTGACGGCCAGTCCGTCGCCGTACCACGCCGTGGCCAACGCGGCCGAGCGGCTGGAAAAGGCAGGCTTCAGGCAGTTGTCGGAAACGGACGCCTGGGACGCGGGTACCGGGGGCAAGTTCGTGCTCCGCGGTGGCGCGCTCATCGCCTGGTACGTCCCCGAGGGCGCGGCGGCGCACACCCCGTTCCGCATCGTCGGCGCGCACACCGACTCCCCCAACCTGCGGGTCAAGCCGCTGCCGGACACCGGCTCGCAGGGCTGGCGGCAGATCGCCGTCGAGATCTACGGGGGGACCCTGCTCAACACCTGGCTCGACCGCGACCTGGGCCTGGCCGGGCGGCTGACCCTGCGCGACGGCACCGAGCGCCTCGTGAACGTGGACCGCGCCCTGCTGCGCGTACCCCAACTGGCCGTGCACCTCGACCGGTCGGTGAACACCGAGGGCCTCAAGCTGGACAAGCAGCGCCACATGCAGCCGATCTGGGGCCTGGGCGAGGTGCAGGAAGGCGACCTGATCGCCTTCCTGGAGGAGGAAGAGAGCCTGGAGCAGGGCTCGGTGGCCGGCTGGGACCTGATGGTCCACTCGATCGAGCCGCCCGCCTACCTCGGCCGCGACCGCGAGCTGCTGGCCGGCCCGCGCATGGACAACCTGCTGTCGGTGCACGCGGGCGTCGCCGCGCTGGCCGCCGTCTCCACGGCCGGCAAGCTCGACCACATCCCGGTGCTCGCCGCCTTCGACCACGAGGAGAACGGCTCGCAGTCGGACACCGGCGCGGACGGCCCGCTGCTGGGCAACGTGCTGGAACGTTCAGTCTTCTCGCGCGGCGGTACGTACGAGGACCGCGCGCGGGCCTTCGCCGGCACCATCTGCCTGTCCTCGGACACCGGCCACGCCGTGCACCCCAACTACGCGGAGCGGCACGACCCCTCGCACCACCCGCGCGCCAACGGCGGCCCGATCCTGAAGGTCAACGTCAACCAGCGGTACGCGACGGACGGCAGCGGCCGGGCCGTGTTCGCGAACGCCTGCGAGCGGGCCGGCGTGCCGTGGCAGACCTTCGTCTCCAACAACGCGATGCCGTGCGGCACGACGATCGGCCCGATCACCGCCGCCCGCCACGGCATCCAGACCGTGGACATCGGCGTCGCGATCCTGTCGATGCACAGCGCCCGCGAACTGTGCGGCGCGGAGGACCCGTACCTGCTCGCCAACGCGCTGGTGGCCTTCCTGGAGGGCTGAGTCCCCAGGAAGGCCCCCGTACGGGCCCCGTGTCGGGCTACCCTTCGTCGTCCATCCCGGCGAGGACGAGGGGCAGCCGGGAGGCGCCGTCGGCCGAGACCCGGACCGGAACGCCCCAGTCCTGCTGGTGGACGTGGCAGGCCGGGTACTCGTTGGCGTCCGCGGCGGAGCCGCTGTCGGACTCAGTGTCGTCGCAGGACGCCGCCATCGCGGAGACGTGCAGGACGCCCTCGGTGACGCCGTCCGCGAGGACCAGCTCGCGGAAGAGGTCGGTCCCGGGCCCCTCCCCCGCCGCCAGCAGCCCGGGCGGGGTAGAGGAGACCAGCAGGCGCGTCGAAGGGCCGTAGCGGGTGTCGAGCTTCTGCCCGCTCGGCGCCTGGAACACCACGTCGAGGCGGAGCGTGCCGGGCGCCACCTCGGTCGCGGCCCGCTGCGTGCGGTGGGCCACGGACTCGACCCGTACGGCCTCCTCCGGAAGCCGCAGCCGGGTCAGCCGGTGCCGGGCTGACTCGACGACCACGATGTCCGCGCCCGCCAGGACGGCGTCGCTGGGCTCGCGCAGATCGGTGGCGAGCGTCGTCACCTGCCCGGTCGCCGGGTCGAACCGCCGCAGCGCGTGGTTGTAGGTGTCGCCCACCGCGACCGAGCCGTCCGGCAGGGCGGTGACCCCGAGCGGGTGCTGGAGCAGGGCCTGGCCCGCCTCCCCGTCGCGGTGCCCGAAGTCGAACAGGCCCGTGCCGACCGCGGTCCGGATCACGTAGCCGTCCGGGGTGTCCTCGACGTACCGCAGGGCGCTGGTCTCGGAGTCGGCGATCCACAGCCGGTCCCCGGCCGCCGCGAGCCCGGAGGGCTGGGCGAACCACGCCTCGGCGGCGGGCCCGTCGAGCAGGCCCTCGTTGGTCGTCCCGGCGGCGACCTGCACGGTGCCCGCCTCCGGATCCCAGGTCCACAGCTGGTGGACACCGGCCATCGCGATCCAGACCCGGCCCTGCCACCAGGCCACGTCCCACGGCGAGGACAGGTCCACCTCCAGCGCCGGCCCGGAGGTGGGCGAGCCCTGCCACCACTGCCGCCCGGTCCCGGCGACCGTCTCCACGGCCCCGGTCGCGGGGTCGTACGTCCGCAGCGCGTGGTTGACGGTGTCGGCGACGACGACCCGCCCGTCGGGCAGCAGCGCGAGGCCCTGCGGCTCGCTGAAGCTCTGCGCGGTGAATCCGCGCTCCCCGCTGCCGATCCGCCGTACGACGCTCTCCCCGTCGGCGGCCAGCTCCACGAGCTGGTGCCGCGTCGAGTCCGACACCAGGAAGTTCCCGGAGGGCAGCAGGAGCGCCTTCCCGGGGAACCGCAGATCGGTCGCCACCGGCTCGGGCGCCACGTACGGCCCGTCGCCGCGCCGCAGGGTCCCCTTGGCCTCGTGCTCGGCCTCCAGCTCCTCGACGAGCCGCGCGATGGCGTGCGCGTGCCCCTCGCCGGCGTGCTGCGCGACGATGTACCCCTCGGGGTCGATCACGACGAGCGTGGGCCAGGCCCGTACGGCGTACTGCTTCCAGGTCGCGAGCTCGGGGTCGTCCAGCACGGGGTGGTGCACCTCGTACCGCTCGACGGCATCGATGACGGCGGCGTGCTCGGCCTCGTGCACGAACTTCGGCGAGTGCACGCCGATGATCACGACGGTGTCGCGGTGCTTCTCCTCCAGCTCGCGCAACTCGTCGAGGACGTGCAGGCAGTTGATGCAGCAGAAGGTCCAGAAATCCACAACAACGCACTTACCTCGCAGCTCGGCGAGGCTGAGCTCTTTGCCTCCGGTGTTCAGCCAGCCGCCCTTGCCGATCAGCTCGGGGGCGCGGAGACGGGCACGCTTGCGGGGTGCGGGCGCGGGGGTGGGCGCCGGGGCAGCATCGTTCATTCTTCAAGCTTGCCATCCGCCCGTGGACGCAGGATCACGCCGGTGCGAACCGCCTGCTCAGGGCATGCGCTCCACCACAGCGACTTCAGAGAACTCCCGCAGGAAGGTCATGTGACCGGTCCTCCCCGTGTGCTCGATGCACATGTCGGTGCACACGTCCGCGTTCCCGGTCGGCGCGGCAGTCCACTGGCAGTCCGGGTTCAGGCACCGTGCCGTGGCCGTCGTCTCCGCCGAGGGGTGGCGGTGCATGACGTAGCTGACGTACCGGAGCACAGCTCTCACGGTCATGCCGCTCCCTCGGGGTGCGGGTGGTTCCGGAGCTCCACGTTGCAATCGCTGACCGTGGAGTGGTCGCCCCGGAGACGGGCTTCCCGGCGCTGTGCGGCAAGGGCGGCGCAGACCCCGCAACCGGCCACCGGTACGGGCTCCGGGTCCGTGCGCAACGGCAGCTCTACCGGGGGTTGCGCATACGTGATCGCCTTCACGGCCCCGCTCCTCGTGTCGTCCGTGTAGCGACCACGCTAGAAACGTCGGAGCTGCAACTCCCAGGGGATTGCACGAGTTTGCACGGCTGTCACCTGAGAGCCTGAATGGCGCTCGTGATCAGCGAGCGGGCCTTGACTCCGTAGACGGCCATGTCGGCCAGTTCGGTGAAGGTGTCCGCGTATCCGGCAACCTCACTCGGCTGGGTCAACGTGAGGTACCCGGAGACCAACTCCACGTTGACCTGTGCGGTGTCAAAGATCCAGAACCCCTCCACCGGCATCCGGGACCGATCGGTCCGGGTGGGCACGACGCCCAGACTGACGCTGGGCAGGGAGCCGACCGTAAGCAGGTGGCTGAGCTGTTCCTCCTGCACGTCCGGCCCGCCGAGACCGTTACGCAAGACCGACTCCTCAACCAGGAACGCGAACCGGCGGTCACCCTCGTAGAGAACGCGCTGACGCTCCATGCGCACGGCGACGGCATCGGCCACGTCATCGACCTCGACCCGTCTGCGCTGAACGGCACGCAAGACGGCTTCCGTGTAGCCGTAGGTCTGGATCAGGCCCGGAACGAACCACGAGGAGTAGGAGCGAAACCGGCGGGTTCGCTCGAAGAGCGGCAGACGGGCTTCCTGTGCTTGCTTGAGCCCGGCGCGCTCCATGCGTCGCCAGCCGATCCACATATCTTCGACGGTCCGCAGCGAGGCGATCAGATCGTCCGCCTGCCCTTCGGCCCCGCACGCGCGGCACCAAGCCCGGATGTCGTCGGCGGACGGAGGCGTACGGGCGTTCATGATCCGGGATGACTTGGACGGGTGCCATCCGCAGAGCCGGGCGAGATCGCGCCCGTTCAGGCCGGAGTCCCGGCAGAGCTCAGCGAGTCGGTTCGCCAGAGCCTGCCGGGCCTGCTGGGCATTCGAAGAGGGAGAGACAGCCATGGTGGTGACCGGTCAGCGCGGCTTGTACTCCTCGTGCGGGATGGCGCGTTGCCAGACAGCCTCGAACGCCGTGGCGCACAGGTGGACCCGCGCAGGATCGTCGGTGTACTCCCGCCCGTCTTCGTCCAACTGGCCCTCTCCGGTGAAGTGGTGGAAGAGGGCTTGGCTGCTGTCGAAGACCCAGAAGTCCGTACCTGGCAACGCCAAGTCCGTCGTCTGCCGGCGGGGCAGCCACCGGACCATCTCACCCGCAGCGAGATTGGTGAAGGTGCAGTCGCACTCGTAGCGCACGTAGTCACTGATCGGCTCGGACACGATGCGGACCCGGCGGACCACCACCCCGCGCGCCGTGGCAGCGCTCACCGCGTCGTGCCAGCCGCCCCACCACGACGACCGATCAGCCGGGTCCAGCCGCTTGCCCTGCTGCCAGGCAAGGAACTCCGGGTCATCGAGCATGTAGCTGTCACGCAACTCAAGATGCACGGCCGACTGCTGCGCGCGGGCCAGTGCGTTACGCGCGGGTGGCTGCACTTCCGGCTTCTCCGTTCTCGTCCGGGCGCGGGATGCACTTCAGCATCACCGCAGGGAGCCTGATGATCGTTTCGTGGTCCGGCACGTCCGTGGAGTGCCCGGGGATCGAGCCGATCTCCTGGCAAGCCTTCACCTCTTCCGCCGTCGCCTTGTACGACTGGATCAACAGGTCACCGGTCTCTTCATCAAGCCAGATGGTCGGGGACTCGTCGGTCGGCGTGTTCGGGATGATGCCGAGGAACCTTAGGTTCACGATCACTCCAGGTGTCGAGTCGGTTGCACGAACGTGCACGAGCCTCACTCCTGTGGCTGACCGGCGCAAGAGGGCGTCAGGACAAGCTTGTTGATGCAGGGTGCGGGTACGACGAAGCCCCCGACAGCCACCCAGTACGGGCAGCCATCGGGGCTTCAGCAATGCTTCGCACAGCCTGTCGACCCCTTAACGGGGGGATTCTCAGGGTCTCAAAGAGGCCATTTCCCAGTGGCCGCAAGCGTCGGCAGTCCAAAAACGGAGCCGCACCCAGGGCGCGTTTTTCGAGCTGGGGCCGGGGTCGCTGTGAGGGCTGCGCCTGAACTTTGGACATCCCTGGTGACGAAGTGACGGAATGACGATTACTTCTGATCCACTCATGGAAACAACAACACTTCTATAAGAGGTAACCGGGCGAGAGCGTCATTTCGTCACTTCGTCACGCGTGTCCGCTGCCGACAGAAGGGGGTTTACCCCGGTGCTCAGGTGGCGGTGTCGGCGCCCAGCTTCGCCCAGTGGATCTGAATGCGTTGCTCTGGAATGATCCGCTGGCCGCGCACCCCCTTGGTCACTTCAACCCGGTCTATGGCAAGCGACAACCGGCCACGCCGGTCTTCGTTGTTCGCGTCCGCCCACGCCTCACGCAGAGTGAGGCCGTCGAGCATCGGTGACACGTCCACGGACGGCATGGGGAGCTTTCGGAGATCGCTGCTAAGCCCTTCGATGCGTCCTCTCAGGCGCTCCGCAAGCCGGTTGTAACGCTCCACTGCTGCTGCGCCGCTGAACTCACCGCGCACGTAACGCGCGTCCTCCAGATCGGCGAGGCGGGCTTCCTCATCCTGGATCTCAGCAGTAAGCGCATCACGTTTCGCAAAGGTCTCCGGGTCTACACGGTGCACCCAGCGGTCTGCGATCGCGACAAGCAACGGGTCGTCCAATTCGAGTGCTGGGAGCTTCGTGAGGAACTGTTCCGTCACGTACTGGTCAACCGCTTCAGACAGCGCCGACGCTCCGATGCACTGGTTGCCCGCGCGGCGAGCCATGCACTGGTAGCTGCCTCCCACACGGTGCATCCGGCGACCGCAGCCAGGAACCGCGCAGAAGACGAGTCCCGTGAGCAGCGCCGTCCCCTCGGGCTTCGGTCGCCGCTTTCCTGCGTGTACAAACGTCCTGGATTCCAGGGTGCGGATGATCTGTTCACGCTCTCCGACCGCGATGATCCCCTCGCCGATCTCGACGGTGTCCAGAGTCTCGGGATCGCGGTACGGGAAGACCCTGCCTGTGTACTTGCGCTCGCCGTCGTCCGTCTCGACGGTCTCCGTCTCCGGCATCAGGCCGGCGAACGCTGGGGAGCGCAGGAGCTGCATGATGCTGGCCGCGTTCCACTGCCCGCCTCTGGGCGAAAGGATCTCGTACTCGTTGAGAAGCCGGGCGATCTTGACCAACGACGTTCCGGCGAGCGCTTCATCCGCGATCAGACGGGCGTAGACGGCGTGCTCCGGGTCGTGGACGAGCTTCTTGGTCTGCGGGTCGATGAGTAGCCCGTACGGAGGCTGTCCGCCGATCCACTGGCCCTTGCTGCGTAGGTAACGCTTGGCATGGCCGACGCGTGTGCCGAGATTCTTCGACTCGGACCGGGCGAGTTCGGCGAGCATCGCCACGACCATGCGCGCCGAGTCGTTCGAGGTGTCGAGACCGTCCACGACCGAGACGAGACGGCCGCCGGCCTTCTCGATGCCGTCCAGTACCTTGCCCACCTGGCCGATGCCCTTGCGCGACAGACGGTCCAGTTTCCAGACGATCAACGTGCCGACGACGCCCGCCGTGACGGCCGCCAGTGCGGCGTCGAAGCCCTTGCGCTCAACGGTCTTGTAACCGGAGCGCCCTCTGTC
Organism: Streptomyces sp. ISL-94; assembly: GCF_018614075.1. Lineage (GTDB taxonomy): Bacteria > Actinomycetota > Actinomycetes > Streptomycetales > Streptomycetaceae > Streptomyces. Next base: position 25,760 of record NZ_JAGGOZ010000042.1, on the reverse strand, counting down.
TATGTGGACCTTGCGGACGGTCAGTCCGTTACGTTCGGCCCAGGCACGGCAGTCGGCTTCCTGCCGTTCGATTGCGGTCTTGCCGTCCCGGTCAAGGGACAAGCGAAGGTACAGGTCACAGATCGCGTCTTGGTGCACACACTCAGTGTGACGAAGAGTTCGGTGGTCTGTTGTCTATTTTCAGAAATCGAGGATCGTAATGCGTCCTCGCAGGTCGGCGAGGGTGAGGTCTTTCCCGCCGGTGTTGAGCCAGCCGCCCTTGCCGATCAGCTCGGGGGCACGGACTCGGGCACGGCGGGGTGCGGGCGCGGGGGTGGGCGCCGGGACGGCATCGTTCATGCTTCAAGCTTGCCATCCGCCCGTAAACGCCCGGTCACGGCCGTACGACGGCCATTGCGGTCAGCAGGCCGGTCAGCGGTTCGGTCAGCGGGCGTACGAGCCGATGCCGACCAGGCAGTACACGTATTCGTTGATGACGGCGCCGTTGAGGGTGTAGCGGTGCGAGAAGGCGTACTCGGTCTTGGGGTAGTCGTCGCAGCGGTCCATGTCGGAGGTCATCGGGATGCTCCCGATGACCCGGTAGTGGGCGTCGGACGCCGAGCAGGAGACCTCCTCCACGTCGTCGACACGCGTCGCGGTCGTCGAGTCCGGCAGGGTCCCGTTGAGGCAGGTGCCCCGGTCGTACGGGGTGGGCGCGGCGGGGGTCGCCGGGTACGTGGGGCTGTACGAGGGCCTGGCCGAGGGGCTGTACGACGGGCTGTACGAGGGGCTGTAGGACTGGCTGTAGGACGGATAAGGAGAAGGCGACCAGGCACTGCCCGAGGGCGTGGGCGTGGATGTGTCCGTGGCCGTCGGCGTCGAAGAGGCTGACGCCTTGCCGTCGGTGTTGTCGTCCCCGGAGCCGACCACGACGAGGCTGATGATCACGGCCACGACGAGCCCGACCGCCACCAGCCATCCGGCGGCGCCCTTCTTGGCGGGCTGCCCGGGCTGCGGCGGTCCGGCGGCCCCGGCCGGCGGCCACCCGGGGACCTGGGACTGCGCCTGGGTCGAAGCTAGGAACGGACTCGGCGCGGCCACAGCACCCTGACCCTGAGCGGGGGCCACCCTGATCCGCGCCAAGACCTCCTGCCCGCCGACCCGCGCCCGCACCAGGTCGCCGTCCCGCGTCCCGGACGGAATGCGCAGGCGGACGGGGCCGGTCGGCAGGGTCACGGTCATGATCACGCCGTAGGTGGACTGTTCGGGGGTGATCGTCAAGTCGAGTTCCTGCGACGACACGAGATGCTCCTAGGGGCGAGAGGGCGCAAGCCGTCGGACAGACCTTCCGGAAGTCTGCCAAGCCCCGCAGAGGTGACGCAGGCATTCCGCCAACCCTGCTCAACCGACCCGGATCAGGACAGGAAGGAACGAAGGGAGCCCGTGAGCGCGGTGACGAAGTCGTCCTGGGTCTCGGCCGGGAGCAGGTCCAGGGAGAGGTACGGGTTGAGGTCCTCCAGCTCGACGAGGAGCAGCTCGCCGGAGGGCGCCCGGCAGGCGTCCACCCGCTGGATGCCGTGAGTGAGGGTGTTCCACTCGATGAACGTCCGCGCGAACGCCAGGTCGGCCCCGGTCGGGTCGTAGGGCCGCAGCTCCCAGCGGCGTTCGGGGTCCGGGGCGTACAGCGCGTACTGGAAGGCATCGTCGACGAAGTAGAAGGACACCTCGTACGCGAAGTCGATGCGCGGCTGGATGAGGATCTCCCCGGCCGGGCCGGACGGGTCCGCGGTGAAGGCGAGGCCGATGGAGTCCGCGCCCTGCTTGGGCTTGACCGCGTACGAGGGGACCTGCGGCAGCTCCGACAGCCGGGCCGGGTCGTCGACGGTCGGGATGACCGGGTAGCCGGCGGCCGTCAGGTCGAGGAGGTACTGCTTGCCCGCCATGTCGCCGCGCCCGGTGAGCGGGTTGTAGACCCGGATCCCGGCGGCCAACGCCGCCGCGCGGAAGGAGTCGTAGGCCTCCTGGTAGTGCAGGACCGGCCCGCTGTTCCGCACGACGACGGCCTCGAAGCCGGGCATCAGCGCCTCGGCGTCGGCGGGATGACACAGAGCGATCGGAAAGTGCGCCCGCAGCCGAGAGGTAAGGAATATGTCCTCATCGCAGTACCGACGCCCGCGCGCCGGGTACGCCAGATCGGTCACGTAGAGCAGAGCCATGGCCAGAACCTATCGCGGGCCCGGATCAGCGCGGTTCGGTGAGGCCCCGCCCGTCGAGGGCAGCGAGCACCTGCCGCACGACGGCGAGCAGCTCCGCCTCCGTCACGTCCCGCTTTCCCGAAGGGCTGAATCGATCGGATAGTCATCCAATGCATACAGAACCTGATCGAGCTGGTGGGACAGGACCGGGCTGATCCGTTTCACCCACGCGCAGCGCCTCCCTCCGCGCACCCAGCCACAAGGAGGCGAATTCCTCGGGCCGAACACCCCCGGACGACAGCTCTCTCATCAGCGCCAGCTGCCGGCCCGTCGCCGAATCTGCCAGCACCGCTTGAGGCATCTTTCCAAACTCTTCTTCCTTCTCCGTACCGTCCCACATCCGCCTCCTGGGCAGTTCAGAGCTTCGCCCGGGCTGTCTCGGCAGCGTCGACGCGATTACGTGTACAAACTCTCATCGGAGATCACGACACTCGGGAAGATCTTCACTGTCAGTTCTCCAGCGGTGTCGCTTGATGCATAGGCGACACGGACGCCCGCCCCATCCGGTTCGTCGATGATGCGCAGCAGCGTGGCGCCTTCTCGGAAGATCCTCAGGGATGTCACTCCAGGCGTGGGCCTCCAGGTCAGATTGACGGAGCACGCGATGCTGTCGTACGACAACTCCAGCTCTTCGCCGGAAACCTCCTTGAATCTGAGCATTCGGCACGTATCCCCTACGATTTCCGCATCAACGCCGAAAGCAATCAAGAACTCGTCCGGATCCGGCGTGATGAATTCTGCACCCATGGATATTTGCCTGCTTCCTGATGCGGTCGCTTGTTACTCGGAAACGGAGCCTGCCGCCCTACTTCGGAGGAGGGGTTATGGTCGTCCACCAGCTACCTCCCCTAAAGATTGCCGAAGTGAGGCGATGCGTGCCGTCCGGCATGATTTGCCAGCTGGATTCGACCTCTCTCCTTCCGAACCTCCCTTCTATGACCGAGGTTGTCACACCATAATCACCCCATTCATTGCTGAACGTACGGTCGAACCCTCGTGAAGTAGCCTCCTCCAGGTGGGCGCGTACGTACTCACGTGATGCAGGGGTGTCATCGAATCCAATACTGCGAAGCTGTTGGGCGTTCTGCTTGGCCCGAGCCGAGTTATGGGAATCCTGTTTGATGTCCTTGTCGAACAGATAGTCCAGTTTTCCTTCAGTGACCTCTACACACGGGGCCAGGCCCAGAGGGTCGGACCATGTGTGGGGATTGTGAACGTAGGTCGCCGGATTGGGGGCCGGAATGAGCCCGAGGGGGTCCGGGGTGAGGTAGCGGGCTGTTTCGGGGTCGTAGGTACGGAAGAAGTTGTGGTGGAGGCCCGACTCCGGGTCGTAGTACTGGCCCGGGAAGCGGAGCGGGGTATAGGCCGTCGCGTCGCGGTTCCACGTTGTTGTGCCCCATAGCGTGCTGCGGGTGTGCCACGCCGTGGTGCCGTCTTCGGCCAGGAGCTGGGTCGGGGTGCCGATCACGTCCGTGACGATCGCGAAGAAGCGGTCGTCGACCGAATCGTCGTCGATGTGCTCGGACTGGGTGAGGGGGTGGAGGCCCTTGTGGGTCCAGGTGAGGGTGACCGGGCCACTGGTCTGTTCGCAGAGGGTGGTGCCGTCCCAGGTGAAGAGCGTTTCCTCGACTATCGTGCCCTCGGCCGAGAGGCGTTGCTTGGCTGTCCGGCGGCCCAGCGGGTCGTAGGTGTAGCGCCAGCGGGTGCCGTCCGGGGTGATGACGGCCGCCAGCTGGTCTTCCGCGTTCCACTCGTACCGCCAGGTCTCCGGTTTGCGGGAGAGGCGGGTCTTCTGGCGGAGGATGACGCGGCCGAGGGCGTCGTGCTCGTACCGGATCGCGCCGGCGCGGGTGATGCGGGTGCCGGTGTAGGTGCGCCCGCCCTGGGCTTCCGTGCCCGGGTGGCGCTCCGGCCAGGTGGCATGGGTCTGGTTGCCGGCCTCGTCGTAGGCGTACCGCTCTGACCAGCGAGGGGCTTCGACTGCGGTGACGCGGGTTGCCGCGTCGAGGGTGAACGTGCGGGGGCCTATGAGGGAGTCGTCGATGCCGGTGAGGCAGCCGTCGGCTCGGTAGCTATAGCCGCGGCGCTGTAGCGTACGGCCGTCCTGGCCGATGACCGTCTGTGCGGTCAGGCGGCCGGAGAGGTCGTACTCCTGGGTGAGGGAGAGGCTTGCGCCCAGCGTGCGGGTCAGTTCCTGGCCCGCGGCGTCGCGCTCGAAGGTGAGCGTGCGGCCCGCGGTGGTGAGTGCGGTGCGGTGGCCGGCTGCGTCGTACGTCCAGTGGGAGACGGCGCCGGTCGGGGTGGTACGGGTGGTCCTACGGCCCATCACGTCGTAGGCGAAGGTGAGGGTGCGGCCGTCGACCGTCTCCGAGAGGACGGTGCCGGCCTCGTCGCGTCGCCAGGTGATGGTGGAGTCGAGAGAGGACACCGCTGCCGGACGGTCGCAGGCGTCGTACGTGTACGTGGTCGTACCAGCCGACGTCGTTTTGGCTATGACCTGGCCGAGGGCGTTGCGGGCGTAGGCGACCGCCTCGCCCAGGGCGTTGGCGCGGGAGATGAGTGAGCCCGACGCGTCGTAGTCGTAGGTGATGGTGCGCGCGTCGAAGTCCGTCTCCGCGGCTAGCCGGCCCGCCACGTCGTAGGTGTAACGCCAGTTCAACCCTTGGGGGTTGGTGACCTCGGTCAGGCGGAGTTCCGTGTCGTGCGTGAAGCAGTAACGGGCACCGTCGGGGTCGGTGCGCGCGGTGAGGAGGTCGAAGTCGCCGTACTCGAATGCCGTCACCCCGCCCACCTCGTCCGTATGGGTCAGGCAGTTCCCCTCGCCGTCGTACGTCCACGATTCCGAGCTGCCGTCGGCGTTGATTCGACGCAGGAGGCGGCCCTCGACGCTCCAGGTCAGGTGGGTGGTGCGGCCCAGGGGGTCGGTGATCGCGGTGGGGCGGCCGAAGGGGTCTCGGGTGTAGGTCGTCGTCGCACCCAGGGGGTCGGTGGCCGACACGAGGCGGCCTGCCGGGTCGCAGTGGACCGTGGTCGTGTGGCCGAGGGCGTCCGTCACCGAGGCCAGGTGGCCGCGGGCGTCGTAGCCGAAGCGGGTCGTGGCTCCGGACGGGTCCGTCAGGGAGGTGCGGTTGCCCTGCGCGTCGTACGTCTGGCGGATCGTCGTGCCGTCGGGGTTGACGACCAGTGTCGGCAGGCCCAGCTCGTTGTACTCGGCGCGCGAGACCCGGCCGTCCGGGCGGGTCACCGACGTCAGGCGGCCGGACTCGTCGTACGCGAGGCGGACCGTGCGGCCCAGCGGGTCGGTGCGGGAGAGGAGGCGGTTGTAGGCGTCGTGCTCGAAGCGGGTGGTCGCCCCGGCCGGGTCCGTCTCCGCGACGACCTGCGCCCGATCGTTGACCACGTACTGGGTGCGGTGGCCCAGGGAGTCGGTGTGGGTGGTGAGGCCGTCTTCGTAGGCGAACCGGACGTTCAGGTGGCCGTTGGTGCCGGACTGGGCGATGCACCGGTGCCGCTCGTCGTAGACGTAGTCGAAGTGCCGGTCGTTGGTGTCCGTCCAGGAGGTGATCCGGCCCAGTTCGTCATAGGCGAAGCGCAGCGGGAGGCCCGAGGAGTTGGTGACCTCCGTGAGGTGGCCGTCCGTGTAGCCGTAGCGGAGTACGTGGGTGCCGTCGGCCAGGGCGAGGCCGGTGATACGGCCGTCCGCTGAGGTCAGGCGGACCTCGTAGCCGCCGCTGTGGGAGAGGGCGAGCGGGGCACCCGACTCCTCGTCGTAGGTGAAGGCGATCCACGCGCCGTTGCGGTCGTCGAGCTGGGTGAGGCGGCCGTCTTCGGAGAAGTGGCGGACGCGGCCGGACTCCGGATCCGTGACCGTGTAGCCGCCGTCCGGGTCGCGGGTGAGGGGCCAGCGCTGGCCGAGGCTCGGGAGCACCGGGATGCCGGGCTCCTGAGGGTGGGGATAGCCCAGCAGGCTGCCGTCCTCGCGGACCAGTACCACGCCCTCGGCGTCGAACTCCAGGCGCTGGTCGACCGTGGAAGCCCAGGTGGGGCCGAACCAGCGGCCCGAGCGGTACGAGGACTCGAAAGTTCGGCCGAATGTCAGCGGTAGTGAGCCCGGCAGGACGAGGTCCGTCTGCGGGAGGATCATCCGGCCGGTCGCGATGTCGACCGGGTCGTCCCGGCAGGACTTGCAGTCGGCTTCGCGGGACTTGTCGTGCGGTGCCTCCCGCAGCTCCTCACCGGGGGTCGGCTTGCGGGGCCCGCTTGGCAGATCGTCCGCCAGCCTGGTCAACCGCGTCAGGCTCTTGGCGGTGCCCGCGCCCTTCGAGCCCAGGGCTTCGGGCAGGAGCTTGCCGACGAACTCGTGCGGGTCCTTCTTGAACTGGTCGAGCATGGCCGAACCGGCTGCGACCGGGTCGTTCACCGTGGTCATCAGGCCGACGCCGGTGAGCTTGAGCTGCTGGACGTACTCCACCGGGTGCGCGCGGTTGTACGGGTCGTTCGGGTCGAGGGAGCGAACGAAGGAGACCATGCCGACCGTGCCCTTGACGACGCCGCCGAGCAGATGGGTCTTACTGACGCCTTCGACATACGCGTCGGACTGGAGCTGCTGGGCCAGCGAAGGCATCGGCGGAGCCGCGTCCCGGGCCTTCTCCAATGCGCCGACCGCCGCCCTGGCCGCCTCGTCGCGCTGGCGGCGGGCCTCGGCGAGCTTGTCGCGGGCGGCCGCGATGCCGTCCGCGCCGGGGTCGGTGAAGCCCATGGGGCGGCCCGGCAGCGGGTCCTGCCGGTCGCGGACCGCGGCCTCGTAGGTGTCGCACCACTTGGCATACGCGGCGTGAGCGGCCTGGGACGTCTTCACCGCGGTCCGGTACGCGTCGAGGGCCTCGCGGGCCTGCCCCTGGGCCCACTCCACCGTGTCCGCGTACCGCTCCAGCGCGCCGGCGGCCGTCTCGCAGGCATCCGCGGCCGTGAACCAGCGCGGGGGCTGCTTCTGTGCCGTGGCGCGGAAGGCGGCCGCCGAGGCGCCCGTGATCCCGTCCTCGTCGAGGCCTTTGAGGCCCAGCCCGGTCTGGTCGAAGGCATTCTGGAAGTCGCGCAGGTGGGCGACCGTGGCGCGGAGCGCGGACACACTGCCGTGGACCAGCCGACGGTGGTCGTCGGTCTCACCCAGCTGCAGTTCGTGGGCTTCGCCACTGATCAGGTTCGCGACCGAGTTCGTCGCCCCGCGGAGCGTCTTCGCGCCGCCCTGCCAGCCCATCCCCTCCAGACTGTCCGCCGCCTTGTCTCCGGCCCATTCGAGGCCCTCGCCCACCAGGTCGGCGCCGGTCTCCAGCCACCCCTTGCCGGCCATCAGCGCTCAGCCCCGTCGGGATTGCGGATCCGTTCGAGTTCTTCGGGCGTCATCCCGGCGAACTCGGTGCTCCGCTCCACCAGGTCGCCGACAAAGCCCTCGTTCAGCACCTTGTGCTTGGCGTCGGCCCAGGCCGCGTCGAAGTCCTCCGTCGCCTGCTGGGCCTGCTCCGGAGTTTCCCGCACGACCGGGTTCCGCACGATCGAGTCCCAGGACTGCTGCTCGACCGTGTCCTCGTCCGCGTGGGGGTTTCCCACGAAGGCATTGGCCGCGACCTTGAACGTGCCCCCGCGGTACTGGTCTTCCTCCCAGACCAGCCCCGCCGCGATCTTCAGATCGCCGGCCAGCTTGCTCGCTTCCATGACGAGACCCCGGACACCCCATTCCCAGCGCATGCAGAGGTCCGCGAAGACGGATGCGACATTGTCGTGCCCGGCCTCCATCCCCGTCAGCACCAGCTTGCTGAAGCCGGCGCCCATAGAGGACGGGCCTGCCTGGCCGAACTCACGCAGCTCACCTACGGCTGCGCGGAGCCCGTCCGTGATGTTCTTGACCGCGACCGGATCCATCTCCAGGTCACTGCCGGTGTCACCGCTCATGTGTCCACCCCCCAGTGGTTCCGGAACAGGCTAGTGCGCCGGAACCAGTTCATGATCTTTAGTTCCGGTGGACGAGACGGAACCGGCCACCGCGTGATCGGGGCGGGCCGAGGCTACGGACGGGGGGCGGTGGGTGTGGTCATCGGGTCGGGGGGCGAACGCCCAGTACGCGGTCTTTGAGGGCCGGGAACTGGGTGCGGGTGTCGGAGACCTTTGCCGGGTCGAGGTCGACGGTCAGGACGGTCTCGCCGGGGCCGGCCTCCGCCAGGACCTCGCCCCAGGGGTCCACCACCAGGCTGTGGCCCGCCTGCTCGACGCCCGCGTGGGTGCCGGCCAGCCCGCACGCCAGGACGTACGACTGCTCCTCCACGGCGCGCGCCCGGCTGAGCAGGGTCCAGTGCGAGCGGCGGCGAGCGGGCCAGCCGGCCGCGACGACCATCGTGGTGGCCCCGGCGTCGACCAGTCCGCGGAACAGCTCGGGGAAGCGCAGGTCGTAGCAGGTGGCGATGCCGAGGGTCTGCTCCGGCAGTTCCACCGTGGTCAGGGAGTCGCCCGCGGACATGAGCACGGCCTCGCCCTGGTCGAAGCCGAAGCGGTGGATCTTGCGGTAGGTGGCGGCCAGCTCGCCCGCCGGGGAGAGGACGAGGGCGGTGTTGTAGAGCGAGCCGTCGCCCGCGCGCTCCACGACCGAGCCGGCATGCAGCCAGACGCCGGCGTCGCGCGCGGCCTTGGACATGGCCTGGTAGGTCGGGCCGTCCAGCGGTTCCGCCTCCGTCTGGAACTGTTCGTAGGCGAAGGCCCCGACCGTCCACAGCTCCGGGAGGACCACGAGGTCGGAGCCGCCTTGGTCCCGTACGAGGTCGGCCGCCCGGGCCCGCCGGGAAGACACCGACTCGCCCTCATTCACTGCGATTTGGATCAGCGAGGCGCGCACACTACCACCGTCCTGGCATTCAAGCCGTCAACTCGGGCCTACGATCGTCACACGAAAGCACTGCCGGGGTGCTCACCGGCAGCGTAGTTTTGGAACCCGAGTCTCCGATGTCCAGAGCTTCCAGAACGCGCCACTGAACAGCACGCGAGGGGTCCCGTTGACCGTCCATCCCAGCCTCCAGCCCTATGCCGACGCGTGGACCCATTCCATCGAGGCGATATCCGAGCTGGTCCTCCCGTTGCCGGAGGGCGAGTGGAACCGGGCGACGCCGTGCCCCGGATGGTCGGTCCGTGACGTCGTGTCACACATCATCGGCATCGAATGCGAGCAGCTCGGCGACCCGCGGCCGATCCACACCGTGGCGCGTGATCTGCGGCACGTGGTGGACGAGTTCAGCCGGTACATGGAGGTGCAGGTCGACGTACGGCGCCACCACACGGCGCCGGAGATGACCTCGGAGCTGGAGTACACCGTCATCCGCCGCTCGCGGCAGCTGCGGAACGAGAAGCGGGATCCGGCCACGCTGGTGCGGGGGCCGCTGGGCGACCAGGTGACGCTGGAGCACGCGCTGCGGCTGCGGGCGTTCGACGTGTGGATCCACGAGCAGGACCTGCGGGCGGCGCTGCGGGTGCCGGGGAACTGGGACTCGCCGGGTGCGTACGTCGCGCGGGACATCCTGCTGGCGGGGCTGCCGAAGGTGGTCGCGAAGCGGGCGGGGGCGCCGGCGAACTCGGCGGTGGTGATCGACGTGCACGGTCCGCTGGAGTTCATGCGGACGGTACGGGTCGACGCGGAGGGCAAGGGCACCCTGGACAAGGCGCCGTCGCTGGGGCCGGCCGTTTCGCTGACGCTGGACTGGGAGACGTACGTACGGCTGGCGGCGGGGCGGGTGCGGGCGGCTTCGGTCGCCGACCGCGTGAAGGTCGAGGGGGATGGGGAGTTGGCGGACGCGATCCTGGCCAACTTTGCCGTTACGCCGTAGGCGGGCCGGGACCGCGTGACACGGAGCGGGGCCGGCCGGGGCGAGCCCGGCTCCGCCGGGACCTGGGGCTCCGCCGGGACCGCGTGACGCGGGAGCAGGGCCGGGCGAGGCGAGCCCGGCTCCGCCGGGACCTGGGACTCCGCCGGGACCGCGTGACGCGGGAGCAGGGCCGGGCGAGGCGAGCCCGGCTCCGCCGGGACCTGGGACTCCGCCCCAGACCCGCTCCTCAAACGCCGGCGGGGCTGGAGGGGCCGCATGCCTCGCGCCCCGCGGTCTCCGGCAGGGGACGCGCGCGAGGGTCCGGTCCCGCGGCCGCCTGCTGCGCGGGGATCGTGACGCGCGTGCGCCACGCCTCGCGGGCCAGGGCCAGTGGCCGCAGGCGCAGGATCTGGGCGATGCCGAGCGCCTCCAGGACGAACACCGTCGAAAAGGCGATCCGGTAGTTGTCGCCGGTGGCGTCCAGCAGGATGCCCACCGCCAGCAGCGTGGTCATCGAGGCGAGGAAGCCGCCCATGTTCGTGATCCCGGAGGCGGTGCCCTGCCGTTCGGGCGGGTTGGCCGGGCGGGCGAAGTCGAAGCCGATCATCGACGCCGGGCCGCAGCCGCCCAGGACCGTGCACAGGGTGACCAGCAGCCACATCGGCGCCCGGTCTCCCGGGTAGACGAGGACGGAGCCCCAGAGCAGCGCCGTCAGGCCGACGGTGCCCAGGGCCAGCGGGATCCGGGAGGACGGGCGGCGGCCGACGATCTGGCCGTAGCCGAGCCCGAGCGCCATGTTCGAGGCGACCACCAGGGTCAGCAGCCCGCCCGCGGTGATCCGCGACAGCCCCTGCGCCTCGACGAGGAACGGCATCCCCCACAGCAGCAGGAACACCATCGCCGGGAACTGCGTGGTGAAGTGCACCCACAGGCCGAGCCGGGTGCCCGGTTCGGCCCAGGACTCCCGGATCTGGCGGCGGACGAAGCCCCCGCCCGCGCCCCGCGCGACCGGCGGCGCCGCATGCCCCTCGGGGTGGTCCCGCAGGAACAGCACCAGCGGGACCAGCACGATCAGCCCCGCCGCCGCGCTGCCCGCGAAGGCCGGCACCCAGCCGACACCGTGCAGGACGGGCGCCAGCACCAGCGTGGAGACCAGGTTGCCCGCCATGCCGACCAGCCCGGCCAGCTGCGCCATCAGCGGCCCGCGCCGCGCCGGGAACCAGCGGGTGCCGAGCCGCAGCACCGAGATGAAGGTCATCGCGTCGCCGCAGCCCAGCAGGGCCCGGGCGGCGAGCGCCGTCCCGTACGAGGGCGAGAGCGCGAAGCCGAGCTGCCCGACGGTGAAGAGCACGGCGCCGAGCGTCAGCACCTTCTTCGTGCCGAGCCGGTCCACCATCAGGCCGACGGGGATCTGCATGCCCGCGTAGACCAGCAGCTGGAGCAGCGAGAAGGTGGCGAGCGCCGAGGCGTTGACGTGGAAGCGGTCGGCGGCGTCGAGTCCGGCCACGCCCAGGCTGGTACGGAAGATCACGGCGACGAAGTAGACGGCGACGCCGATGCACCAGACGGCGACGGCCTTGCGGCCGCCGGGAGGGTCGAGCGCGCTCCGGGCGCCCGCGGGGTCGAGCGCGCTCCGGGCGCCCGCGGGGTCGAGCGCGCTCCGGGCGCCCGCGGGGTCGACGGCGCTCGTGCTCATCGGGCGTCACCGCGCATCAGGGTGCCGACCCGGCCCAGGTGCGCCCGTACGCTCGCCGCCGCGCGGTCGGCGTCGCCCGCGCGCAGTGCGGCCAGGATCTCGCGGTGCTCGACGAGGTTCTGCGCGACCCGGTCCGGGTGGGCGTGCATCACCGCGACGCCCATCCGCAGCTGCCGGTCGCGCAGCTGGTCGTACAGGCGGGAGAGGATCTGGTTGCCGGCGTGCCGGACGATCTCGGCGTGGAAGCAGCGGTCCTCGACCGCGAAGGCCGCCAGGTCGCCGCTGTCCGCGTGCCGCTCCTGCGCCCGCAGCAGCTCCTCCAGGCGCCCGAGCAGCGCGGCCGGCGCCGGGACGGCCCGCCGTACGGTGAACTCCTCCACCAGCAGCCGGGTCTCGACGACGTCCGCGATCTCCTGCGCCGACACGGGCAGCACCAGCGCGCCCTTCTTGGGGTAGAGCCGGATCAGGCCCTCCGTCTCCAGGCGCAGCAGTGCCTCGCGCACCGGGGTGCGTGAAACGCCCACCGCCTCGGCGACCTCGCCCTCGGTGAGGAGTGTGCCGCCCTCGTAGCGGCGGTCGAGGACGCCCTGCTTGATGTGCCGGTAGACGCGGTCGGCGGCGGGTGCGGGTGCGGGTGCGGGTGCGGGTGCGGCGTGCACGGATGCGGGGGAAGGGGCTGGGGCTTGCATGCGTACAGCATAGATACATGCCAGATACACCCGTATCCCGTCTCAGCATCCAAGACTCCAGAACCCGGCTGCGCCAGGCAGCGTTCAGGTCACGGTCACATCGAGCACGAACTCGTCGTACGGGGCCTCCTGCGGGTAGGGCGGCCGGACCTGCGCGAAGCGGATCCCGGCCCGCCCGCCCGGCGCCCGGCCGCGGACGACGTAGAGCCGGTCGACCGTCGCGCCCGGCGGCACCGGTTCCGGCGCGGGCGCCCGCTCGGCGACCTCCACCGCGTCCGCGTCACCCGTGACCTGCCAGGTCCACACGTAGCCGCGCGCCCCGCGCCCGGTGAGCCGCAGCTCGTACGGTTCACCGGGGCCCAGGACCACCTTCCGAACCTCCACCGCGCTCCTCTCAGGCGGGGCCGATCACCGCCCCCTCGTGCCAGCCCCCGCAGTCCCGCCAGTAGTGCTGGAGCCGGCGGTCCGTGCGCAGGACGACAACTTCCAGGTTGAACCCGAAGCTGCCCTGGAGCATCCCGGTGACGGACAGGACGTCGTGTCCGAAGACGGCGCTGCGGCTCCAGGCCGCGCCGCCCGCGTTGCCGCGCCACCAGTGCTCGACGCGCCCGCCCGCCACGGCCACGCACAGCTCGTAGTTCCCGGCGGTGTCCTCGTCCGCGGCCCCGTACTGCCCCTCGATCAGGCAGGGCGCGGAGATGGCTGCCGTGCCGCTGCCGAAGACCTCGCCGGGGCACCAGGCGAAGCCGTTCGCGTCGTCGCGCCACCACAGCTGCATCCGGCCGTCGGTGCGGGCGGCGACGAGGTCGAGGTGGCGGCCGCGGGTCTGGACGAGGGCGGGGCCGTAGTGGGCGATGCCGGAGGCGAAGCGGCCGCCGTCGTTCCAGGTCCAGGGGGCGCCGTTGATCCGCCACCAGTGGTTCAGGCGGCCGTCGGCGGTCCGGACGACCACCTCGAAGTTGCCCGGCTTGCCGTAGTCGCTCTGGATGAACGCCGGGGTCGAGCCGACGGCCGCGTCACCCGGGCCGAAGGCGCCGCCGTCCCGCCAGACGCGCACGGACTGCTCGAAGTACCAGTGGCGCAGCCGGCCGCCGGTGGTCACGTGCAGGGACTCCATGTTCCGGTTGTACGTGGTCCCGGTGAAGGCGGGCTGGCCCGAGGCGTCGTTCGCGAAGGTGCCCGCGCGGGCCCACGCGAAGGGGGCGTCGCCCTCGCGCCACCAGTGCTGGAGGCGGCCCGCGCCGCCGGCCGCGAGCAGCTCGAAGTTGCGGTGGGCGCGGCCGTTGCCGCTCTCGTAGATGTTCCCGGTGTGGAGGCGGCGCTTGCTCCACGGGTCGATGTTCGTGCCGCGCAGGCCGCACTTGGCCCAGTAGTCGATGTCGACCTCGCCGTAGGCGATCCGGCCGTAGCCGCCGACGTGGTAGCCCGTCCCCCAGGAGTTCTTGAACAGCCAGCAGCCGGCCGCGTCGTCGTATCCGACGATCAACACGCAGTGGCTGCCCGCGAGATGGTCGCTGGTGCGGTGGTAGACCCCGGAGCCCAGGCCGAAGAAGTCGTCGTAGACGTCGAAGCAGGCGGTGAGCGGGCCGACCGTGTCCAGCCAGACCTTCTGCTGCTCGACGTCGCCGAGCCGGACGTAGTCGGTGATCCGGACGGTCCGGCCGGAGCGGTCCCAGCTGGGCGTGTACTCGGCGCGCCAGGCGTCGCGGCGGGCGGCGGGCAGACCGGCGGGCGGGGTGCTGTACGGCCGGCAGTCCGGGTCGGCGAGCCCGCCGTTGGTCTTGATCCAGTCCAGGGCCGTCTCGGGATCGGAGCCCTGCCCGCAGGTGAACCGCATGCCGTCGTGCACGTCCCCCTCGGACCGCTTCGCCCACACGGCGTGCTCTATGCGGGCCATGGACTCCACCAGCCCGGCGGCCCCGAAGGCCCAGCAGGAAGCACACGGGTTCTGGTCCTTGACCTTGGTGATCCAGGGCCATCCCCAGCGGCTGCGCCAGTCCACGGCCGTGGGGCGGGGCGCGCCGGCGGTCGGCCCGCCGGGCAGGAGCCCGTGCGCGGCCCTGCGCCGGGTCAGGTGCGGATTGGCGCTCTCCCGCCCGATGAGCACCCGCAGATCGACGTCCCGCACCGCCTCGGCGGGCGTCAGGTTCGCCCCGGGCTCCAGGCCGAGCGAGGGCCGCGGCACGGGCTCCTCGCCGGCCAGGTGCTCGATGACCGACCACCGCGCCCCCCGCGCCACGAGCTGCGCCCGCAACTCCCCCACCGTCTGGACAGACTCCTCCGGCATGGCGGCCCCCCAGCTGCACCCGTTCGGATCCGAACCCCGGGAGCGTCTCCCTGCCCCCGGTAGCGGTCAAGGGGGTCCGCGCGGTCGCGCGGGCGCACGGGGGGCTCGTAGGGTGCGGTGATGGACGAGGCGCGTACGGAACGGCAGTTGGCGGCGATCGAGGAGGCACTCGGCCTGGGCGTGGAGGTGTGGCTGCGGGGCGGCTGGGCCATGGACTTCTGGCTCGGCGGCGGGCCGACGCGGGACCACGAGGACGTGGACTGGTTCGCGTGGTCACGGGACACGGAGCGGCTCACGGAGCTGCTCATGACACGCGGATACGAGGTCCAGCGTGCGGACGACCAGCAGCTGGACCTCGCGCGCGACGGCGAGGACCTGAGCTTCGCGCTGGTCACACGGGATCCGGCGGGCCGGGTCGTGGTGGCGGGCGGCCCGTGGGCGGGGACTCCGTGGCCGGGCGGAATGCTGGAGCCGGTCGTCCTCGGTCGCCTGGGCCGGCTGGAGTGCCCCGTGGTGTCCCCGGCGGCACAGATCGAGATCAAGCGGATGATGCCGGTGTGGGTACCGGGCCGCCCCCGGCGTCCGAAGGACGCCGAGGACGTGGCACGGCTGGAGGCGGCGCTCGCCGTCAGGACCCGGGGAGCGGGACGGGCATCGGGACGGGGAGGGGCGGGAGCGGCAGGCCGAGCGCGGTGAGGAGGGCGACGAGCGTGGCGCCGGGCTTGGTCTCCGAGGCTGCCACCAGGAACGGCGTCAGGTCACAGCCCCGGCCGGCCGGGGACGCCCCTGGCTACGCCGTGTAGATCGGCGCGTACGCAGCTATCTGGTCAGGGGTTGCTTCCTCCACGGTCAGGGCCCCGGTCCAGAGGTGGTCACGGTTGCAGTACCCGCCGAGATCGGCCCGCTTGCCGCGCGCCAGCTTCCACGTCCCCTGGGGAAACCTCACGACGACATCGCTACCGCAGATGAACGAGCGGTTTGCCTGCGCCGTGATCCAGCGGGCGCGTTCGTCGTCCCCCGTGTGCGGACGGCACATGGTGCGGGCCATCTGCCACAACCGGCCCCACTCGACACCAGGAGTCACGGGGCCGACCACGGCGACTTCCCCCAGGTTCCGCCCGTCAAGGGAGTGGGTGGCGTACCCGAAGACCGTGCCGAACATCCGGAACACAACGGGAAACCGGCCGGAGACCGCAGAAAGCCCCGCCTAGAGAGTGCTCGGCGCTTACTGGGCCCCCGCGAAGGCCTCCCAGGCGGCGTCGGTGACCCGGATGACCGGCCCGGCTGTCCGCTTGCTGTCCCGGACCGCGACCGTGCCGGGGACGTTGGTCGCCACCTCCACGCACTCAGAGTTGGCCTGGTCGCCGCTGTAGCTGGACTTCACGAACTCGAACTCGCTCATGGGCTTACATACCTTTGTTGATGGCGTCGATCAGGTTCGCGGAGTCGTGCGGCGAAAGGCTCAGCTGGGAGACCCGGACGAACAGCTGACCGCCACCGGCAACCAGCCTGGTCGGCACGGCTGTTGCGCTGGACGACACCGTACGAGGGCTGCTCGACACCCCGCACCCCGCCGTCCTCTCCACCTGCAACCCCAGCGGCAGCCCGCGGAGTTCGGTGGTTCACCCCCACCCGCCTCCCTACGGCAGGTGCGGCCGCACCTCCGACCAGGCGTCGACCGCCTCCGCCAGGGGGTCGGTGTCCTGGAGGCAGGAGCGTACGAAGGCGAGGCGGGCGATCAGGGTCTTGATCCGGCGCAGGTGCAGGATCCGGGGTGGCGGGAGGTCGCGCCAGGTGCGGGCCTGCGCCGCGGCCTGCGACGGGGTCAGGTCGAACAGGTCCAGCACCTCCCGGCACAGGGCGGCCGGGTCGCCGCCGCGCTCCGGGCCGAAGGTCCGGATCATGTACCCGCGCGCGGAGGCCAGTTCGGCCCACCAGGCCAGCCCGGACGTGCCCTCCGCCGCCGCGCAGCGGTGCGTCGCGGCCACCGCGACCCGGCCCCAGCGCAGGCGGATCGCGTCCGGCAGCCCGTCGTCCCGCATCCGCGCGTCGGCCAGGACGCGCAGGGTCCGCGGATGCGGCTCGTCCGCCAGCGGCGGGTCGGTGGCCAGCCAGTCCTCCAGCTCCTGCAGGGAGTGCCCGTCGGGCGGTACGGAGGTCAGCACCTGGCCGCGGGTGAGCAGGGCGACCACGGCGCCCGTGAGGTGCACCTTCGCCACGTGCCCGGCATCGAAGAAGCCGACGCTGCGCCCGTAGCGCTCGATGCGGCGCAGCCCGAGCCGCAGCTCCCCCGCCGCGTAGACCTGCCCGGCGCGCGCCACCCCGCCGATGCACCGCACCACGCACACGCCGCCCGTCACGTCGGCCTCCTCGACGGAGTACACCTGCAGTTCGGCGATGGGCACCCCAACCCCCTTCCCAGAGCAGGAGGTTACCCGTCACCCCGCGCGACGCGGTCGAGCAGGGGCGCCGCCCAGTCCGGGAGGGCGGACGCCGCAGGGCGGGCCGGGCGCGGGTCGCTGGTGATGCCGATGCCGCCCGCCGGGTCGCCGTACGCGAACCGCTGCGACCACCACAGCCAGGAGCGGACGAACAGGTTCGCGCTCCACGCCAGGGCCAGTGCGCCGCGCTGCCCGGGGACCTCGTACCAGTAGCTGGTGAGCACCACGGCGCGGGAGACCGCCTCGTCCCCGTCCACCGGGCGGGAATCGGCGGTGAGCCCGGCGGCCAGCACCGACGCCGCGAACCGGTTGTCCGCGAGCAGCCCGCCGCTGTCGCAGACGACCGCGTCCAGCAGGTCCGCCGGGAGGTCCGTGGCGGCCCGCTCCAGCCGCGCCAGCAGCTCGGGCAGGCCCGGATCGCCGGCCGTGTCCGGGCCGGGGACCACCCTCAGGTCGGCCACCAGCCGCTCGTCGGCCGTGCGGGCGGCGAGCAGGTGTACGTAGGCCAGCGCGCGCAGGGTCTGCCAGCGGCAGAGGGTGTCGAGCAGCGCGATCCGGGAACCGCGGAAGGCGAGCCGCACCGGCCAGTCGGCCGCCCGGACCTCGTCCCCGAGGGCCCGCAGGCCCGCCGGTACCGGGGCCGGGAAGACCCGGCTCTGGCCGGGGTCGTAGGACGGCTCGGCGCGGTAGCCCGGCCAGCCGGGCGCCGGGTTCCGGGGTGTGGGTCCGGGGCTACTCATTCACTTCGTCCGCATTCGGGGTCCGCCACTTCGCCGTGTCCTTGCCGTCCCGCGGAGTGATGTAGTTGGAGAGGTCCTCGGGATCGATGTGGTATGCGTGGATCATATGGTCCTGGCGGATGATGGCCACCGGCCTGGACGGGTCGAGGCTGCGGTCGATGATGATCCGCGCGCCCGATTCCGCGTCGACGTAGTTGGCCGGCGATTGCAGGTGGCCGCGCAGGTACTTCTCCAGTTTCACCTCGTCGCCGCCGATGCCCTCCAGGTAGTGGTTCGACTTGCCGCTCTCCGCCTCGTTGAGCTGGTGGTCGACGCCCTGCGCCGCCCGGGTGCTGTCCGAGTAGGGGGCCAGCCCGAAGGGGTCGCACCACCGGTGGGGATTGGCGACGTACGCCACCGGGTTGGGGGCCGCCGCAAGGCCCAGCGGGTCCGGGCTCAGATAGCGGGCGGTCTCGGGGTCGTAGGTGCGGAAGTAGTTGTGGTGCAGGCCCGATTCGGCGTCGAAGTACTGGCCGGGGAAGCGCAGCGGCGTGTACGCCGTGGCGTCCCGGTTCCAGGCCGTGGAGCCCCACAGCGTCGAGCGGCTGCGCCAGGCCAGTTCGCCGTGCTCGTCGACGAGTTCGGTGGGCGCGCCCACCAGGTCGGTGACGATGGCGTAGAACCGCTCGTCCACCACCTCCTGGTCGGCCGTCAGGATCCGCTCGGTCTGCGCGAGCGGTTGCAGGCCGCGGTGGTCCCAGGTCACGGCGATCCCGCGGTCGTCCCCGGCCGTGGTGCCGGTCTGCTCGCACAGCACGTTGCCGTCCCAGGTGAAGACGGTGCGCTCGGCCACCTCCAGCCCGTCCGGCGTCATCCGTTCCTTGGCCGTACGCCGTCCCAGCGGGTCGTACGCGTACCGCCAGCGCGTCCCGTCCGGGGTGGTGACGGCCGTGATCCGGTCCTCGGCGTCCCACTCGTAGCGCCACGTGTCGGGCTTGCGCGAGAGCCGCGCCTTCTGGCGCAGGACGACCCGGCCGAGGGCGTCGTACTCGTGGCGGACCCGGCCGGCGCCGATCAGCCGGGTGCCCTCGTAGGTGCGCGGTCCGGTGGCGTCCTGGCCGCCGGGATGGGAGCCGGGCCAGGACGCGGAGCTCTGGTTGCCCGCCTCGTCGTACGCGTAGCGCTCGGTCCAGTTCTCGGCGTGCACCGCCGTCACCCGGCCCCGCGGGTCGAGATCGAAGCTGCGCGGGCCGGCCAGCACATCGTCGATGCCGGTCAGGAGCCCGTCGGACCGGTAGGAGTACCCGCGGCGCTGCACCACGCCGGGCCCGGTGCCCGTGAGCCGCTGCTCCACCAGCCGGCCGGCCTCGTCCCACGCCTGGTCGAGGGTGACGGCCTCTCCGTAGGTGCGGCTGAGCTCCTGGCCCGCCGCGTCGTGCGTGAACCCGATCCTCCGGCCGGAGGTGGTCAGGGCGTCGTGGCGGCCCGCCGCGTCGTAGGCCCAGGCGGCGACGGCACCCGTCGGGGTGGTCCGGCCGGTGCGGCGGCCCACGGCGTCGTAGGTGTAGGCGAGGGTGCGGCCGTCGACCGTCTCCTGGAGGAGCCGGCCCGCCCGGTCGCGCAGCCGGGTCAGCACGCTGTCCCCGCACTGCGCGAAGGCGAGCCGGTCGAAGACGTCGTACTCGTACGTCGTCACCGTGCCGCCCGCGTCCTTGCGGACGGTGTGCCCCAGGGCATCGCGCTCGTACATGATCCGCTGCCCGAGAGCGTCGGTGCGGGCGACGAGCCGGCCCGCCGCGTCGTGGTCGTAGCCGAGCGCACGGCCGTCGAAGTCGGTCTCCAGGATCAGCCGGCCCGCCGGGTCGTACGCGTACTCCCAGGTCAGGCCCTGCGGGTTACGGACCTCGGTCAGCCGCAGCTCGGCGTCGTACGTGTACTCGTGGCGCGTGCCGTCCGCGTCGGTCCGGGCGGCGAGCAGGTCGAAGTGGGTGTACTCGAAGCGCACCGCCCTGCCGTCGGGACCGTCCGTACGGGTCAGGCAGTTGCCCTCGCCGTCGTACGTCCACGACCGCCGGCCCCCGTCCGGGGCGGTCCGGAGCAGCGGCTTGCCCTCGACCGTCCACTCCATGCGGGTGACCGCGCCCAGAGGGTCGGTGACCGCCGTGGTCCGCCCGAAGGCGTCCCGCTCGTACGTGGTGGTGGCGCCGAGCCGGTCGGTGACGGCGAGCGGCAGCCCGGCCCGGTCGGTGCGGACCCGGGTGACCGCGCCCAGGGGGTCGGTGACGGTGGTGAGGTGGCCGCGCTCGTCGTGGCCGAAGTGGGTGACCGTCCCGTCGGGGCGGCTGACCGAGGTGCGGTTTCCGCGCTCGTCGAAGGTCTGCCGGACGACCGTGCCGTCCACGGCGACGATCCTGACCGGCTTGCCGAGCTCGTTGTACTCGGCTCGTGCCTCCCGGCCGTCGGGCCGGACGTAGGAGACCAGGCGGCCCGCGTCGTCATAGGTCCTGCGGGTGGTGTGGCCGAGCGGATCGGTCTGCGCGATCTGGCGGCCCCGGCTGTCGTACTCGTACCGGGTGACCGCGCCGAGCGGGTCGGTCTCGGCCACCACCCGGTACCGGTCGTCGATCAGGTAGCTGCGGGTGTGCCCGGCGGCGGTGGTCATCCGCGTCACGCGGTGGCCGGTCTGCGGGTCCGCCTCGTCGTAGCGGAAGGTCAGGGCGATGTGGCCCGCCTCGCCGGCCTCCGCGACGCACCGGTCGAGGTCGTCGTAGGCGTACTCGTAGCGTCGGTCGTTCGTATCGGTCCAGGCGGTGATGCGCTCGCGGTCGTCGTAGGTGAACCGCAGCGGCAGACCGGAGGAGTTGGTGACCTCGGTCAGGTTCCCGTCGGTGTAGCCGTACGCGAGGACGCGCGGGCCGCCGGCCAGGTGCAGGGCGGTGATCCGGCCGCCGTCGGTCTCGAAGCGGAGCCGGTAGCCGCCGGAGTGGGCGATGCCCAGCGGCGTACCGTGCTCGTCGTACTCGAAGACGACGAGGTTTCCGTTGCGGTCCTCCAGCTGCGCGATCGGCGCGATGCCGTCCTCGGCGCCGTCCGCCGGCGGGGTGAAGCGGCGGACCTCGCCCGTCAGGGCGTCGGTCAGCGTCCAGTCGCCGTCCGGGGTGCGCTCCAGCGGGTGGCGCGGACCCGACGCGGACACCGGCAGGACCGGCACGCCGGGCGCGGGATGCGGATAGCCGACGAAGAGACCGTCCTCGGAGACCAGGACGACGCCCTTGGCGTCGATCTCCAGGTGCTGGTCGATCGTGGAGGACCAGGTCGGGCCGAACCAGCGGCCCGCCCGGTAGCCGGACTCCGCACGGCGCCGGAACGCGAAGGGGAAGATGCCCGGGAGGACCACGTCCGTCTGCGGGAGGTACATCCGGCCGGTGGCGAGGTCGACGGGGTCCGTGCCCTCGCTGGCCTTGTCCGCGTCGGACCGCTCGCCGTGGTGCGGGCCGTGCTTGTCGGTGCCCTTGCGGCCCGGGCCGTCCAGGTCGTCCAGGTGCTTGGCGACCGAGCCGCCCTTCTTCAGCGCCCCCAGGCCCTTGGATCCGATGAGCTCGGGGAGCATCTTGCCGACGCCCTCGGACGGGTCCTTCATGAACTCGTCGAGCATCTGCTTGCCCGCGCCCCACGGGTCGTTGGCCATGGTGACCAGCCCGGCGGCCGTCGAGTTCAGGTTCGTCAGGTACTCGGCCGGGTGGGTCAGGTTGTACGGGTCGGTCGGGTTGAGCGCGCGGGCGAAGTTGACGATGCCGGCCGCGCCCTTGAGGACTCCGCCCGCCAGATGCGTCTTGGCCAGCTCCAGGTAGTCCAGTCCGTCTTCGAGCTGCTCGGCGTACGAGGGCTTCGGCGGGGCCGCGTCACGGGCCGCGCGGACCGCCGCACGGGCCGTCTCGGCGACCTCGTTGCGCTGCTTGCGGGCATTGTCGAGCTTGTCCTGCGCGGCGGCAGCCATCAGCTTGCCCGGGTCGTTGAAATCGTCGGCCGGTCGGGGCGGCAGGTGCTCCTGCTTCGCCTTCACCGCGTCGTTGTAGGTGTCGACCTGCTTGTTGTAGGCGTCGCGCGCGTCGTTGGAGGCCTTCTTCGCCTTGTTGTAGTCCTCCAGGGCCTCCTTCGCCCTGCCCTGCGCCCACTCCACGGTGTCCGCGAACCGGTTCATCGCGTCGGCGGCCTTGCCGAAGGCCTCGGCCGCCTTGAACCAGCGCGGCGGCTCCTTCGCTATGGACTCCCGGAAGGCGTCCGCAGACTTGCCCTTCAGGCCGTCGCCCTGCAGGGCCTTGATGCCGTTTCCGACGAGTGTGAAGGAGAGCTCGAAGTCACTCAGGTGCGAGACCTGCGCGCGGATCTTCGAGACGCTGCCGTAGACCAGCTTCTTCGGGTCCTCGGTCTGCCCGAGCTCCAGCTCCGCCACGTCCGCGCCCAGCTGGTTGGCGGCCGAGCGGCTCTTGTCGCGGATCCAGTCGCCCGCGTCGTCCAGGCCGACCTCCTCGGCGAGGTCGGCCGTCTTGTCGCCGGCCCACTCGATCGCATCGCCGACCTTTTCGGTCGCGTCCTCGGCCAGGTCCTCCACCGAGTCCGGTACGAAGTCCCGCCACCCCATCAGCCCTCACCCCCGTCGGCCTGGTCCAGCAGATCCTTCAGCGAACCGATCTTCCCCGTCGAGGTCACCTTGTCCTTGGTGTCCGACCAGGTCTGCTTGATGTCCTCGGCGCTCTTCTCGAAGGACTCCGCGCTGTAGTCCGGCTTGTAGACGTCGGCCCGGAAGATGTCGCCCCAGGCCTTCTGCTCGATCTCGTCCTCGGTCGCGTGCGGATTGCCGTACCCGGCGTTCACCACGACCTTGAACGCGCCCTGGACGTACTGGTCCTCCTCCCACACCGTGCCGGCGGCGATGCCGAGGGAGCGCGCGAGGGTGCTCGCGTTCTGCACGAGGCTGCGCACGCCCCACTCCCAGCGCTCGCAGAAGTCCTCGAAGTCGGCGGCAAGGCCCATGTGTCCGGCCTCCATGCCGGTCATGGACAGGTCGCTGAAACCGGCGCCCTGGGAGGCGCCCGCCGCGTCCGAGGACTCGCGCAGCTCCGCGATGGCCGCGCGCAGGCCCTTCTGGATGCCCGCGACCGCTGCCGGCGCGAGCTCCAGGTCCCCGTCGCCCGCCATCAGGCAGCGTCCGTACGGTCGACGGCGCAGGCCTCGGGCACGATGCCCACGACCGGCGGGAAGAGCATCGAGCCGTCCTCGTCGGCCACGTTCACCGCGACCCCGGCCGGACCGTCGATCATCGGGACCATCGCGTCGACCAGTCGCGCGCCGAGGACCGAGAGGTACTCCCACTCCCGGTCCCCGGCGCCGCGCGCCTGCGCGAAGCGGGCGAGGGCCGCCTCGTCCGTGAAGGCGTACAGCCAGCGGATACCTCCCTGGACGGCGGACATCAGGCCTCCGTCGGCCCCGTTCGCGAGCGGGGCGAGCAGCACCGCCCGCCGGAACTCGCCCACCAGACGGCCGGGTTCACCCCTGCCATCCCGGTATGCCGCGATTTCTTCCGTCAATTCCATTGGCTGTTCCCCTCCCGTGCGAACAGTGCCCCAGGGAAAGAACGCTCCTCAGACCCCGGACGGTTCCTCCAACACCAGGCGGATCTCCGTCACTTCGTACCCGGCACGGTCGAAGGCGGCGGCCATCGGGGCGTTGACGGTGTCCGTGGTCGCGGTGATCCGCTCGGCGCCCTCGCCCGCGTGGAAGCGGGTGATCTCGCCCAGGATCTCGTCGATCAGGCCCTGGCCGCGCTGCTCCGGTACGACGCCCAGGTAGCCGACGTTGCGGTGGTACGGGGTCGCCGAGGGGATCGCCATGCCCGCCAGGGTGCCGTCCGGCAGGTGGGCCAGGCGCCACCAGGAGCGCTCGCCGGGGCAGTCGAGGTAGAACTCGATGTCCTCGCGGGCCAGCTGCTCCGCGTCCATCGACTGGAGCTCGGTCTGCGTGTGCAGATCGAGGCTGCCGGCCGACAGGCGTACGAAGGCGTCCAGGAACTCCTCGTCGGTGCCCTCCCGGAAGACCAGCCGGCCGGTGGGCTCGGTGGTCCCGGCCTCCGGGGTCCACTCGTAGCGCAGCCGCTCGATCTCACGCGTGAGGCCGGTCTTGTACGCGGCCTCCTGCCGCCAGGCGACCGCCGCGGCGAGCTCCGGGTCGGTCCGCCAGCCGCGGGGCAGCGAGATGTTGTAGATCGGGAGATTCCCGAAGGCGGCGTGCCCGGCCGCGAGCAGCCCGGCGGCCACGGCGGCCGGATCGGCCATCGAGGACCGCACTTGGAGACAGTCGAGCGCGATGGGCCGCTCGCTGTCGGCGCGGCCCCACCACAGGGCGCGGGCCAGGATCTGCCCGTCCTCGTCCTCGGCGAACCAGATCCACTCGGCCCGGAACTGGTTGTCGGCGAGCTCCTCACGGATCTGCTCGGCGGTCAGGGCGGCGACGGGGCCGTCGGCCGGGTAGGCGAGGGCGCGGTGGATGTCTGCGGGGTCTGCGGTGGCAGCGCGAAAAATCATCCGGGGATGGTCACACGGGGCCGTCCCCGTGGCCAGCGATTTCACCGGATCAGCGCCAGGCCCGGCCGTCCACGATCTCGCCGGACGACCGATGGCCGGTCTCCGTGGGGGAGACCGGCCCTCGGGATTGCTTCGTCCGCTACGACCAGGTGACGAGGCGGCGGGGGTGTTCCAGGACCGCTGCGACGTCGGCCAGGAAACGGGAGCCGAGCTCGCCGTCGATGAGCCGGTGGTCGAACGACAGGGCCAGGGTGGTGACCTGTCGCGGCTTCACCTTGCCCTTGTGGACCCACGGCTGGAGCTTGATCGCACCGACCGCGAGGATCGCGGACTCGCCGGGGTTCAGGATGGGCGTACCGGTGTCGACGCCGAAAACGCCGACGTTGGTGATGGTGATGGTGCCGTTCTGCATGTCGGCCGGGGAGGTCTTGCCGTCGCGGGCCGTGGCGACCAGGTCGGACAGGGCCGTCGACAGCTCGCCGAGCGTCTTGGCGTGGGCGTCCTTGATGTTCGGGACGATCAGGCCGCGGGGGGTGGCCGCCGCGATACCCAGGTTGACGTAGTGCTTGAGCACGATCTCCTGGGCCGCCTCGTCCCAGGACGCGTTGACGTCCGGGTTGCGGCGGATCGCCACGAGGACGGCCTTGGCGATGAGGAGCAGCGGGTTGATGCGCAGCCCCGCCAGGTCCGGGTCGGCCTTGAGCTCCTGGACCAGCTTCATCGTCCGGGTCACGTCGAAGGTGATGAACTCGGTGACGTGCGGTGCGGTGAAGGCGGAACCGACCATGGCCTGGGCGGTGACCTTGCGGACGCCCTTGACCGGGATACGGGTCTCCCGCGCGGACTGCGCGACCTGCACGGCCGGAGCCGGCGCGGCCGCAGGGGTGGGGGCGGGCGCGGGGGCCTCGGCCTGCGGGGCGACGGCCGCGGCGGCCGCCGCGTGGACGTCCTCGCGGGTCACGACGCCGCCGCCGCCGGTGGGCACCACCGAGGCCAGGTCGATCCCGAGGTCCTTGGCCAGCTTGCGCACCGGCGGCTTGGCCAGGGGCCGCTCGCCGGCCGGCTGCGCCGGGACGGCGGCCGGCGCGGGAGCAGCCGGAGCCGCCGCCGCAGCAGGAGCCGGGGCGCTGCCGTTCCGCGCGGGCGCGCCCGCGGCCGCCTTGCGCGGGCGGCGCTTGGTGGAGGCGGTGGAGACCCCGTAGCCGACCAGGACGGGCTGGCGGGCCGCGGCGGCCGGCTCCTCCGCCTCGGCGGCGGGGGCGGCGGCGG